>NZ_CP108487.1:6819225-7439154 GCF_036226525.1 Kribbella sp. NBC_01245
GCCGCCGTCACCGAGGCCTTCGCGACGTACGGCGACCAGATCGCGGCAGTGATCACTGAAGCCTCGCCCGGCAACATGGGCGTCGTACCGCCGCTCGACAACTTCAACGGCTTCCTGGCCGACATCTGCCGTGCCAACGGCGCGCTGTTCATCTCCGACGAGGTGATGACCGGGTTCCGCATCACCCGCTCGGGCTACTACGGCGTCGACGGGGTCGTGCCGGACCTGATGACGTTCGGCAAGGTGATGGGCGGCGGCTTCCCGGCCGCGGCGTTCGGCGGCCGGGCCGAGCTGATGTCCCACCTCGCGCCGGAAGGCTCGGTCTATCAAGCGGGCACGCTCTCCGGGAACCCAGTCGCCACCACCGCGGGTCTGACCACGCTGCGGCTGGCCACGGACGAGGTCTACGCCAAGCTCGACGAGACCTCGCTCACGTTGCAGCGGATGGTCGGTACGGCGTTGGAGAAGGAAGGTGTGCCCCATCTCATCCAGGCCGCCGGGAACCTCTTCAGCGTCTTCTTCGTGGACTCTCCGGAGCCGGTCACGCAGATCCGGGACTTCGCCGGGGCCAATGCCCAGGTGCTGCCCCGGTTCGCCGCCTTCTTCCATGCGATGCTGGACGCCGGCGTCTACCTGCCGCCGAGCGCCTTCGAAGCGTGGTTCGTGAGTGCGGCGCTCGATGCCGACGCGCTGGCCGAGATCGAAGCCGCACTGCCCGGGGCAGCCCGAGCGGCCGCGGCCGTGAAAAGTTAGAAGGGATCCACAGCGGTGACCGAAACGACGGTCGTGCATCTGATGCGTCACGGCGAGGTGCACAACCCGAGCGGTGTGCTCTACGGCCGGATCCCCGACTACCACCTGTCCGAGCTCGGCCGGAAGATGGCCGACCGGGTCGCCGAGCACGTGGCCGGGCGCGACATCGTGCACCTGGTCAGCTCGCCGCTGGAGCGGGCTCAGGAAACGATGGAGCCGATCGCGAAGGTGTTCGGCCTGACGCCGGATATCGATGAGCGCGTGATCGAGGCGGCCAACCTGTTCGAGGGCAAGAAGTTCGGCGTCGGCGACGGTGCCCTGCGCCAGCCGAGTGCCTGGTGGCTGCTGCGCAACCCGTGGAAGCCGTCCTGGGGTGAGCCGTATGTGCAACTCGTCCGCCGGATGCGCGACGCGATCGAGACCGCCCGGGAGAAGGCCGCCGGGCACGAGGCACTGATCGTGTCGCACCAGCTGCCGATCTGGATCGTGCGCAGTGCGGTCGAGGGCCGCCGGATGCTGCACGACCCGCGGAAACGGCAGTGCAGCCTGGCCAGCCTGACGTCGTTCACCTTCCATGGTGACTCGATCGTCTCGGTCGGTTACGCGGAGCCCGCGAAGGACCTGCTGCCGGTCAAGGACCCGAAGAAGTTCACCGGGGGAGCCTGATCGTGCGCCGCCGCCCCGCCCTGTTGGTCGCCGTACTACTGCTCGCTCTCACCGCGTGCAGTACCGGCGCGGATTCCAATCGGGAGCGGCAGGGGCAGACCGGCTTCGTCAGCGGCACCGGCACGGTATCGGTGCTGTCCCCGCGGTTGCCGGCGCCGAAGCTGGTCGGTGAGACTCTCGACGGAAAGCAGTTGGACCTCGCGGACTACCGCGGCAAGGTCGTCGTGCTCAACGTGTGGGGTTCCTGGTGCAAGCCATGCCGGCATGAGGCCCCCGAGCTGAACAAGGCCTCAAAAGAACTGGGCGACTCGGTGGCGTTCGTGGGTATCAACACCCGCGACAAGAACCCGGTTCCCGCCCGCAAGTTCGTCCAGACCTTCGAGGTCGCCTTCCCGAGTGTGTACGACCCGGATGGCAAGCTGCTGCTCGGCTTCCGCGGCCTGATCTCACCGAGCGCGATCCCGAGCACCCTGGTGATCGATGCCGAGGGCAACGTCGCGGTCCGGGTGCTCGGCGAGATCAGCGCGAACAGCCTGGTCGACATGGTGGAGAAGGCTCGCACCAATGGGTGAATGGTTCGCCGATTCTGTCCTGAGCGGTTCGATGTTGCTGGCCCTGCCGATCGCCGCACTGGCCGGCATGGTCTCGTTCTTCTCGCCCTGCGTGGTGCCACTGCTGCCGGGCTATCTGTCGTACGTCACTGGCTTGTCCGCCGCGGAGCTGGATAGCGGCCGCAAGAGCCGGATGCTGGCGGGCTCGGGCCTTTTCGTGCTCGGTTTCTCCGCCGTCTTCATTCTCACCGGCGTCGTCTTCGGTGTGGTCGGGGACGCCCTGCTCGAGCATCGCGTCATCATCACCCGGGTGCTCGGTGGCGTGACGATCCTGCTCGGACTGGTCTTCCTCGGCCTGTTCGGGATCTTCCAGCGCGACGTCCGGGTGCACAAGGTGCCGAGCGTCGGAATCGCTGCCGCGCCCTTGCTGGGTGTGCTTTTCGGCTTCGGCTGGACCCCGTGCATGGGCCCGACCCTTGGCGCCGTACTGACGTTATCGCTGACCGAGGGCAGCAGCACCCGCGGCGCCGTACTCGCGCTCGTCTTCAGCCTCGGCCTCGGTATTCCGTTCATCATCGCGGCCCTGGCGTTCCGTCGGATGCTCGCGGCGGTGGCCTGGGTACGGCGCCACCAGGTCTGGGTGATGCGGGCCGGCGGGCTGATGCTCGTTGCCGTCGGCATCCTCCTGGTGACCGGCGTGTGGGACTCGATCACCGGTGACCTCCAGGTCTGGGTCAGCAACTTCGGAACGGCGGTCTGATGACGGACCTCAAGACTTCACCCAAGCCTGAGACTGAGGGGGCTCCCGCGATCGGCGCGGTCGGGATGGCACGCTGGGCCTGGCGGCAGCTCACGTCGATGAAGACGGCGTTGATCCTGCTGTTCCTGCTGGCCCTTGGCGCGGTGCCCGGTTCGCTCATCCCGCAGGTCGGGATCGACCCGCTGAAGGTCTCCGACTTCTACGCGGCGCATCCGTCGCTGGCCCCTGTTTACGACAAACTCGGGCTGTTCGACGTCTACAAGTCGGCCTGGTTCTCGGCGATCTACCTATTGCTTTTCATCTCGCTGATCGGTTGTGTCGTCCCGCGGCTTTCCGTTTATCTAAAGGCGTTGCGCGCTCGGCCGCCGAAGCCGCCGCGCAACCTCCAACGCCTGCAGGGATACCAGAAGATCGAGGTGACGGGCTCCCCGGCGGAGGTCCTCGAGGCCGCCGCGGGCGCGTTGAAGTCGCGCCGTTTCAGGATCGAGCGGTACGACGGTGCCGTAGCGGGCGAGCGTGGTTACCTCCGCGAGGCCGGCAACCTGGTCTTCCACTTCTCGCTCATCCTGGTCCTGGTCGGGGTGGCGTGGGGATCGCTGTTCGGCTATCGCGGCACGGTCTTGGTTGTCGTGGGCAACGGTTTCGCCAATACGATCGCGCAGTACGACGACTTCGTGCCGGGGCGGGCGTTCAGCCCGGACGACCTGCCGCCGTTCTCGTTGACGGTGAAGGACTTCCAGGCCAAGTTCGAGACGTCCGGGCCGCAGCGGGGTGCCGCGCGCGAGTTCAACGCGCTGCTGACGTACGAGGTGACGCCGGGCGCGCCTGAGCAGTCGTACGACCTGCGTGTGAACCACCCGCTCAAGGTCGACGGCACCAGCGTGCACCTGCTCGGCCACGGGTACGCCCCGGTGGTGACGGTTCGCGATGGCAAGGGTGAGGTCGCGTTCGCGGGGCCGGCGCCGTTCCTCCCGCAGGACACGAACTTCTCGTCGTTCGGCGTGATCAAGGCGCCGGACGCGCGGCCGTACCAGCTCGGTTTCGAGGGGTACTTCCTGCCGACCGCGGTGATCGACGATCGCGGCCCGATCTCGGTCTTCCCCGACGACATGAACCCGGCGCTCGTGCTGACCGCCTACTACGGCAGGCCTGCGGTCGAGGACGGGCGGCCGGAGTCGGTCTACCAGCTGGACAAGTCGAAGCTGACCCAGTTCGGCAACGGCAAGGGCGACAAGCTGCGGTTCCAGCTCGCGCCGGGACAGAGCATCGCGTTGCCGGACAAGCAGGGCTCGATCACGTTCGACTCGTACAGCCGGTGGGTGAAGCTGCAGGTCAGCCACACCCCGGGGCTGAACCTGGCACTGGCCGGCATCCTGCTCGCCATCGCCGGTCTGATGGCCTCGCTGTTCATCCATCCGCGCCGGACCTGGATTCGGGTCACCGAGTCCGACGGGCGTACCGTGGTCGAGGTCGCCGGCCTGGACCGCGGGCCGGAGCGCGGCCTCGGGGACGAGCTCGACGCGATCGCCAAAGCTTTGAAGCCTGTTCCACCTGTTAAACCGAATGAGCAGGAGAAGCCATGAACGCGGAGACCCTCGCGAACGTCTCCAACCTGGTCATCCCGACGGCCACGGTCGTCTACGCGTTGGCCCTGGTCTCGCACACGATCGAGTGGGCCGGCAGCCGTACGGTCGCGCCTGCTACTTCTACCGAAGACCCGGTTCTGGTCGGAGCCGGTGTTGTCAGTACGTCGACCAACGCCGTCCGTACGTCGGCAGACGCGTCGTCCGCGGGAATCGGCGCCGGGTCTGGAGACTCGCGCGGTTCGGTGGGCTCGGCTGGTTCGGGCGCGGTCAAGGCCGCCGGTGAGCTCGGGCGGAAGGCGGCGGCCGCGAGCCGGATCGGCGTACTCCTGACGGTGCTGGCGTTCGTCCTGCACTTCACGGGCGTACTGACTCGTGGACTGGCCGCGGGGCGTGCCCCGTGGGGCAACATGTACGAGTTCGCCATCACGTCGTCCCTGGCCGTCGCGATCGTCTACCTCGCGCTGGTCAAGCGGTACAAACTGCAGTGGCTCGGGCTCGGCGTAACCCTGGTCATCGGCTCAGTACTCGGTCTGGCGGTGCTGGCCCTCTATACGCCGGCAGGCCCGCTGGTGCCGGCTCTGCACTCGTACTGGCTCGTGATCCACGTATCGGCCGCAGCGATCTCCGGTGGCGCCTTCACCGTCGGTGCGATGGCGTCCGTGCTGTACCTGCTCAAGGCTCGTGCCGAGCGCAAGGCGGTTGACGGCGTACAGATGTCCGGGGCGATGCGACGGCTGCCCGGGTCCGACGCGATCGACGGTGTGGCGTACAAGGTGCTGGCCTTCTCGTTCCCGCTGTGGACGTTCGGTGTCCTGGTGGCGGGCCCGATCTGGGCGGAGTACGCCTGGGGCCGGTACTGGGGCTGGGACCCCAAGGAGGTCTGGTCCCTGGTGACGTGGGTCGTCTACGCGGCCTACCTGCACGCTCGCGCGACTGCCGGGTGGCGGGGTCGCCGGGCCGCGATCATCGCGATCGTGGGCTGGTTCGTCTTCATCTTCAACTTCGTCGGAGTGAACCTGCTGGTCTCTGGGCTGCACTCCTACGCCGGGATCTGATCGTATGAAGAACTTCGCCATCTACACCGCACTGCGGGCACTGCTCTTCGCCGCTGCCGCCGGTGTGCTCTGGCTGATCCTCCGCAACACCCTCGGGCTGTTCCCGATCCTGCTGCTGGCCCTGCTGATCACCTCGATCGCCTCGATCTTCGTGCTCCGCGCCCAGCGCGATCGCCTGGCCGGCACCATCGAGGAGAAGGCCACCCGCATCTCCACCAAGATCGAAGAATCCCGCCGCGCCGAAGACTGATCCGCTCCACCCTTCAAGAGGCCCGTCACCCACCGGTGGCGGGCCTTTTGCGAGCGCCTTGGGTGAGGCTTCGGAAAATCCCGTGACTTGGGGTGATGGCTTGTGATTCTATTCACTTGGCAGGTTTGGTAAACCGTTTGCCGTTAGGCGGAAAAAGCTCGTATCGTTGCGACATGGTACGAAACAGTTTCGTACTACTGCGATCAGTCGAACACGGAGTGTCACCAAGCCATGGTGATGTCACAAAGCCGGTCGCGGGCGTGTCTTAAGGGAGCCATGACCATCACCAGCGAGTCCAGCCACATCACGCGCCAGCGGCCCAGGGTCGAAGGAGATCGCGAGGACGAGATCCTCGAGGCGACCGTGATGGTGCTGAGCGAGCTCGGATACGACCGGCTCACGATGGACGCGGTGGCCAGTGCGGCGAAGGCCAGTAAGGCGACGCTGTACCGGCGCTGGACGACCAAGGCCGAGCTGGTCGTGGACGCGGTCAGCCGGGCGAAGGGGTGTCAGCCGAGATCGGCCGACACCGGAACGCTGCGCGGCGACCTGCTCGCGATGTCCTGCGGCGAAGGGGGGTTCACCGACGACGTACCGATGTCGGTGATGGCGGCGCTGGTGACGGCGCTGCACCGGGACGCCGACCTGCAGCAGGCGTTCGAGCGGATCTTCCTGGCACCGCGGATCGCTCTGGTGAACGAGATCTACGCGCGGGCGGTCGCTCGTGGCGAGATCGGGGCGGACGTCGACGTCGAACTACTGGCGACGGCGCTGCCCGCGGTGATGGTGCACCAGTCGTTCGTGCTCAACCGGAAGCCGGACGACGCGATGATCCACCGGGTCATCGACAACTTGATTCTGCCCGCGGCGCGGGGGTCGCGGGAGTCCTGACCCGGCTGAGGGGCCGGCGGGCGAGACCAATCCATTCAGTACGTAAGTGAGGGGAACTATCAGCATGTCTGAGAACACCGCCACGGCTCCAGTGCCGGAGCGGTCCGGGGTGCAGGACGGCACGGGCACCGGTAACGGACCCGCCCCGCGCAACCTCGGTATCGCGCTCGCGCTGATCAGCATGGCGCAGCTGATGGTCGTGCTGGACGGCACGATCGTGAACATCGCCCTGCCGCACCTCCAGAAGGACCTCGGCTTCTCCAACGCGACCCTGCCGTGGGTCGTCAACGCCTACGCGCTCGCCTTCGGTGGCCTGCTACTGCTCGGCGGCCGCATCGGCGACATCGTCGGCCGCCGGAAGGTCTTCATGTTCGGCGTCGTGCTGTTCGGCGCCGCTTCGTTCATCGGTGGTATCGCCGAGAGCGAGAGCGTGCTGCTGATCAGCCGCGTCCTGCAGGGTGTCGGCGCGGCGGCCGCCGCGCCGAACGCGCTGGCCCTGATCACTACGACCTTCCCGGCCGGCAAGGAGCGCAACCGCGCGATGGCCGTGTACGCCGCGATGTCCGGCGCGGGTGCGGCCGTCGGCCTGATCCTCGGTGGTGCGCTGACCGAGGCGAGCTGGCGCTGGACCTTCTTCATCAACACCCCGATCGGCCTGGTCGTGGCCGTGCTCGCCGTGAGGTATCTGGTCGAGTCACCGCGGCAGACCGGCAAGTTCGACATCCCTGGCGCGATCTTCGGCACGCTGGGTCTGACCTCACTGGTTTACGGCCTGACGCACGCGGCCGAGTCGGGTTGGAGTGACTTCTGGACCGTGTTCTTCATCGCCGCCGGTCTCGTGATGCTCGCGATCTTCCTGCTGATCGAGGCCAACTCGAAGCACGCGCTGATGCCGTTCCGGATCCTGGCCAACCGCACCCGTGGTGTCAGCTTCCTCGTGATGCTGGCCGTCGGTGCGGCGATATTCTCGATGTTCTACTTCCTGGGCATCTTCATCCAGGCCATCCTTGGATACTCCGCGCTGAAGACCGGTTTCGCGTTCTTGCCGTTCAGCTTCGGCATCGTGGTCGCCGCCCAGATCAGTTCGGTGCTGATCGCCCGGATGGATCCGCGCTGGCTCTCCGGTTTCGGTGCCGGTCTGGCCGCGGTCGGTATGTTCGGCTTCAGCCGGCTCGAGATCGACTCGACCTACCTGACCGACCTGCTGCCGTTCATCCTGCTGCTGTCGATGGGTATGGGCTTCATCTTCGTCCCGCTCACCCTGACGGCCGTCCACGGTGTGGCCGACGAGGACTCGGGCGTCGGATCCGCCGTACTGAACACCGTTCAGCAGATCGGTGGCGCGATCGGCCTGGCAACGCTCGGCACGGTCTCGACCACCGCCATCAAGGACAAGATGGGCGAGTTCGGCCCGCAACTCCAGCAGGCCGCCGCTGACGGTGCCACGCCGGAGAAGCTGAAGCAGCTGGAACTGCAGTTCACTGGAATTGCCACTACCTACGGGTTCACTCGGGCCTTTTTGGTCTCGGCTGCGATCATGTTGGGGTCGGCGGCAGTCGTCCTGTTCGGCCTCGCGGTCAAGCACCAGGAGCTCGCCAACGACGGCAAGACCTCAGTCCACGTGGGCTGACCAAAGGCTTCCTCCGGGCGGGAGGAAGAAAAAAGCGGGACTCGGTCTGGGGGCAGACCGGGTCCCGCTGCACTTCCGGCCCAGGTTTTCTTTCCTTCTTGCCGCGAGTGGTCACATCTGAACCACGCGGCGGCCCGCTTGCCGACGGCATCGCGGACCAGACGCGACCACTCGCGGCAAGAAGAAGCGTCTCTTCGGTCGAGCGGAACTCAGGGTCACCAGGACCAGCCGCGGGAGGCTAGGTTTTGCTCCTCGAGCCAGCGCCTTTCCTCGCCTCGCTGGAGGTCGGCCTCCGGGGGTACGCCAGCCAGTCGGCAGGCCTCGTCGAGTAGGTCGTCGTACGCGGCCTCGAGGGCCATCAAGCGATGCGCTTTCGCGTAGACGTGGGGCGTCGCCTCGACCCGGCGGATCTTTCCGGCGAGCTGACCGAGCCTGGTCTGCAACTGCAACGTCTCGAACGGATCGGGCTCGGGCGCCGAGCGCCGGCGAAGCCGTCCGGCAACACGCTCTGCCGCCGCGTGCAGACCCCGGCGCCAGCGCGACGGCGGCGGCTGCGGCAGCACCAGGTTGAGCAGCGCGCACAAGAGCAGGAACAGGAAGAGCAACGCGACCCACTCCATCGACCTCACCACCTCAGTTCGAGGTTACGACGGCAAGTTGCGGACGGCGAGACCTTTGTCGCGGTCGAGCCGCGCCCCCTCAGTACGCCGTGTATCGGGCGGAGTCGAAGGTGGCGGTCAGTGTCCTGCCGGGATAGGTGAACGGGCCGAGCCAGCCGTCGACGCCGGTGCCGGGCCAGAGGTTCAGCATGAGGCGTTGTGGGTGGGTCGGCAGTGGGCCGCGTGAGCCGTTCTCCTGGTGGACGAGCCGGCCGTCGACGAACCAGTTGATCGTGCCGCGATTCCACCACTCGATCGCGTAGTTGTGGTACCCGGCCGAGGCGTCGAAGCCCAGGTTGATGATCTTCTCGTGGCCGCCGACGCCGTTGGTGAAGTAGTTGGTCTGCATTTGGGTGGTGTTCTTGCCCAGGATCTCGATGTCGATCTCGTCCCAGGGCTGGCCGTCGCTCGGTCCGGTGTAGGTGAAGAAGCCGGTCACCGTGCCGGAGGCCTTCACCGCTCGCATGCGCACCTCGAAGCGCCCGTAGCTGTAGTGGTTGTTGGTGCGGAGCTCACCAGAGGCGTACGGCTTGCCCGAACAGCCGCTCGGGCAGGACGCGTTGTCCAGGTTGAGGCCCGCGACACCACCGCTGAACCAGACGTGGTCGGCGCGCCAGCCCGCGTTGAACATGCCGCCGTTGCTCCAGCCGTCAGCCTTGTGCCATCGACCGGTGTTGTAGCCGTCGAAGTTGTCCACGAAGCTGCCACCGATGGCCGTCGGCGCGGCTTGGCTGCCGGCCGGCGCCACGATGGCGCTGACCAGGCCGAGCGTGGCGAGCGCAAAGGCGGCCGTTATGCGAGATCGAAAACTGAACACGATTGCCTCCGGATGTGATTCCGGTCGACCTGGCCTCGAGAAATCGGCATGCGTCGGTGAACAGGGGCGGAGGGAATTCACCGACGCATGCCGAGGGAAAGGCAGCCGAAATGCCTTTACCTTCTTTCGGGCGCGCAAAACTCGACCGGGGCGGATGCGACCGGAACAGGGGAGGTCGCAGCAGAATCGTGCGATGGGAGCGGTTCCACGTCAACCCGCCACCGGTTCCGGAACTTGCTTCACACCTTGGTAAAAGCGCTCGCGAATTCGGGTCGGTGCAATTTTAGTTGCGTGGCGGCGTGAATTTGGAGGAGACCCAGTCCTTTACGCCGCCGAGGCCTTCGTTCAGATCGCGCATGAGCTTGGCCAGCGGGTCCTGGGAGCGGTTGAAGGCGTCGGTGTACGACTTCGCCGCGTTCTTCGCCTCCTGGGACATCGAGGCGTCGTTGTCGTCCTGGCGCTTGGGGTAGTTGCCCGAGACGATCGCCGTGTACTCGCCCTCGTCCACCCAGCGGCGCAGCTCGTGCGCCCGGATCACCGCGAGCGGATGCGTCTGGGCCTCGAGCAGCAGCAGCTTGAGCACGCTGTCGCGAAGATCGCCCGCGCCCTCGTACTCCGTGCCCTGAGCGAGGAACGCGGTGGTGTCGAGCTCCTCCAGCTGGCCGCCACTGGCGAGCTTCATCTGGACGCGCAGTGCGACGGCCGGGTCCTGTACGGCGAGGAGGCCGGCGCGGTCGCCCGAGAGCTCCGCCTTCCGGGACCACTCGTGCAGGGCGGCGATGATCGCGCGCAGGCCGAGTGCGCCGATCGGCATCCAGTTCACCGCACCGGTCAGGCGCATCAACCAGAACAGCAGCGACTGGTACAGGGCGTGGCCGCTCTGGGCGTGCCCGAGCTCGTGGGCCAGGACGAAGCGCAGCTCCTCCTCGTCCAGCCCCTTGATCAGGGCGCTGTTGACCACGATGAACGGCCGGTCCATCCCGATCGTGACCGCGTTCCAGAGCGGGCTGTTGGTCACGTACAGCTCGGGCAGCTCGCGCACGTCCAGCGTCGTACCGGCCTCGGTGTAGAGGGTGTGGATGCGCGGGAACTGGCGCTCGTCCACCCGGATCGCCGAGCCGAGGAACTGCAGCCGGAAGGCCCGTTCGTTGATCAGGCCGGACATCTTGCGCAGGATGTAGTCGAAGCCCTTCAGCTGCCGCAGCGCCACCAGCGCACCACGGTCGGCCGGGTGCTCCCACGCACGCGAGCTGATGTCGGTCAGCGTCACCCGGGGCCTGGTCGGGCGCTCGGCGTTCTCGGTCATCTGGGTAGTCCCCCTAGAGTCGGTAGCGGCACTTTAGGCCGCCGTTGGTCCACCGCCGCCAACACTACGACCTGCAACAACCGGCAATGGGCACTAGCCTGACCCCATGAGTGAGGTATTCGAACGGGGGCAGTCGGCGGCTCGATGCCGGGAGGTGGACCGGCGCAGCGACGCTGACCGGGCCTGGGTGTCGGAGGCGATCCGGCGGGTCGAGGCGGACGCCAACCGCAGCGCCGACACCCACCTGCACGTCTTCCCGATGCCGCCCGGCGTGGACATCGACGTCTATCTGAAGGACGAGTCGGTGCATCCGACCGGCTCGCTGAAGCACCGGCTGGCCCGGTCGCTGTTCCTCTACGCCCTCTGCAACGGCTGGATCCGCGAGGGCACCACCGTGATCGAGGCGTCGAGCGGCTCCACCGCGGTCAGCGAGGCGTACTTCGCCCGCCTGCTGGAGCTGCCCTTCATCGCGGTGATGCCGGCCTCGACCAGCAAGGAGAAGGTCGAGCTGATCGAGTTCCACGGTGGCCGGTGCCACTTCGTGGAGCGGTCCGGCCAGATCTACGGCGAGGCCAAGCGGCTCGCCGAGGAGACCGGCGGCCACTACATGGACCAGTTCACGTACGCCGAGCGCGCCACCGACTGGCGCGGTAACAACAACATCGCCGAGTCGATCTTCGAGCAGCTGAGCCTCGAGCGGCACCCGGTCCCGGCGTGGATCGTCGTCGGCGCCGGCACGGGAGGTACGTCGGCCACGATCGGGCGCTACGTCCGCTACCAGCGGCACAGTACGAACGTGGCCGTGGTCGACCCGGAGAACTCGGCCTTCTTCCCGGCCTTCGAGACCGGTGATCCCGACTTCGCGACCGGCCGCCCGTCCCAGATCGAGGGCATCGGCCGCCCGCGGGTGGAGCCGTCGTTCATCCTCGGCGTGGTGGACAAGATGATCACCGTGCCGGACGCGGCCTCGATCGCCGCGATGCGCTTCACCAGCCGGGTGACCGGCCGGCACGTCGGCGGCTCCACCGGCACGAACATGTGGGGAGCGCTCCGCCTCGCGGCCGAGATGCGCCGCACGGGTGCGACCGGCAGCATCGTCACGCTGCTCTGCGACGGCGGCGAGCGCTATACCGACAGCTACTACGACGACGCCTGGCTCCGCTCCCGCGGCATCGACATCGCCCCCTACCTCGACACCCTCGAGCGCTTCTCCGTCTCCGGCCGCTGGCGCGAACCCATCGCCTGACGTCAGCTGCGCCGGCGCTCAGACGGGGTCTCGCCTAGCTGGAGGCTCTCGCGCACAAATCTCCGAACGTGGGCGCGTACGACGTCGGGCTGCTCGAGCCATGGTTCGTGTCCGGCGCCATCGATCCGTGTCAGCCGAACGTCGAGCCGGACCGCCAGTGATTCAAGTGCTGACAGAGGGCGAGGGTCATCAGCGCTGCCTAGGATCTCGATTTGCGGAGGCAGGCGCGCGCTTAGCTCATCAAGGTGCAGATCGAGCGGATCTGAACGTCGTTCATTACCCAGTTCACTATTCATTGTGTAGTTGATTGGTCTGCGTTGCCGGGCAGCCTTCGCGGCCCAGTGCCAACCGCGTTCGGGATCGGCATGGTCGGTGAACCAGCCCAGCGTGAGCCACTCGAGTTCCTGGTCCTCTGTGCGGTGCCGCAGCTCATCCAACTCGCGGTACCGGTTCTGCTGTAACGCAGACATGCGGCGGCTGCGTTCCAAGCGGTCCCCGGCGCGCCAGTCACCGACAAACGGCCCGGCCGTCAACAACATTGCGGCCACCCTGTCCGGGTGGGTCAGACAGAACCGGCAGGCCAGGTCTGTGCCGTAGGAGTGTCCGATCAGCACGGCCGTAGGGGCCTCCCACAGGTCGAGCAGCTCAGCGAGGTCCGAAACATGCCGCGAGCTGGTATGACGGCCCTGCCACGGCGACTGGCCCGTGCCACGCTGGTCGTAGCGGTAGACGGGTGCGAGATCCTCGACCATCTTGGCGACGTCGCCAAGATAGTCCGGTAGGCCCGGGCCTCCATGCAGCATCACCACGGGAGGCATCCGAGCTGTGTCACCCACTGCCCACCAGCGAAGGCGCGCCCCATCGGTCATTGGCGCGAGGCCCTGCGCCTCCCGAAAGCTCACCGCAGACAACCTACAGGCGGCAGATGTGACTACTCGCGGCAGTAACGCGAGTGGTTAGCGGTACCAGATTCGGACGTTGTTGCGGCCGAAGGTCAGGTCGCGGAGGCCGTCGGCTACGACGATGGCGTCGACGCCGAGGGCTCGGACGGGGATGGCGATGGTGCCGGAGCCCTGGCCTTTGCACGGGTTCGAGACCCAGAGGATGTTGTGGTAGCGCCACCTGGCGGTCTGCACGTCCCAGCCGCGGATACGGACGGCGGCCTGGTAGCGGTCACAGGTCTGGTCGTAGCCGGTCAGGCCGACGTACAGATAGCCCTTGGCGGCGTCGTAGCGACTGGTGGTCTTGAAGTACGAACCGGGCACGTTGTAGCGGTAGCTGGTGTCGGCGAACGTGTACCCGTTGCGGGTGTACAAGTACGCCTGGGCGGGAGTCACACCTGCGAAGGCGAGAGTGACGACGGCCGCAGCGATGATGGCGATGAGCTTGCGCATACGAGAATCTCTCCAGGGCACCAATGCAGGTTAGTACATCTTCGTCATTAGTGACCGATCGTCAACCCCGCAGCGAGTCCTGCCGCGTAAACCAGCTCGGTCAGGCCGGTAATGCGCAGTACCGGGATGAGCGCCGGGCCGACCGCGTCGCTGAGGATCACCTTCAGTGACCGTACGGCGAGGGGAAGTGCCAGCAGCGCGAGGAGTGCCCACAAGCTGGCCAGGGCGCACAGGACGGCCAGGATGAACGCCAGCAGGATCAGGGCCGCGTAGAGCTGCCGAGAGCGCGCAGCCCCCAGTACGACCGCCAAGGTCCTCTTGCCCGTCGCAGTGTCTGTCGGGATGTCCCGGAGGTTATTCGCGACAAGCAGGGCACAGGCGATAGCGCCCACTCCGACGGCTCCAGCCACGGCAGTCCAATGCAGCGTCTCTGCCTGGGCGTACGTCGTACCGAGCACTGCGACGAGCCCGAAGAACAGGAACACGCTGATCTCGCCAAGGGCCCGATAGCCGTACGGCGATTTGCCGCCGGTGTAGAACCACGCAGCGAGCAGTGACGCCGCTCCGACTACCAGAAGCCACGGTGACGACGTGAGACTGAGCACCACGCCGAGGGCCGCACCGATGCCGAGAGCCACGAAGGCGGCCGTCTTGACCTGCTGCGGCGTCGCGACTTTCGAGCCGACCAGACGCAACGGCCCGACCCGGACCTCGTCGGTACCGCGGATGCCGTCGGAGTAGTCGTTCGCGTAGTTCACGCCGATCTGGAGGGCGAGGGCCACTCCGAGCGCGAGCAGCGCCTTCCACCAGACAAACGCGTCCAGGTACGCCGCGGCGCCCGTTCCGACGAGTACGGGCGCGATGGCGGCGGGCAGCGTCCGCGGCCGGGCGCCTTCGATCCACTGGGCAGGGGTGGCCATGGCCGGATTCTGTCAGTCGTACGCTCTTGAGCGATGACCACCCTTCGGTTGATCCCCGGCTCACCGCCCGGCGTGCTGTCCGCGCTGCGTGGTGTGCTCGACGGTTCCGGCGACCCGTTCGCCCCGCTGCCGGCCGATCCGGCCCTGGCCGAGCGGGTACGACGCGTCGCCCGGGTCGACGTACCGCTTGAGTCCGGCGTGGTGATGCTGCCGACGTCAGGCTCGTCCGGCGAACCGAAAGGCGTGCTGCTGTCCCGTACGGCGCTGGTGGCGTCCGCAGAGGCGACCCACGCGCGGTTGGGTGGTCCGGGCCAGTGGCTGCTGGTGATGCCGGCCTACTTCGTCGGCGGCCTGCAGGTGCTGACGCGCTCGCTGCTCGCCGGGATCAACCCCGTGATGGCCGAAGATTTCGGCGATGGTGCGAAAGCGATGACCGGCGAGAGGCGCTACACGTCGATGGTGCCGACGCAGCTCGCGAGACTGCTGGAGACGGACGTCGAGGCGTTGAGGTCGTTCGACGCGATCCTGGTCGGCGCGGCCGCCACCTCGGCTGACCTCAAGCAACGTGCGCACGACGCTCACGTGAACGTCGTGACGACGTACGGCATGACCGAGACCGGCGGCGGCTGCGTGTACGACGGTCGGCCGCTCGACGGGGTTACCGTTGCGCTGGACAACGACCGGGTGGTGCTCGGGGGGCCGACCTTGTTCGACGGCTATCGGCTCGAGCCCATGCTCACCGCGGAAGCCTTGCAGGACAAGGGTTTCCGTACGCAAGACCGTGGCCGCATAAAGGAAGACGGTCGACTGGAAATCCTTGGCCGGATCGACGACGTGGTGATCTCGGGTGGCGTGAACGTCGTACTGCCCTCGGTTCAGCAACGCCTCCTCACCCATGAGCTGGTGGCCGACGCGGTCGTGCTCGGCGTAGACGACCAGGAATGGGGCAGCCGGGTCGTTGCCTTCGTCATCGGCACCGCCACCCTCGACGAACTCCGCGACCATGTCTCGGCCGAACTGCCGCGCACCTGGGCGCCACGCGAATTGATCCACCTGGACGAACTCCCGATGCTTGCCTCGGGCAAGGTTGATCGGCAACGACTGCGGGAGCTGGCACGATGAAGGTCTATTCGATTGCCTTGCGCAACAAGTTCCGCGGTATCACCGTGCGCGAGGGAATGCTGTTCGAAGGCCCGGCCGGCTGGGCCGAGTGGAGCCCGTTCCTCGACTACGACGACGCCACCTGCGTGGCCTGGTTGCGGGCGGCCCGCGAGGCGGCGTACGACGGCTGGCCCGCGCCGGTGCGAGACGCCGTACCGGTGAACTGCACGGTGCCGGCCATCGGTCCCGAGAAGGCCGCCGCGATCGTCCGGGCCTCGGGCTGCGGCACCGCCAAGGTCAAGGTCGCCGAGCCCGGCCAGACGCTGGCGGACGACCTGGCCCGGGTCGAGGCGGTGCGCGACGCGATCGGCCCGAGCGGACGCGTGCGGATCGACGCGAACGGCGCCTGGTCGGTGGGCGAGGCCATCGGCGCGCTGAAGGAGCTCGGCCGCTTCGACCTGGAGTACGTCGAACAGCCCTGCGCCTCAGTGGAAGACCTGGCGCTGGTCCGGCGTCGTACGGACGTGTTGGTAGCGGCCGACGAGTCGATAAGAAACGCCGAAGACCCCTTGCGGGTAAGGGATTTGGAGGCGGCCGACATCGCCGTACTGAAGGTCCAGCCGATCGGCGGAGTCCGGGCCTGTCTCGACATCGCGGAACAGATCGGCCTGCCGGTCGTGGTGTCGTCCGCACTCGAGACGTCGATCGGAATCGCCGCCGGTGTCGCGCTAGCCGCGGCCCTGCCGGAATTGCCGTATGCCTGCGGCCTGGCGACGGTCTCGATGTTCACCGCCGACGTGGTGCCCGAGCCACTGCTGCCCGTCGATGGCATGCTGCCGGTGACGAGACCGGTCACCCCAAGAGCACAAGCGGACCAAGCGACGACCGAGCGATGGCAGGCCCGGTACGACCGGGTCAACGCCCTACTGAGGAGTGATCGATGAATCCGTCGACGGCGTTCGCGACCGTGGTGGTCGACGAGCTGATCCGCAATGGCGTGCGGGAGGTCGTGCTCGCGCCCGGATCGCGCAGCGCGCCGCTGGCACTGGCGCTGGCCGAGGCCGACCGCGCCGGGCTGCTCCGGTTGCACGTGCGCATCGACGAGCGGACCGCGGGCTTTCTCGCGATCGGCCTGATCCGCGGGTCGGGTCTGCCGGTCCCGGTGGTGACCACCTCGGGTACGGCGGTCGCGAACCTCCATCCGGCCGTGCTGGAGGCCTCGCACAGCGGGTTGCCCCTGCTCGTGCTGAGCGCCGACCGCCCGCCCGAACTGCGGGGGAGCGGCGCGAACCAGACGACCGACCAGCTCAAGATCTTCGGCGACACGGTCCGGCTGTTCCACGAAATGGGTACGCCGTCCAAGCAGCTCGGCCAGGTCGCGTACTGGCGTTCGGTCGTCTCGCGGGCCGTGTCGGTCGCAGTCGGCGCCCGTACGGCGGACCCGGGGCCGATCCAGCTCAACTGCGCCTTCGCGGAACCGCTGGTGCCGGATGGCGTGGACGACTGGCCCGAACCGCTCGACGGCCGTACGGCGGCCTGGACGACAGTGCATCCGGGAGCGGTCTCGCCCTCGGCCGTGTCGCCCGGGCCGAAGACCGTGGTCATCGCGGGGGACGGCGCTTCGCAATCGGCTCGCCTGGCTGCCGAGGCGGGGAACTGGCCGTTGTTCGCGGAGCCGTCGAGCCGGTCGCGGATCGGCCCGTCGGTGATCTCGACGTACCGCCTCTTGCTCGCCTCGTCACCGCTCGCGGGCGAGATCGAGCGGGTACTGGTGTTCGGCCACCCGACCCTGTCACGGCCGGTCTCGAAGTTGCTCGCGACACCCGGGATCGAGGTCATCGTGGTCGCGCCGACCGGGCGCTGGCCCGATGCCGCACGACGTGCCTCGTTGGTCGCTCCCGCGCTGGAGGTGACCGGCCCGGACGACCCGGCCTGGCTCGAAAAATGGCAAGCCGCCGACGCTCTGGTCCAACCCGTGCTCGGCAAACTCGACGGTCTTCCCGGACCCGTCATCGCCGCCACGATGGCCGAGGCGATCGGTGCCGACGGCATGCTGGTGGTGGGTTCGTCGAACGCCATACGCGATCTCGACCTCTCCCCAGTGGTCCCGATCCGGACGGTCGCGAACCGTGGCTTGGCCGGGATCGACGGCACGCTGTCCACGGCCGTCGGCGCCGCCCTCGCGAACGCCGGACCGACGTACGCGCTGCTTGGCGATCTGGCCTTCCTGCACGACGCGAACGGCCTGGTCATCGGTCCCGACGAGCCTCGGCCCGACCTGCGCATCGTCGTACTCAACGACAACGGCGGCGGCATCTTCTCCACCCTGGAACAAGGCGCGGGCGAACATGCCGAGCACTTCGAGCGCGTCTTCGGCACCCCGCACGCCGTCTCCCTCGAGGCACTTTGCGGCGCCACGCAAACGCCGTACCGACTCGCGAAGACGCGTGAGGACCTGCGCGCCGCGGTCGAGGGCACGGTCGAGGGCATCGACGTGATCGAGGTCCGCGTCGATCGGTCAGGTCATCGCGACTTGCAGGCGGCGATCACGGCTGCGGTTGGAGAGGCGCTGGGATAACCGGTTCCGGATGGAGCGTGCGGATTCGGCCGACCAACGCACCCAGCACCATCAGGACAAGCGAGGTGGTGACGATGATCGGCACCACGGCACCTCGCAAGGACGAGTTCAGTGGTGCCGCCACGGTGAGGATCACGCTCGCGCCGACGAGGGCCGTCGTCATCCGGCGGCCCGGGCGGGCGACGGCCAGGAACGGCAGGCACCAGAGGAAATACCAGTCATGCGCGGTCGGCCCGAGCAGCACGACCGCCAGCAGCGCGAAGCCGATCGCCCGGGAGGACTGGTGGATCGACGAACGCAGCCCGAGTACGGCGATCAGGCCGAGCGCGCCGAGAATGCCGAGCACCCGGATGAGGTCGAGCGCCTGCTGGGCGGCCGTCTTCGCGCCGAACCAGTCGAGTACGCCGGACGTGCCGAGGCCGATGAGGTTCGCGATCGATAGGGGCGACTTCACCAGCCCTGGTACGTCGAGAGCGCCGAGCCAACCGGAACCGACCCGGACCAGCTCGCCGATCGTCACGAGCGTGAGTACGGCGACAGCCCCGGCGATCGCGAGGCTGGCGAGCCTGGTGCGAACCCGGCCGGCCAACGGGCTCATCACGGCCGCGATGCCGATCACCACCAGACCGCCCGGGAGTTTGACGGCCGCGGCCGCGCCGGCCAGCACCGCCGCCGTACCCCATTTGCCGTCCAGCGCGACCGTGAGCGCGTAACACCCGATCCCGAGCATCAGTACGTCGTTGTGGGCGGCGCCGATGCCGTGCGTGATCAGCATCGGGTTCGCCACGACAAGCCAGGTCGCGAACACGGGATCGACCCGGCAGGCCCGCGCCAATCGGGGGATCGAGTACGCGATCAGGAAGAACCCGAGCACGGCCAACGCCCGGTGCGCGAGCATCAGCAGGTACGGGTCCATCGTCAGGTCGGCCGCGATCCCGCCGTACGCCAACGGCAACGGCCCGTAGGGCGCGGGCGTCCACCACCACATCGGGTCGACGGCCTCGAGAATCGGGCCGGCCAGCACCCCGGGCCCGACCTCGTACGGATTGTGGCCCTCGGCAACAAGCGCGCCCTGTGCGGCGTACGACCAGGCATCCCGGCTGAACAACGGCGGGATGAACAGCAGCGGCACGGACCAGGCCATCGCGTAGCGCACCAAGTCATCCCGCCAGCGGCCGGTCAGCACCTCGCGGCCGATGGTCAACCAGGCCCAGACCATCAACCCGAGCCCGGCCACGACGATCGCCAGCCCGGTCATCCGCCCGCCAAGGCTGTCCCGCAGCGGGAAGTCCGCCAGCACCGAAGACCCCGGCACCACCGACGTCACCAACCCGCCGAGCGCCACCAGACACGCCCCAGCGACCCCTCTGGCCCACGCCGACACCCTCACCGCCCGGACGTTAACCCGCCCGAGCGACCCCCGGGTGAACTGCACTTTGCATTCATTCGTCGCAATCCGCCCTCGCTCAGCTCAGCGGACCCGCACAGGAGGTCGGCGGCTGAGGGCGGATTGCGACGAATGAATGCAAAGTGCAGTCACGTGCCGCTAGGTCAGGCGGATTCCTTGCGGAAGGTGCGGGCGCCGACGGCGAGGCCGATGGCGGTCAGCAGGACTACCCAGAACAGGCCCCACAGCGAGGCGGAGCTGGAGATGTCGCCCCGGAACAGCGCGCGGACGCCGGTCACGACGTGCTTCAGCGGGCTGATGTCGGACAGCCGCTGCAGCCAGGTCGGGCCGATCGACATCGGCAGCAGGATGCCGGACAGCAGCAGCAACGGCATCGCGATCCCGTTCAGCAGCGGCGCCAGGGCGTCCTCGCTCTTGGTGATCAGCGCGACCGAGTACGACAGCGACGCGAACGTGGCGCCGAGCAGCGCGACGATCACCAGCGACAGCAGCACGCCGCCGATCGGAGCGCGCAGACCCATCGGGATCGCGACCAGCAACAGCAGCACCGACTGGACCACCAGCACGACCACATCGCGCAGCACCCGGCCGGCCATCAGCGCGATCCGGGACGCCGGGGTGACCCGGTCGGCCTCGATCACGCCGGCGCGGTACTCCGCGATCAGGCCGAACCCGACGAACATCGCACCGAACATGCCGAGCTGCACGATCAGGCCCGGAATGAACACCTGGTAGGCGTTCGTGGTGGCGCCGTCGCTGATCTGCGCGGTGATCGGCTCCAGCAGCGGGCCGAACAGGAACAGGTACAGCAGCGGCTGACTCAGCATCAGGATCGACCACATCGGGTTGCGCAGCGACAGTCGCATGGCCCGGTTGAAGACGATCCAGGTCTCCTTGAGAACGGTCATGCGACGGCCTCCTTCTCGGTCTCTTCGGTGTTGCCGGAGTCGTCCCGCAGGGAGCGGCCGGTCATGGTCAGGAAGACGTCGTCCAAGGTCGGGCGGTGCACCTCGACCCCGTCCAACTCGATGCCCTGGGCATCGATCGAGCGGAGCAGGCCGGGGAGAACCGAACCACCCTTGGGGATCCGGAAGGTGACCACGTTCTGCTCGGTCTCGAAGGCGGTCGAACCGTCCAGCGCCTCGACGATCTTGGTCACATCCGGCGCCTGCGTGGCGTCGGCCAGACTGAGCCGTACGGCGTCGCCGGAGACCTGCTGCTTGAGCTCTTCCGGAGTGCCGGAGGCAACGATCTTGCCGTGATCGATCACCAGGATCCGGTCGCACAAGGCGTCGGCCTCGTCCAGGTAATGGGTGGTGATGAAGATCGTCGCTCCGCGTTTGCGCAGCTGCCGGATGTGCTCCCACAGGTTGGCCCGGGCCTGCGGGTCGAGACCGGTGGTCGGCTCGTCGAGGAAGATCAGCTTGGGCTCGTGCACCAGGCCCATCACGATGTCGAGCCGGCGCCGCTGGCCACCGGACAGGGTCTTGCACTGGCGTTTCCACAGGCCGCCGAGATCGAGCTCCTCGAACAGCTTCTGGCCGGCCGCCATCGCCGACTTCTTGTCCATCCCGTACAGCCGGGCGTGGTCGACCACCTCGTCACCGGCGATCGCCTCGGGCAGGGTCGAGCCGCTCTGCGGCACGTACCCGATCCGGCGGCGGACGCCGACCGGGTCCTTCGCGAGGTCACAGCCCGCGACGGTGGCGGTTCCGCTGGTCGGCGTGATCAGGGTCGCCAGCATCCGCATGGTGGTGGTCTTGCCGGCCCCGTTCGGGCCGAGGAAACCGACGATCTCGCCGTCGGTCACATCGAGGTCTACCCCCTGCACGGCCTGGACCGGGCCGCGCTTGGTCTTGAAGGTGCGGACGAGTCCGCGAGCTTCGATCATCATGCTGGCCAGTTTGAACTAGTCAACATTGAATAGTCAAAGTTGATTAATCGTCCTCGGTCCACTCTGCCGGAGCCTTCCGAGGCCCCCAGTGGGTGACGAGATCAGCAGGAGGTTGCCACTTTCGCGGCTCTCCCGCGAACGAATATTCGCCGTCGCGCACCCGCTGAACGAACTCCCGCGTCCACTGCAGCTCACCGCTGTCGCGGGCGCCGGTGATCCGCAGCATCTCGACCACGTGGTCCGGAGTGGCCGGATCCTGCAGAACACCGCGCTCGGCGAATTGCTGCTGCTTGTTCATCTGCTCCAGCTGCGCGATGCGGGCCTCGAGCCCCGCGATCACCTCGTCCCGCTGGAGGGACCAGAGAAAGCTCAGCGCCGCCTGCATCCGGTCCGGCCGGAACGGCGAGACGTTCCAAAGCGCCTCGCGGAGCAGGATGAAGTACTCGCTCTCGCCGTCGGCCGTCAGCTTGTACGACGTACGCCCGGGCTTCTGGTCGCTTTCGGTGGTCTCGATCTCGGCCAGGTAGCCGTGCTTGGAAAGGGTACGAAGGCCGGAGTAGATCGAACCGGGGTTGATGTTCGCCCAGACCTGGACGTTCCAGGTGAGCAACTCGCGGCGCAACTGATAGCCGTACGCCGGCTGGAAGATCCGCACAACCCCGAGCAACAACAACCGCGTGGTGGACATGGGCCCAGCTTAGGGAGTCGTGGCGATTCCCCGGGCGATCTCCAGAGTGCGCGCAAGAGTCAGGGGGTTAGGGGTGTCACCGATACTCATGCTGGACACGCTGACCTCGAAGCCATCGGGGTGGACCAGTCGGGTGCCAATCGTCGTCACCTTCTGAACGAGCGTGTTGACGTCCACGTCGAGGAAGGCGATCGCGCCGTCGGGGAGGCGGCGGATGTCCGAGCACTTGTTCGGTGCCGCCAACGAGTCGCAGATCGGCTGCGCACGGCTGCCCGACGGCCGGTGGGCCACGCTTACTTTCAGTTCGGGGTGAACCTGCTTGCCGTCAACCTGTGTTCCGACCGACAGATGGCGAGTCGGCCGCCAGCCCGGATCGCCCAAGGACCAACTCTGCTCGTAGCCCGTCTTGCGGAGGTCCTCGGCGTATTCCGGTGTGAGCCGGATGAGCTCGGCCATGAGCGCCCGGGTCTTGGCTGTACCCGGTCCATCCGGACCCTCCATCAGTTCTGGCACCGTCGGTGGCAGGGTGGGTGTGTCGATGTGGACACCAGGAAGCTCGGCGACGGCGACGGGCGTATCAGTCTGGCGCAGGGTCTGGACACCGCCGATCGCCAGTGCCGGCACGGCGAGCGCGGCGGTGACCAACGCGGCGGTACGGCGGTGGACACGGCGCTTTCCCCGGGTGATCTGGGCGTCGACGTCGATGTCGAGCAAGGGGTCGTGGTCGGTCAGTTCGGCGAACAGGGTCTGGACTTCGGCCTTCTCGGTCATAGCGCCTCCTCATAGTCGGTGCGGGTGGTCACGCCGGCGGGGAGTAGGCACCGGATCGAGTCGAGGGCACGCGACGTCAACGTCTTCACCGCGCCTTCCGAACAACGCACAACGCCGGCCGTCTGGTCGACGGACAGGTCGTCCAGGAACCTGAGCACCAGCACCGCCCGTTGCCGAGGTGGCATCTGGTCCAGCAACCGACGCAGGTCCGTTCTATGCACCGGTGTCTCGTCGGCCTGAGTCAACGGTTCCGGCAGCACCTCGGTCGGGTGTTCGCGTCGCCACGGACGACGTCTCTCGTCCAGGAAGACGCGGACCAGGATCCGCCGTACGTACGCGTCGGTGTGGGTGGCGTCGCGGGCCGACTTCCAGGCGCCGTACAGCTTGATCACGGTGGTGGACACCAGGTCCTCGGCTCGGTGCGAGTCGCCCGACAGCAGGTACGCCGTACGCAGCAGACTTGCCTTCCGGGCGATCACGTAATCCCTGAACTCGGCCTGATCTCGGGCCTTCATTCGGTCTCCCCTTCGTTGTGCCTCTGCTGGGTAGACGGAATGGGCCGGGGCGGAGGTAACGGCTATCTCGGGTTATTCCGGCGACATCTGGCGGGTGCGATCACTACCGTGTCGACATGAGCGGCGATGTGAGCGTAAGGGTGACCCGGGTCCCGGCGGAGTTCGAGAAGATCGTCTTCGGATTCCTCCAGCAGGACCCTGTCCTCAACACGGTGCTGCTCGGAAACGTGCACGACCGGGCCGCCCGTCCGATGCTTGGCGAGAACGAACCGCCCGTGCTGGTCTCCGTCCACGACCCGGCCGGCCAGGTCATCGGCGCTGCCATGCGAACCGCCGGCCGCGGGATCCACCTCGGCGGCCTCGACGCCTCGCTCGCCCCGGAGGTCGCCGCGACGTACGCCGCGATCTGCCCGGATGCCCCTCAGGTCAGCGGTACGGCGGACGCGGCGCGCGCCTTCGCCGGGACCTGGTCCACGTTGACCGGCAAGGCGTACGCCGAAGGCCGGGGGACTCGTCTGCACCGGCTCGACGTACTCGCTGAGCCGCCGGCGCCGAGCGGTTCGGCCCGGCGGGCGGTTGAGGGCGAGCTGGATTTGTGCGCGCGATGGGCGGGCGCTTTCGAGGACGAGGTGGCGCTGTCGGTCGGTGCCGACGAGGTACGCCTCGGCTGGGCGCGTACTCAGGTCCAGCGTGGCCTGCTCTGGCTGTGGGAGGACGCGGGCGAGGTCGTCAGCATGGCGTCGCTCCGGGAACCGATTTTCGGGGCGTCGCGGATCGGCCCGGTTTATACGCCGGACGAGCGGCGCGGGCGTGGGTATGCGAGTGCGTTGACCGCTGTCGTCAGCCGGGTGATCGTCGATGCGGGATCACTCGCGTGCCTCTATACCGACCTGGCGAATCCGACCTCGAACAAGATCTACGCGGCTCTTGGCTACCGGCCGGTAGCGGACTTCGTGGACTACGTTTTCACCTGATCGTGCGGTTGCGGGCATGGCGCCCCAGCCCTTGACCGGGTTAGCGTGCCCTCATGACGGTGCGAGTCACGCGCGACGCCGAAGAGTTCAAGACCACCGTGTTCGCCTTCCTGCAAAGGGATCCGGTCTTGCATTCGGTGCTCCTGGCAACCGTGCAGGACCGGCTGTCCGTTGCCCAGGGCGACGAACCGGACCCGTACTTCTTCTCGTTGCACGGAGCAACCGACGACGTGATCGGTGCCTGCCTGTGGACTGCGCGCAAGGGCATCTACCTGGGCGGCCTCGCGCCCCATCTGGCCGTCGAAGCCGCGGACGCCGTCGCCACGTCCCGGCCGGATTCGGTCTTGCTGGAGGGGATGGCCGACACCGCCCGGATCTTCGCCAAACGCTGGGCCGAACTGCGCGGGGTCACTCCACGCGAGGTCGACGGAATCTGCCTCTACCGCCTCGGCGAACTGGTGCCCCAGAACGCGCAAGGCTCAGCCCGACCGGCTTTCGAGGCAGACGCCGGCCTGTGCGCCGAATGGGTGGACGCCTACCGCCTCGAAGCCGAACCCGCACCTGAACCGATCCCGGGCGCCGGCCGCGGCGAACACGACGTTGAAGCCTGGACCCTCGCCCGAATCGCCGCCGGCCAAATGTGGCTCTGGCAGTACGACGGCCAACCGGTCAGCATGCTCGGCCACCAAATCCCGGTCTTCGGCACGACGCGTATCGGTCCTATCTACACCCCGCCGGCACACCGAAACCACGGCTACGCCAGCGCCCTAACGGCTCACGTGTCGGCGGTATTGCGCGAGGAATTCCCCGAAGTCTGCCTCCGAACAGACCTCTCCAACCCCACCTCCAACAAGATCTACCGCGCCATCGGCTACACCCCCATAACCACCTTCACCCGCTACGCCCTCACCTAACCCGCTGTACCTCCCCCCTACTTGTTGCGTTGATTCGTCCGAATCCGCCCGCCTACGCCGGTGACCATTCGAACCCGCCGTAGAGAAGGGGCGAGCGGATGCAGACGAATCAACGCAGAAGAAGAAGCGGAAGTGGAAGCGGCGGCAGGAGGGGGAGGGGGTTACGGGAGGTGGGTGGTGGTGCCGGGGGTTAAGGGGGTGTAGGGGGTTTGGCCGTGGTTGGTCAGCATGGTGGTGGACAGGGTGAGGCCGATTTGGGAGAGGCCGGCGTCGTGGATGCCGATGGCTTGTTCGGCTTTGACCTCGCGGATGTAGGCGATGGCGTCCCGAAGTGTGTGCCAGGGGGCGGCCAGGGGGACGAGGTTGGTGTGGACGGCGCGGTTGGGGCGGGTCCAGGAGTCGCCGGGGTGGTAGACGGCGTCTTCGATGAGGTAGGCAACGTTCTGGCAGGGAACGCCCAGCTCGGGAAGGCTGATCGCGTGGTCGTTGCCGAAGGCACCGATTGAGAATCCGGCCGCTTCGAACGACTCTCCACCCGATACGACGGTGACCCGGTCAGCTAGACCGGCCACGCCAGCGGAGGAGGCCGAGTCAGCGGAGGCGGACGTGAGGACCGAGGCGACTGAGGCGTTTGTCCAGATCGGGACGGCGAGCGGCAGGATGCGGGCGACGTCCAGGTGGTCGGGGTGTTCGTGGGTGACCAGGATGCCGTCCACGCCCTCGAAGGCTTCGGGTTCGGTCCAGATGCCGGGGTCGACCAGCAGGACCTTGCCGTCCTTCTCGAGGCGGACGCAGGCGTGCGTGTACTTCGTGAGTTTCACCGGAGATCAGTCTCCCAACGCGTCTCTCATCGGAACCAGCTTGGCGTTCGACTCGGCCAACTCGGCCGCGGGATCGCTGCCCGCGACGATGCCGCAGCCGGCGAACAGGCGCATTCGGCGCGGGTCTTCCGGATCGGCTTGGCCGCAGCGCAGCGCGATACCCCATTCGCCGTCGCCGCTCGCGTCCAGCCAGCCGACCGGGCCGGCATAGCGTCCGCGGGACATGCCTTCGATGCCGCTGATCAGGTCGCGCGCGACGTTGGTCGGCGTACCGCAGACCGCGGCGGACGGGTGCAGGGCGGCGGCGAGGCCGAGGGCGGATGCGCCATTCGCCGCGACGCCGGCGACGTCCGACGCGAGGTGCATCACGTTCGGCAGGTGCAGGACGAACGGCGTCTCGGGCACGTTCATCGACTGGCAGTGCGGTTCGAGGGCGTCGGCCACCGAGCGTACGGCGAACTCGTGCTCTTCCAGGTCCTTGCTGGACCGGGCGAGTGAGGCCGCGAGGGCGAGGTCGTGCGCGTCGTCGCCCGTACGGCGGATGGTGCCCGCGAGTACTCGCGAGGTGATCAGGCCCTTCTCCCGGCGGACCAGGAGTTCGGGCGTCGCGCCGATCAGGCCGTCGACGGCGAACGTCCAGCAGTTCGGGTACGCCGCGGCGAGCCGGCGCAAGGGGCGGCGCAAGTCGATCGGCTGGTCGGCGATCGCGATCAGGTCGCGCGCGAGGACGACCTTGTCGACGTCACCGCCGGTGATGCGGCCGACCGCGTCGGCGACGATCGCGGACCACGCGGCGCCGGAGCGGGCGCCGTCGGCGAAGGCGATCGGGCCGACCGGGTCGGGCTCGTGCCGGACCAGCGACGGGGGAGCGGCCAGCGAACTGGCGGGCGAGATCGTCGTCACCCAGGTGGTGCCGCCACGACGGCCGACGATCACTTCCGGTACGACGAGCTCGCTCGGGTCTTCGTCGGTGAACCCGAACGAACCGAAGCAGACCAGGCCGGAACCCGGTACGTCCAGGTCGTCCCGGATCACGGCGGCCGAGGTCAGTCGCTTCCACCAGGCCTGCGCCTCGGTGAAACGGTTGCTCCCGGCAACGTCCAGCCGGGCGGCGACCCCCCAACCGACGATGCCGTCACCACGTCGTACCCAGGCGAGCGCGCCTTCGGTGGGTAGGTGGTCCATCAGGGTCGGCGAGACATCCGTCACAACGTGGCTGCGAACCACCAGATGCGGCGCCGGAGCCCCGGCCGGATAGACGTCCAGCAGGCTCACGAGGTGGTCCGTCCATTGCCTGACGACGCTCGCCGCTCTCCCCGCAGACGTCCGCTCACGAATTCTCCTCGTCGACCACGGAACAGAAGCCTCACGGCAAGCAAGCGTAGGCCTACTTCCGTGACACATCATGCCGAGTGCCCCAATTCACCCCCCGCCCAACCCGACCGAGCGCATCCAACGCGACGGACGACGGGTGCGAGACTGGGGACGTGAGCCGAGCCGATCTGAGCAAGCAGCCCGAGGCCGTTGCGGCCATGTTCGACGACCTCGCCGAGGGATACGACCGCACCAACGCGGTCGCCACTCTCGGCCTGGAGAAGTACCACTGGCGCCCGCAGACGCTGGCCGCGATCGACCCGCGCAAGGGCGACCGCATCCTCGACCTCGCCGCCGGTACCGGCTCGTCGAGCGTCAAGCTGCGCGAGGCCGGCGCCGAAGTCGTGTCGTGCGACTTCTCGATCGGCATGCTCCGGGTCGGGCGGCGGATGTTTCCGGATCTGGACTTCATCGCGGGTGACGCGTTGCACCTGCCGTTCGCGGACGAGTCGTTCGACTGCGTGACGATCTCGTGGGCGCTGCGCAACGTGAACGACGTCAAGGTGGCGCTGGCCGAGATGCTGCGCGTGACCAAGCCCGGCGGCCGGCTCGTCGTACTGGAGAACTCACACCCGACCTGGAAGCCGTTCCGGGTGGCCTACCTCGAGTACATGATGCGCGGGGTGACCACCTTGGCGAAGGCGGTCGCGACGAATCCCGAGGGCTACATCTACCTCGCCGAGTCGGTTCGCGCGTGGCCGGATCAGGCCACGCTCGCCAAGACGATCGAGGCGAGTGGCTGGGCCGATGTCCAATGGCGCAACCTGACCGGCGGCGTCGTAGCCATCCACCGCGCCCGCAAATCAGCCTGACAAAACCAGACCACTGACACCACTGGTGGGAAAGCGATTTACGAACCGCGCATCTTGCGTAAATCGTCTGCTGGTAAAGGGATCCGGGCCGGTTTTTCAGGATCGTTGACGAGTCCTAGACTGTCCCGTGTCCTGGGTTCGTGAATCAGTTCACGAGGAGTTCCGCACTACTCCCGGGACAACCGTCAGAGATCGACCCGCTACCAGCCAGGCCGGGATGAGATGAGCCAGATCGCGTCGACCACGGGTCGGCAACAGGCCGATACCGCAGATGTGATCGTTGTCGGCGCGGGGCCTGCGGGCTCCTCCGCGGCGTACCACCTGGCGAATGCCGGCCTCGACGTACTGCTGCTGGAGAAGACCGCGTTCCCGCGCGAGAAGGTGTGCGGCGACGGCCTCACCCCGCGCGGTACGAAACAGCTGATCAACATGGGCATCGACATCTCGCCCGAGGCCGGCTGGATCCAGAACTACGGTCTCCGCATCCAGGGTGCCGGGCATGTCCTGCAGCTGGACTGGCCCGAGCTGTCCAGCCACCCGAACTACGGCCTGACCCGGAACCGGATGGACTTCGACGACCTGCTCGCGCGGCAGGCCGTGAAGGCCGGCGCGAAGCTGCGCGAGCGGACCAACGTCACCGGCCCGATCCTGGACGCCAAAGGTCACATCATCGGCGTGGTCGCGAAGCCGGTCGACGACAACGGCCGCCGGGCCGGCGACGACATCGAGTTCCGCGCGCCGCTGGTGATGGCCGCCGACGGCAACTCCTCTCGCCTCAGCATCGGCATGGGCATCCACAAGCGCGACGACCGCCCGATGGGTGTTGCCGTCCGCACCTACTTCACCAGCCCGCGCCACGACGACGACTACCTCGAGTCCTGGCTGGAGCTGTGGGCCGATGACCCCAAGCAGCCGGGCGGTCGCAACCTGCTGCCGGGCTACGGCTGGATCTTCGGCATGGGCGACGGCACGGTGAACGTCGGCCTCGGCATCCTGAACACCTCGGACGCCTTCGGCAAGGTGGACTACAGCGACCTGCTCAAGCAGTGGCTGAAGCACACCCCGGAAGAGTGGCAGTTCCGCGACGAGTTCCAGACCATCCCGATCCGGGGTGCCGCGCTGCCGATGGGCTTCAACCGGCAGCCGCACTACACCCGCGGCCTGATGCTGCTCGGTGACGCCGGCGGCATGGTCAACCCGTTCAACGGCGAGGGCATTCCGTACGCGATGGAGTCCGGCGCGTTCGCGGCCGAGGTCGCGGCCCAGGCTCTGCGGCGCCTGCCCGGTCAGCGCGAGCGCGCCCTGTCGGCGTACCCGAAGGCACTCAAGCAGGAGTACGGCGGCTACTACACGCTCGGCCGGGTCTTCGTGAAGCTGATCGGAAATCCGGAGGTGATGCGGCTGTGCACGAAGTACGGTCTGCCGCGCACCACGCTGATGAAGTTCACCCTCAAACTCCTCGCGAACCTCACGGACCCCCGTGACGGTGACGTGATGGACAAGATCATCAACGGTCTGACAAAGGTGGCCCCGGCCGCCTGAGACAGGCGTGACACAACGAAGCCCATCCGCGCAAACGGTGGGGCGGGTGAGCAACACCACAGCGGGACTGGTAACAACTTGTCCCGTCGGCAGTAGAAGGCAGTAGACAAGGCACCGATCCGGCAGTACGGACGCAGAAGGAGGGAGCACGGACACGATGCACCCTTACGTACCGATTCTCATCCTCGGAATCCTGGCTACGATCTTCGTGGCCGGCACCTTGGTGACGAGCGCAGTTGTCGGCCCGAAGCGCTACAACCGGGCCAAGCTCGACTCCTATGAGTGCGGCATCGAGCCGACCCCGCAGCCCGTCGGCGGTGGCCGCTTCCCGGTGAAGTACTACATCACCGCGATGCTGTTCATCATCTTCGACATCGAGATCATCTTTCTGTACCCGTGGGCCGTCGCGTTCGACTCGATGGCGCTGTTCGGTCTGGTCGAGATGGTGCTCTTCATCGCAACCGTGTTCATCGCGTACGCCTATGTCTGGCGCCGCGGCGGACTGGAATGGGACTGAGTCATGGGTGTTGAGGAACAACTGCCCGCCGGCGTACTGCTGAGCACGGTCGAGGGGCTGGCCGGCTACATGCGGAAGGCCTCGCTGTGGCCGGCCACCTTCGGGCTGGCCTGCTGCGCGATCGAGATGATGACCACCGGAGCCCCGCGGTACGACGCGGCGCGCTTCGGCATGGAGGTCTTCCGGGCGTCGCCGCGCCAGGCCGATCTGATGATCGTGGCCGGCCGGGTCAGCCAGAAGATGGCCCCCGTGCTGCGCCAGATCTACGACCAGATGCCGAACCCGAAGTGGGTGCTGGCGATGGGCGTGTGCGCGTCCTCCGGCGGCATGTTCAACAACTACGCCATCGTGCAGGGCGTGGATCACGTCGTGCCCGTCGACATGTACCTGCCGGGCTGTCCGCCGCGGCCGGAGATGTTGCTCGACGCGTTCCTCAAACTGCACGAGGACATCCAGCAGGCGAAGCTCGGGTCCAACGCGAAGGCGCTCGCCGCCGAGCAGGAGAAGACCGCGCTGGCCGCGGCCCCGACGCTCGAGATGAAGGGTCTGCTCCGGTGAGCGAGCTGCGCGAGCGAACAATCAAGTACAGCGCGACTTGTGCCTCATCGGCGCCCGGAGCGAAGCGAGGACGTCGATGAGTTCTACCCAACCAGAGAACCTGCCGGCCACGTCGGCCGGCAGTGACGCGCAGACCCCGGGCCACCCGGAGATCGTCGACCAGCGCGAAGGCATGTTCGGTGTCCGCGGTACTGGTGACACCTCCGGTTTCGGTGGCCTGCGCCGCCAGGTCGCGCTGCCCGGCGGATCGGTCAAGCCGTACGGCGGCTGGTTCGACGAGGTGGCCGAGCGGCTGGAGAACCTGGCCGGCGACGACGCGATCGAGAAGGTCGTCGCCGATCGTGGCGAGCTGACCATTCACGTCAAGCGCGAGCGTCTGCTCGAGGTCGCCCAGCACATCCGCGACGACGCGGGACTGCGGTTCGAGTTCTGCTCGGGCGTCAGCGGTGTGCACTACCCGAACGAGACCGGTCGCGAGCTGCACGCCGTCTACCACCTGCTCTCGATGACGCACAACCGGCGGATCCGGCTGGAGGTGTCCTGCCCGGACGCCGACCCGCACATCCCGTCCGTGGTGAGTGTCTACCCCGCCAACGACTGGCACGAACGTGAGACGTTCGACTTCTTCGGCATCATCTTCGACGGACACCCGGCGCTGACCCGGATCCAGATGCCGGACGACTGGCCGGGACACCCGCAGCGCAAGGACTACCCGCTCGGCGGCATCGACGTCGAGTACAAGGGCGCCGTCATCCCGCCGCCCGACACGCGGAGGTCGTACAACTAATGAGTACAACGGATCCCTACGCTGCGCCCTCAACCGCCCGGAACACCACCGAAGGCAAGGTCTTCACCGTCACCGGTCAGGACTGGGACTCGGTCGTCGCCGGTATCGGCGACGAGTCCGAAGAGCGCATCGTCGTCAACATGGGCCCGCAGCACCCGTCCACGCACGGCGTGCTCCGGCTCATTCTCGAGATCGAGGGTGAGACGGTCACCGAGGCCCGCTGCGGCATCGGCTACCTGCACACCGGTATCGAGAAGAACATGGAGTTCCGGTCCTGGACCCAGGGCACCACGTTCGTCACCCGGATGGACTACCTGTCGCCGTTCTACAACGAGACGGCGTACTGCCTCGCGGTCGAGCGGCTGCTCGGCATCGAGGACCAGATCCCGGAGAAGGCGAACGTGATGCGGGTGCTCCTGATGGAGCTGAACCGGATCTCGAGCCACCTGGTCTGCATCGCCACCGGCGGTATGGAGATCGGCGCGCTGACCGTGATGACGATCGGCTTCCGCGAGCGGGAGATGACGCTCGACCTGTTCGAGTTGATCACCGGCCTGCGGATGAACCACGCGTTCATCCGGCCCGGCGGTGTCGCCCAGGACCTGCCCCCGGGCGCCCTGGACAAGATCCGCGACTACATCAAGTGGATGCAGAAGCACCTGCCCGAGTACGCCGAGCTCTGCAACGCGAACCCGATCTTCAAGGCCCGGCTGGGCGGCGTCGGCCACCTGGACCTGACCGGGTGCATGGCACTCGGTATCTCCGGTCCGGTGCTGCGCTCGGCCGGCTACGGCTACGACCTGCGCAAGACCCAGCCGTACTGCGGGTACGAGACGTACGACTTCGACGTACCGGTCCGCGACACCGCGGACGCCTACGGCCGGTTCCGGATCCGCCTGGACGAGATGCACGAGTCGCTGAAGATCGTCGAGCAGTGCGCCGACCGGCTGGCCAAGATGGACGGCGACCCGGTGATGGTGGCCGACAAGAAGATCGGCTGGCCGAGCCAGCTCGCCGTCGGCAACGACGGTATGGGCAACTCGCTCGACCACATCAAGCACATCATGGGCGAGTCGATGGAGGCGTTGATCCATCACTTCAAGCTGGTCACCGAGGGCTTCCGGGTCCCGGCCGGCCAGGCCTACGTCGCGATCGAGTCGCCTCGCGGTGAGCTCGGCGCGCACGTGGTGTCGGACGGTGGCACCAAACCGTTCCGGGCGCATTTCCGCGACCCGTCCTTCTGTAATCTGCAGGCGATGCCGATCATGTGCGAGGGCGGCCAGGTCGCCGACGTGATCGTCGCCGTCGCCAGCCTTGACCCGGTGATGGGTGGAGTGGACCGCTGATGGCTGAGAGCACATCGACCAACAAGACCGTGCCGTACAGCACCGGTGACTCGAAGATCGGTGAGACCACGATCGCCGAGATGCGGGAGCTGGCGGCGCGTTACCCGGTCGGCCGGTCGGCGCTGCTGCCGATGCTGCACCTGGTGCAGTCGGTCGAGGGTCGCGTCACCCCCGAGGGCATCGAGGCCTGCGCCGAGGTGCTCGGGTTGACCGGTGCCGAGGTGTCGGCGGTCGCGACCTTCTACACCATGTACAAGCGTCGTCCGGTCGGCGACTACCACGTCGGCGTCTGCACGAACACGCTGTGCGCGGTGATGGGTGGCGACCTGATCTTCGAGCGCCTGAAGGACCACCTCGACGTCGGCAACGACGAGACCACCGAGGACGGCAAGATCACCCTCGAGCACCTCGAGTGCAACGCCGCTTGCGACTACGCGCCGGTGATGATGGTGAACTGGGAGTTCTTCGACGACATGACGCCGGAGTCGGCCACCCAGCTGGTGGACGACCTGCGCACGGGTACCGAGGTGAAGTCGCCGCGTGGCGCCACCATCTGCACCTGGAAGGAAGCCGAGCGCGTGCTGGCCGGTTTCCCCGACGGCCGCGCCGACGAGGGCCCGACCGGTGGCAAGGCGACGCTGGCCGGTCTCCGGCTGGCCCGCGAGCGCAACTGGACCGCTCCCGGGAGCCAGGCCAGCGGTACGGCTCCCACCCAGAGCGCGCCCGGTCCCCGGCCGGAAGACCAGCCGGGCCGTGAGTCGCAGGCCGTGCACACCGACGACACGCGGAAGGAAGACTGATGTCCTACGTGGCTCCTCTGACCCCGGTGCTGTCGAACAACTGGGACCAGGTTCGTGCCTGGCAGATCGGCTCGTACGAACGCTCCGGCGGGTACAGCGCGCTCAAGCGTGCGCTGACCATGCAGCCGGCCGACGTCGTCACCGCGGTGAAGGACTCCGGTCTGCGCGGCCGTGGCGGCGCGGGCTTCCCGACGGGTTTGAAGTGGTCCTTCATCCCGCAGGACAACCCGAAGCCGAAGTACCTGGTGGTCAACGCGGACGAGTCCGAGCCGGGCACCTGCAAGGACATCCCGTTGATGCTGGCCTCGCCGCACACGCTGGTCGAGGGCGTCATCATCTCGTCCTACGCGATCCGCGCGAGCGTTGCCTTCATCTACGTCCGCGGTGAGGTCCTGCACGTCGTACGACGCTTGCAGCAGGCCGTCGCGGAAGCCAAGGCCGCCGGCTACATCGGTACCAACATCCAGGGCAGCGGTTACGACCTCGACGTGGTGGTGCACGCCGGTGCGGGCGCCTACATCTGCGGCGAGGAGACGGCTCTGCTCGACTCGCTCGAAGGCCGTCGCGGTCAACCGCGGCTGCGCCCGCCGTTCCCCGCGGTCGCCGGTCTGTACGGCTGCCCGACGGTGATCAACAACGTCGAGTCGATCGCGTCGGTCCCGGCGATCATCGCCAACGGCCCGGACTGGTTCGCCTCGATGGGCACCGAGAAGTCCAAGGGCATGACGCTGTACTCGCTGTCCGGGCACGTCACCCGTCCGGGTCAGTACGAGGCTCCGCTCGGCATCACCTTGCGGGAGCTGCTCGACCTGGCCGGCGGCGTGCGGAACGGGCACCAGCTGAAGTTCTGGACCCCCGGTGGTTCGTCCACGCCGTTGCTGACGGCCGAGCACCTCGACGTACCGCTGGACTACGAAGGTGTGGCCGGCGTCGGTTCGATGCTGGGCACGAAGGCGTTGCAGATCTTCGACGAGACCACCTGTGTGGTCCGGGCGGTGTTGCGCTGGACCGAGTTCTACAAGCACGAGTCCTGCGGTAAGTGCACCCCGTGCCGCGAGGGCACCTGGTGGCTGGTCCAGATCCTGGAGCGGCTCGAGGCGGGTAAGGGCAGCGAGGAAGACCTCGACACCCTGCTGGACCTGTGCGAGAACATCCTGGGCCGCTCGTTCTGCGCCCTCGGTGACGGCGCGACCAGCCCGATCTCCAGCTCGATCCAGTACTTCAAGGACGAGTACATCGCCCACTTCAAGCACGGTGGCTGCCCGTTCGACCCGATGGCCTCCACCCTGTTCGCCACTGCGGGAGCGACGGTATGACCATCCAAGCGAACGCCGGAGCGGTCGAGAAGACCGACCTGGTGACGGTGACCATCGACGATGTCGAGGTCAAGGTCCCGAAGAACACCCTGGCGATCCGGGCCGCGGAGCAGATCGGGATCCAGATCCCGCGGTTCTGCGACCACCCGCTGCTGGACCCGGTCGGCGCCTGCCGTCAGTGCCTCATCGAGGTCGTTGACGCCGGCAACGGTCGCGGGATGCCGAAGCCGCAGGCCTCCTGCACGCTGACTGTTGCCGACGGCATGGTCATCCGCACGCAGGTGTCCTCGCCGGTGGCCGACAAGGCGCAGCACGGGAACATGGAGTTCCTGCTGATCAACCACCCGCTGGACTGCCCGGTCTGCGACAAGGGCGGCGAGTGCCCGCTGCAGAACCAGGCGATGACCAACGGGCGCGGCGAGAGCCGGTTCACCGAGGTCAAGCGGACCTTCCCGAAGCCGATCAACATCTCGGCCGAGGTGCTGCTGGACCGCGAACGCTGCGTGCTCTGCGCCCGCTGCACCCGCTTCTCCGAGCAGATCGCCGGTGACCCGTTCATCGCGCTGATCGAGCGAGGCGCGCTGCAGCAGGTCGGCATCTACGAGAAGGAGCCCTTCGAGAGCTACTTCTCCGGTAACACGATCCAGATCTGCCCGGTCGGCGCGCTCACCAGCGCGGCGTACCGGTTCCGCTCCCGGCCGTTCGACCTCGTGTCGGTGCCGACCGTGGCCGAGCACGACTCGGGTGGCGCGGCGATCCGGGCCGACCACCGTCGCGGCAAGGTCATGCGCCGCCTGGCCGGGGACGACGCCGAGGTCAACGAAGAGTGGATCTCCGACCGGGACCGGTTCGCGTTCAACTACGCGACGACCGGCGACCGGCTGACGCACCCGATGGTCCGCGAGGACGGCGAGCTCCGGCCCGCGTCCTGGCCCGAGGCGCTCACCATCGCCGCTGAAGGCCTCGCAAAGGCCAAGGGCAATGCGGCCGTGCTGACCGGTGGCCGGCTGACCCTCGAGGACGCCTACGCGTACTCGAAGTTCGCCCGCGTCGCGCTGGGTACGAACGACATCGACTTCCGGGCCCGCCCGCACTCCACGGAGGAGGCCGAGTTCCTCGCCGCCGTCGTGGCCGGGACAGGGCTTGGTGCGACGTACGGCGATCTGGAGCGGGCGGGCAGCGTGCTGCTGGCCGGGTTCGAGCCGGAGGAGGAAGCGCCTTCGGTCTTCCTGCGCCTGCGCAAGGGCGTTCGCGCCGCCGGGACCAAGGTCTTCACGATCGCGGCGTACGGATCGCGTGGTGTCGAGAAGCTCAACGGCCAGGTCATCCAGACCGCGCCGGGCAGCGAGGCCGCCGTACTGAGCGACCTGAACGCCGCCGGCCCGATCGCCGCGGAAGCTCGCGCGGCCCTCGGCGCCGGTTCGGTCATCATCGTCGGCGAGCGCCTCGCGACCGTGCCTGGTGCGCTGTCGGCGGCCCTGCGGCTCGCGCTCGACACGGGTGCCGAGATCGCCTGGATCCCACGTCGTGCGGGTGATCGGGGTGCGGTCGAGGCCGGCTGCCTGCCGAACCTGCTGCCCGGTGGGCGCCAGGTCAGCGACGCCGCCGCCCGGGTCGACCTGCAAGCCGCATGGGGTGTGGACGGTCTGCCGTCCTCGTCCGGTCGCGACCTCAACGCCGTACTGGAGAGCGCCGGATCCCTTGGCGCGCTGGTCGTCGGTGGTGTCGAGATCGACGACCTGCCGAACCCCGAGGTCGCGTTGGCCGCACTCGAGGCCGCGCCGTTCGTGGTCAGCTTCGAGGTCCGCACCTCTCAGGTAACCGAATACGCCGACGTTGTGTTCCCGGTTGTGCCGCCCGCCGAGAAGTCGGGCACCTTCGTGAACTGGGAAGGTCGCGAGCGGCCGTTTCCGGTCGTGCTCGAGGTGCCGACCGCGATGCCGGATGTCCGCGCGCTGGCCGCCCTGGCCAACGAGCTGGACACGCCGCTCGGCTTCAGCACCCCGGCCGGGGCCAAGCGTGAGCTCGACGAGCTGGGCCGCTGGGATGGCGCCCGCGCCGCCGAGCCGACGTACCACGCGGCGCCGGGGCAGGGGGCGTTCGACTCCACCCGCCTCGCCACCTGGCGGATGCTGATCGACGACAGCCGCAGCAACGACGGCGAGCCGTACCTGGTCGCCACCGCGCGCAAGGCCGTCGCCCGCGTCTCGCTGACGACGGCTCACCGCGTCGGCGTGACCGACGGCGACGAGCTCGTGGTCAGCACGGCCTCCGGCTCGATCCGGCTGCCCGTGGTCATCACCGCGATGGCCGACAACGTCGTCTGGCTGCCGGCGAACTCGGCCGGTTCACACGTCCGGCGCGCACTGCACGCCGACCACGGCTCGATCGTCACCATCGCCGGAGGGAACGCATGAGTCTGATCCCGCTCGCCGACACCCCGCAGGTGGGGTTCGGCTCCGACCCGTGGTGGGTCGTCGGGCTGAAGGTGCTGCTGGTCTTCATCTTCCTGGTCGTCTTCACGCTGTTCAACATCTGGTTCGAGCGTCGTGTCGTGGCCCGGATGCAGCACCGCGTCGGCCCCAACGTGCACGGGCCGTTCGGTCTGCTGCAGTCGCTCGCCGACGGTATGAAGCTGATGTTCAAGGAGGACCTGACGCCGAAGGGTGTGGACAAGTTCGTCTACATCGCGGCGCCGGTGATCGTCTCGATCCCCGCGTTCATGACGTTCGCGGTGATCCCGTTCGGGCCGACGGTGAAGATCCCGTTCACCGACACCTACACCCGGCTGCAGATCACCGACCTGCCCGTCTCGGTGCTGTACGTGATGGCGATCGCCTCGATCGGTATCTACGGCATCGTGCTCGCGGGCTGGTCGTCGAACTCGACGTACTCGCTGCTCGGTGGCCTGCGCTCGAGCGCCCAGATGATCTCGTACGAGGTCGCGATGGGTCTCGCGCTGGTCGCGGTGTTCCTGTTCGCCGGGTCGATGTCCACCTCGGAGATCGTCGACGCGCAGGGCTCGAGCCAGTCGATCAACCTGTTCGGCGCGGAGATCCCGATCCCCGGCTGGTACGCCGTACTGCTGTTCCCGTCGTTCGTCATCTACCTGATCTCGATGATCGGTGAGACGAACCGGGCGCCGTTCGACCTGCCCGAGGCCGAGGGCGAACTGGTGGCCGGCTTCCTCACCGAGTACTCGTCGATGAAGTACGCGATGTTCTTCCTCGCCGAGTACATCAACATGGCGACCGTGTCGGCGCTCGCGACCACGCTGTTCCTCGGCGGTTGGCGGGCACCGTGGCCGATCTCGATCTGGGACGGCGCGAACGAGGGTTACTGGCCGGTGCTCTGGTTCTTCGGCAAGCTGCTCGGGTTCATCTTCTTCTACATCTGGTTGCGCGGAACGCTGCCGCGACTGCGTTACGACCAGTTCATGAAGCTGGGCTGGAAGGTCCTGATCCCGATCTCGCTGGCCTGGATCGTGCTAGTCGCGACCGTGCGCGCGGTCGGCCGCGAGGTCGAGTTCAACCGGACCTACCTGATGGTGGCCGCCGGGATCGTCGCGGGGATCGCGATCATCACGATGTTCCTGCCGCAAAAGCAGGAGCCGGAACCGGTGGTCGTGGAGGACGAGGAGTTCGACGCGTTCGCCGGCGGCTATCCGGTGCCACCACCACTCATCACTGACACTGCGACTGCTGGTGCCGAAACTGCGAAGGAAGGCAACCGTGGCTAGCGTGAAGGAGTCCCTCTGGGACCCGGTCGCCGGATTCGGGGTCACCTTCCGGACGATGTTCCGGAGTGTGTTCACCGAGGAGTACCCGTTCGAGAAGAAGCCGACCGCACCGCGGTTCCACGGCCGGCACCAGCTGAACCGCTGGCCGGACGGCCTGGAGAAGTGCATCGGCTGTGAGCTGTGCGCGTGGGCCTGCCCCGCGGACGCCATCTACGTCGAGGGTGCGAACAACGGCGAGGGCGAGCAGTTCTCCCCGGGTGAGCGCTACGGCCGGGTCTACCAGATCAACTACCTGCGCTGCATTCTGTGCGGGTTGTGCATCGAGGCCTGCCCGACCCGCGCGCTGACGATGACCAACGAGTACGAGCTGGCCGATCGCAGTCGCGAGTCCCTCATCTACGAGAAGAAGGACCTGCTCGCGCCGCTGCTGCCCGGGATGGAGGAGCCGCCGCACGCGATGCAGCCCGGCACCACCGACCGGGACTACTACCGCGGCAACATCATCCCGCTCACGCCGGTCGACGGAGGTGTCGAGAAGTGATCGCTCTGGTCACCGGCGCCGATGTCGCCTTCTGGATGCTCGCGCCGATCATGGTGCTCGCCGCGATCGGCATGATCCTGGTCCGCAAGGCGGTGCACTCCGCGCTGCTGCTCGCCACGGTGATGGTCTGCCTGGCCATGCAGTACGCGGCTCTCGACGCGCCGTTCCTGTTCGCGGTGCAGATCATCGTCTACACCGGCGCCATCCTGATGCTGTTCCTGTTCGTGCTGATGCTGGTCGGCGTCGACGCGGCGGACTCCCTGGTGGAGACCATCCGCGGTCAGCGTCTGCTGGCCGGTCTGGCGTTCCTCGGCTTCGCCGTACTGCTGGTCTTCGCAGTCGGCAGCGCGACGTACGGCGATCCGATCGGGCTGGACCAGGCCCAGCCGGACGGCAACGTGAACGGCCTCGCCGAGCTGCTGTTCGGCAAGTACGTCTTCATCTTCGAGGTCACCTCGGCCCTGCTGATCACCGCCGCCCTCGGCGCGATGATGCTGGCCCACCGTGAGCGCCTCACCCAGAAGATGACCCAGCGCGAGATGGCCGCCGACCGGATCAGGAAGTACGCCGAACACGGCGTGCACCCCGGCCCGCTGCCGACGCCCGGCGTACTGGCCCGGCACAACGCGGTCGACACTCCGGCGCTGCTGCCGGACGGTTCGATCGCGCCCACCTCGGTTTCGCGGGTGCTGCAATCCCGTGGCACGGTGTTGTCCGAAAGCCAGGAGCGCGCCGACGTCGACGCTGTCCGCGAGATCGTCGCTGGTGATGTCGGCGACGAGGTTTCGCCCGACCTGACCGGTACCGACCAGACCGGCTTCACCGAAGGGGACAAGCAGTGAGCGCCGAGCCGTACATCGTCCTGAGCGCGCTGCTGTTCAGCATCGGCGCCCTCGGGGTGCTGATCCGCCGGAACGCGATCGTGGTGTTCATGTGCGTGGAACTGATGCTGAACGCGACGAACCTGGCGTTCGTCAGCTTCGCCCGCCAGCACGGCAACCTCGACGGCCAGATCGCCGCCTTCTTCGTGATGGTGGTGGCCGCCGCCGAGGTCGTGATCGGGCTGGCCATCATCATGGCCATCTTCCGCACCCGTCGTTCGGCCTCGGTCGACGACGCCAACCTGCTGAAGTACTGAGGTACTAACCGATGAGTCATGAGCTGACGTGGCTGCTGGTCGCGATCCCGCTGGTCTCCGCGGGTGTCCTGCTGCTCGGTGGTAAGGCCACCGACAAGTGGGGTCACCTGCTGGGTACGGCGGCGCCGCTGGCCTCCTTCGTCTGTGGGGTCCTGCTCTTCTTCCAGATGCAGGGTCACGGCGCCGAAGAGCGGCACGAGACGGTCAAGCTGTTCGAGTGGTTCTCGGTCGGCAGTATTCACGTGGACGTATCGCTGCTGGTGGACCAGCTGTCGATTCTTTTCGTGCTGCTGATCACCGGTGTGGGCAGCCTGATCCACATCTACTCGATCGGCTACATGGCGCACGACCCGCGCCGCCGCCGGTTCTTCGGCTACCTGAACCTGTTCGTGGCTTCGATGCTGCTGCTGGTCCTGGCCGCCGACTACCTGCTGGTCTTCGTCGGCTGGGAAGGCGTGGGTCTCGCGTCGTACTTGCTGATCGGGTTCTGGCAGCACAAGCACTCGGCCGCGACCGCCGCCAAGAAGGCGTTCGTGGTGAACCGGGTCGGTGACATCGGCCTGTCCCTCGCGGTGATGAGCATGTGGGCGCTGTTCGGCTCCTCCGCCTTCACCACCGTGAACGAGGGCGCCGAGGGTCTGTCGGACAAGTGGGCCACGCTGGTCGGCCTGATGCTGCTGCTGGCCGCCTGCGGTAAGTCCGCGCAGGTGCCGCTGCAGTCCTGGCTGCTGGACGCGATGGAGGGCCCGACCCCGGTCTCGGCCCTGATCCACGCGGCGACCATGGTCACCGCCGGGGTCTACCTGGTGACCCGCTCGCACGCGATCTTCGAGCAGAGCGAGGCGGCGTCGACCGCGGTCGTCATCGTCGGTGCGGTGACCGCCCTGACCGGTGCGATCATCGGTTGCGCCAAGGACGACATCAAGAAGGCGCTGGCCGGTTCGACGATGAGCCAGATCGGCTACATGATGCTCGCCGCGGGTCTCGGCCCGGCGGGTTACGCCTTCGCGATCTTCCACCTGCTCACGCACGGCTTCTTCAAGGCCAACATGTTCCTCGGCGCCGGTTCCGTCATGCACGGGATGAACGACGACGTGGACATGCGGCACTACGGCGGCTTGGCGAAGTACATGAAGGTCACCTTCGTGACGTTCTCCTTCGGCTACCTGGCCATTCTCGGTATCCCGCCGTTCTCGGGCTTCTTCAGCAAGGACAAGATCATCGAGGCCGCGTTCGCGGACAACTTCGTGGTCGGTTGTGCGGCCCTCCTCGGTGCCGGTATCACCGCGTTCTACATGACCCGGATGATGCTGATGACGTTCTTCGGCGAGAAGCGCTGGGAGAAGGACGTGCACCCGCACGAGTCGCCCGCGGTGATGACGGGCCCGCTCGTCGTACTCGCGGCGCTCTCGCTCGGTGGCGGCGCGCTCTACTTCGCCGGCCACTGGATCGTCGAGTGGCTCGAGCCGGTCGTCGGGCACGAGGAGCACCACCCGCCGGTCAGCGCGCTGGCGATGACCGCCATCACGCTCTCGGTCGTTGCCGTGGGCATCGTGATCGCGGTGCTGCGTTACCGCCGGGACATCCCGCGCGAGGCGCCGGTGAAGGTGTCGCCGCTGACGACCTTCGCTCGCCGTGACCTCTACGGCGACGCCCTGAACGAGGCGGTCCTGATGCGTCCGGGCCAGTACCTCACCCGGACCATGGTCTGGTTCGACAACCGGGGGGTGGACGGCTCCGTGAACGGTGTCGCCGCACTCTTCGGTGGGCTGTCCGGCCGATTGCGCCGGGTCCAGACCGGCTTCGTCCGTTCGTACGCTCTCAGCATGGTCTTCGGCGCCGCATTCGTGGTCGTCGCCCTCCTCGCGGTGAGGTTGTCGTGAAAATCGGTTGGCTGACCCTGACACTGCTCCTGCCGTTGGTCGGAGCCGTCGCCACAGCGCTCGTGCCGAAGGCGAAGGCCACTCTGGCCAAGCAGCTGGCACTCGCGTTCTCGCTGGTGACGCTGGTCCTGACGGCGATCATCGTCGTCGGGTACCGGGCCAATGGCGCGGAGAAGTACGCCGAGGACCTCACCTGGATCGAGGCCTTCGGCGCGCACTACGCGCTCGGCCTGGACGGCGTCGGCGTGGTGCTGATCGCGCTCACCGCGCTGCTCACCCCGATCGTGCTGATCGCCTCCTGGAACGACGCGAAGGGCGGTCGCTGGAGCGAGAAGTCGTTCTTCGCCTGGATCCTCGGCCTGGAAGCTCTGTCGATCGGCGTGTTCGCCGCGACCGACGTGTTCCTCTTCTACGTGCTGTTCGAGGCCACGCTGATCCCGATGTACTTCCTGATCGGCGGCTTCGGCGGCGCGCAGCGGTCGTACGCCGCGGTGAAGTTCCTGCTCTACTCGCTGCTCGGCGGTCTGCTGATGCTGGCATCGGTGATCGGCCTGTACGTCGTGTCCGCCCGCGCCGGCGAGCCGTCGTACCTGCTGAGCGACCTGTCCCAGCTGGACCTGAGCACGAACACCGAGCGCTGGCTGTTCCTCGGCTTCTTCTTCGCCTTCGCGGTGAAGGCGCCGATGGTGCCGTTCCACACCTGGCTGCCGGACGCCGCCGCCGAGGCGACGCCGGGTACGTCGGTGCTGCTGGTCGGCATCCTGGACAAGATCGGCACCTTCGGCATGCTGCGGTTCTGCCTCGGCCTGTTCCCGAACGCGTCCGAGTGGGCCACCCCGGTGGTGCTGGTGCTCGCGCTGATCTCGGTGCTGTACGGCGCGCTGCTGGCGATCGGCCAGACCGATATCAAGCGCCTGATCGCCTACACCTCGATCTCGCACTTCGGCTTCATCGTGATGGGCATCTTCGCGCTCACCTCACAGGGCCTGGTCGGTTCGACGCTGTACATGTTCAACCACGGGCTCTCCACGGCCGCGCTGTTCCTGGTCGCGGGCTACCTGATCTCGCGCCGCGGCTCGGCCCGGATCGCCGACTACGGCGGTGTGGAGAAGGTCGCGCCGGTGCTGGCCGGGACGTTCCTGTTCGCGGGTCTGTCCAGCCTCGCGCTGCCGGGCCTGTCGCCGTTCATCTCCGAGTTCATGGTGCTGGCCGGCGTGTTCAGCAACCACAAGGTGATCGCGGTGATCGCGGTGTTCGGCATCGTGCTGGCCGCGCTCTACATCCTGATCATGTACCAACGCCTGATGACCGGTCCGGTTCGGGACGGTATCGAGAAGCTCAAGGATCTGAACGCCCGTGAGGTGTTCGCGATCGCACCGCTGGCCCTGCTGATCGTCGCTTTCGGCTTCTACCCGAAGCCCGTCGTCGACATCATCGAGCCGGCCGTGAAGGCGACCATGGAGCATGTCGGCGTGTCCGACAAGGCCCCTGAGATCCCCGTGACGGAGGGACAGAAGTGAGCGCACTGCTGGCACCGCTGGCGGACGGCTTCACCGCCCCGAAGATCGAGTACAGCGAGCTCGCGCCGCTGCTGATCGTCTTCGGTGTGGCGGCGATCGGCGTACTGGTCGAGGCCTTCGTGCCGAGGGCGCTGCGGCACGTGGTCCAGTTGATCCTGAGCATCGCGGGCATCCTGGCCGCGGCGCTCTACACGTTCATCTTGATCAAGGACGAGACCAAGCTGATCGGGGCCCAGGGCTCCATCGCGGTGGACGGCCCGGCCGTCTTCACCTGGATGGTCCTGCTGGTGCTGACGCTGATCAGCCTGCTGCTGTTCGCGGAACGCTCGGTCGACGGTGGCCTGTCCGCCTTCGCCAGCCAGGCCGCCGCCGTACCGGGGTCCGAGGCTGAGCGCGAGGGCACCGCGGCGAAGATCGAGCACACCGAGGTCTTCCCGCTGACGCTGTTCGCGGTCGGCGGCATGATGCTGTTCGCCGCGTCGAACGACCTGCTGGTGCTGTTCGTCGCGCTCGAGGTCTTCTCGCTGCCGCTCTACCTGCTGTGTGGTCTGGCGCGTCGTCGCCGGCTCATCTCGCAGGAGGCCGCGATGAAGTACTTCCTGCTCGGCGCCTTCGCCTCCGCCTTCCTGCTGTACGGCATCGCGCTGCTCTACGGGTACGCCGGCACGATGTCGCTCGGCGGTATCTCCGACGCGCTCGCGACGAAGACCGGTGGCGACGCGATCCTGCTCGCCGGTACCGGCCTGATCGCGGTCGGCCTGCTGTTCAAGGTCGGTGCCGTGCCGTTCCACTCGTGGACGCCGGACGTGTACCAGGGTGCGCCGACGCCGATCACCGGGTTCATGGCCTCCTGCACGAAGATCGCCGCGATCATCGGCCTGATGCGCGTCTTCTACGTCGCGCTCGGTGGCACCCGCTGGGACTGGGCGCCGATGTTCTGGGTGGTCGCCATCCTGACGATGGTGGTCGGCTCGATCGTCGCCATCACCCAGACCGACGTGAAGCGGATGCTGGCCTACTCCTCGATCGCGCACGCGGGCTTCCTGCTGACCGCGTTCGTCGGGCTGGCGCAGACGGGTTCGGGCATCACGCGGGGCATCACCTCCATGCAGGCGGTGCTGTTCTACCTCGTGTCGTACGGCTTCGCGACCATCGGCGCCTTCGCCGTGGTCACGCTGGTCCGCGACGCGGGTGGCGAGGCGACGCACCTGTCGCGCTGGGCCGGACTGGGCAAGAAGTCGCCGCTGCTCGCGGGGACGTTCGCCTTCTTCCTGCTGGCCTTCGCGGGTATCCCGCTGACGTCGGGCTTCACCGGTAAGTGGGCGGTCTTCACGGCCGCGTGGACGGGTGGTGCCTGGCCGCTGGTGGTGGTCGCGGTACTCTGCAGCCTCGTTGCCGCGTTCTTCTACATCCGGGTGATCGTGCTGATGTTCTTCTCCGACCTGCCGGCCGACGCGCCGGATGTCGCCGTGCCCGGTTGGCAGACCGGTCTCGCCGTCGGCATCGGCCTGGTGGCGACCGTGCTGCTCGGCCTGGTTCCCGGCCCGGTGCTCGACCTGGCCGCACGCGCTGGTGAGTTCATCCGGTGACCAGTACGCCGTTGCCGGTTCCGGGCCTGGGCTTCGAGGTCGCCGATGCGGCGCTCGAGGCCCGGGTCCGTGCCGGGTTGGAGACCGTCGAACAGGCGCTGCGCGACGCGGCCCGGTCCGAGGCTCCCTTCGTCACCGAGGCCGCCCAGCACGTCATGGTTGCCGGCGGCAAGCGTTTCCGTCCGTTGCTGGTGCTGCTCGCGGCCGAATTCGGGCCGTCGCCGGTTGCGCCTGAGGTGGTGGAGTCGGCCGTGGTGGTCGAGCTGACGCATCTCGCGACGCTGTACCACGATGACGTGATGGACGAGGCGGCGCTGCGACGTGGTGCTTCCTCGGCGAATGCGCGGTGGGATAACTCGGTCGCGATTCTGACCGGTGACTGGTTGTTCGCGCGTGCGTCCGACCTGGTCTCGGAGCTCGGGCCGGAGGCTGTTCGGATCCAGGCGCGTACTTTCGGCCGGTTGGTCGAGGGGCAGATCCGGGAGACTCTTGGTGTGCGCGAGGGGGATGACCCGCTCACGCACTACCTGTCGGTCGTGGCCGACAAGACCGGCTCTTTGATCGCGACGTCGGCGTTGTTTGGTGCGCGGTTTGCCGGTGCCTCTGCTGAGGTGCAGGAGACGTTGCGGGCCTTTGGTGAGGAGATCGGCCAGGCCTTCCAGTTGGCGGACGACATCCTCGACGTGATGTCGTCGGGGGAGTCGGGCAAGACGCCTGGTACGGATCTCCGCGAAGGCGTCCCGACCCTGCCGGTGCTGATCTTCCGCGCCTCGGCGGATCCGTCGGTCGAGGCGGACGCGCGCCTGCTCGAACTGCTCGACTCCGACCTCAACGACGACACCCGGCTGGCCGAGACCCTCGCCCTGCTCCGCGCCCACCCGTCGCTCGAACAGGCCGAGAACGACGTCCGCCGCCGCGCCGACGACGCCCGCAAACTCCTCTCCAACCTCCCCGAATCCCCCGGCCGCACCGCCCTAGAGTCCCTCTGCGACCTAGTAGTAACCCGCTCCGTCTAACCTCCCCCCGCCCTCCGGGGCAGCCCCCCGCACTGCCCTCAGCCGCCGTACGGCGTGTCGTATTTCCGTTCATCGGGCCCTTGTGACGCGGCGTGTCGTGGTTCATCGGACCCTTCTGACCAGGTGTTTCAGGCTGTACGACCTGCCCACGCAGGGCTTTCGGCGTAGTGGTTGTCGTAGAGGTCTTGCGTCTTGCCGAGTTCGGCCGGGTCGGTCTCGCCGCGGTAGACGCCCTCGAGCAGGCGGTAGTAGTCGAAGCGCGGCTTGGCCTGGGTGAGGACGAAGAGAACCTCGGTATCGGTCTCGCCGGCCGCTTCGAAGGCGTGCTTGACGTTCGGCGGTACGAGCAGGAAGTCGCCCGTCTCCAGGATCGTGATCTCGTCATCGATCAGCACTCGCAACGCACCACTCAAAACGAAGAAGAGCTCGGACGCCTGGCCGTGCGTATGCGGGGGAGCGCCGTCCTTGCCGGCACGGAAGATCGACCGGTGAGTGGTCACGGCACCACCCGTGGCAGTGGTGTCGGCGAGCAGCGAGACGCCGCTCGCGGGCAGGACCTCGGCATCGATCGAGCGGACGAGTACGGGCTTGGTGGTCATGGCGTTCTCCTTGGTTGTAGACAGTGAATGTCCAGAATTGGTGTGTGCGAAAGGAGTCGTTGGTGCGGTGGTCGATCAGGTCCGCAGACCCTCGAACCAGCGGCGGGTGTTCTCGGGGGTGCCGGGGAAGGTTCGTTCGACCTTGGCGACGATGTCGGCGATGGTCTGGGAGGCGAGTTCGCGCCGCCAGTTGAGCTCCGCGGTCTTCATCGTCTGCGAGATCAGGCAGGTCTTCCGGTAGTCCGTTGCAGCGTTGCCACCGGGTCCTTCGCGCAGGATTTCGCTGCAGCGGAAGGCGTCATCGGGTCCGTCGATCGCCACCACGATGTCGAGCACAGAGATCTGCTCGGGGAATCGCGCCAGCTGGAACCCACCCTTCGGCCCGGAGGTCGACGACAGGATCCCGGCCCGACTCAACGCCTGCAACTGCTTGTTGAGGTACGCCGCCGGCAAGTCGTAAAACGCGGCGAGCCGAGCCGCCGGCACAGCCTGCCCCGGCATCCAGCACAGATTCACGCAACTGTGCAACGCCCACTCAACCCCCTCGTTCATCTTCACAACCTGGACACTACACATCCAGAATCCATCACGCAAGCCGTCACCGCCTACCTCACTTTGCATTCATTCGTCGGAATCCGCCCTCACAGCTCAGCGGACCCGCGCAGGCAGGCGGCGGCTGAGGGCGGATTCCGACGAATGAATGCAAAGTGAGGACGACTGGCGCCGTGGTCACAAGGGCCCGATGAACGGTATGCAAAAAGCGGCGGGGACCCCGGTACGACGTACCGGGGTCCCCGCCGCTTTTGGCTAGCTGCCGACGCGGGTGTTGTCGGGGCGCCAGACGCAGGAGATGGCGGGGCGGGGGAAGGGGTGGGTGTGGGGCCAGGTGGACGTCGGCTTCTCGAAGGTGGCGTCGTCGGTCTCACCCGGGTGCTGGACGGCTACGAAGACGGTCTTGTCGTCGTCGCTGATCAGCGGTCCGCAGGCTTCGGCGCCGAACGGCACCGACAGGAACTGCTTGACGTGACCGCGGTCCGGACCGGCGACCGGCACGGTGAAGATGCCGTCATTCGAGCCCAGCACGTTGCCGTCGGTCGAGATCCACAGGTTGCCGTGACCGTCGAACGCGACGTTGTCCGGGCACGAGATCGGGCTGACCTTCGACTTGTCGTACCCGCCGAAGTACGTCTCCTGCGCGGTCGGGTCACCGCAGACCAGGAAGAGCGTCCAGAAGAAGCCGGTCTTGGCCGCGTCGTCGCCCTCCTCGGTGAGCTCGAGGACGTAGCCGTTCCGGTTGCCGGCCTTCTCGATCAGCGGGCCGTTCAACGACTCGCGCACGTGCGACTTGGCCAGCGGGTTCGCCTCGTCGATCGCGAACTTGCCACCGCGGTCCGAGTTGTTCGTCAGCGCGACGTACACGCGGCCGTTGACCGGGTTGCGCTCGATGTCCTCGGGGCGGTCCATCCGGGTCGGCTTGACCGTGTCCGCGGCCAGCCGGGTGTTGATCAGGACGTCCGCCACGCTCATGCCCGCGACGTACGACTCCTTGTCGCTGGTCAGCGGGATCCACTCGCCCACGCCGTCGTACAGCCCGTCGGCCGATCCGTCGCCGGTGAACTTCGCGACGTACAGGGTGCCGTGGTCGAGCAGGTCGAAGTTCTTCTTCCGGTCCTTCGCGTCGTACTTGCCGGTCGAGACGAACTTGTAGACGTACTCGCCCTTCTCGTCATCACCGGTGTACGCCGCGATCCGGCCGTCGGCGGTGATGGTGATGGTGGCGCCTTCGTGCTTGAGCCGGCCGAGCATCGAGCGCTTCTTCGGCGTGGACTTCGGGTCGTACGGGTCGACCTCGACGATCCAGCCGTGCCGGTACGCCTCGGTCGGCGTCTTGGTCAGGTCGAACCGGGCGTCGACGATGCTCCACTCGCGGGCCGACTTGGTCTTGGTGGTCGGCACGCCGTACCGCTTGAACGCGGCCACGTGCTCGGTCGCGACCACGTCGGAGACGTCGAAGTAGCCCTGGAAGTTCTCCTCGCCGGACAGCACCGTGCCCCACGGGGTGACACCGCCCGCGCAGTTGCCGAAGGTGCCGAGGGCAACCTTTCCGACGCGCGGATCGGCGGCGGCCGGGCCGGTCACCTCGAACGGCGTCGACGCGGTGATGCGCCGGTTGTAGCGGAAGCTCCACTTGTCCTGGCGCCAGCGACCGCTGCGGCCGACGCGCTCGATGCCGACTACCGACATACCGTGGGCGGCTATACCGATCTTGGCCTGCGTCTTGGCGTCGTACTTGCCGGTCGGGAACATCAGGACTTCGTCCGTGTACTCGTGGTTGCAGACCAGTAGGCCCTTCCGCTCATCCCGCAGCGGCAGCACCATCGTGTAGTCGTTGTTGTAGCCGAACTGCTTCGCCTGGGCCTCGGGCGTCTGCTTGTACGCGTCGAACTTCGGCGCACCAGGGATGATCGGGTCGCCCCACGCGGCCACGACGGCCTGCTGGTATCCGCGCGGAACCACGATGTCGTCGCGGCGGTTCGGCGGTACGACGCTGTGGGTCAGCGCCCCGCGCTCGGGACGGCCGGGCCAACCGCTGGCGCCCGTGTTCGGGGCAGTGGCAGGCATGTTCGCGGCGGCCGGAGTGCTCGCGGCGAGGCCGGCGACACCGGCGGCGGCGATACCGGCCGCGCCGGCCTTGAGGACACCGCGTCGCGACATCGCGCTGCGCAGGACGTCCTGGATGTGCTCGTTGCCAGTGGTGTTCGATTCAGGATGGTCGCACTGGTTCGCGCACTTCATCTCGCAGGTGCGGAAGGCACGGGATCCGTGGCGGGTGCCGATCTGGCTGATCAGCGGCAACAGTTTGCGTGTGCTCACGACGGGTTCGCTCCGGCTCGGCTCGTAGGGCGGCCGCCGTTATATATAAGGGCGGTCGCCGCGACGCTAAGCAGGGCAACCGAAGGGTGGGTGAAGCCAAGATGAACCCCACAAGGCTTAGGTCACCCTCAGTTACAAAAGGCGCTCGCCCGATTACACAGTGGCAGCAAGTACGGCGACCCGGCGCCGTTGCGTCAGGCCGTCCACGGTCAGTACGACGAGTGCCACCCAGACCAGCGCGAACCCCGCCCAGCGCAGGTTGCTCATCGGCTCACGGAATACCAGCACGCCGATCGCCAATTGCATGATCGGCGCGACGTAATTGAGCAATCCCAAGGCCGTCATCGAAATTCGCGTGGCGGCCGCGCCGAACATCAGCAGCGGAATTGCCGTCACCGGTCCGGCCAATACCGCGAGCAGGAAATACGCGGTGCCATTGGACGTCACGGTCGAATCGCCTCTGATGCCCAGGGCAACGATCATCGCGAGCGCGAGCGGCACCGCTGCCGCGGATTCGATCGCCATTCCCTCGACCGCGCCGGCATTCGCCTTCTTCTTGGTGAATCCGTAGAACCCGAACGAGAAAGCCAGCACCAAGGCGACGTACGGCGGCCTGCCGTTTTCGATCGTGAGTACGACGACCGCGGCGAACGCGATGCCGATCGCGACCCACTGAGTGGTGCGAAGGCGTTCCTTCAACAGGAGCACGCCGAGTAATACCGAGAATAGGGGAGTGATGAAATAGCCGAGCGACATTTCGACGACGTACCCGTTGTGCACGCCCCAGATATACGTGCCCCAGTTGACCGAGATCAGCGCGGACGCGATCACCAGGGCCGAGAGGCGGCGGCGATCGCCGAGGATGGCGCGCAGTTGCGCCGTACGGCGGAGTGCGAAGACCAGCAGCAGGATGCTGAGCAGCGACCAGACGATCCGGTGGGCCAGCACCTCGACCGCGCCGCTGTGATCGAGCAGTCGCCAGTACAGCGGGAAAACGCCCCAGAGGAAGTACGCGCCGAAGCCGAAGAGGAAGCCGCTGCGTTGATCTGGCACCCCAGGATTCTAGTTCCTTCGTCATGGGCGTCTAGTCAATTTGCTCATGACGTGAGATGAATCGGGCGTCGATGCGCTTGGATGGAGTCTCCCGACGGAGGAGGCACGTGTGGGTGTGAGGACCGGCCTGGTCTCAGTGACGTTCCGGCAGCTGACGGTCGAGGAGGTCGTTCAGGCGGCCGCCGACGCCGAACTCGCGGCGATCGAGTGGGGTGGCGACATCCATGTGCCACTCGGCGACCTCGCCTCGGCGACCCGTGCGCGGGAGCTGTGCGAGCAGCGCGGCATCGCGGTCGCGGCGTACGGCTCCTACCTGCGCGCCGGCCAGACCGATACCGAGGAGATCGCCACCGCGGTCCGTACGGCGGTCGCGCTCGGCGCCCCGATGATCCGCGTCTGGGCGGGCTCGACCGGTACGGCGACCGCCTCGGTGGACGACCGGATCGAGGTCACGCGCGGTCTGAGCGAGATGGCGTCAGTGGCGCGCGACTCGGGTGTCGACATCGCGATGGAGTTCCACCGCAACACGTTGACCGATGACGTCGACTCGACCATCACGCTGCTGCTCGACGTAGACGCGCCCAACCTGCGGACGTACTGGCAGCCGCCCGTGGACACCGACGATGCGGAATGCCTGCGCCAGGTCGAACAGCTGATGCCATGGCTGACGACGGTGCACGTCTTCTCGTGGTGGCCGTCCGACACCCGCCTGCCGCTAATGGCCCGCGAGTCGCTCTGGCGCCCCGTCCTCGAGCGCCTGCGAGCCGAACCCCGCGAGATCAACGCCCTGATGGAGTTCGTCGCCGACGACGCCGTCGACCAATTCCGCACCGACGCCGAAGACCTCCACAGCTGGCTCTAACCCGCCGGCCTACTTCACCGGCGTGTAGAACCCGAGGAAGAGCTTGCCGGTCGGCTGGACGCCCATCTTCTGGACCTGGACAACGGTGACCAGGCCGTCCGGCCTTGCGGCGATTGGGTGATAACCCACGCCGGGGCCCTGGACGGTGGTCGGATCCCGCAATCCGGTCCGTTCTCCGTTGGGAACGACTGCCACCGAAGCATTGCCGGTCGCGCCGTACAGGGTGATGAAAGGCGTGTTCAGCGGGCCGCTCCGCCCCGTGAACGCCTCTGGGCCTGTGTCGGCAAGGTGGACGGACTGGCCGAGTCGGTAGTTCACGCCTTGATGCTCGATGATTTCCGGCACCGAGACGCCGCTGATCGAGCGGTAGGCCCCCGAGTCGTAGAGACCGAGCCCGACTCGCATGTCCGGTACACGGATCGGCAGCCCATCCTCATCGGAGAGCATCAGCCGAACAGCCACGCTTTTGCCCGCCCACGTATCGCCCGATTTCGGCTGAAGATTGTAGCTGAATCCATCGAGGGACGGCTCTGAATTCCTCGACGGGCAGCGGTCGTCCATGAGCCGCTGATCGCCATTGACCATGACAGCGATTCGCCAGCCGGTTTCCGAGACCTTTTCGGTGTTGCAGAAGAAGCGCACGGTCAGGCGGTCGGCCTTCGGCTTGACGATGAGCCTCAGGTCCGAGTCGCCTGCCTCCCCGATCACGCCGGCCAGTAAGGTCTCGCCACCTCGTTGGTAGCGGAATCGGTATCCGTCCTTCGCAACATCCTTAGCGTGCGGAGTTGGTTCGACCAAGGGCAGACCATCTGCTCCGACGGTCGGACGGGTGACGGTTGGACGATCGATGGGGCTGGTCGCCGAATCATCGGGCAGCACCGAGGCGGCCACCGCGATCACGGCGGCGACAGCGGCAGCGGCGGTCAGGCCCGCGGCGGCGCGGCGCTGGCGGCGGAGCTTGGTGGCTCGTGCTTTCAGGGTCGGGAGGGGGCTGTTCGTTGAGGCGTCCAGGTCGTCCGCTTGGGTGTGGAGGTGGGTGCGGAGGTCGTTGAGGTTCATGCGGGCCGCCCTTCGGTGCCGAGCGTGCCTTGGCTCGCGAGCAGGCTGGGGTCGATGCGGAGTTTGGCGAGGGCTCGGCTGGTTTGGCTCTTCACCGTGCCGACCGAGCAGTTGAGGAGGTGGGCGGTCTCGGCTTCGGAAAGGTCTTCATAGAAGCGGAGTACGACGACCGCGCGCATTTTGCGAGGCAGGCGCCGGAGCGCGTGACCGAGGTCGGCCCGGTCTTCGAGCGAGTCTTCGCCGGGATGGGCCGACTCGGGCAATTCCTCGGTGGGGTGCTCGTTGTTCCAACGGCGTCGCCACCACGCGATGTAGGTGTTGACCAGCGTGCGATGGACGTACGCTCCCGGGTCCTTGATCCGCCCCCAGGAAAGCCAGCACTTCGCCAGCACCGTCTGGACCAGGTCTTCGGCCAGCGCCGCATCCTGGGTCAGCAGGTACGCAGTACGCCGCAGGCTGTCGTACCTGGCGGCAACGAAGTCCTCGAACTCCACGCCCACGGCTGCCCCCGCTCTGGTCACGCCCACCACCTGGGCCGGCATCTCTACGCTCACATCGAACACGAGCACCTGGCCCACCCAAGAGGTTGCATCCCCCCAAAACAAAACCGCCGCCCAACCGAAACGGTCAGACGGCGGAGCAGTGCCTTCGTCGCTGGCTAGCTCGACGCGCCGTCACCGATGTCTCGCGGGTCGCGCAACTAGCCACATCACACCCAAGTGACGTCGAAGATCCGGATCAGTTGGTTCGTGTCATCCACGTAGAAGGACAGGAGGCCGAATTCGCCGAACAAGGCCTGCCGGAAGTGTGCGTCGTCAGCGGAGATCGCTTGCGCATCCCATGGCTGTTCCACAAGATCAACGGTGCGCTTCACCAACGCATCGAATGCTTCGCCGGGTAGTCCCTTGAGCTGAGCGAGTGCGGCCGCGTGAAACTCCACGCGGTAAGTCACCGGCGATCGGTCCAGCCAGGAAGCACCTGATCAGCCGAGACGAACTCATCCTCACGTCCCTCTCGAGCAGCGTGAGCAGCAGCCTCAAAGGTCGGGTTCGAATAGGCGACCGCCCTCAATCGCCAGAGGTGCAGAACTTCCCGCAACTGTTGAAAGCGCCAAACCTCGTGGGCGGCGTCCAGAGCGCTGTGGTACTCGGACAAGAACTGCTCGTGCCACTTCGCGGGCAGCACGCGCAGGATTTCTGCCGGGTCATCACCCGATGCGTGGAGCGGCTCAGCGGTCATGCCGCCCAGAATACTCCGCTCGTTGGTCGCATGACCCGACTTATCCACACACCCCTGCGAGAGGTCGCGCCCTCCCGACGTAACCGCCGCCTGGCCGGGGTGGTCAGGCGGCGGTTTTGCCCCCAGGTCGCTATTCGACGGGTGCGTAGATGGCCATTAGGAGGAAGCCTCCGGTGGGTTTGGCGCCGGTGAGGCTGACCGCCATGGGCCTGGCTCGTTGTGGGGGCACGGGGATGGTCAGGATCCCCGGCAGGCCGGGTCCCTGATGCTGGGACTGAGCCCCCTCGTCGCCCACGCCTGACACCAACAAGGTGCGTGACTTCGAATCGCCGGCGAGCTTGTCGCCGAACCCTCCTGCGAGCAGTAGGAACGGCTTGTCGCCTGGACCAGTCATGTACAGCCTGGTGTTCAGCTCGGCGGGCATGGTCCGGAGTCCCTCCAGCCTGTACTGATGGCCGTCGTGCTCGATCGTCTCGGCCAGCCGTAGATCGTGGCCAGGGAGCACCTGCCGGGAAGGGCCGTTCCGGTAGATCGCGAAGCCCAACTGGGCGGACTCGTCGACGACGGGCGAAGCCGAGCCCGACTTTTCGAGTCGCAGCGTGATCACGTTGGGCTGACCGACCTTCAACCAATCGCGCAGGCTGCTGTCGCCGTGGTAAATGCCGGAGTCAAGTTTGCGAGGGCCCTGGTCGTCGCAACTGCTGCCGTGGTACGGGTGGCCGTTGACGGTGAAGGTCGCCATCACCTTCATGTCGGGCTTGGATGCGACGCAGAACTCGGTCAACTCGACGTCCTTACTGGTGGGAGTCCATCGCAGCGTTACCGAGGTCTGGCCTTTCGCGCCGATGACCGCCGCCTCCAACGGCTGGGTCCCTCGTTTGGCCGGGTATCGGTATCCGTCGCGGACGTAGTCGCCCGCATCGGCCGGCACCTCGCGAGAGGGCATCGATGGCGCGAGCAAGCCGAGGTCCGCGGCCGTTCGGTAGAACCCGACGCCCAGCTGGATCGACGGATCGACCACCTCGTTGCCCTGGGCATCGACCACCCGCAGGCCCACGCGGATCGGCTGCATCCCGTACCCGACGCTGGTCCAGATCTGGTCGGAAGGGTCGATCGTGGCCGAGGTAGTGGCTTCCGGGCCGAAATCCGCGCAGCTCTGCTCAAGAACCCTTAGGTCGTTGAAGGTGAGTCGCACGAGGTTCGTGCCGTTGGCCGAGTCAGTGCAGTACGGCAACGCGGTGAGCTTCGTGGACGTGGGCGTCCATTCGAATTCGACCGTGCTCTCGCCTTTCTTACCGGCCCAGGCCTTCTGCAGATGCCCGTTCTGGAGGTCGCCTGGGAAGACGAGGCCATTGAGCTTGTAGTCGGGTGGGCGAGGGGTGACGGCGGGGTCGGGGTCTTTGGTGGTGGTTAGGGCGGAGGGGACTACTGCGATGGCTAGGGCTAGGGCGGCGGCGGTGGCGGTTAGGGCGGTAGCGACACGGCGTTGTTTGGTACGGCGGATTCGGTGGTGGACGCCGGCGAGGAGGTCCGGGTGGCCGGCTTCGTCGGCTCGGGTGGTGAGCTCCTGGCGGAGGTCGTCGAGGTTCATGAGCGTGCCTCCTTGTCGGAGCTGAGCAATGACGGATCGAGGCGGAGTTTGGCCAGCGCCTTCGAGGTTTGGCTCTTCACCGTTCCGGTCGTACAGCCGAGAATGCGGGCGGTTTCCGCCTCGGTGAGGTCCTCGTAGAAGCGCAGCACGATGACGGCCCGTTGGCGCCGGGGGAGGCGTTGTAGCGCCTGCCACACGTCCGCGCGATCCTCCACCGAGGACCCGAGCGCCGTACCTTCCGGCAGTTCGTCCGTCGGCTGTTCGCCGTTCCACTTTCGCCGCCACCAGGTGGAGTAGGTGTTGACGATGACCTTGCGCACGTACGGCTCTGGGTCACCGCCCTCGATCCGGTGCCAGGAGAACCACGCCTTCGCCAGGGCCGTCTGCACGAGGTCCTCGGCGAGCGCATGGTCCTGGGTGAGCAGATAGGCGGTCCGGAGCAACCGCCCGGATCGCGCGATGACGAACGCGTCGAAGCTTTCCGTCATCAGCCTCCCCGTTCTCCCGGCACCTTTGGTCCGGGAGCCGGGGCTGGTGCCGCCGGGGTCCGGGATCAGCGCGAGTGTGCTGTCGTCGTTGGTCACACCTACCAGGACCAGTCGGCCCCTTCGGATGGTTGCCCTGCGAGGTTGTTCATACCCGGTCGAGTGCCTCGCGCCATGAAAAGGTTGTCCGGGCCGCGAAGTCATTAGTTAACGCAAATGTTGCACATGAGCGCCAAAAAATTACCCGCGAGGTCTAGTCATACCCGCCGCGATGGGCCGAAGCTAGCCGTGACAGCGCGTCCGCCCTCGCGTACTGGAGGTAATCCGATGTCCATAGCTCTACGCAAACCCCTGCCGCGCCTGCTCGCCGTACTGGTGCTCTTCGCGGCCATGCTGGTCACCTCGGTGGTGACGGCGACCGAGGCCCGGGCCGATGGCTGCTACTCGTGGAGCCGCACGTTGAGCGAAGGCGCGTCCGGGGAAGACGTGCGCCAATTGCAGATCCGGGTCGCCGGGTATCCGGCGTACGGCGGTCACATCATCCCCGACGGCGCGTTCGGGCCGGCGACCAAGGCGGCAGTCCAGCGCTTCCAGGCCGCTTACGGTCTTGGCCAGGACGGGATCGCCGGCAGCGCCACGTTCAGCAAGATCTACGCGCTGCAGGACGACGACTGCACGCCGATCCACTTCACGTACGCCGAGCTGGACGACGGTTGTGGCGGCAGCGGCTGGGATGGTGGGCCATTGTCGGCGGCGCAGACCAAGGCCAATGCTCTGCAGACGATGTGGCAGCTCGAGGCGATGCGGCACGCTCTCGGCGACCGGGCGCTGAACGTCACCAGCGGATTCCGCAGCATCCCGTGCAACAACTCCGTCGGCGGTGCGAGCAACAGCCAGCACCTCTACGGGCGCGCGGCTGACCTGGTCGGCTCGCACTCGCTCTGCACGCTCGCCCAGCGGGCCCGCTACCACGGGTTCGGCGGCATCATCGGGCCCGGTGCCGCGGGTCACAACGACCACACCCACCTCGACATCCGCACCTCGAACTACTGGTCCGCGCCCAACTGCGGCATCTAAGCGTTTCGGCGCCGGACCGACTGGTCCGGCGCCGACGCGGTGCTCAGCGAATACGTCGAACCAGGTCCGTGAGGGTGTCGCCGGCCGCCCGATCAAGGTGTACGGCGGACAGGCCGGCGCGGCGTGCGGCGATGACGTCGAGTTCCAGGTTGTCGCCGATCATGCACGCGTCGGCCGGCGCCACGCCAAGCGCCGTACAGGTCGATAGGTAGGCCTCCGGCGCCGGTTTGCCCGCGCCGAGTGACTCCGACGTACAGACCACCTCGACGTGGTCGGCCAGCCCGATCGCGGCGAGTTTTGCGTTCTGCTGCAGGGTTGTGCCGTTCGTGAGTACGCCGATGCGGAGGTCGTTGCCCTTGGCAAAGCTCAAGGCCGGCTCCGCGTCATCGAAGGCGGCCCATTGTTGCTCGTAGCAACGGAGAAAGACGTCGTACGCCGAGTCGAGGTCTTCCGGCACTGGTAAACCCAGATATGGCAGGAAGGATCGGAGGCGATTGCGGCGTTGCTCCTGGTGCGAGACCTCACCGGCCAGCCAGGAATTGAAGTTCACCTTCTCGATCGCGAACCACTCGGCGATATGGTTGTCGGTGGCAACGACCTGCAATTCTTCGAGCCACTGGAAAACGCCGAGCGTTATCGACCTGGTGTGGTCGAACAACGTGTCGTCGAGATCGAAGATGACGGCTTTCATGCCGGCAGCAGGGAGGAGCGGTTCAACTCGCGGTGATTCGCATAGCCGCACAGCGCGAGGGTGAGGTCGAGCTCCGCCAGCAGGCAACGCAGTACGTGCTCGACTCCGGCCTGACCAGCAAGCGCGAGACCGTAGAGGAACGGCCGTCCAAGCAGTACGGCGCGTGCGCCGAGGGCGAGCGCCTTCGCGGCATCCGCGCCCGTCCGTACGCCCGAGTCGAACATGACCGTGAGCTGTTCCCCCACGGCGTCGGCGATACCCGGCAAGGCGTCGAGCGCGGCGACGGCGCCATCGACCTGGCGGCCGCCGTGGTTCGAGACGACGAGTCCGTCCATCCCGTGCTCGGCGGCGAGTTTGGCGTCCTCGACCGAGGTGATGCCCTTCAGGACGATCGGGCCGTCCCAGTGCTCGCGCAGGAACGGCAGGTCGTCCCAGCCGAGACCGACGTTCGGGAACATCTGTGCCCAGTGCATGATCGCGGTGGACGGTTCTTCGTCTGCAAGCTTCGCCTTGAACGCCGGATCGCTGAGGTAGTTCGCGATGCCCTCGCCCTTGAGGAACGGCAGGAAGCCCCGATCTAGGTCTGCCGGCCGCCAGCCGATGGTGCCGGTGTCGAGGGTCAAGACGAGTACGGAGTACCCACTGGCCTTCGCGCGTTCGAGGAAGCTGATGCAGACATCGCGGTCTGTCGGCCAGTAGAGCTGGTACCAACGGTCACCGGCGGCCTCAGCGACTTGCTCGAACGTATGGCTGGCCTGGGTGGAGTGCGTGTAGGTAAGGCCTAGAGCGGCTGCAGCTCGCGCAGTGGCCAGCTCGCCGTCAGGGTGCGCGAGGGTTTGTACGCCGACGGGAGCGATCACTACCGGCGCGGGCATCTTCGTGCCCAGGATCGTGCAGCTCAGGTCCCGCTCGGTACTACCGCGCAGCATCCGCGGGGTGAGCCGCCACTTCTCGAAGGCCGCCGAGTTGGCCCGGGCCGTCGATCCGCTGCCGGCGCTGGGCACGATGTACCCCATCGCCTCGGCGGACAGACTGCCCGCGGCCTGCGACTCCAGCCGCGACAGGTCCGTGGTGATCTCCGGCCGGGTGTCCGCGAACATCCCCTGCACATAAATCCCCAACTGGTGATCACCGTAGTTAGCCACCCCCGGATGCTAACGCCCCTCAGGCCGGGTGGACGTGGGGATTGCGGTCCTCCACTACGTACGTGGCTCGAGTGGTGATGGGGGCGCCGGGCTGGGTCACGTAGGGGACAACCCGGAAGTCGGAGCGCCAGCTGTGCTGGTCGGCGGTGACGCGGACGTAGCCTCGCTGGGAGTTGAAGAACTTGAGGTGCGGGTTCGCCGCGAGGAACTGCTCGCCTTGCGGAGTGGTGTCGGCGCCGTCGCCGCCGCTGGTGATCGACGTACCGACGAACTCGGTGCCGACCGTGCGGGAGTCGGGGTTGGCGAAGTCGCGCTTCAGTTCCAGGGCGTAGTTCTGGTGCCGGTCACCGGTGATCACCACCAGGTTCCGTACGCCGCTGTCCTGCGCCGCCGCGAGCACCTTGTTGCGCTCGGCGACATAGCCGTCCCACGGGTCGAGCCAGACGTGGGTTTCCGGGCCGGGCGTCCAGTCGGTCTGGCCCATCGGGGTCTGGTTGCCGATCACCTGCCAGCGGGCCCTCGACTGCCGGAAGCCGTCGAGCAGCCACTGGCGCTGCTTGCCGCCGAGCATCGTGTTGTCCGGGTTGAACCGGTCCTCGCAGGTCGACGAGGCGCCGTCGCCGCATGGCTGGTCCGACCGGTACTGGCGGGTGTCCAGAATGGTGAAGTCGGCGAGTCGGCCGTATGGCAGCCGCCGGTGGTACCGGCCGTCGGGCCCCGCCGGCATCTGCTCGTGCCGCAGCGGCAGGTTCTCGTACATCGCCTGGAACGCCTGCGCTCGGCGGGCCCGGAACACCACCGGATCCTGGTCCGGCTCGGTGTCGGCCTGCGAGAGCTCGTCGGCCCAGTTGTTCTCCACCTCGTGGTCGTCGAAGGTGTGGATCCACGGGTGCGCCGCGTGCGCGGCCTGCAGCGGCGCCTCGGTCTTGTAGAGCGAGTACTGCAGGCGGTACCGCGCCAGGTCGAACGTCTCGGTGTGGAACCGCGGATCCGTCACGACACCGCGCTTGTTCGTCTTCACCCCGGACTCGTAGAGGTAGTCGCCCAGATGTACGACCAGGTCGAGGTCCTCATCCGCCATGTGCTGGTACGCCGTGTAGTACCCGTCCTGCCAGGCGTTGCAAGAGGCGAACGCGAACCGCACCTCGCGCGGTGAACTCAACGGGTGCGGCGTGGTCCGCGTCCGCCCGACCGTCGAGACCTCGCCGCCAGTGCGGAACCGGTAGTAGTACTCGTGGTCGGGCTGCAATCCGCGGACCTCCGGGTGGACCGAGTGCCCGAGTTCTGGCGTCGCGACCACGCTGGACCGACGTACGACGTGCCGAAAGTGTTCGTCGCGGGCCACCTCGTACTCCACCCGGACCGGCTTGGTCGGCATCCCGCCGCGGCCGTCGACGGCGTACGGGTCGAGGGCGAGCCGGGTCCACAGGACGACGCTCTCGTAGCGGGGATCGCCGGACGCGACGCCGAGGGCGAACGGGTTGCCACTGCCGGCCGGGACGGCGTAGGTGGTCGAGGCGTCCCAGGCGCCGGTGCCGAGCAGGACCGCGGCGGTGCCCGCGCCTCCGAGACCGATGAAGCGACGACGTGAAACAGCCATCAGGGTTTCCTCCAGTGAGCGAGTCCGTTCAGCCTTCACCTCCCAAGTGACCCATCGGCGACGCTTAGGTAAACGGTTGCCCCAGTTTGATCGATCTCGGTCAATAGGTGACGAGAGCAGGATGAGAGAATCACGTGTGACGACTTCGTTGACTCCTGACAAGCGGACGGCGGCCGCTCCGCATCTCGGGTTGGCGCTGCTGGCGCTGGCGACCGGCGGCTTCGCGATCGGCACCACCGAATTCGTCACGATGGGCCTGCTGCCGCAGATCGCGGCAGGCGTCGACATCAGCATCCCGACCGCCGGGCACATCGTCTCGGCGTACGCGATCGGCGTTGTCGTCGGCGCACCGCTGATCGCCGCACTCGGCGCCCGGACCGGCCGGAAGCGCCTGCTGCTCGGTCTGATGGCCGTCTTCGTCCTCGGCAATATCGCGTCCGCCATCGCGAACAGCTACGAACTGCTGATGGCGGCCCGGTTCCTCTCCGGCCTGCCCCATGGGGCGTTCTTCGGGATCGGCGCGGTCGTCGGCGCCTCGATGGTGCCGGTCAATCGGCGGGCCTGGGCGGTCTCGATGATCATGGTCGGCCTGCCGGTCGCGAACGTCATCGGCGTACCGCTGACGACCTTGCTGGGGCAAGCGCTCGGCTGGCAGGTGCCGTTCCTCGCCGTCGGCGTACTCGGGCTGCTCACGCTCGTGGCGGTCTGGTTCTGGATCCCGCCGCAGCCCGTCGGCGTGGATGTGAACGTCCGCAGCGAGCTGAGCGCACTCGCCCGTCCGCAGGTCTGGATGGCGCTGCTGATCGGCATGGTCGGGTTCGGCGGCATGTTCGCGACGTACTCCTATATCGCGCCGACGATGACCGAGCTGGCCGGGTTCAGCGAGGCCGGGGTGACGATCGTGCTGGCCGTCTATGGCATCGGGATGACCGGCGGCACGCTGCTCGGCGGCCGGCTCGCCGATCGCGCGCTGATGCCCAGCCTGTACGGCGGCTTGGTCGCGGTGACCGTGGTGCTCGGCACCTTCGGCTGGCTGGCGCAGAGCCGACCGGGCGCGTTGGTCGCTGTGTTCGCGATGGGGTTCAGCGCGAGCATCCTGATCCCGGCCCTGCAGACCCGGCTGATGGACGTGGCGCACGAAGGCCAATCCCTCGCGGCCTCCCTGAACCACTCGACCCTCAACGTCGCGAACGCCCTCGGCGCCTGGCTCGGCAGCGTCGTACTCGCCGCGGGCTACGGCTACGAATGGCCCAGCCGCGTCGGTGCCGCCCTGGCCGTCGCCGGTCTGGCCCTGGCCCTCACGTCCGGCCTGATGGACCGCCGCAACCGGGCCAAGGTCTAGTCGGGTCACCCGGGCTGTTTCAGGCCCGGGTGACCGCGTTTCCTAGTCGATGCTCCAAGTGTCCGAGCCGTTGATCAGCGACTGGAGCTCCGCCTGCGTTTCACCGCGCGCCGTGTCGACCTGCTCGCGGACGAGATCGTCGTACGCCGGCTTGGCGACGGACCGGAAGACGCCGATCGGTGCCTGGTGCAGCACCCCGCCATCGGTCAGCCGTGACAGCGCGAACGCGTAGGCCGGGTCCTCGATGTGCGCGTCGTGCACGACCAGGTCGGCCTCGCCGTTCGGCAGTGAGGCGATCTCCTTGACCGCGAGGGACGCGAAGCCCTCGCGGACCACGCCGAGGCGGTTGTCGGTGCCGAAGCGGATCGGCTCGCCGTGCACCAGCGGGATGATCGCGTCTTCGCGGGTGTCGGCGTTCTTGATGGCGTCGAAGGCGTGGTCGTTGAAGATCGGGCAGTTCTGGTAGATCTCCACGAACGCCGTCCCCCGGTGGGCTGCCGCCTGCCGCAGCACGTCGGTGAGGTGCTTGCGGTCGGAGTCGACGGTTCGCGCGACGAAGGTCGCCTCCGCGCCGAGCGCCAGCGAGACCGGGTTGAACGGATTGTCCACCGAGCCCATCGGCGTCGACTTCGTGACCTTGCCCGGCTCGGAGGTGGGGGAGTACTGGCCCTTGGTCAGGCCGTAGATCCGGTTGTTGAACAGCAGGATCTTCATGTTCACGTTGCGCCGCAGCGTGTGGATCAGGTGGTTGCCGCCGATCGACAACGCGTCGCCGTCACCGGTCACGACCCAGACGCTGAGGTCCGGCCGGGCCACGGCCAGACCCGTCGCGATGGCCGGCGCACGCCCGTGGATCGAGTGCATGCCGTACGTCGAGAGGTAGTACGGGAAACGGGAGGAGCAGCCGATACCCGACACCATCGCGACGTTCTCGCGCTTGATCCCGAGCTCCGGCAGGAACCCCTGGAACGCCGCGAGCACGGCGTAGTCGCCACACCCCGGGCACCAGCGAACCTCCTGGTCGGAGACGTACTCCTTGCGGTTCTGTGGCTCGGTCGCTGCCGGCACTCCGCGGAGCCCGCCCGGCAGATTCGGCAGGCCGAGGTCGACGGTGCTCATCGTGCTCCCTTCGACTGGTGCAGTTCGACGCTCAGCGCTTCTCCGTGTTTGAGGTTGGCGGCGGCCTCACCCAGGTGGCGGGCGTCGTCGTCGATGCCCTCGGTCTCCTCGACCAGATTGCCGATCACCTCGGCCAGTTCGGCGGCGCCCAGCGGCATGCCCCGGACCTGGGCATACGAGACGACGTCCACCAGGTACTTGCCTCGCAGTAACAGGGCCAGCTGGCCGAGGTTCATCTCCGGCACCAGCACCTTGTCGTACTTGCGCAGCACCTCGCCGAGGTTGGCCGGGAAGGGGTTGAGGTGACGCAGGTGTGCCTGCGCGACCTTGCCGCCGACCTTGCGGACCCGGCGCACACCCGCGCCGATCGGCCCGTACGTCGAACCCCAGCCGAGCACCAGCACCTTCGCCGCGTCGCCCGGGTCGTCGACCGTCAGCGGCGGCACCTTGACGCCGTCGACCTTGGCCTGGCGGGTCCGGACCATCAGGTCGTGGTTGGCCGGGTCATACGAGATGTTGCCGGTCTTGTCCTCCTTCTCGACGCCGCCGATGCGGTGGTCGAGCCCGGCCGTACCGGGAATTGCCCAGGCGCGGGCCAGCGTCTCGGGATCACGCAGGTACGGCAGGAAGACCGGCTTGCCCTGCGCGTCCGTCCCGTTGAGCTCGGTCGCGAAGTTCGGCTCGATGGCCGGCACGTCCGCGATCGTCGGCACCTTCCACGGCTCGGAGCCGTTGGCCAGGTAGCCGTCGGTCAGCACCATCACCGGCGTCCGGTAGGTGATCGCGATCCGGATGGCCTCGACCGCCACGTCGAAGCAGTCCGCGGGCGATTGAGCGGCCAGCACCGGCAACGGCGCCTCGCCGTTCCGCCCGAACATCACCTGCAGCAGGTCGGCCTGCTCGGTCTTGGTCGGCATTCCGGTGCTTGGACCGGCGCGTTGGATGTCGCAGACGACCAGTGGCAGCTCGAGCATGATGCCGAGGCCGATCGTCTCCGACTTCAGGCTGATGCCCGGGCCGGACGACGTGCTCACACCGAGCGCACCGCCGTACGACGCCCCGAGCGCGGCGCCCACGGCCGCGATCTCGTCCTCGGCCTGGATCGTGGTGACGCCGAACCGCTTGAGCTTGCTCAGCTCGTGCAGTACGTCAGAGGCGGGCGTGATCGGGTAGGCGCCGAGCACCAGCGGCAGCCCGGCGCGATCCGCACCCGCGGCCAGCCCGTACGCCAACGCGAGGTTGCCCGAGATGTTCCGGTACGTACCCGGAGCCATCTTGGCCGGCTTCACCTCATACCGGACGGAGAACTCCTCGGCCGTCTCGCCGAAGTTGAACCCGGCACGGAAGGCGGCGATATTCGCGTCCCGGATATCGGGTTTGCTCGCGAACTTCGTGCTGAGGAACTGGATCGTCGACTCGGTCGGGCGCTGGTACAACCAGGACACCAGGCCGAGCGCGTACATGTTCTTCGCGCGGGAGGCGTCCTTGCGGCTGAGACCGAACTCCTTGACCGACTCGATCGTCATACCGGTCAGGTTCAGCGGGACGACGTGGTACGCCTCGAGCTCACCCGTCTCGAGCGGGTTCGCGTCGTACCCGATCCGCTTCAGGTTGCGGGCGGTGAAGTCGGCGGTATCGACGATCAGCGTGGCGCCGCGGGGGACGTCGCGCAGGTTCGCCTTGAGTGCGGCGGGATTCATCGCGATCAACACGTCCGGCGCGTCGCCGGGTGTGAGGATGTCGTGGTCCGCGAAATGCAACTGGAACGAGGAAACTCCCGGGAGCGTTCCGGCAGGTGCCCGGATCTCCGCTGGGAAGTTGGGCAGCGTCGACAGGTCGTTGCCGAACGATGCCGTCTCCGCCGTGAAGCGGTCCCCTGTGAGCTGCATGCCGTCGCCGGAGTCGCCGGCGAAACGGATCACCACGCGGTCTAGCTGCTTGACCTCGATGGTCACTTTTCTGTTCATCTCCAAGTCGTGCATGCGGAAATCAGTACGCCGTTTTGGGTGGTGGCGCACCGCTGCCTCCCCTGTACCTTTCATGTTAGTTCGCCCTAATAGAAGCAGCGTCGTCGTCCAAGGCTCGGAATGTCGCGGATCGCCTTGACGAGTCCTGCGCGACTACTGAGGGCAGTCGACCGCTTGCCATTCGGAGCCGCAAAGGGGAGGCTGGCCCGATCCATTTGTGTCACGGCCGGGTTGTGCCACCGGTTCTCGAGGGAGTTTCACCATGGGCCAGCGCCCTTTCGCGGCTGTTCGAGCTGCCGCTGTCTTGCTCTGCGCGTTACTACTGGTGCTGCCGGTCTCTGCTTCGGCCTCGGTGTCTGCGCCCGCTCCTACCGTCGTAGGCCTGACCGGCCCGACAGCAGCGTCGTACGGCGCCACTGTCCGGGTAACGGGCTACCTGCGCACCAGTCCGGGTGGTGTCGCAATCACCGGGCAGAAGGTCGTCATCCAGCGCAGTCCGCGCAACCAGAACAAGTGGATCGCCCTGCGCACCATCACCACCGGCAACGGCCCCTTCGCGTTCGACGTGACCCAGCGGACGGCGTACGACTATCGCGCGGTCTACACCGGCACTACGGCGTACAAGCCCTCCACGAGCGCCATCTACTACCCGGCCACCCTGCGCAAGGTAATCCTCGACACGATCAAGACCACCGACTACACCAAGGGCCGGCTGCAGGTGACCGGCCGGGCGTACCCCGCAGGCCCGAAGGTCTACCTCCAGCGCTGGGTCGCCGCCACCCGTACCTGGAAGACCATCGGCACCTACTCCGGCAGCAGTTCGTCAGTGACGGTCAACGCGAGCGTAGGTGGTTCCGTCCTGAGCTACCGCCTCTACTCGCCTACGGCCTTCCCGTACGGCGCGGGGTCCTCGGTGGCGAAGTCTTTCCAGCAGTTCGTGTGGCGCGGGGTGTTCAAGCGACCGCTACTGGCGCGCGGCGGCACGGGCAATCCCGAGTTCAACGTCATCCCGGCTAGCGAGGTGCCCGAGTTGTCCGAGGCAGACCTGCTCGCCGACCGCGCCGGCACCGTCTGGGGCGACCTCAACACCCGCGGCTGCACCCGGATCAGCGCGTGGTTCGGCAACCTCACCGACGGCAAGGTCCGAACCTCCCTGCTCAACGGCACCAAGGTCATCGCCGCCGTAGACCAGCCCCAGGAATCCGAGACCCAACTCATCCGCCCCCTGGCCGGCTCCACCCGAACCCGCCTCCAAGTCCAAGACCAAAACTCCGGCTACGGCCCCTCCGTCTCCACCAACACCCACGTCCTCTGCAACAACTAACCACCCAACCCGCACGCCTTGGGACTCGGCGACAACGCGCGCGCCTCGGCTTGGCGACAACGCGGCGCGCCTTGGCCCCGGCGACGACGCGCGCGACTTTGACTTGGCGACGAGTGGACTTGTTTTGCGCCCCTGCCTTGGCCGGGTATGGCTGTGAGATGGGTTTTCCTGGGGATGGAAGGGGCGCAAAACAAGTCCACTCGTCGCCAAGTCCGGAACGACCAGTCATCGTGGCGTCCGTACCCACGCCTTTCGAACGAGCCGACGATTAGGGTGGGGGTATGGAGGCGTATGGGGTGGTCGCGGCTGTGGTCGTGCTCGGCCTGGGGGGATTGGTCGGGGCGTTCGCGCTGAACAAGGCGTTGACGGTGACCCACGCGACGCCGGAGAAGCTCACCACTTACGAGTCCGGTGTGGACCCGGTGGGGGAGGGGTGGGCGCAGGCCCATATCCGGTACTACTTGTTCGCGTATCTCTACGTGATCTTCGCGGTGGACGCGATCTACCTGTTCCCCTGGGCGACGGTTTTCGCGCTGGCCGGGTTCGGGGTGGCGAGTCTGGTGGAGATGTTCGTGTTCCTGGCGTTCGTTGCGGTCGGGCTGTTGTACGCCTGGCGCAAGGGCGTCCTCTCCTGGACCTAACGCCCGCGCCGCAGGCCGCAAAAAGAAGCTAGTTCTGCTTGGCGCACTGCTTGCGGAAGGCGGCCGCTGCGGCTTCGCGGGTGGCCTTGTTCGCAGTGACCAAGGCGTCGGCGGCGATGGCGAGGTTCTTGACCGACTCATCGGAGCTGTTGCGGTAATGACCGATCGCGCGACGCAGGGGTGGTTCGATCACCTTGCGCTGGGCGTCGTTCGCGCTGAAGTACGCGTTGCCGGCGTCGCAGAGCAGCTTGGCCGCGGCGTCCGCGTCGACGTTCGCGTCGGGCAGCTTGGTCGGGATCTCCGGCATGTCGAACTTCGGCACGCTCACGTCCGGTACGTCGGGCATGGCCGGGGTGTTCTCACCACAGCCGCTCAAGGTCAGACCAAGCACCAGTGCCACCACTGCCGTCGTACCGCGCGCCACGCCCACAGCAACTCCTCCAATAGGTACTACCAAGCATCCCAGCTAACAGAGGTCAGGCGAGCAGGCTCGCGACGGCCCAATCCTGGGCGGCAAGACCAACCGACTTGAAGACGGTCCGTCCACCGGGAGCAGGTGGAGAGTTAAGGGCGGCGCCAAGCTCGATGGGTTCGACCGGGAGGCCGGCCGCGAGTGCGTCGATGATCTCGCCCGATTCGGCCAGCACGGCCTCGAGCTGGTCGACCACCACGACCGAGGCGTCCGCGAGCAGCTCAAGCGGAAGCTCGCACATGGACGGCCGGAAGGCGCCGATCGCGTTCACGTGGACCCGCTCGGGCAGGGCCGACAACTCGAACAGCGGAGTGGCCGACGACGTCGCGCAGCACACCACGTCCGCGTTGCAGATGGCCTGGTCGATCGACGTACCGGCGGTGAATCGCACCTCGGCATATTCATGCGCCAGTACGGCGGCCAAAGTGGATGCGCGGGTCAAGTCCCGGCCGACAACGATGACGTCTTCGATCGGCCGGACGGCGAGTACGGCGCGGACCTGGTCGGCGGCCTGGGCGCCCGTTCCGATCAGCGTGAGCCGGGTCGCGCCCGGCCGGGCCAGCAAGTCGGTCGCGACGCCGACGACCGCGCCGGTTCGCAAGGTGGTGAGGGTGGCGCCGTCCGCGACGACCTGGCCGCGCGAACCGGTCCAGACCACGGTCGCCTGGACGGCGGGATCGCGATCGAGGTCGATCCCGATCGTCTTCACCACGGCCGTCCGGGTGGGCGAGTGGTACGCCGACATGACCAGCACCCGCCCGTCGCCGAAGACCTCCCGGGGCGGCAGCACGAAATGGCCGGCCTGGAGATCGAGAAACGCCTGCCGGACGGCGCGAACCGCCTCCGCCATCGGCACGGCTCGTCGTACCTGCTCCGCGCTGAAGGACTTCACCACGTTGATGTAACAGCACGCCACGCCTGCGGACAAACGGCGCCGATGGGTTGCCCAGAGCAACGACGAGACAATTGTTGCCTCGTCACCCGGAGTGATTGCCCGACTCAACAAATACGAGCATTCGTGTGCGTTGAGTAACGGTAGGCCACGGAGTGTTCGCATTCATGTTAGATCATGGTTAAGCTGTCACTCGGGGGAACGGGGAGAACACGGGGAGATGTGATGGCGTGGCATTACTGGGTTCCGGTGGCGGCAGGTCTGCTCCTGCTGTTCGCGATCATCTGTGCGGTGAAATTCCACCACGCCTCGCAGGTTTTCGATCAGCTGGTCGACGGCATCGACCAGGCCCGCGATGACGAGCTGGCCCAGCGCCGCGGTCGGCACGCCGCCGGCCTGATTCCGCACTCACCGCCCGCCCGCCACCGCCACCACTGACCTGATTCAGGCCGCGTGGTAGCCGGCCATCATCTCGACCAGGCCGGTCGGTGCGTCTGGCGCGAAGCAGAGGTCCAAGCCTAGGGCCGACAGCGCCGCGGCGGCTTCACTTCGGGGGAACAGGGCCTGTTCGTAGGTGGTGAGCGCTGCATCGAGATCGCCCGGATTCGCGGCGATGGCGGCCGCGAGCTCGGCGCCGTCGATCATGGCGAGATTCGCGCCCTCTCCGGCGAACGGCGACATCAGGTGCGCCGCGTCGCCGAGCAGCGTCACGCCCGGCACCCGATCCCAGCGATGCCCGATCGGCAAGGCGTGGATCGGACGCAGCACGAGCGGGCCGTCGGCATCGGCGATGAGCGCGCGCAGGCTCTCGTCCCAGTCCTCGAAATGAGCTAGTACGTCGGCCTTGGTCTCGACGCCCTCGGCCCAGTCGGCCGGCGCCAGCAGAGCGACGTACACGTGCAGCTTGCCGTCGGTCTCCAGGTGGGAGAGGAACCCCTTCTGCTCACCGAGCGCGAACATCATCCCGTGGCCGGCCAGCGCCAGACTCTCCGGATGGCGGTTGGCGGCATCCAGCAGATTCAGCTCGACGAACGACAGCCCGGAGTAGCTCGGCTCGGCCGCGGAAACCAGCGGGCGCACCTTCGACCACGCGCCGTCGGCTCCGACCAGAAGATCCGCGCTGAACCGGCTGCCGTCGGCCAACTCGACCTCAAACCGGTCGTTGCGCCGCTCGACCGCGACGACCTTCGAGCCCCAGCGGATCATGCCGTCCGGAAGGCTCGAGAGCAGCAGGTCGCGCAGGTCGCCGCGGCTGATCTCCGGACGAGTGCCGTCGTGCTTCTCGTCCTCGTGCTGCACCGTGGCGAATTTGTCGAGGATGCGCATGGCGTCCCCGCCTTCGTGCACGAGTGCCCGGAATCCCTCGAACAGACCGGCGGCCCGGAGCGCGGCCTGGCCGGTCTCCTCGTGGAGATCGAGCATGCCGCCCTGCGTCCGGGCCGTCGGTGAGGCGTCGAGCTCGAATACGGCGGCCTCGATCCCGTGCGTGTGCAGAACCCGGGCGAGGGTCAGCCCGCCGAGGCCGGCTCCGATGATGGCGATGTTGTGGTGGGTCATGGCTCCAGCTCCTGGTTCGGTCGTTTGTCTAAGTGGATTCCCCGGGTCGCGGAGTGTGCGTGACGCCGCGGAGCAGCACGCGGAATCCCCAGGCCAACCGGTCCGGCCCCGGCCCGGAAAGCAACTCGGCACCAAGCCCGGCCACCTGCGGGTAGGTCGCGGGCGACGCACCACTGATCGCTGCCGCCAGCGCGTCATCCAGATCGGCCGTATCGACTGCCCGGCTGCGACTCGCCTGCTCAGCCGCGGCCGCCGTACCGAACAGCAGCAGCAGATCGACCAGCCACGCCGACCGCGCCGGCTTGACCCCGCCATCGCTCAGCAGCGCGAGCAGCGCCTCCAGCAGCGCGAGATACCGCCGACCGGATGGGCGGGTCACCAGGGCGGACTGTGCGAGCCCCGGGTGGCTGAACAACACCGTCGTGTACGACGTGAGGATTCGCACCACCCGGTCCTCCCAATCGCCCGCGCCTTTGCCGGCGGTCGTGGCCGGGGTGAGGTCGACCTGGATCAGTAGTTCGTCGAGCACGGCCGCATGCAACTCGGCGGTATTGCGGACGTACACATACAGCGAGGCAGGCCCGGTATCGAGCTCCTGCGCGAGCCGTCGCATCGTGACCCGCTGCAGGCCTTCGCTATTCATCAGTTCGACGGCGGTCGCGATGATCCCGTCCCGCGAGAGGGCCGGTTTGGCCGGCCGCTCTCGCCTGCTCCGTGGTTCGCTCATGCCATCCACGATAACGAACATGTTCGTTACGAACATGTTCGTACGGTAAGAAGTGACTAAGAAGTAGGTGAGTGGTGGAAGGCGCTTAGAGCAGGCCGGTACGACGGGCCACGGCGGCCGCCTCGGTCCGGCTGCGGACGCCCAACTTGGCGAGGATGTTCGAGACGTGCACGCTGACCGTCTTCTCGCTGATGTAGAGCTCGCGCGCCAGCTGCCGGTTGGTCCGGCCCTCCGCCAGCAGCGCGAGCACCTCGGTCTCACGCCCGGTCAGAGCCGTATTGGCGTCCGTACTCCCCAGCTCCGCGAGCAGCGGCTTGGCCCCCAACCGGCGAGCCACCTCGGCCGCGAGCTCGACCTGCTCGTTGGCGTCGGCGATCCGGCCCGCGGCCCGCAACGCTTCGGACAAGTGGGCGCGGCAGCGGGCCTGCTCGAAGACGTAGCCATAGCCGAAGGCCTCGACCGCCCGCTCCCATGAAGCGACGAGCTGCTCCGCCGTCGGCGCGTCGATACCCGCCAGCCAGCGGAGGCGATGCCACTCCGCGTCCAGCCGCGCCAGCCAGGCCTGTCCCTCGACCCCGAACGTCCGGCCCGGCGGCAGGCCCTTCTCCGCGACCGTCCGGCCCAGCTCGACCAACTCGGCGCCCTTGGCAACCAACTGCTCGCGCGCGGTCTCGGTGACGACGCGATGGCTGAGCACCTGGAGCTCGAGGCTGCAGAAGCGGACCCGGGCCATGAACCACGGCGTCTGGAAGACCTCGGCGCAGAGGTCCGTCGTGTCCTTGAGCATCTTCGCGGCGTCAGCCGCCCGATCGAGCTGCAGGTACGCGTCGACGGCAGGCCCGATCCCAACGATCGGCACCATCACGTCCAGACTCCACGCCTTACGGCGGTCTTCCAGGTCGGCCGCCACGGCGGTATCACCCCGCCCACCGCGAATGCCCAGGCTGACCGAAACGAGCGACGCCTCGGCAACGGTCGGCGCCGAATCCACCGCCGCGACGGTGGCGGTAGCGGCATCCCAGTGGCCCAACGTGAACTGGGTCAAGGCAAGCATCCGCCGGGCGTCGAACCCGTACACGGCCCAGTGCCGGCCGAGCTCGGTCGCGCGTTGGTACGCCGCGGTGAAGGCCGTCAGTGCGTTGAGCAGATCGCCAAGGTCGTACCGGATGGCGCCGAGCAGGAATCGACTGCGCACCTCGGCCGCGGCGTCACCCGCGAGACGAGCCTGTACGGCGGCCTCCTCGAGCTGACGCATGGCCGTCTCCGGATCGCCCGACCGCCTGCGCAAATGGGCCAGCGTGATCGCGGCATCGCTCGCGGCGTCCTGGTAACCGGCCTGGGCGGCGACCTCGAGGGCCTCGTTCGCCCAGCGTTCGGCCTCCATATCGCGGCCGATCGCCCAGGTCGTTCGGGCGTGCAGCGCGAGCACTTCGGCCCGGAGCCGGTCCGTCTCCGAGCTGGTCAACCGGATCGCGAGCGTACTGGCCTCGTGCGCTTCGTTGTCCTGGTCGATCTCCAGCGCGACCGTCCCGAAGGTGACGAGCAGCTGGGCCCGGCTCCGGTCCGGCGCGTCCGTGGGCAGATCGGCCAGCGACTTGCGCATCAGCTTCAGCGCGCGCGGCTGCTGCCCGGACAAGGCGGCCGCCTTCGCGGCGGCGCAGATCAGCCAGATCTTGTCGACGGTCGACTCGGCCGTTGCGTTGGGCAACAACTCGAGCGCCATCTCGTAATGCTTCATCGCCTCCTGCGGCGCGGCCACCGACATCGCCTCGTCCCCGGCCCGGACGCGCGCCTCGAACGCCGTACCCAGATCATGCGATCGGGTGGCGTGCCGCGCGAGCTCCGCCGCCGTACCGGCCACGGTCTGCTCTTCCAGGGCCGTCGCGTACGACGCGTGCAGGCGAACGCGCTCGCCCGGCAGCAGATCGTCGTACACCGCCTCGGCCAGCAAGGCGTGCCGGAAGTAGTAGCCGGATTCGCCCGGGTGCTCGATCACGTGCGCGTCGATCAGCTCGCGCAGGGCCGTCTCCAGCTCGCGCTCGGGCACTCCCGCGACGGCGCTGAGCAGGGTATGCGGCACCCGGCGACCGGCCACGGTGATGACGCGCGCGACCTGGCGAGCGTCCTCGGAGACCGCGTCGAGGCGGACCAGCAGCAGGTCGGCCAGCTCGGGCGGTACGACGCAGGGGTCGCCCAGACTCGAAGCGGCGACCAGCTCCTCGGTGAAGAAGGCGTTGCCGCCCGCGCGGTCGAGAATGCGCTGCACCTCGCGCTCGGCCAACGGCTCGGTGAGCAGGGCGGACAACAACGCGCGCGACTCGTCGGCGTCGAGGGGCAGCAGGTTCAGCCGGTGGACGCGGGGGATTCGGGACCACTCGCCGATGACCCGGCGCAGCGGGTGGCGCCGGTGCAGGTCGTCACTGCGGTACGACACCAGCAGGGCGATCCGTTGCGAGCTGAGCCGGGTGAAGAGGAATCCGATCAGGTCGCGGGTCGAGTCGTCGGCCCAGTGCGCGTCCTCGATCACCAGCAGCAGCGGTTCGGCGGCGGCGATCGCGGTCAACGCCCCGAGCACCGCGTCGAACAGGGCCGCGCGATCGATCGGCGCGTCCTGCGGGGTGGCCGGGGCACCGATCAGCCGGTGCGTCGGCAGCAACCGCCCGATCGCCGGGTAGTCGGCGAGCAGACCTTCGACCAGCGCCGGCTGGTCCTGCGCGAGCCGGCCGAAGATCTCGGTGAAGGGCAGGTACGGCAGCTCGGCATCGCCGAAGTTGGTGCAATGGCCGACGAGTACGCCGAAGCCTCGCTCCTGCGCACCGGTTGCCACCTCGTCCAGCAGGCGGGTCTTGCCGACACCCGCGTCACCGGCGAGCAGCAGCGCGCCGGCCCGGCCGGTACGTGCGTCGTCCACGGCGGTGAGCAGGGTGGCCATCTCGGTCGAGCGGCCGACGAGAGGTGTCGAAGTCCAGGGCACGTCGTCCATCTTCGCCCCTGGCGCCGACACCAGTCGACGGCAGCCCACCTTGGTCACGTCTTGCGCTGGTCCGGAGCGCGCTGGTCCGGGGTGCTTTGGTCCGGGGTGCTTTGGTCCGGACGCCGAACCGCCCCCGGTCGTCGTCCCCACTTTGCGGGGGTCCGAGCGATCGAGGGCGGTGTCCAGCGAGATCATGCGGCGTGCGTGTGTCGGAATCCGTGCCGGGCGTGCCGCGGCCGGGCCGTCACGACCTTGGCCGCCTTGGCGGTCGCAGCCGGTACGTCGACCGTGGCGTGCGCGGCCTGGGCTGCTTCGGCGACCCGCGCCTCGGCGGCCTGGACCGCCCGCTGTGCCCGGGCCTCCTTGGCCTCGGTACGGCGCTGCCGCCAGGCTGCGGCCTGGGCGAACTCCCGCGTGATCCGCTCTTGTCGGTAGGCCATCTCCGCACGAGCGGCCTGGGTGGTGGTGTACATCATTTGGTGTGCCTCCTGGCTGGTGTTGCTCGACTCCTTGTCGATGTCCCTACAGTGCTCGTCTGAGGCCCTCCGCCACATCGGAACAACTCCCTATCCACCGCCCTAGACCCTCCCTATCCCGGCACACCCGCCGCCCTAGCAGGCGGGAAAAGCGAAACGCGACCGCGGCTGGTGGGCCGGCGGTCGCGTTGGGTGGATGGGTGGTGGGCGTGGGCCCGGGATCATGCGCTGTGACGGGCCCGCAGGTGTAGGAACCGGCGATGGAGCGGCTCGGCGTGCTTGGCCGTACGGCGGTAAGAGCGGGCGAGCTGCTCCTGACGGTAGGAGATCTCGGCCTGGGCTACCTGGGTGGTGGGGAACATCGTGCGCCTCCTGGCGATTGTTGCCTCGACTCCTTGTCGATGCCCCTAATCTCCTGTTCTGAGGATCAGCCGCACATCAGTACAACTCCCTATCCAGCCCATCAGCCCTCCCTATACCCGCGCCGACTTGACTCTTACGTCGCGTGAGGCTCCACCGTTGGGGGCATGGCAGATCACTACTCCGCGTTCGAAATCAGTCCCGTTCCGCCGCCCGCACTCGACGCCGTACCGCCCGAGGTCTATCAGGGCATCTACGGCATGCCCATGTTCGTCACCGTGCCGACGTCCGACCTGGCCGCGTCCGCCGACTTCTGGATTCGCGGGCTGGGCTTCATCGACCTGTTCACGATCCCCGGGCGGGTCACCCACCTTCGGCGTTGGGCGTTCCAGGACGTACTTCTGGTGCCGACGGGCCGATCCGCCGAGGTTCCGGCGATGACGGTGAGCTTTGCGTGCGTACTGAGCCAGGTCGACGAGATCGCGGCCGCCTGCACCGAGCTGCTGCCCGGCTGCACCACCGGTCCACGGCAGACCCCGTGGAACACGATGGACTTGGAAATCGTCACCCCGGAGAACGCCCGGGTCATCCTGACCGCCGCCCGCCCTCAAGACGCTGAGAGCGCCCGCTACCTCGAATCCGTCGGCATCAAAGCCCCGGAGGCATGAGGCTCTGGCCTGTCAGACTGGACGGCATGTCCGACGACGCCCTGGCACCCGATGGCATGACTGTCGGGTCCACGGCGGCGCTCGTCGGCGTGACCGTTCGTACGCTCCATCACTGGGATGCGATCGGCCTCGTCCGTCCGTCTGAGCGCAGTCATAGCGGCTACCGGCTCTACTCGCCGGCCGATGTCGCTCGCATCCACAGAGTCCTCATCTACCGCGAACTCGGCATGCCCCTGGACGGCATCGGTGACCTGCTCGACGCCGAGGCGCCCGACGCGACCGCGCCACTGCGGCAACAGCGCGAGCAACTGGCCGAACGCATCTCCCGCCTGCAAGGGATGCTCAACGCCGTCGACCCCATGATCGAGGCCACCAGCGCCGGGATCCTGCTCTCGGCTGAGGAGCAAGTCGCGATCTTTGGCACGGACTGGCAGCCGTCGTGGGTGGCCGAGGCTCACGATCGTTGGGGTGACACGCCTCAGTGGGCTCAGTACGCCGAGCGCTCGGCGCATAGGACGGCCGAGGACTGGCAGCAGATCGCGGAAAACACCTCGGTCCTCACCGCTGACTTGGCTGCGGCAAAACGCGCGGGCGTCACTCCGGGCAGCGCCGAGGGCAACGCGCTCGCCGAGCGGCACCGGGCCTCGATCGGCATGTACTTCGACTGCAGTCATTCGATGCACGTGTGCCTGGGACGGACGTACGTCAACGACCCCGGGTACGCGGCCTACTACAACGCCATCGAACCCGGCCTCAACTCCTGGCTACGCGGCATCATCAACGCGAACGCCCGTTCGCGAGGAGTCGACCCCGACACCGCGACCTGGACCTGACTCGGCCTTGACTACCGACAGCGCCGGCGTGCTCGGTGCGTCGGCCTTGGGAATGCGCTCGCGGGTGAACCAGCCACCGCGGCGGAAATCGCGCGCAATACGTTCCTGCCGGTAGGCGATCTCGCTTCGTACAAAGTCGATGTGGACGTACATGGCATCCTCCGAAAGCTCGTCGTCGATGCCCCGACTCTGCGCCCCTGAGGTACACCCCCACATCCGCACAACTCCCTATTCCACCAGCACGCCCACCCTTAGACCGTTCTTTGCGTTCATTCGTCGCAATCCGCCCTCTGCCCACCGTCTGCCGGTGCGGGCCCGCTGAGCTGGAGGGCGGATTGCGACGAATGAACGCAAAGAACATGCGCTCGGCGGGCGAGCCTTACGTGGTGAGGAAGGCGTTCAGTTCGGTGCTGGTGGGGGCGGTGGCGGGGCCTCGGCGGGTTACGGCGAAGGCCGCGGCGGCGTTGGCTCGGGTGGCCGCGGTGGTGGGGGCGAGACCGGCGGCGAGGGAGGCGAGGAAGGCGCCTGCGTGGGCGTCGCCCGCGCCGTTGAGGTCGACCGCCTCGACCTTGAAACCGGGGACGAGCTCGGGCTCGGCATCCCGTACGGCGAGGAGGCATCCGCGCGGACCAAGTCGTACGACGACACCCTGGCGACCGGTGCGTTCGAGGAGGGCGCGAGCCGCTTCATGGGCAGAGGCCAACCCGGTGAGGTCGAACGCCTCGCGCTCGTTGCAGCTCCACCAGTCCGCACGAGCCAGTACGACGGCCAGGTCGTCCGGGGGGACCTGGTGGCCGAGCGGCCCGGGGTCGACGTACACCTGGACGTCGTCGGGGATCCGCCCGAGCCAGGGGACGAGCGCGGCCCGGTTGGACGGGTGCATCAGTCCGTAGCCCGAGAGGTAGACGAGTTCGCCCGGGCCTGGTTTCACCCGGTCTAGGTCTGCCGTCGTGAGGGTCGATTCGGCTCCACGGCTGGTGATGAAGGTGCGTTCGCCGTCGTCCTCGACCAGGGTGACGACGAATCCGGTGTCGAGGCCCGGGCTGATCGGCTGGAGCACATCGATCCCAGCCTCGGCCAAGGCTGTGCGGGCGAGGTCGCCGAAGGGGCCCGTGCCGTGGGCGCCGCCATACCCGACCGGCAGGCCGAGTCGGACCGCCGCGGCCATCACGTTGAACCCGCCGCCGGGCGTGGTCGCCGTACTGCTCGCGATCACGTCACCACCGCGGCCGGGCAGGTCGTCGACGGTCAGCACGAGGTCGATCACCACGTTGCCGAGGTGCAGCAGCTTCACGAGTACCTCAGGGCCAGGAGCTCGCGGGCGAGGTCGTCAAGCCGCAGGTTGTTGACCTCGGCAACGGTCTTGCGGGCCTCGGACGGGAAGGCCTCGGCGCCGTGGCAGGCGCCGCTGATCGCGCCGGCCATCGCGCCGATGGTGTCGCAGTCGCCGCCGACCGACGCGGCCAAACGGCAGACCAGCCAGGGGTCGTCGGGATAGGCGGCGAGGATCGCGAAGGCCGCGGGCACGGATTCCTGGGTGGCGAGACTGGTGCCGACCAGGTCGTACACGAAGGCCGACACGGCACCTGGGCAGGGAGGGCGCCCAGGTGCCGTGCCGGTCGAGGGACGCGCGTCCAGGGAGACGCCGTCCGCCGGAGTGGTGTTCAGGGAGACACCCTCCGGGGAAGGGCGGCCCAGGGGAAGGCCGCCCGTTTGGTCAGAGGCCGTTGCGCCGGCTGAGCTCGTTAGGTCAGAGGTTGCGGCGAAAGCGGAGGTGGCCCAGGCGATGCGGGTGGCGACGTCCGCGCCGGCGACCCAGCGGCCGCGTTCGGCGCCGAGGCGGGCGGCCTCGATCCCGGCCGCGATGGCCTCGGGCACGGTCGCGCCTTCGACGCCCGCGCTCACTGCGGCCGCGACCGCCGAGGCGCCGGCCAGGGCAAGACCGGTGTTGTGGGTGGCGGCGCTCGCCTCGACGACGCGATCGACCAACCGCGGCAGATCGGCGTACGACGTCGCGATGCCGACCGGCGCGATCCGCATCGCGGCGCCGTTCGTCGTACCGAATCGGCCGGTCTCAGTGATGTCCGTACCGGCGAGCAGTTCGGTGATGGCGCGTTTGGTCGACGGCCCGAGCAGGTCGAGCGAACCGCGCTCGCGCATCGAGTTCTCCCAGGCGAGCAAGCGCTGGGCCAGCTCCGTTCCGTCGATCCGGCCGCCGGATGCCACCAGCAGTTCGGCCAGAAGTACGGCCTGTTCGGTGTCATCGGTGATCGCGCCCGCGGGCAGGCCGGCGGCCAGGGGCTGGTCCGGGGGTGCAGGGTGGAAGCCGTCCAGCACCTCGCCGTACCGCTCGACGATGAGGGCCCTCGGCAACGACTGGGTCGGCATCCCGAGGGCGTCGCCGATCGCCAGGCCGTACAGGGCTCCCGCGGCCCGATCGGTGCTCACTCGCCCTCGCTGTAGTTCAAGGAGAGCTCGAAGTGGTTCGGATCGAGCAGGCTGTCCACTTGTTCGGCGAAGCGCTCGTCGGCGGTCCAGCTGACCCGGCGGGTGTGCAGGAACCACTCGCCCGGCTCGCGGCCGAGGAGATCCGCCTCGCCCTCATCGATGGCCCGGCCGCGGAGGCGTTGCTCACCGTGGTGCAGGTGGATGCCGACCTTGTTCAGGGTGGCGGTGATGGAGTCGTCGTCGAGCCCTCGTTCGGGCACGTCCCGCAGGCCGTCTACCGCGGGGATGCAGCTGCGCTCGATCGAGATCGCGGCACCGTCGACGATCGCGCGGACCCGCTCGATCACGATCACGTCGGGGGAGTCCAGCCGGAGCCGCTCGGACAGCTCGAAGTCCTTCTCCAGGGCCAGCCGCAGTACCCGCACGTGGGTGTTCACGCCGTGCTGCGCCAGTGCGTGCGCCCAACCGAGCCGGTCGTCGAGGGGCCGCCCGTCGAACAGGACGAACGACCCCTTACCGGTCCGGGTGGTGATCAGGCCGGCCTCGTTCAGATCGGCCAGCGCGGCCCGGACGGTGTTGCGGCTGACGGCGAACCGTCGCGCCAGCTCCACCTCACCGGGCAACTGCGCGCCACTGCGGACCTGGCCGGAGCGAATCTCCTTGGCCAGGATCGCGGCGATCCGCTCGTGCTTGAGGCTGACCCCACGGATCACTGGTGTTGTACCTCCAGTCCGTCGCGCTCCAGCACGCCCGCGACGGTCACCACCTCGAGCAGCGGCGCGTACAGGTTCATCACGTCGAGGGCCTTGCGGTGGCTGCGCTCGTCTACACCCGCACAGGCGTCCGCGACGACCTGCACGTGTACACCGGCGTCGACTGCCGCTAGGGCCGTCGAGAGCACGCAGCAGTCGGTGGAGACGCCTGCGAGGACTAGACGATTACCAGCGCCTACCTGCTCTGCAAGTTCGTATCCCCACTTGCTGAAGGTAGTGGCGTCGATAGTCGGTTGGCCTTCGCCTAAGCCGTCAACCAGTTGGTACGCGTACGAGTCGGGTGGCTGAAGTGCGAACGGCCAAGCCTCGTAGTACTTCTCCCAGGCACCATGCGGCTGGTCTGGCGCGATGAACCGGGTGAAGATCACCCGAGGCGCCATAGACGTCACAAGCTCCTGGATCGGACCGACGATGTCGTCGAAGCCTGGGACGGCCCAACGGCTCTCCGACTCGGCGAAGATCCTCTGCATGTCGATGACCGCTAGTAGCGGTGCCTGTTGTTCGGTCATGCGCTGACACTCTCCTGTGCTCGGACCCGGCTACGGCCGGCGAAGTACTGGATGAGGAAACCGGCGACCAATGCGAGCAGTACGCCGATGTTGGCGAACGCCCAGGCGCCCTCCTTGCCGCCGATGACGCCCAGGAAGTAGCCCTGCCAGGTGAGCCAGGGCGCCGCGGCGTTGGTCACGAAGCCCCAGCCGATGGCGGTGGCGCCGACCACGGTGAGCACCGGCAGCCAGTTGATGTCGCCGTACCGGCCTCGGGGGTCGTAGAGATCCGTGTCGGAGTAGTCGCCGCGGCGAGAGGCGATATCGGCGAGCATGATGCCGCACCAGCAGGCGATCGGGACGCCGAGCGTGATCAGGAAGCCCTGGAACTGCCAGATGAAGTCCGTCGTGAAGAAGACGATGTAGACGGTGCCGATGATCATCAGGGTGCCGTCGATCAGCGCGGCCACCCAGCGCGGTGCCTTCAGGCCGAGCGACAACAGCGAGAGGCCGGACGAGTAGATGTCCAGCACAGCGCCACCGACGAGACCGAGGATCGCGACGAGCGCGAACGGCACCAGGAACCAGGTCGGCAGCAGCGCGGCGAGTGCGCCGATCGGGTCAGCAGCGATGGCTGTGCTGAGGTCCGCCGACGAACCGGCCAGCAGCAGACCGAAGAAGAGCAGCACGATCGGCGCGATGGCCGCACCGAACGTCGTCCACCCGACCACGCCCTTGGACGACGAGGAGCGCGGCAGGTAACGCGAGTAGTCCGCGGCGGCGTTGACCCAGCCGAGACCGAAACCGGTCATCAGGAAGATCAGCGCGCCGATCACCGCCTGGGTGGAACCGGCCGGCATCGACGAGACGGTGTCCCAGTTGATGGTGTCGGCCACCAGCGCGACGTACACGACGGTGAGCACGGCGGTGACCACCGTGATGATGGTCTGCAGTCGCATGATCAGGTCGAACCCGAGCACACCACTGAGGACGACCAGCGCACCGACGACGATCAGCGCGATCAGCTTGGTGGCATCGCCACCGCCCCAGCCGAGCCGCTCGAAGATCGTTGCCGTCGCCAACGTCGCGAGAATGGTCAGCACGGTCTCCCAGCCGACGGTCAGCACCCAGGAGATGAACGACGGCAGTTTGTTGCCGCGGACACCGAACGCCGCCCGGCTGAGCACCATCGTCGGCGCCGAACCGCGCTTACCGGCGAGGGCGACCAGGCCGCAGAGCAGGAACGAGAAGACCACGCCGATCAGGCCGGCGAAAACCGCCTGCCAGAAAGAGATCCCGAAGCCGAGGGTGAAGGCGCCATAGCTGAGACCGAGCACGGAGACGTTCGCGCCGAACCACGGCCAGAACAGATCTCGCGGGCGGCCCTTGCGCTCGGCATCGTCGATGACGTTCAGACCGTTGGTTTCAACCGACAGCGCCCCGGTGGTTTCCGGGACCAGCTGCTCGACCATGCTTGTCTCCTCTTGGAACAGGACGCGGGAACAGGCCTGCCGTGGGCTGGCCGGATGAACCTGTTCAGTCCTGTTCAGTCACGCTAAGTTCGCACTCGTCACTAAGTCAAGGTGGTGCGGGTGGCCTTAACCCGCCTCTTTCAGGCCTGTCCGATGCCGGACCCACGGGTGTTTCGGGCTGAGCCGTGGGGCGGGCGTGGGCGCGGGTAGGCTTTGGTCGTGCCGACATCAGACAGCGCGGTCCACCTGCCGACGCCCACCGTTGGGCCGCCGCAGGTCGGAGCACTGGCCCGGCTCGCGCCGACGCCGGTCCGCTACCTGCTGAACTGGGGCCGCAAGTACTCGTTGTGGGTCTTCAACTTCGGCCTGGCCTGTTGCGCGATCGAGTTCATCGCGGCGTCGATGGGCCGGCACGACTTCATCCGGCTCGGCGTGATCCCGTTCGCGCCCGGTCCGCGGCAGGCCGATCTGATGGTCGTCTCCGGCACGGTGACCGACAAGATGGCGCCCGCGATCAAGCGGCTGTACGACCAGATGCCCGAGCCGAAGTACGTGATCTCCTTCGGCTCCTGCTCGAACTCGGGCGGTCCGTACTGGGATTCGTACTGCGTGACCAAGGGCGTCGACCAGATCATCCCGGTGGACGTCTACGTGCCCGGCTGCCCGCCGCGCCCGGAGGCGTTGTTGCAGGGCATTCTCAAGCTGCAGGAGAAGATCGCCGGGCAGAACCTCGAAGATCGCTACGAGCCGTCGCCCCAGGCGCTGACCCGCGGTCTGGTGCTGCCGAAGTGACCGCCGACGCCGTCGCCCAGGCGACCTCCGTCCTCGCGGAAGCGGGTATTACGGCCAGCCCCGCGGAGAGCTTCGGCCCCGGAGCGCTGGATGTGCCGGTCGAGTCGTGGGTCCGGGCGCACGAGCTGCTCCGCGACGAGGTCGGGCTGACCTTCTTCGACTTCCTCACCGCCTCGGACGAGCTGGCCGACGGCTTCCGCATCGTCACCCATCTCGCGGACTTCTGGGGCGGCCTCCACGTCGAGCACGTGCTGCTCCGAACCCTCATCCCCCGTACGACGCCCCGCCTCGCCTCCCTCACCGGGGTCTACGCGGGAGCGGACTGGCATGAGCGCGAGACGTTCGAGATGTTCGGCATCGACTTCGAGGGCCACCCGAACCTCATCCCGCTGCTGCTACCCGACGGCTTCGAAGGCAACCCCCTCCGCAAGGAGTTCATCCTCGCCTCGCGCGTAGCCAAACCCTGGCCCGGCGCCAAAGAACCCGGCGAATCCGACCACGCCACCCCACCCGCTCCCGCCGCAGCCGCCCCTCGCGCCGAGGCACCTCCCGCACCTGCCCCTGCCGCCGAAGCCGGCACGCCGACCCCGGCCGCCCCAGCTGCAGAGGCTGGTACGCCGTCGACTGATGCGGCACCTCCCGCGCGAGCGGCAAAGAAAGCCGGCGCCCCAAGCCGCCGCCGAACCCTGCCACCCGGTGTCCCGGACCCGGAAAACTGGGGCCCTCGCCCACCCGGTTCCCCCGACCCGGACCCGCTGGCCGCAGCCCAGGCATCCGCCGCCCCCGCACGCCCGCGCCGCACGGCCGGCGAACGACGCGCACCCGGCGAACGCCGTACCGCCAAAACCACCGAAGCGCCCCCGCCCCCTGAGACCCCGCCAACCGAGGGCGACTCGTAAGAGTGACTAGGCGGCCGACCGCCCTGCACACCGCATACGCAATTTGTGGACAACCCTCCCGCGAGGTGCCTCGTTGTGGGCGCCCTATGGATGGTCCCGCGACGGTCGGACACGACAAGCGGGAGGGATGTCCACAAAATCGGCATTTCGTGTGCAGTCCGACCTGGATGCCTACCGGTCGGCCGCCTGCGTTGTCGTCAGCGGGCGGAAGGCCTCGGCGTGCTCCTGCGCCCACTCGCGGTAGGTGAGGGCGGGGCGGCCGAGGACGTCCGCGACTGTGATGAGCGCGGGCTCGGGGGAGTCGACCAAGGACGCCCAGTACGGCATCGCGGCGTCGGCGAATACCTCGCCCAGCTTTTCCACCAGCTCGGCGCGCGCGTCCTCGGGAGCGACGTCCACCACCTGCAGCGGACGGTCGATGACCTCGCCGATGATCCGGATCTGCTCGCGCTGGGTCAGCGTCTCCGGCCCGGTGAGCTCGAACTTCTCGCCGACCCGCCGGTCCAGCAGAGCGCGAACCGCGACCGCGGCGATGTCCCGCTCGTGGATGAGCGAGCGGCCGGCTTCGGCGTACGGCAGCCGGACCTCATCGCCGAGCAGGGTCTGTGCGGCCCACTCGAGCGTGTTGGTGGCGAAACCGCCGGCGCGCACGAAGGTCCACTCCAGACCGGCCTTTCGTAGCAGCTCCTCGATCGCGCCCCAGACGCCATTGGCTTCGGCAGGCTGGTCGTCCTTTACCGCAGTGGCAGACAGGTAGACGACATGGCCCGTGAGCCGTTCGACCACCTTCTCCACACCGTCTGGCGAATAGAACGGCCAGAGGAGGAAGGTGCCGTCCGTCCCCTCGACCACCGCCGAAACAGATTCCGCATCGGTCAGGTCACCCGGCACCAGCTCGACCCCGGGCGGCAGACCCGCGAGGCTTGGATTGCGGACCAGGGCTCGCACCTGTACGCCGTTCGCGAGCAGGCCGTCGACCACGTGCCGGCCGACGTTGCCGGTGGCGCCGGTTACCAGGATGGTGCGTTTCCCGTTCATCGAAGAACCTTCCAGTCGATCGTCGTGAGGCGGTCGTCCGCCTCCGCGCCAACACTCGTGCCTCAACAAAGGTTGAGGTCAAGCGGGAACCGTTAGGCTCTGCCGCATGGAGCTGATCGGCGTGCTGGAGTTCCTGCTGCGGGTGGTCGGCGTGATCGTCGCGTTCCTGGTGTTGCCACTGGTGGTCGGGCAGACCGAACACAAGGTGATGGCGCATATGCAGTCACGCCTCGGCCCGATGTACGCGGGCGGTTTCCACGGCTGGGCCCAGCTCGTCGCGGACGGCGTGAAGTTCGTGCAGAAGGAGAGCGTCACCCCGGCCGCCGCCGACAAGCACGTCTTCGAGTGGGCGCCGGTCGTCGCGATCCTGCCGTACATGGCCGCCCTCGCCGCCATCCCGGTGATGCCCGGCATCGTCGCGGCCGACCTCGATTCGGGTCTGTTCTTCGTGCTCGCGGTGATGAGCATCGGCGTGCTCGGTTCGCTGATGGCGGGCTGGGCCAGCGGCAACAAGTACAGCCTGCTCGGTGGTCTCCGGGTCGCGGCGCAGCTGATGAGTTACGAGCTGCCGTTCGTGTTGTCGGCCGCGAGCGTGGCCGTCGCCGCCGGGACGCTGAGCCTCACGGGTATCGCGGAGGCCTGGAATCCGTGGTGGTTGTTGTGGCAGCTGCCTGCGTTGTTCGTCTTCTTCGTGGCGGGTTTGGCGGAGTTGCAGCGGCCGCCGTTCGATATGCCGGTGGCGGATTCCGAGGTGATCTTCGGGCCCTACACGGAGTACACCGGATTGCGGTTCGCGATGTTCCTGCTCGCGGAGTACGCCGGCATCGTGGTGCTGGCCGGTCTGACCACCGTCCTCTTCCTCGGCGGCTGGGCCGGTCCCGGGCCCGACTCGCTCGGCTGGTTGTGGACGTTGCTCAAGGTCGGAGCCGTCTCGGTCCTCGTCATCTGGATCCGCGTCGCCTACCCCCGCCTCCGCGCCGACCAACTCCAACGCCTCGCCTGGCAAGGCCTGGTCCCCGTCGCCCTCCTCCAACTCGCCCTAACCGGCATCATCGTCGCCCTCTAGCCCTCCCTCTCCCTTGCCGCCGTCTTGACCCGGCCCGAAGTGGGATTGCAGCTGAGAGTTCACCGCCAGGCCGTTGACCCTTAAGCCCGGCCTTTGACAGGTTGGTCCGGACCAATTCACCGAGCCTCTCGTGATCCGAGGAGTGCCGTGAAGAGATCCGCCGCCCTGTTCGCCCTGGCCACCCTGACTGCCGCCACCATCGCGGTCCCAACCAGCTGGTCCAGCCCAGCCGCGAAGACCCCGAAGGTGGTGGTGATCGGCATCGACGGCGCCATGTTGTCGAAGATCCAGGCCTTCGACACCCCTGCCCTGAAAGGTCTGATCGCGTCCGGCCAGGCAACCCGGACCAGTCTCTACGCCCAACCATTCGCACCGACGCTGTCCGGCCCCGGCTGGGCGACGAACGCGACCGGGGTCTGGCCGGACAAGCACAAGGTGAAGAGCAACAGCTGGGGTACGTCGACCGACCTGTCCCGCTATCCCGACTTCCTCACCCGGCTGGAACGCGCCAAACCCGCGCTCTCGACGTACGCCATCGCGGACTGGACGCCGTTGACCACGAACAGCGCGGGTCAGGCGATCTTCTCCGACGAGGTCCAGCGCAAGGTCACGCTCGACGGTGACGCCCTCGGCTGGGCGCAGGCCGACGCGCGGATCGGTGCCGAGGCCGCCGCCTATCTCAAGGACACCGGCCCGGACGCGTCGTTCGTGTACTTCGGTGATGTCGATATCGCCGGGCACAGCTGTGGCGCGGCCGGTGCCTGCTACCGGAAGGCGCTCGAGCAGACCGACCGGCACATCGGCGGACTGCTCGCGGCGGTCAAGGCGCGGCCGACGTACGCCGACGAGGAGTGGACGTTCCTGGTCACCTCGGACCACGGCCATACCGACGCGGGCGGGCATGGCGGCAATACGCCGGCCGAGCGCGCGTCGTACGTCATCAGCAGCGCGAAGGCCGTCGGGGGAGCGGTCAAGAACGTCGACATCGCGCCGACCGTGCTCGCGAAGTTCGGCATCACGGCCGCTGAGCTGGATGGCCGGCCGATCGGTACGGCGTCCAGCGATCCGTTCGACGCCGTTACGCTTCAGCCGCGCGTTGACGAGACCGGCATCCCGGCGGACGTGCTCGGCTGGTCCCAGACGACGCCGGCCGGTTGGGGTATCGACAACTCCGCGATGGGCACGGGCGGCATGCGCGAATGGCGTGGCTGGTCCTTCACCACGGACGACTTCTGGACCCGAACGCATGCCGGTCAACAGCGCGAGAGCAACGTCCGGGCGCGCGGGGTCTTCGCTGTCGCCGACTCCGACGAGTGGTCCGACAAGACCCGAACCGGCTTCTTCAACAGCAAATTGACCTCACCGGCGTACGACGTCCAGGGTGCGGGCAAGGCCGTGATCAGCTCGCACTACCTGAAGAGCGGCAACGAGAAGGCCTCGGTCCTGGTCTCGTTCGACGGCGGTGCCGCCCAGACGGTGCTGACGTACGGCGGTGACGTGATCGCGAAGTCCGAGCGGCTCGAGGTGGCCGTGCCGTCGGGCGCGAGCCGGATGACGGTCTCGTGGACTCTGACCAATGGCGACAACGACTGGTACTGGGCCGTCGACGGTCCCCAGGTGACGAAACTGGCCAGCTGAACAGAGGGTCAACAGCCCTGATCGCCGCATCGGGGCTGTTGACCCACTAGTGTCATGTTTCAGATAGCGATGACGGAGGAGGAGGCGTGGCTGTACCAGGTAAGGGACTGATCGACGGCCTCAAGGTGACGGCGAAGACGCTCGCCCGCCGTTCCGTCACCGAGCAGTATCCGGACGTCCAGCCCGAGCTGCCGCCGCGGACGCGGGGCGTGATCGCGCTGATGGAGGAGAACTGCACCTCCTGCATGCTGTGCGCGCGGGAGTGCCCGAGCTGGTGCATCTACATCGACTCGCACACCGAGACCGCGCCGTCGGTCGGTGAGCAGGCCCGCGAGCGCAGCCGGAACGTGCTGGACCGGTTCGCGATCGACTTCTCGCTCTGCATGTACTGCGGCATCTGTATCGAGGCCTGCCCGTTCGACGCGCTGTTCTGGTCACCCGAGTTCGAGTACGCCGAGACCGACCTGCGCAACCTCACCCACGAGAAGGACCGGCTGCGCGACTGGATGTGGACCGTGCCCGCGCCCCAGCCCATCGACGGGGGCGAGGCGTGACCACGGTGCTCTTCGCCATCGCGGCGCTGCTGACGTTGTTCGCCGCGGTCATGGTGGTCAGCTCGCGCCGGATCGTGCATGCCGCGCTCTGGCTGGTGGTCGCCCTCGGCGGCGTGGCCGGTTGTTTCGGTGCGTTGCGGGCCGAGTTCGTCGCGCTGGTCCAGATTCTGGTTTATGTCGGCGCCATCGTCGTACTGGTGCTGTTCGCGCTGATGCTGACCAAGGCGCCGACCAATCCGCTGCCCGGTATCACCAGCGGCCGCAGCCCCTTCGCCGCCGTGGTCTCGACCGGGTTGGCGATCGTGCTCGGCGCCGGTGTCGTGTTCGCGTTCGGCGGCGAGCGGATCCAGACGGTGCCGGAGGGCTCGGCGAAGGCCATCGGCACGGCCGTCTTCCAAACCTGGGTGCTGCCCTTCGAAGTCCTGTCGGTGCTACTGCTCGCGGCCCTGGTCGGCGCGATCGTGCTCTCCCAACGGCCCGGCCGCACAACTGCAGCGTCAGACCAGGAGGAGCAGGACTGATGCCGTTGATCCTCCCGCTGTTGGTGGCGGTCGTCCTGTTCTGCCTCGGGGTGTACGGCGTGCTCGCGCGACGTAACGCGATCACCATGCTGATGGCGTTCGAGCTGATGCTGAACGCGGTCAACATCAACCTGGTTGCCTTCGACGCCTGGCACCTCGACGGCCTGGCCACCGGTCAGACGCTCGCCGTTTTCGTCATCACCATCGCGGCAGCGGAGATCGGCCTGGGCCTGGCGATCATCCTGCTGCTCTTCCGCGGCCACGGGCACGTCGATGCCGACAGCGCTCGCGATCTGGTCGAGGAGGTCAGGTGATCGCGACCGCCTGGCGGGTCTTCGGCATCGCCTTCTCGTTGGCCGTCATCGTCGTCGCCGCGATCCTCGCCGGCACGGAGCCCGGGCAGTACGAGTTCGCGACAGCGCTCGCCGGTGACCAGACCATCACCTTCGCCGTCCGCACCGACGACCTCACGGCGTACATGCTGGCGGTCGTCGGAGTCGTTGCCCTCTGCATCCAGGTCTACTCGATCGGCTACCTGCACCACGGCCCGCGCATCGCGTCGTACACCGCGCTCGTCACGCTCTTCACGGCCGCGATGGTCACCGTCGTGGTCGCCGACAGCCTGTTCCTGCTGCTGATCGGCTGGGAGGTGATGGGCGTCTGCTCGTACCTGCTGATCGGTCATTACTGGGAGCGGCGCGACGCCCGGTCCGGCGCGGTCAAGGCGTTCCTGATGACGCGGCTCGCCGATGTCGGCTTCCTTTTCGGCATCTTCGTGCTCGGTTTCGCCGCCAAGACCTTCACCATCAGCGAGCTTCGTCCTGAGGAGATCCCGCCGAGCGCGTTGACCGCCGGCACGTTGCTGCTGCTCGTCGGCGTAGTCGGCAAGTCCGCGCAGGTGCCGCTCCAGACCTGGCTGCCCGACGCGATGCCCGGCCCGAGCCCCGTCAGCGCGCTGATCCACGCGGCCACGATGGTCGCGGCCGGCGTCTTCCTGATCGCCCGCCTGTACGACGTTTTCGCGGCGGCTCAAACGACTTTCACCGTGCTGGCCATCGTCGCCGCGATCACGATGGTCTTCGCCGCGCTCTGCGCCTCGGCCGCGGTCGAGGTCAAACGCGTGCTCGCCTGGTCGACCGTGAGCCAGCTGGCCATCATGTTCGCCGGGCTCTCCCTGGGGTCGGAGGACGGCCGCCACGCAGCGCTTTTCCATCTGCTCACGCATGCTGCGTTCAAGGCGTTGCTCTTCCTTTGTGCGGGTGTGCTTCTGCACCAAGTCGGCAGTGCCGCGCTCGTCGTCCTTCGGCGCTACACCCGTCGCGGTGCGCTGCGAAAGGCGATGCCGGTCACGTTCGTGACGATGACGATCGGCCTCGCGGCCCTTGCCGGCGTACCGGGCTTTGCCGGGTTCTTCTCCAAGGACGCCGTCGTCGAGGCCGCCTGGCACACCGCGCGGGAAGGCTCGGCCGTTGGCTGGCTCGTGTTCGTCTCGGTCTGCGTCACCGCCGTATTGACCGCCTTCTATTGCGTACGCCTTTGGTTGTGGGTGTTCTTCCGGACGCCCGCCCTCGCCGGTGCGCTTGGCGCCTTCGAGGACGAGGAGGCGATGGCCGATCTCGACGATCCCGACACGTCGGGCCTGCGGGACGGCTCGTTGCTGATGCTCGTGCCGCTCGGGGTGCTGGCCTTCGGCGCGATCGTGCTCGGGTACGTCGATGGGCTGCACCTCAACCTCGGGATAGCCCTGGTGACGATCGTGCTGGCGATCCTCGGCGCCATGCCGGCGTACTCGCTGTGGCAGCGTGGCGCCGATCCGCGGCCGGAGCTGCTGGAGCGTGAGTTCGGCGTGGACTCGTTCTACGGGAAGGCGATCGTGACGCCGGTGCGATTGCTCGCGCGACTGACCGTTATCGGAGACCAGGACGTCGTCGGTGCGTATGTGCGCGGCCTCGGTCGTACGGGCACGTTGGCCTCCCAGGGCTTCCGCCTCCTGCAGACCGGGAACGTGCAGACCTATCTGACCGGAGCCGTGGTCGGCGTGGTCGCGCTGGCGATTCTCGCGGGGGTGATCGGCTCATGAGCACGGTATTGCTGGTCATTCTCGGCCTGCCGTTGTTGGCCGCGTTGATCCTGTGGGCGTTGCCCGTGACGATCGGCGATCGGATCGCGGCCGCCTTCGGAGCCGTGGTGTCCGGTCTGACCTTGATCGGCTCGGGGGTGCTTTGGTCCGGGATGAGCAAGGGCGGCTCAGCGGATACCTCGCAGTTCTCTTGGTCGGAGACGAACGCGCCCTGGATCCCGCCGCTGGACGTGCGTTTCCACCTCGGCGTCGACTCGATCTCGGTCCCGCTCATCGCGCTAACCGCTCTGCTCGTCTTCCTCTGCTGCGTCTACTCATTGCGGATCACTCCACGCGTCGGTCGGACGCGCTCGCTGATCGCGTTGCTGCTGGTGATCGAGGCCGGCGTGATCGGTACGTTCTCCGCCCTCGACCTGGTGCTGTTCTTCGTCTGCTTCGAGATCGTGCTGATCCCGATGTGGCTGGTGATCGACATCTGGGGTGACGAGCACGATCCGGCCGGACGGCGTCGCGCCGCGACCACGTTCGTGCTGATGACGGTGGCCGGTTCCGCGGTGATGCTGCTCGGGTTCCTGCTGGTCTACCGCGAGGCGGGCACGTTCGACCTGGTCTGGCTGATGGACGGCCCGATCACCGGTGGCACCGGCGTACCGCTGCTCGCGGCCGTCCTGATCGCGCTCGGTCTCGCGGTGAAGATGCCGCTCTGGCCGTTGCACATCTGGCTTCCCGACGCGCACGCGAAGGCGCCGACCGTCGGTTCGGTTCTGCTCGCGGGCGTGCTGCTGAAACTGGGCAGTTACGGCCTAATCCGGATGCTGCAGCCGATCCTCCCCGACGCGACCGCCACCATCGCGCCGTACCTGGCCGGCTTCTCGACCGTCGCGATCATCGCGGGTTCACTCGCCTGCCTCGCGCAGACCGACCTGAAACGCCTCATCGCATACTCCAGCGTCGGGCACATGGGCTTCATCGGTTTGGGCATCGCGACCATGTCGCCGAAAGGCCTGAGCGGCGCGCTGTTCGCGAATATCGCGCACGGGCTGATCACTGGCCTGCTGTTCTTCCTGGCAGGCGCGATCAAGGACCGGCACGACACCAGCGATCTGCGCACGATCGGCCGGGCGCTGTATGCCCGCTTGCCACGGATCGCCGCCCTGCTGACCTTCGCGTCGCTGGCGAGTCTGGGCCTGCCGGGACTGGCCGGCTTCTGGGGCGAGATGCTCGCGCTTTTCGGCGCCTATCAACCCGGTCCTGGTCTGGCCCGCGGGACGTTCCTGACGATGATGGTGATCGCCGGCCTCGGCACGGTCCTCACCTCCGCGTACTTCCTGCGCTTGGTGCGGAACCTCTGCCAGGGTGATCCCGCCGAATACCCGGTCACCGCCTTTGCCGTCGACGTGAGCCGGATCGAGCTGATCACCTGGGCGCCGTTGATCGCCCTGACCGTTCTGCTCGGCGTCTGGCCCGGCCTGCTCCTCGACTACTGGAACTACTCGTGACGATCACCTGGACCGACTGGCAGGCGGCGACCGTACCGCTGGTGCTCGTGCTCGCCGCGATCGCCGTACTGCTCGTGGACGCCTTCTGGACCACTCGCGACAAGCAGCTCAAGCATGCCGTGATCAGCTTGATGGGCGTCGGCGCAGTTTTCTTTGGGCTGGCATTCACGCTGGTCAAACGCAACGACTTCCTGCCCGCGTTCTGCCGGGTCTCCGTGGAAGGGCCGGCCGAGTGCAGCCTGGTGGTCGAGCCGTTGACGGTCGGCCTCTGGGTGGTGCTGCTCGGCGGCGGCCTGGGCGTGATCAGCCTCTCGGCGTACGCGCTGCTCGACTCGGCCATTCCCGTAGGTGAGTACCACTTCCTCCTGCTGAGTGCCCTGAGCGGTGGCATCGTGCTCGCCGGTGCGCGGGATCTCGCCACTTTGGTGATCGCGCTCGAGGTCGTTTCGCTGCCGAGCTTCGCGTTGGTCGCGCTGCGCCGGGATCGCCGCGGATCCGAGGCCGCGATGAAGGCGTTCCTGGTGTCGGTGCTGTCGACGGCCGTGATGCTCTTCGGCATCTCCTACCTGTACGGCGTGACCGGGTCGCTGTATCTCCAGACTTTGAGTTCGCGCATGCTCGACCTCGATCCGGACTTGCACCGAGTCGCGCTCGCGGCCGGGTTGTTCGTGATCGTCGGGTTCGGCTTCAAGATCGCGGCCGTCCCGTTCCACGGCTGGCTTCCCGATACGTACGTCGGTGCGCCGATCGAGGTCACCGCCTTCCTCGCCGTCGTCTCGAAGTCGGCTGGCGTCGCGGGCCTACTCGTCCTCGTCACCGGCGGCGTAGTGCCTTCAGGCTCGTCGGGCCTGCGGACCGCGCTGGCCATCCTCGCCGCGGTCACGATGACCGTCGGGAACGTGGCCGCCCTCCGCCAGGTGGAGGCCGTACGCCTGCTCGCGTGGTCCTCGATCGGCCAAGCCGGCTTCGTGCTCGCGCCACTCGCGATCGGCGACGCGCGAACCGTGGTCGCCTACTTGGCCGCCTACGTCATCGTCACCATCGGCGCCTTCGGCATCGTCGCGGTCGTCCAGCGCCACCGTCCCGCGGGCCTCCTCACGGACTACCGCGGCATGGTCCGTACCGAGCCCGGCCTCGGCGCCAGCCTCATCCTCTTCCTGGTCGTCCTCGCGGGCCTCCCGCCGGGCCTGATGGGCCTCTTCACCAAGCTCGCCGCCTTCGGCTCGGTCATCGACGCCAACCTGATCTGGCTGGCCATCGTGATGGCGTTGAACGTCATGATCGGCCTGGCCGTCTACCTCCGCTGGGTGACCGAACTCTTCCGCCTCCCCGTCGACGACCCCTTCAACGTCAACATCGAAAACCCAGCGGTCGCCGTCATCGGCACCTGCCTAGGCGCTACCGTCGTCCTCTCCCTCCTCCCCGCCACCCTCTTCACCCTCGCCCGCTAGCTCCCGCCCGCTGCCGGCGTGTCGCCTTTCCGTTCATCGGGCCCTTGTGACGCGGCGTGTCGCGCTTCGTCGGTCCCTTCTGACCATGGTGGCGTCGCACTCGATCACGACGTTCGGGTAGAACACGTTGCCTCGTCCGAGCTGGACTTCGCGTCCGATCAGCAGGGAGTGCGGATCCAGTACGACGGACCCTGTCTCGGCAAGCTCGAGGACCTCGGCCACGGTGAGCCAACCGAGGGCGATGCGTTGTTCGTCGGCGATCATGCGGTCTGCGCCAGCCAGTCTTCGTGTTGGGTGGTCGCTCGGCGCCAGAGGGTGTCGCGGTCATTGGCCGAGAGGTGGTCGAGCGGCAGGCGGAAGAGGTCCTTAAGGGTGCCGAACCAGGCAGTGGGTGTTTCGAGTACGACGGCATCGGTGGTCGGCGTCTTGAGGGACAGACCGCGCAGGAGGTGTACGTCGTCGGGTGTGCGGATGAAGGCCGAACAGACCCGTACGAACGGTGAATCGGGCGATGCCGACAGGTGCGCGTGCTGCTGGGCGAAGTCGGCCATGACGGCTGGTGTGTTGTCGAAGTCCATCCCGATCATGCTGCCGAGCTCGTCGTGGTCCAGCCGCCACCCGTCGGGTACGACCTCCGACGGTCGCAGTCCGAACGTGAACGGCTTCTGCTCGTACTGCCCGGGCCTAAGCGGCAGAGGCTCGTGAATCCCGTCCCCGAGCCCAGCGTCGACGAACCACGTCGTACCGGGGTCATCCGGCAGACCCGCCACCGTCAGGACTAGATGGCTGCTGTCGATCTGCGCCTTACCAGTGGCTACATGTGCTCCACCTCGGTGGCGAGTCACCTGGTAACCCAAGGCCTCTAGCAATGCCGAGAGCGCCCCATTGATCTGGAAGCAGTAGCCGCCGGTTTGGCCGGCAATGATCCGCTCGGCCGACTCCACCGGGTCTAACGGCGTACTGCCTCCCAGCTGGAACTGGACGGACTCGTACGGGACCGACTCGACGTACGCCGCGAAGAGCCGGAATAGCGCCTCGACACTGGGACTACCGGCCTGAGGTAGACCGATGCGACGGAGGAAGGCCTGGACGTCCATGGCGACGAGAGTAGGTCGTACCGGCTCAGACGTCGCCTGAATACTGAACTGCAGGTGCTGGCAGCAGCGTGGGATGGCAGGGTATGCGGCATGACCTCGGAGCGGATCTACGTCGGCAGTTACACGAGTCAAGCGGGCGGAGGTACCGGGATCGCTCTCGGGACCCTGGAAGGCGTCGAAGTCGTCGCGACCACGGCAGACCCGTCGTTCCTGACCAAGTCGGCGGACGGGCGGTTCCTCTACGCGACGAACGAGCTCGACGAGGGTCGCGTGAGTGCCTTCGCGATCGGGACCGACGGCGCGCTCGAATTCCTGAACGACCAGCCGACCGAGGGCGCGCATCCCTGCCACCTCGCGATCGACCCGTCCGGGCAATACCTGCTCTCCGCGAACTACAGCTCGGGGTCCGTCGCGGTTCACCCGATCCAGGCCGACGGCTCGCTCGGTACGGCTACGCAGACCCTGCAGCGCGAAGGCACCGGGCCGAACGCGGATCGGCAGGAAGGCCCGCACGCGCACCAGGTCGCGTTCGACCCGGCGGGGGAGTTCGCGTTCGACGTCGACCTCGGCAGCGACACGGTGTACGTCTCGCGGCTGACCGAGGACGGTCGGCTCGAAGAGGTCAGCAGCTTGTCGGTCCACGCCGGGGCAGGCCCGCGCCATTTGGTGTTCCACCCGGGCGGCGCCGCGGCGTACGTCATCAACGAGCTCGACTCGACGCTCACGGTGTGCGCCTACACGCCCGGCAAGCTGGACGCCGTACAGGTGGTCTCGACTCGGCCCGAGGGCGCTAGTGGCGAGAGCTTCCCGGCGGAGGTGCTCATCTCGGCCGACGGGCGTTTCGTCTACGGGTCGAACCGTGGCGACGACACGATCGCGGTGTTCGCATTGTCGGATGACGGTCTGTCCGCCGAACTGGTTCAGACGATCAGCTCGGGTGGGGCCTGGCCACGGCACCTCGCCTTCGGCAAGGATGGGGCCAGCCTGTACGCGGCTAACGAGCGTGCCGACGTGGTGGCGCTCTTCACCGTCGACCAGGCCAGTGGCGTCCTTACCGCAACGGGGACGCCGCTGACCTGGCCGAAGCCTGTGTGCGTTCTACCGCTGCACTAGCTTCTCGAAGAAGAACTCGTGCTTCAGGAACGACGTGTCGTACTCGTGGCCGGGCTGCGGCGGTAGAAGCTGCGCAGCCTGGAAGAGGCGCCACCCGTCCTTGAGAGCGTCTAGACCCGTCTCGTACGGCGGTACGTCGCTGTCGCCCGTAGTAGGAGTTGTAGCGCCAGTGCCGTCGTACGTCGACCAACCGATCACCCGGGCGTCTAGCGCGGAAGAGGCCAGGTAGAGCACCAGCACCTGCTGACGGATCTGTACGCCCTGCTGGGTTTCAAGCGGTGCAGTGAGGCTCATGCCATCTCCTTGGCGGCGTGCGGGTTGAGGCTGCGCTGCGCGACGACGCGACGCGGCTGGTTCGTGACGCGCGTAACCCAGTACTCCGGGTCGAACGTGTCGTCGCCGGTCAGGGCCTGCCACAACTTCACGCGGTTGTAGAGCTCCAGACGGCCCGTGGCGTTCTCGTACCAGGGGAAGTACGTACCGAGCTCCTCGGCGACTGCTGGGTCGTACAGGTCGTCGGTGTTCCAGAGACGGACCTGACGCACAGTGGGGTTAAACCGGATCTTGAACATGTACCGGTCGATCCCGCTGTCGTTGCGCCGTCCGCCGTGCCAGATGCCGTGGTGGAGGAATACGACGGTTCCAGCCGGACAGGTCAGCCGTGTCTGGCCACGGAGGTTCTGATACCTCCCGGTGTCCGACTCGTTCGTACGCCGCAGGTGGCTGCCCGGAACGCTCAAGGTGCCACCCATCTCCAGAGTCACCTCTTGCGGGTAGTACATGAGCTGTACGTCGAAGGCGTCTTCCCGGACGTCGATGATCGCGTCGGCGTGCAGGTTCTGCGCCTCGCCCTCGTTGGCCTTACGAATGTGGACGGCGTGGTGGTCGACGGTCGGATCGGGCCCGACCAGGCTGTGGATGGCGCCGGCGACCTCCGGCAGCTGGACCAGCTTCTGCACGAATGAACCGTCGGGGAACGTCTGCGCCAACGGCGTGCCGTACGGGACCGCGGGAATGCCCTGGTCGAGCACCTCGATGGCCTGCGCGTTCATCTCGGCCGGTACGACAGCGTCCATCCGGAACGAGCCGTTCGCCACGAAATGCGCCATCTGCACGGAGGTGAGCAGGTGTTTGCGATGCATTGTGTCTCCTCTGAACCGGAGGACCGGAGTGGTTGTTACTCGACCAGTCTCATCCGGATCAGCCTTCTTTCGCGTGGGTCTGACTCACCATCAGTGGTAGTTTTTCACCATGGTCGAGCGAGTCGCCTTACACCTGGCGGAGCCGCCCGCGCTGGTCAACCCCGGCGTCGGCGTGCACGGCGTCTGGACTCAGCGCGACGTCTTCCGCCTGCCCGACCTCTGGCAGTTCCACGTGTACGGCTACCACGCGGACCTGACGATCAACGGCCAGAGCTATCCGGTCCACCCGGGTTCGGTGAGCCTGGTGCCACCCGGCGTGCAGGTCGCGTTCGACTACCGCGGCCGCTCGGAACACCTGTTCGCCCACTTCCGTACGTCGTCCGCGGGCGATCCGGTGATGGTGCCAGTCGTCCAAGATGCAGGGGTGGAGTCCACCGTCTTGTCCGACCTCCTGCGCCAGGCGATCCGTGCATCCCCGGGAGGCTCCCGCAGGGTCGTAGCCGAGGTCTGGGCGGCACTGTGGCGCGTGGCCCAATTACCCGAGCCGTCGTCGGATGGGTCGTCGCACGCCGCTGTAGCGACAGCTATCGCGCATATCGAGGCAAACCTCGCACGGCCGCTCGCCGTACCTGAGCTGGCCAGAGTCGCCGGGATCTCCCACAACCACCTCACCCGGCTATTCCGGGCAGAGACGGGTATGACCGTGGTGGCCTACGTACGCCGTCGCAGGATGACCCGGGCGCGGCATCTCCTCACGTCGTCCACGCTGTCCATACCGGCCGTAGCCGCGTCCGTCGGCATCAACGACCTACAGGCCTTCAACAAGGCTTGCCGCCGCGAACTCGGCGCATCCCCTCGAGCCGTCCGCAACACGGTCGCTTTAGAAGACGTCTAACCTCCAGGACATGTACGAGCTTGTACCGACCGCCGCTGCACCCCAGTTCGACGAGGAAGCGGCCGTACGTACCGATCGCCTGGGCGGCTACGGTTGCCGATCTCCCCGGGGGATACACAGACGCACTTGCGCGGGCTGTTGGCGAGCATGAGGCAGGCGTAGTGCCCGACACCTTCGTACTGATGGCCGCCGCTGTCCGGAACGACGAGCAGGGCCAGGGGCACGCCGGACGCGTCATCACCGCCGTACGCGAGTACGCGGCGGCCCGCGGGCCAGAGGTGGACGCCGGCTGGGGGATCTATCGAGAGCCGAATGTCTGGCTTCGCCACGCCTAGTCCGGACGCCGCCCCTCCGGAGTGAAGGTGAAGCGATCGACGCCTTCGCGGACGGCCAGTAGCACCGGCTCGGGATCACCGCCGCGGAAGTGGAACGCGACCATCGACTCGGCGCCCACGTACGCGAACGTCTTGCCATAGCGAAACTGGGTCGGCCCGAACGTCACCGAAGGCCGCCCGAATTCCTGGTGGAACTCGGTCCAGCTCCGATCCTCGTCACACCACGCGACGGCCCGGTCCCGCAGATCGCCGTACTCGCTGTCGGACAGTCTGCGACGGGTCTTCAGCCAGCCGAGGGCGCGCGCGAATTCGCCGTACACCGAGGCCGTCGCATCAAGCCCGCAACCGGGCAACACCTTCGCCATCGCACCGGCGACACCGTCGGGAGCGCCGGCCGGGAACCGCTTGCGCTGCGCGGCCCACTCCGCCTCGCGCTCCTCGAGGGCGGCCAGGTGGTTGAACAGGAACCAGAAGGCCGTCTCGCCGCCGAACGCGCCCGTACGGTGCAAGGCCTTGCCGAGCTGGCCGACCAGGTAATCCCGCATTTCCTCAGCCGACCGCAAGCCCGCTCCCATCCACTGTGGCGGGGACGTCGTACGGCGGGCGGGCCGTACGACATCCCGGGTGATCAGCGGTAGTTCACGAACTGCACGGCGAAGTCGTAGTCCTGGCCCTTGATCAGCGCCTGGACCTCCTGCAGGTCGTCCCGGCTCTTGCTGGACACGCGCAGCTCCTCGCCCTGGATCTGCGCCTTGACGCCCTTAGGGCCCTCGTCGCGGATCAGCTTGGAGATCTTCTTCGCGTTCTCCTGGGTGATGCCCGCGCTGATCGTGACGTTGATCTTGTAGATCTTGCCGGACAGCTTCGGGTCTTCGGACTCCACGCCCTTGAGGGAGATCTGGCGCTTGACCAGCTTGTCCTTCAACACATCCAGGACGGCGTTCGCCCGCTCCTCGGTGTTGGCCTGGATGTCGATCGCGTCACCCGACCACTTGATGCCGGCGTCGACGTTCTTGAAGTCGAACCGCTGGCTGATCTCCTTCGCCGCCTGGTTCACGGCGTTGTCCACCTCCTGGTGGTCAACCTTGTTCACGATGTCGAAGGAGGACTCCGAGGCCATGGGCACTTCCTTTCGATTTGCTGTCGGGGGTGCTCTCTGTTGTATTGTCTCTCCCGCTGGTCCTAGTGCCAGCAGCACCCTGGCAGGTTGCCCGAGTGGCCAAAGGGAGCAGACTGTAAATCTGCCGGCTTACGCCTACGCAGGTTCGAACCCTGCACCTGCCACAGGAGCTAAAACCGCCCCTGACCTGCGGAAACGCAGGCCAGGGGCGGTTTTGCATGTCCGGCCTGCGCAGGTGCAATACGAGGTTCATGAGGACCAGGTCCGGGTCCGGGGTGGGGGTTGTCTCGGTATGTGCCGGGATAGTCGCGCCCACTGCGTTCTGGCGTTCGGACCAGCCGAGGCCCGGCTCCGTCAGCACACGTGCGGGTGGAGGCCACTCGGGAGGCGCGGACATCTGTGTCCAGGTCCCATCGGCAGGGTTTCGCCTGTACGGGACGACTAGGGCGTCGGCGATCTCCAGGCCGTCCGCCTCGACCTAGGACACTGACGTGAGGACGGCATCCTCATCTCCGCGATTCTGCACGCTGTTGGCGGTGTACATGATGTCGGAGCTCCGGACGCCCGGCGTGCACAGATGACTCACCTCGTCTTCACTGCCGACGCTCACCGGACCGTTCGACGCTCTATTCCCTCCCAGACCGCCGCTGCAGGCTGTGGTGACGAGCAGCATCGTGCACGTCACCGCGCCCATGATCCAGTGACGAGATCTTTCGTGAAACACGCCCATCAGACTGGCCTTTCGCGTCGCAACGTCCGAGTGGGCAACATGCGTGGCGACATCAACCTAGTCGGACGAGGTCACCGTGGTCAGCCAGGTGCGGAGGGTGTCGGTTAGGGGGATGGGGGCGTCGTGGTGGATTAGGTGGCCGGCGTTGGGGATTAGGTCGAGGGTGGCGTTGGGGATTAGGGAGGCGAGCTTGGTGCCGATGGACGGGGGGATCCAGGTGTCGTCGGTGCCCCAGAGGATGTGTACGGGGAGGTCGAGTTGGGGGAGGAGTTTCTCGTTTTCTTCGAGGAAACGCGTGTCGAAGTGGGCGATTTGGCGGTAGAAGGCTGGCTGGCCGACGTCGCCGGTCCACGGTTCGACTAGGGCGTTCAGGTCGTCGTCGCGGAGGCCTCGGTGGCTGGCGCCTTGGATGTACGTGCGGACGATGGCCTCGTGGATGTACGCCGGTAGTTCGCCGAGGAGGTCCGGGTTGTCGTGGACGAAGCGGAAGAACGGCGAGCCGCTTGGCGGGATGGCCACCACGTCGACGAGCATCAGCGACGCGTACGGGACGCCGCCGACCAGGTGGGCCCGCAGAGAGACGGTGCCGCCGAAGTCGTGGGCGATGACGTGCGGCCGGTCCAACTCCCAGTGCTGCAGTAGAGCCGCGAACGTCTCGGCCTGCGTCCCGAAATCGACCGCGTGCGAGGCATGCTTCGACGAGACGCCGTACCCCGGCATGTCCCACAGATAGACGGTGAAGTCGCGGCTCAACGTCTCCGCGAACGGTTGCCAAAGTCGCGAGGAGAACGGCGTACCGTGGCACATCACCACCGCCGGCCCTGATCCAGCGCGAGTCCACGCGACCTGACGCCCCTGCCAGTCAAAACGCTCGGTGAGGTCCATGCCGATCCACCGTACCGAGAGCTCAAGTGCCTTCAGTGAAGTTCCACGTCAGTGTTGAGCGTCTGCGTGTGGACTCGGCCGTACTGGCGATACGTGACCTTCACGGCGGCAACGGTGAGCGGGCGTTGGTCGCTCGTGACGCGGAGGTGGATGAGGATCTGGTCAGACAACGCCTGCTCCGGCACGAGTTGGCGGCCGCTGACCTCGCCGACCAGGTGCGGTCGCGGATCCCAGTCCCGCGCGAACTTGCCCTTGGAGGTACGAGTCGCGGAGTGGAAGTCGTAGACCTTGGCGTCGACGAATTCGAGGCCAGGACTCGGCGACTCCGGCACGACGGCCAGGAGCGTGATGATCTGGCGACTGTTGTTCTGGACCGTTTTCACGGGGAAGTAGACATCGTCGCCAGTCTCGACCCCGAACATCGATAGCGAATTGGCCCCTTCGGCCTCCAACGCGTCGCCGCCGCGAAAGCCGAGCCACAGCCCGATGGACACCAAGACCGAGATGGTCACCCCAATGACCGCGGCGACCTTGTCCGTACGTCGCATTTCTCCCCCTCCGAATGCGGCCAGTCACCGCATCATCCCGAAAGTGGAGCACGAGTCTCAGTAGAGGTCAGAGACTGTCCTCTTCTGGCGGGATGCTCTTGCTATGACTGAAAACGCGACCACCATTAGTAACTACTTTGGCTACCGCGATGCGTCTGCCGCCATTGATTGGCTGGGGCGGGCGTTTGGGTTTGAGACGACGATGCGATTCGACGTCGAGGATGGGTCGGTCGGGCATAGCGAGTTGCGGCTCGGCGATGCGGCGATCGTTGTGTTCACCGATCAGGAGGGGTACGAGCGGCCGCCGCGGAAGGGGGAGACGTACGGATTCGGGACTTACCTCACGCTTCCCGACGAGGCGCAGGTCGACAAGATCCATGCGCAGGCGGTCGACGCGGGCGCCACCACTGTGTGGAAGCCCGAGCTGACCGAGTGGGGGAACTACCGCTGCCGGGTGCTCGACCTCGAGGGATTCGAGTGGACCTTCGGTACGCATCGGCCCGGGCAACCCGCCGAGTGGTGACAATCTGTAACAGCTGTGCCGCCCTGACGATGTAGCGGGCACGGTGGTCGTGCCGGTGGGGGCCCACGAGGGGATACCGGCGACCTGGCCATCGAAGTCTCCAGGGGGAGTGCATGCGTTTCAGAAGTACGGCGATAGGCCTGACCGTGCTCGCGTCGGCCGCCACGGGCATCACGGCGGCCGCCGAGCCAGCAATCACCAGCACAACCGCGGCGACCAAGGTCGTCACGATGACGGTCCGGTGGGGAGTGAACGGCGACGTTCCGGTCGCGCGGAACTACGTCGGCGACAGTCGCGTCGATATCGCGGTCTGGCGCCCGTCCACTGGGGTCTGGCACATCCGCGGCCTTGGCTCGATCAACTGGGGCGTCCGCGGGGACATCCCGGTCCCGGCGGACTACAACGGCGACGGCCGGGCCGAGCTCGCGGTCTTCCGGCCCTCCACGGGCACCTGGTACATCCGTGGCGTCGGCGCGATCAAGTGGGGCATCAACGGCGACGTGCCGGTGCCGGCCAACTACGTCAGCAACGCGCGTGCCGAGCTGGCGGTATTCCGGCCGGCGACGGGCAAGTGGTGGATCCGTGGCGGTACGTCGGTCGCGTGGGGTCAGCGCGGCGACGTACCGGTGCCGTCGCATTACTTCGGCGACAGCCATGCCGACGTGGCCGTCTTCCGTCCGGCGAACGGCCGGTGGTACCTCCGCGGTGCCGGCATCATCTCGTGGGGCACCAGCGGCGACGTACCTTCGCCGGCCAACTTCGGCGGCGACAGCCGTTCGGAACTGGTCGTGTTCCGCCCGTCCACCGGCACTTGGTACATGCGGACCATCGGGTGGGTCCGTTGGGGCGCGACCTGGGACAAGCCGCAGCCGGGCAACTATGGCGGCGACGCGCGTGCCGATCAAGCGGTCTTCCGTCCGTCCAACGGTACCTGGTACGTGCGGATGCTGGCGCCTAACTGCGATCCGTCGTACCCGGGCCGCTGCATCCCGCCGCCTCCGCCGGATCTGGACTGCGGAGATATCACTGCAAGGAACTTCACTGTGGTGGGGACGGACCCGCACGGGTTCGACGCCGACAACGACGGTATCGGCTGCGAGAGCTGAAACCCTAGCAAAATAAGCAAAAACCGGCCCTTACGCGCTGAGGGCCGGTTTTTGTCGGTGGGCCTGTCTAGCATCAAATCATGACGCTGGACTATCGAACGCCCGGGCCGTTCACCACCTTCGACCCCGGCCAGATCCCTTTGACACAAGGCCTTCCCGACGATCCGGTCGGGATCTGCCAGGCTGTGCAGAGCCTGGTCATCCAGCCGTACGACGCGACGCCCGCCGGGGTGCCCGATGACCGGATAGACGAGCGGAACCTGCGTCCGGTCAACGCGATCGTCGACGCGCTGACCGCCATCGATCCGACACCGCTGACCATTCCGCGGCCCAAGGAGAAACGGGTGGTCGGCTGCTGCCGGCACTTCGTCACCCTCGCGACGGCCCTGATGCGCGAGCGAGGTATTCCGGCACGCGCCAGGGCCGGCTTCGGGACGTACTTCAACCCCGAGAAGAACTTCGACCACTGGATCGTCGAGTACGACGACGGCGAGCGGTGGGTGCGGATCGACGCGGAGCACCTCGGTCACGGGTATGTGGCGGAGCCGGCCGATCTCGCGCCGGGCGAGTTCCTTACCGGGGGTGAGGCCTGGGCGTTGTACCGCGAGGGCAAGGCCGACGGGATGACCTTCGGCGTAGTCGGTACGGACCACGCCTGGGGTCCGGGTGAGATCCGCGGCAACGTCATCCGCGATCTCGCCGCGTTGAACAAGTGGGAGCCGCTGAACTGGGACGAGTGGGGCCGGATCACCGACTCGTACGAAGGCAAGACCGGTGCCGACTACGACGACCTGATCGACCGCATCGCCGCCGCCTGCGCCCGAGACGAGCCGTCCGAACTAGAGGAGGTGTACGCCGCTGAAGAGCTGACCTTGCCCGACTCTTTCCGCTGACCAGCAACGTGATGTGGTTCCGCTGACACCGGTCCGTACGACGGACCGCCGCGCGTCGTCCAGTCCAGCGCGTTTGTCGGCCGCGGGCGCCGATCTCAGTGGCGGGCCGCTAGCAGGCGTTGGCGGCGGGCCTCGTAGAGCACGGTCGTGGCGGCATTCGCCGCGTTGAGCGAACTCGCCGAGCCAGTCATCGGGATGCTGATCAAGTGGTCCGCCAGCTCGCGCCACGCAGCGCTCAGGCCCGAGGTCTCGTTGCCGATCAGCAGCAAGGTCGGACGGGTCAGGTCGAAGTCGAAGAGCTCGGCCTCGCCCTTCTCGTCCGTACCGACTACGACCACGGGCTTGCCGCGGTCGCGTTCGCGGTCGATCCAGGTCATCACCTCGCGCTGCGACGGCACTCGCACCGACGGCAGAGCGAAGAGTGATCCCGTGCTGGCGCGCACCGAGCGCGGGTCGTACACGTCGGCGGCATGACCAGTCACGATCAGCCCATCGGCGCCGAACGCGTCGGCCGACCGGATGATCGAGCCGATGTTGCCCGGGCCGGAAGGCCGGTCGAACACCAACCCGAGGAAGTCGTGCCGCACCTCGATCCGGTCCAGGTCGTCGGCCGGCATCTCCAGTACGGCGATGAGCTCGGGCGCGGCCTCTTCCTTCTCGCCGAGCTCGGCCAGCAGTTCGCGGGACATGCTCACGTGCTCACCGCCGGCCCGGTGCAGGATGTCCTCGGCCCATCGGGTCAGCGGGCGCTGCGCGTCGTACAGCAATGCCCGGATCGGCCAGCCCTGGTCTACCGCGATCGTGATCGGCCGGACGCCCTGCACCAGGAACTCACCCGCGCGCTGCCGCTTGTTGCGGTTGGTCAGCAGCGCCTGCCACTGCTGGAACCGCGCATTCCGCGAGCTGATCCGCATCAAGTCCTCCGGTCGTCCGAGGCTCTACCTCACCACGTCATACCGCATTCGCGTCACAGCAGGTGCATCGCCGGCCACTAGGGCTCGCCAAGTCGTCGCGAGGATTCCGCTCAGGGGGAATCGTCCAGCACGAGCAGGATGTGGGTGATGCCGTTGTCCGGTGGAGGTTGCTCCTCCGGCGGCACCTGTTTGAAGCCGACCTTCTCCAGCAGGCGAACCGAGCCGACGTTCTGCTCGGCCGGATCGGCGTACAGCGGCCGGACCCGCACTTCGTCCAGGAAGAGCCGCAGCGCCGCCGTGCCAACACCCCGGCCCCAGAAGGCGCGGCCGAACCAATAGCCGAGCCAATGCTGCCCGTCCTGCTCCCACTCGACGATGTTGCCCGCCACCTCGCCGTCGGCCAGCACAGTCCGCAGGGTCACGGTCGGATCGACCCGAATCTTCGCGAAATGCGCGACGAACCGGTCATGCTCACGCGCCGGGAACGCCGCGCGTCGCGACGCCTCCGGATCCGACTCGTATTGGTGAAAGATCTCGACATCGTCATCCTCGACCGGCCGCAACACCACCGTGGTCATCGCACCACCTCCTGCGCTCTACCCAAACACCCGCCACCGACAGAAAACCCACCCAAACATCGGCCACCGACAGTTTGTGCGGGGTGCGACGATCAGGGCATGACCCAGATCAAGACGGAGGACGGCCGGTACAGCCCGAGCGCGGCGGCCGAGCTGACCGGCCTCACGATCGACACCCTGCGCTACTACGAGAAGGAAGAGCTGATCGGCCCGATCGAGCGCCTGCCCGGCGGCCGGCGCGTCTACAACGAGTGGGATATCGCCTGGATCGGCGTGGTCAGCTGCCTGCGCGATGCCGGCCTCGGGATCAGCGACCTGCAACGGTTCACCAGCCTGCTGCGGACAGAAGGCAATCCGGCCACCCGCGTCGAATTCCTCCGCGAGCGCCGGACCGCCCTGCTCGACCACATCGCCCGAATGAACGCCGCCCTAGGCGTCCTCGACGACAAAATCACCTACTACAGCACCCGCGAAACCCCCACGGACTAGCCGACCGAGCTAGGCGTCACCACGGCGTGTCCAGCTCCGCGCGTACGTCAACCGGGAGCTCAAGACGCGCGCCTTCGATCGACGCCGCGAGCTGTTCCGGCTTGCTCGCGCCAACGATCGGCCGCACCACCGGCGAGCCGCCGATGAGCCACGCCACCACGACACTCGACCGGCTGACACCGAGTTCGGCGGCGACCTTGGCAAGGGCCTCGAGCCGTGCCGTCGTACCGGGGTGGTCGTATTCGGGCGGCATCGGCCGGTCGTCGCGTTCGTACGAGCCCGCCATCAACGGCGTGTAGGCCCACAAATTCCAGCTCGGATCGGCCGTCGCGAAGTCGAGCGTCTCATCGGTCAGCCAGCCGAACCGGTGCTGACCCGACTGGTCGGCGACGAACGGCCGCGGGTGCACATAGCTGTACTTCAGCTGGAGGAAACTCGGCACCTCCACACCAAGCTCGACGGCCAGAGCGCGAGCGCGTTCGGTCCGCCAGAGCGACCAGTTCGACAGGCCGAGGCGGCCGACCGTACCGGAAGCGACGTGCTGCCCGAAGGCCGCGACCGTCTCCTCCAACGGCGTCGAGCGGTCGTCGCGATGCGCCCAGTAAAGGTCGATGTGGTCCACCCCGAGCCGGCGCAACGACGTACTCAAGGCACTGGCGATACCGGCCTGGTCGAGCGATTCGACGGAGGTCGGATAGCCGCCGGGATGGAGTGGCTCCCAGCCGACCTTGGTGGCGAGTTTCACCCGCTCCCGTACGCCGGGGCGGCGCGCGAACCATCGGCCCAGTAGCTCCTCGCTCTGTCCGCCATGCCCACTCGGGACGTGCCAGAACGCGTAGCAGTCGGCCGTGTCGATCCACTCGCCGCCCGCGTCGACGTACTGGTCGAGCAGGGCGAAAGAGGTCTTTTCGTCAATACGGGAGCCGAATTCCATCGCTCCCAGTGCAAGGTTCAATCCGGTCATGACCAGGAGCCAACAACCTGGAGCGCGCTCCAGGTCAACCCTTTCAACGCCGTCGCGCGAGGAACTCCAGCATCAGCGCGGCGATCTCGGCGGCATGCGTCTCGAGGGCGAAATGCCCGGTCGGCAGCAGGTGGATCTCCGCATCCGGCAGGTCCCGCGCGAAGGCCTTCGCCCCGGCCGGCGGGAAGATCTCGTCGTTCTCGCCCCAGGTCGCCAACAGCGGGACCTGGCTCGTCCGGAAGTACTCCTGGAACTTCGGGTAGAGCCGGAAGTTGTCGACGTACGAACGAATGATGTCGAGCTGAACCCGCTCAGCCCCAGGCCGGGCCAGTAGCGCCAGGTCGTGCGTCCACGTGTCCGGGCTGACCAGCGACGGGTCCGGAACGCCGTGCAGGTATTGCCATTTCACCAGTTCGGCGCTTTGCATCATCGCGGCCGCGTCTTCGTTCTCGGGCGACTGCTCGGCGGCATACGCGTGGACGTCGGCCCACATCTCCTCGACCAGCCCGTCCTCGTAGGCGTTGCCGTTCTGCGTGATCACGGCGGTGATGCGTTCGGGATGCGCGAGCGCCATCCGCCAGCCGATCGGCGCGCCGAAGTCCTGGACGTACATGGCGTACGACGAGAGGCCGAGCGCCTCGGTGAACACGGTCGTCAGCTCGGCCAAGGTGGCGAAGTTGTAGGTGAACTCGTCCGCCGAGGGCATCGCGGACTGGCCGAAGCCGAGGTGGTCCGGCGCGATCACGCGGTACGACTTCGCCAGCAGCGGGATCAGGTTGCGGAACATGTGCGAGCTAGTCGGGAATCCGTGCAGCAGCAGGATCACCGGCGCGTCCGCGGCACCCGCCTCCCGATAGAAGATCTCGTGCCCGTTGACCTCGATGGCGCGGTGATGCGTTGTCATGCCTAACCCCTTTGAGACGTTTATGTGGTTACAGAGTCAACCTTGCGGAGTGCTAACCTGTCAACATGCTCAATGTGGTTAGACGTGATGACGAGCTGTTGCTGGACCTGCTCAACACCGCGCCGATCGTCGACGGGGTCAAGGCGGACGCCCTTGCGGATGACGCGGCCGCTAAGGGCTGGCTCGACGATCAGGGTGCGGCCGGTACGACGCCCGCCGTGGCGCGAGCGGTGCGGGACGCCATCGCGTCCGTGGTGCGCGGTGAAAAGGCGGAGGTGCTGCAGCCGTTCCTGGCCGGCGCCTCGCGTACGCCGGCGATCGACGGTCAAGTCGTGCGGTGGGACCTCAAGCCCGGCAAGGCGGGCGAATTCGCTGTGCGATGCGTGCTGGCCTGGGCCGAATTGGAAGAGCTCGCGCCTGGCCGACTTCGCCCCTGCGAGAACGACGAGTGCAACCTGTTCCTGCTCGACCGAAGCCGGGCCAACTCGCGCCGCTGGTGCTCGATGGCGACCTGCGGCAACCGCCTCAAGGCTCGCCGCCACCACCAACGCACCACCCGCACCTGATCCGCCGTACGTCGAAAAGCGCGGGCGTTGGCGGGGGAGTCGGGTGATGATGGACGGCGTGACTGATGCCGTGAGACAGGACGTGACCGTTCGCCGTGGCGTGCTCGAGGATGAGGCCGAACTGCTCGCCCTCGATCAGGCGGCGTGGAGCCCGGAGTCCGGGTTTCCCTCGCTGACGCCACCCGAGCGGGACTCGTTCTTCAGCGAGAGGTCCAAGCCGGAGTATCACCTGGTCGCGCTCCACGACGAGCGGATCGTCGGCTACGCGAAGCTGGTGGAGCGCTATCCCATCGAGGAGGGCGCCGGCGTCTTCGCCGTCCACGGCCTCGCGGTCTCGCCGGAGGCGCGCGGTCTCGGCATCGGCTCGACGCTGATGCAGGCCGTTGAGGACGAGGTACGTCGCCGCGGCGGCCGCAAGATCTGCCTGAACGTGTTCGCCACCAACACCGCCGCCCGCAAGTTGTACGAACGCCAAGGCTACGAGGTCGAAGGCCATTCCCGGGCCGAGTTCGTCATCAACGGCCAGCTCATCGACGACTACAGCCTCGCAAAATTCATCTAGCCCGGGCGAGCGCAATGCTCACCCGGGCTAGAGGAATGACTTGAGCTACGGCGTGACGCCGTGGTCGATGAGCCACGGCTTCGGGTTCACCTGGGTCTCGCCGCCCAGCAGTACCTCGAAGTGCAGGTGCGGGCCGGTGGTGTTGCCGGTGGTACCGATCGAGCCGACCTGCTCGCCGGCGCTGACGCTGTCACCGACCGACACGGTGAACTCCGACATGTGCGAGTACGACGTGACAGTGCCGTCGCTGTGCCGGACCTTCACCTGACGGCCGTACGCACCGGCGTACTCGGCCGCGATGGCCTTGCCGGCCAGCACCGACCGGATGGGAGTCCCGTACGGCGCGGCGAAGTCCAGGCCGGTGTGGTTGCGCGCCCAGCGGCTGCCGCCCTGGCCGAACGTCGCAGTGATGCGGTAGCCGGTAGTCGGCAGTGAAGCCTTCGGTGCGGCGGCCTCAGCTGCAGCACGGGCAGCTGCACGGGCCTTTGCGGCCGCAGCGGCCTGGGCCTGCTTCTTGGCCTCTGCGGCGGCGGAGGCCTTCTTCGCGGCAGCAAGTGCCGCGACCCGGCGCTCCGTCGCAGAACGGTTCGCGGCCAGCTTGGCGGCGCGGGCCTTCGCCTGAATTTCAGCGGCGGCCTGGAGCTTGCGGGCAGTCGAGTCGGCCAGGGCGAATCGCGAGGCGTCGCGGGTGGCCAGCTCGCGCCGGTCGATCCGGGCGGCGGTGATCGCCTCGGGTTGGATCGAGTCGGCCTGGTTGGTGGAGGCGCCATTGCTGACGCCGACGGTGCTTGCACTGGCTGCGGCGGCCAACGCGGCGGTCAGGCCGATGACCTGAGCACCTCGGACTTGCTTACGCCGAGTGACACGGTGTTTGGCGGGTGAACGCCTGGCGGTGCCTGCCGTGTTCGCCGTGCGAACCACGGATCGCGGTGTGGCGCGATCGGACACGTCACGGAGAGGGGACACGAGGGGACCTTCCACTGGAGGGGCATTGAGGGGCGTGACTTACCCCCAGGGTTTTCCCCAGGGGGTGGCCTCGACGATAACGAGAAGGTCACGACGGCATCAAACTGTTGAACGTCGAACTGACCCGAATTCGCTCACTCTGGGTTAAGCCCGGTTGGGCTCTTCGTGGTCGGTCAGGCGGCATGCCGGTGGTTATCGGGGGTGCGAATCGTGTGACCCAAGTCATGCCAGTCGATGCACGGAAACGTCCATGAGGTTGTAATACGTGCCGATTCGGTCCCGATCGGATGGCGAAATCGGCCCCGATCGAGGCCGCCGAAAATTGGCAGAAGCACCCCTCTCGGCAGGGTAGACTTCCGCTGTCGGAAGAGCGGTGCAACGGCCGTCCGGCAGGTGTGATCGAAGCCGATTTCACACCTGGGCGGGAGGCCGTGTAGTGTCTCTCCTCGGCCCGCCCCTTTAGCTCAGTCGGCAGAGCGTCTCCATGGTAAGGAGAAGGTCTACGGTTCGATTCCGTAAAGGGGCTCTGAGAAGGATGTCTCGCCCGGTCCGCCGGGCGCGACGGACAACTCTTGGCGGGGTAGCTCAGGTGGTTAGAGCACACGGCTCATAATCGTGGTGTCGCGGGTTCGACTCCCGCCCCCGCTACCCACCAACGCAGTGCTTTCGAGAGTGCGATCACCCAAGTTGCGCACTCCTGACTAGAAGAGACACCAATGGCCAAGGCAAGCGACGTCCGCCCGAAGATCACCATGGCGTGCACGGTGTGCAAAGAGCGCAACTACATCACCAAGAAGAACCGGCGCAACGACCCGGATCGTCTTGAGCTGAAGAAGTTCTGCCCGCGCTGCAACGACCACACCGAGCACCGCGAGACCCGCTGACCTCAGCAACTTTTCGCGAGAGGCCGTTCCCGAGTCGGGGACGGCCTCTTCGCTATTTTGCGGACGCGCGGCGTTAGCCGGCCGCGTAGCCCGCGAGGCGATCATCCCGGGGCGTGAGGCAGCAGCTCGAGCAGCACTTCCCGCCGCCGGCCGCGCACGAGTAATACAGACAGCACGTGTTCCGCAGGTAGACCAGGATGTCCCGGCCGCCGCGGTCGACCGTGGTGACCTCGCCCAGCCGGTCGAGCCCGGCAGGCGCTCCGCCGATGAACTCGGCCCATTTCTCCGCCAGCACCTTCGGGTCTGCCGAAACGGTCTCGCGCGTCGCCGCGCAGAACCCCAGCGCCGTACCTGAGGCAACTCCGCCGCGCAGTTGACGAAGGCCAGCACGGGTACGACGGTGCAGCTCGGCCGCCAACGGCAGTAGGTGGCCCGCCAGCGTTACGTCGTACAGGGCGGGTAGTCCGCCTGGGAGTGGCTCTAGCGATCGGATCGCGACGGCCTCGATCCCGGCGTCTGTGGCTGGTTTGACCCAGAGGTTCACGGGACGGACGTCGAGGACGACTCCCTCGAGTGCCCAGAGGAGGAGGGCCGTTGCGGGGATACGCCCGGCGTACACGGCCATGAAGCTCAACGCCGTCGCGTGCTCGCTGGTATGGCCGCGACCGTCGTACTCATGCTTGAGCAATCCCGTGAGTTCAGGCCCGTCCGGAACGAGTAGACGATCCGCACGGATCCAGTCGTCTCCAGCCGGTTCACCGAGCTGCACCTCGTAGCGTGCCCCGAAGCGGGCCAACGCGGCCACTGTTCCAGCGGGGGCGTCTTCGTACGCCGTCACGCAGCTACCTTCCAGTAAGGGATTCAGGCGGTGTCAGGCGGTGTTAGGCGGCACACGCGCTAAGAGCCATTGGTCAGTCTGCCAGTAGGGTTCATGCCATGACGATCGACGCATCGGCGGTCGGCCGAACCTATCCGGCCCCCGAGTCCTACCTGGTCGGCCGGGAGAAGATCCGCGAGTTCGCCGACGCGATTGGCGACCCCAACCCGGCCTATCGCGGCGACGACGCGATCGCCCCGCCCACCTTCGCCTTCCCGCTCGGCCAGGGCGCCTTCAACCTGATGCTGGCCGACCCCGTACTCGGGTTGGCGTTGCACCGGATCGTGCACGCCGACCAGAAGTTCGCCTACAAGCGGCCGATTCGCGCGGGGGACGAGGTGGCCGCGCTCTGCACGCTCACGGCGTACCGCCAGCTTCGCGGCATGGACGTCGTCACGACCGAGACCGTGCTGACCACCACTGACGGTGAGGAACTCGCGACCACCACCGCGGTCATCTTCCACACGCCGGAGGGCGACGCATGAGCACCCCGCTGACCGAGATCGAGGTCGGTACCGAGTTGCCGCCGTTGACCGTGCAACTGACCCGCGCCTCGCTGGTCCGATACGCCGGCGCCTCGGCCGACTTCAACCCGATCCACTACAGCGACCGGTTCGCCGGCGCGATCGGCCTGCCCGGCGTGGTCGCCCACGGCATGCTGACGATGGCCTCGGCGGCCCGGGTCGTGACCGACTGGCTCGGCGATCCCGGCCGGCTGATCGAGTACGGCGTGCGTTTCACCAAGCCCGTGGTGGTGCCCGATGACGACAAGGGCGCGACCCTGGAGATCAGCGCGAAGGTGGCAGCGATCAACGAGGACGGTACCGCCCGGATCGACATCACCGCGATCGCGGCCGACGAGAAGGTGCTCGGGCAGGCCCGCGCGCTGGTGCGGCTGACCTGACCGATGCAGACCACGAATGACGTACGGCTGGCCGAGCTCACCACCCTTCGGGTCGGAGGTCCGGCCGACCGACTGGTCACCGTCGAGACCGAGGCCGACCTGATCGAGGCGGTCCGCACCGCCGACGCCGCCAAGGAACCGGTGCTACTGCTCTCGGGCGGCAGCAACGTGGTCGTCGGCGACGAGGGATTCCGCGGCACGGTGATCCGGATCGCGACCCGCGGTGTCCGCGAAGACGCCGACGCCTGCTCCGGGGCGACCGTGGCCGTGGCCGCCGGCGAGGACTGGGACGCCTTCGTCCAACGGGCCATCGCCGAAGGCTGGGTCGGACTCGAATCCATGTCGGGCATCCCCGGCCTGGTCGGCTCGACCCCGATCCAGAACGTCGGCGCTTACGGACACGAGGTCGAGAAGTCGATCGCCCGCGTCCGGGTCTGGGACCGCGTCGACAACGCCGTCCGGACCTTCGCGGCGGCGGACTGCGGTTTCGCCTATCGCACCTCCCGTTTCAAAGCCGAGCCCAGCCGGTACGTCGTACTCGAAGTCACCTTCCAACTCCCACTCGGCGATCTCTCGGCTCCGGTGGAGTACGCCGAACTGGCGCGAGTCCTCGGTGTGGAAATCGGCGCGCGGGTTCCGCTGCAGGACGTGCGCGACGCCGTTCTCGGCCTTCGGCGCGGCAAGGGCATGGTGCTGGACAAGTCCGACCACGACACCTGGAGCGCAGGGTCGTTCTTCACCAACCCGATCCTGGCCGAACCGGCAGACGTACCCGCCGGTGCACCGCAATGGCCGATGCCGGACGGACGCGTCAAGACCAGTGCCGCCTGGCTGATCGAACACGCGGGCGTAGGCAAGGGCTACACCGTCGGCCGCGCAGCCGTCTCCACCAAGCACACCCTGGCGATGACCAACCGCGGCGGCGCCACCGCCAAGGAACTCCTCGCCCTGGCCGGCCACGTCCGCGACGAGGTCCACCGCGCCTTCGGCATCACCCTCATCAACGAACCCGTCCTCATCAACTGCACCCTTTGACGTCCGCCGGCCCGCCCAGCCAAGCCAAGCGGTCCCGGCTAAGCCGAGCGGTCGTCGGCTTCCATCTCGGGGATTGACCTCGGCGGGCTATTTCGATTCGTACAGCTTCGCGTCTGGTCCCTTGGCGCGGTGAAGCACGTCGAGAAGTGAGCCTTCGTTGCGCAGTCCGTAGTGTGCGTTCACTTTGGCGGTGCATTTGGCGACGACCTCGGCCGGCGGTACGGGTGGATAGACGACCTTGGCGTCCGTCTCGCTGACGGGATTGCGGGCGACGGCCGGATCCGACGGGCGGCGATCGTCCGATTGGCCGATCGCGGTCGCCGCTGAGGCGGCGTTCGGGTGGTTGTGCGCGTCGAGACACTCGGCGAGGAGTCGCTCGCGACGCTCACCGAATGCCGTGATCTCGTCGACCACCGAGGCGGGGATCTGCTCCAGGGTCTCCGGGTGCAGATACGCGGCCTCAAGCCCGGTCAGGTTGCCGCGCAACGTGAACTCGCCCCTGAGCCTGACGATCTGAATCTCGAAAGGCGCGAGAAGCTCGTTGGCAGCGGTCTCGTCGGGGCTCAGTGCCTCGCTGTTGACGGGAAAAGACATCAGCACCTTCCTCAACGCGGCAGCGACTCGGCGACCCGGAGGCCTCCCGCGGCCGACTTCAGCGGGCCAGCGGTGTGAACGGCAGCAGTTGGCCTGTGGTTGAGCCGGTCGCGGTATGCGAGATCAGCGCACGAGGGCACGCTGCCGATCAGCTACGGGTTGCACGTCGGCGTTGAAACGATCCTAGGTCCGCTTGTGCCACCGGGCCACGGCAGGGAGTGGCCGATCAAGGCCCCACCTCACCTCGATTCCGAACATCAAGGCGACGTTCTTCGTGGTCGGCACCGAGGTGGGGAAACATCGTCATCGCCGTCGTGGCAGTCGTCGTGGTGGGGGCCCGAGGTTGCCGGCCGCCACTGGCCGCCACTGGTGGGTTGGGTTATTGGTGGTTGGTGAATCTGGTGGGGAGGTCTTCAGTTGTCACGCGGAGACCGGCGAAGCGGCGGCGCATCATTTGCTCCCATCTGTCGGCGATGGCGACCGCGCCGACGTGTTCGGCGATGACGTGCTCGCCGAACCAGACCCGCACTCTCCGGCGGGGTTGGCCGATCTCGTCTTCCATCACGTTCACCGATCTCGCACCTCCCGGTCGACTGCGCGGACGATGAAGGCATAGAGAGCGGCCGTCGCGATGAAGGCGGCCAGTAGGACCCACGAATTTCCCATCACCTCGGAACTGCCTTTCCTCAGGGACTACGTCTCGGGACTGTGTCTCGGGACTGTCGGAATGTCACTCAGCGTTGTTCACTGCGCACCGCTCCGGGAGGGCAGATCGGCGGGCAGATCGGGCCATCCAGGGGCAGAAGGGTGCGCTATCAATGCCAGGCTTCTAGGCGGGTGCAGCCACAACTACGAGCGCGGACCACATGGACGTGGTCCAAATGCCGCAGCGTGTCGTACGGGGTGGAGACGGTGCCTGCCCGACCGTGAGCGCGGGACAGCGGGGAAGCGGGACAGCGGGGAAGCGGGACAGCGGGGAAGCGGGACAGCGGGGAAGCGGGACAGCAGGACAGTGGCGAAGTGGGGAAGCGGGTTAGCGGGTTGGGCGGGTGGTGGCGGGGCGGCGGACGAACTCGCGGATGGTTTCGTGCATGGCCCGTGCCTTGGCTTCGCCGAGGTAGCGGGGTGTCCGGGTTTGGGCGGCCACCTCGCTGATGCGCTGGATCAACGGCCGGACGCGGAACTCCGGTGCCGTCGGCAGGACTGCGTCGAGCGCTTCCACCGCGCCGTCGAGTTCGCCCAACTCCAGGCGGGCTTTGACCTGCTGGAGCCGGACCATCCGCTCGGAGCCGTAGTTCCGTTGGGCATGCGCGGCCGCCTCGAACAACCGGACGCTGCGATCCGCGTGCTCCGCGGTCACAGCGGCCTCGCCGAGCCAGAGATGGGCGTCGGACCAGATTGCCTCCGCTCGTTCGGGTGAACACAGCAACGGTCCGCCCAGCTCATTGGTGCCGGCCTCGAACTCCGCGCTCTTGGCCAGCTCGAGCGCCTGCCGGGCCGGACCGAACTGTCCGGCCCGGGCGAGGTCGACCGCGTGTGCCGCCGCCAGGAACGTCTTCGACGAACCACGGGCGAAGCGCAAGCCGTCGGCGGCGAAGACCGCCGCCTTGCCGAAGTCGTCCTGCCAGAAGGCCGCGGTGTGCTGGGCGGCCCGCACCCAGGCGCGCAGGTCGTCATGGTCCGCGCTCTCCGCGCAGGCCCAGGCCGTCCGGGTGTGACTTTCGGCGATATCCGGACGGCCCAGGTCCACCGACATCCACGCCAGCAAGGTGAGGGACCACCCGGCAGCGGCGTACAGATCGCGTGTTTGGGCGGGCTGCTGGCGCCCCGAGAGCAGCTTGAACGCGCGATCGCGGATGCCACGGGTCCGCAGGAACAACGGCTTCGTCGGCACGCGCAGATACGTCTGAGCGACCCGGTGCAGGTCGGCATGCATCTGCTCGACCGTCAGTTCGCCGAGGTTCGACTCCTCGGCCAAGGTCAGCAGCGAGACCGACTCGTCACCGGCGTCGACCAGGTCGTCCTCGAGACCGATGGTCGAGCACGAGGTGAGATCGGGCTCGATCGGCGGTGCCGCACCGGGCGGGATGAAGCCGAGTTCGTTGTCGGAGGCAACCTTCAGCACATGGCGCAGGCCGGCTCGGTAGGGGGCGCCCGGCCAACGGACGGCACCCCGCTCGAGCTTCGCGATGTAGTGGCCGTCCAGCTCGTACTGCGTTTGGGTGGTCTGCCACAACCACTCGCACACGGCGTCCGCCAGCTCCGCACGCGACATGCTCTCCCCGGGCGCGCTCGGCGACCGGGTCCGCTCCCGTGCAGCGCGGAGCAACCCGTTGACCTCAGACATGCGCTGAGAGTACTGGCGTGAACACCCTTAGACAGCAGGGAAAACCCACTCCAGAGCGGTCTGCCCCAGCTTGCCCCGAGCTGCCCCGGGCTGCCCCTTCGCGCACGCATCAACTCCACCCGAACCACGCCGCACCTCCCGTCGTCGACCAAGGTCCGCGGGCCGTTCTGACCCACGCAAAGAGAAGATGCCGTCGGCCACGATCGCGTGCACGATGAGTTTGAGATCTGTGGAAAACCGGCTGCTCTAGGTGACGTGCTGGCTGGTGGGGTGTGCCTTCGGAGTGGGCGATGTGCCGGACTCCTCGACGATTCGCCTCGTTTCGTTGCCCGTTGGGCTGATACCAGTGCCGTCAGATGACGAGAAGGAACCGTTCAGATGCGGGCAACCAAACAAGGCGAATCGACGAGAAGTCAGTACGCAGGCGTCTGCCCGAAGCCCGGGGGTTAGGGCGTGGGGAGGGGGGTGGTGGTGGGGTGGGGGGCGGTTACGCCTAGCCAGGTGTTGATTTCGGTGAGGAGGTTGTGTTGGACGTCTGGTGGCGCGGTTGAGGCTAGGACGGACGAGCGGGCCAGGTCGGCCAGTTCGGCGTCGGTGAAGCCGTGCACCGAGCGGGCCGTCTCGTACTGCTCGGCCAACCTCGATCCAAAGAGCAAGGGGTCGTCCGCGCCAAGGGCGATTCGCGCGCCCGCTTCGTACAGCTGCCGCAACGGCACTTCCTCGGCCGAGCGATACACCCCGAGCGAGACGTTCGACGCCGGGCAGACTTCCAGTGCCACCTCGGCGTCGACGAGACGAGCCAGCAGGTCCGGGTCTTCGGCAGCGCGCACGCCATGGCCGATCCGCTGGGCGCCGAGCTCGTCCAGACACGTCCGGACGGTGGCCGGCCCGCAGAGCTCACCACCATGCGGAGCGGCGAGCAGACCCGCATTGCGCGCGATTCGGAAGGCGGGGGCGAACTCCGACGTCGTACCGCGTCGCTCGTCGTTCGAGAGGCCGAAACCGACGACGCCGCGGCCGACGTACTGGCTGGCGAGTCGCGCGAGGATGCGGGCGTCGAGCGGATGGCGGGTACGGTTCGCGGCGATCACGACCTGGACGGAGATACCCGTCGAGGCGCTCGCGTCGCGGGCCGCGTCGAGCACCAGGTCGGTGAACTCGGTGATGTTGTGGAACCGGTTCGCGTAGCCCGACGGATCGACCTGGATCTCGAGCCAGCGGGAGCCGTCGGCCCGGTCATCCTCGGCGGCCTCGCGGACCAAGCGCCGTACGTCGTCCTCGGTCCGGAGCACCGACCGCGCGATGTCGTACAGCCGCTGGAACCGGAACCAGCCGCGCTCGTCGGCGGCGGACAGCAACGGCGGCCACTCGGTGCGCAGCGCGTCCGGCAGCCGCACCCCGTGCTTGTCCGCCAGCTCGACGAGGGTGAGGTGCCGCATCGAGCCGGAGAAGTGCAGGTGCAGGTGGGTCTTCGGCAACAGCCGCAGGTCCCGTTGCGTCATTACAGAAGGTTACCGACCGAGTGCCCGGAACGGAAAACCGGTGGTCACGGCAGGAAAGGCCCCGCCGTGACCACCGGTAAAGAAGCTGTCAGGCGAGCAGCTTGGCGATCCGGTTGACGCCCTCGGCCAGGTCCTCGTCACCCAAGGCGTACGACAACCGGAGGTAACCCGGCGCACCGAAGGCCTCGCCCGGCACGACCGCGACCTCGGCCTCTTCCAGGATGATCTCGGCCAGCTCGGTCGAGGTGGTCGCGGTGCGGCCGTTGATGTCGCGGCCGAACACGCCCTTGACCGACGGGTACGCGTAGAAGGCGCCGGTCGGCGTCGGGCACTCGACCCCGGGGATCTCGTTCAGCAGCTGGACCATCGTCTTGCGGCGACGGTCGAACGCGACCTTCATCTCCTCGACGGCCGTCAGGTCACCGGTCAGCGCGGCGATCGCGGCCCGCTGGGCGATGTTGCAGACGTTCGAGGTCTGGTGCGACTGCAGGTTGGTCGCGGCCTTGATGACGTCCTTCGGGCCGACCATCCAGCCCACTCGCCAGCCGGTCATCGCGTACGTCTTGGCGACGCCGTTCAGCACCACGGTCCGGTCCGCCAGCTCGGGCACGGCGACTGGGATCGACGTGGACTTGGTGTCGCCGTACGTCAGGTGCTCGTAGATCTCGTCGGTGACGACCCAGAGGTCGTGCTCGAGGGCCCACTCGCCGATCGCCTTGACCGCCTCCGGGCTGTCGACGGCGCCGGTCGGGTTCGACGGGGAGCAGAACAGCAGCGCCTTCGTCTTCTCGGTCCGGGCGGCCTCGAGCTGCTCGACGGTGACCAGGTAGTTCTGGGTCTCGTCGGCCAGCACCTCGACCGGAACGCCGCCGGCCAGGCGGATCGCCTCCGGGTAGGTCGTCCAGAACGGAGCGGGCAGCAGCACCTCGTCGCCCGGGTCGAGCAGCGTCGCGAACGTGTTGTAGACCGCGTGCTTGCCGCCGTTGGTCACCAGGACCTGCGCGGGCTCGATCTCGTAACCGGAATCCCGCTTGGTCTTGTCCGCGATCGCCTGCTTGAGCTCGGGCAGACCACCGGCGGGGCTGTAGCGGTGGTTCTTCGGATCGCGAGCCGCCTCGACCGCCGCCTCGACGATGTAGCCGGGGGTCGGGAAGTCGGGCTCGCCGGCGCCGAAGCCGATCACGGGCCGGCCGGCGGCCTTGAGCGCCTTCGCCTTGGCGTCGACGGCGAGAGTCGCGGATTCACTGATTGCACCGATGCGTTCGGAGATGCGGGAGACCATGGGGCTATCCTGGCACCCTTGTGTGAGCCGTGACATACCGGTCTCGTTAGGTAGTCCCAGCTGTCACACCAGGAACCGGCGCGAGTGAGGCCGGGGCGAAGAGGCCCAGTTCGACCCGGGCACCTTTCACCCCGTACACTCGTTCCCCGGGCGTAGGAGGCCCTGATCCGGCATGCCCGAGATCAGATCCGACTGCACCCGTAGGGCAGTAGCTCAACTGGCAGAGCATCGGTCTCCAAAACCGAAGGTTGGGGGTTCAAGTCCCTCCTGCCCTGCAGAACACCTGGCCGGCCCGAGCGGCCGGCCAGGTGCCTTAGCAGGGCCCGTACCGCAGCGCACGTGAGGCTGTTCGCGGAACAAAGACAGGTTGTATTCGGTTCGCACAGGAAGAAGGTTGGTCGTGACGGAGACCCGCACCCCGGCAACGTCCGGCGCCGGCCGCCCGGCCGAGGGCGGCTCGGGCAACCGACTGCTGCGCTTCTACCGGCAGGTCGTGGCCGAGCTCCGCAAGGTGGTCTGGCCGACCCGTAAGCAGCTGTCCACGTACTTCGTGGTCGTTCTGACCTTCGTGGTGTTCGTCATCGCGATCGTGTCAGTGCTCGACCTCGCGTTCGGCTGGGCGATGTTCAAGGTCTTCGGCTGACCTTCGATCGCCCCGTGGTACCCCTCAGCACCGCATAAGAGATTTTGGAGACAACGTGTCAGACCAGCGCGACGACGATGACCTCGACCTCGAGGACGATGTCGACGTAACCGCTGACGCGGACGAAGAGATCGATCTCGACGACTTCGACTTCGGCATCGAGGAAGCGGGCACCGAGGACGAGCTGTTCGAGGTGGACTCCGATTCCGACGACCCGTTCGAGTCCGCGAAGCCGGCGACGGTTGCCGCGGCCGACGAGGACGAGGACGACGAGGCCACCGCGCCCGTCACCGCGACCGCCGACGATGAGGACGAGGTGACCGCCGAGGCGGACCTAGAGCCCGTCACCGCGGCGGCCGACGACGAAGTGGCCGACGATGACGCGGCCGACGAGGACGAGGCTGAGACCGAAGAGGCCGACGAGGAAGAGATCGTCGAGCCCGGTGACCCGCTGGAGGAGTTCCGCAGCGCGCTGCGGTCCAAGTTCGGCGACTGGTACGTCGTGCACACCTACTCCGGTATGGAGAACAGGGTCAAGGCGAACCTGGAGAACCGGATCACCTCCCTCAACATGGAGGACTTCATCTTCGAGATCGTCGTGCCGACCGAAGAGGTCGCCGAGATCAAGAACGGCCAGCGCCGGATGGTGAAGCGGACCGTGCTGCCTGGCTACGTGCTGGTCCGGATGGACCTGACCGATGAGTCCTGGTCGACCGTCCGGCACACCCCGTCGGTGACCGGCTTCGTCGGGCACAGCCAGAAGCCCGTACCGCTCAGCCTCGAAGAGGTCGAGAAGATGCTTGCCCCGGCTGTGGTCGCAGCGGCCGAGGCAGAGGCCGCCGAAACCGGCGGTACCACCACGAAAGCCCCGGCCAAGAAGAAGGTCGAGGTCGCCGATTTCGGGGTGGGCGACTCGGTCATGGTCGTGGACGGGCCGTTCGCGACCCTGCACGCCACCATTACCGAGATCAACCCCGACGCCCAGCGGATCAAGGCGTTGGTGGAGATCTTCGGCCGGGAGACCCCGGTCGAGCTCAGCTTCAGCCAGATCCAGAAAGTCTAAGGACCCGAGAAGATGCCTCCCAAGAAGAAGATCGCTGCCCTCGTCAAGGTGCAGCTCCAGGCCGGTGCCGCCACGCCGGCGCCGCCGGTCGGTACCGCGCTCGGTCCGCACGGCGTCAACATCATGGAATTCTGCAAGGCGTACAACGCCCAGACGGAATCCATGCGTGGCAACGTCGTGCCGGTCGAGATCACGATCTACGAAGACCGCTCCTTCACCTTCGTCACGAAGACGCCCCCGGCGCCCGAGATGATCAAGAAGGCCGCGGGCGTGCAGAAGGGCTCGGCCGTCCCGCAGAAGGACAAGGTCGGCAAGATCACCAAGGCCCAGGTGCGCGAGATCGCCGAGACCAAGATGCCGGACCTGAACGCCCGTGACATCGACGCGGCGATGCTGATCATCGAGGGCACTGCGCGCTCGATGGGCGTCACCGTCGAAAGCTGACTTCGGTCAGTTCGCACCACCAGTTGTAGTGGCAGGGCGATAGCGCCGCCCGATGACCACATCCCAGGAGAGGAACAAACATGACTCAGCGCAGCAAGAGCTACCGCGCGGTTGCCGAGAAGATCGACGCCGACAAGCTTCACACGCCCCTCGAGGCGATCAAGCTGGCGAAGGACGCCGCCGGTTCGAAGAAGTTCAACTCGACCATCGACGTCGCCATGCGCCTCGGTGTCGACCCCCGCAAGGCGGACCAGATGGTGCGCGGCACCGTCAACCTTCCGCACGGTACCGGCAAGACGGCACGGGTCCTCGTCTTCGCCACCGGTGAGAAGGCTGAGGCCGCACTGGCCGCCGGCGCCGACTTCGTCGGTTCGGACGACATGCTGGAGAAGGTCAACGGTGGCTGGCTCGACTTCGACGCCGTCGTCGCCACCCCCGACCTGATGGGCAAGGTCGGCCGGCTGGGCCGCGTGCTCGGCCCGCGTGGTCTGATGCCGAACCCGAAGACCGGCACCGTCACCCCCGATGTCGCGAAGGCTGTCAACGACATCAAGGGCGGCAAGATCGAGTTCCGCGTCGACCGGCACGCGAACCTGCACTTCATCATCGGCAAGGCCAGCTTCACCGAGGCCCAGCTGGTGGAGAACTACGGCGCCGCGCTCGAGGAGATCCTGCGACTCAAGCCGTCCAGCTCCAAGGGCCGCTACATCCGGAAGACCGTCGTGTCGACCACGATGGGCCCCGGTATCCCGGTTGACCCCAACCGCACCCGCAACCTGATGGACGACCCGGCCGAGGCCTGATCTCCAGCTCGTTCAAACGAAAGCCCCCGGTCGGCGGACCGGGGGCTTTCGCGTTTCCGCGTCCCCATCGCTAGGACACATCCACGCGGTAGATGTGCCCACCTCTTCCACGATACGACTCGAGCCGCGGAACACCAGGGGCCTTCGGGAACCTAAACGAGACGTTCACATTCACCCGACCGGCAGGCGCAGTGGCTGGGTGTGGGTGAAGAGCCCGCTATAGGCGTTCAGGGCCGGTTGGCCGCCGAGGTGGGCGTAGAGAACCGTGGCGTCCTTGGGGATCTGGCCGGTGGTGACGAGATCGATCAGACCGGCCATCGACTTGCCCTCGTAGACGGGATCGATGACGACGCCTTCGAGCTGGCCGGTGAGCCGGATCGCGTCGAGCGTCGACTGCACCGGTACGCCGTACAGGTCGCCGGCCCACTCGGGCAGGATCGTGATCTCGTCGTCGCGCAGCGGCCGGCCGACGCCAATGAGTTCGGCCGTCGCGGTCGCGATCCGGGTGACCTGGTCGCGGGTCTCCTTGATCTTCGCGCTGGCGTCGATGCCGATCACCCGACGCGGCCTGCCGCCGGCCTGCTCGAGCGCGGCGAACCCGGCGATCATGCCGGCCTGAGTCGAGCCGGTGACCGCGCAGACCACGATGGTGTCGAAGAAGACCCCGAGCTCGCGCTCCTGCTGCTCGACCTCGTACGCCCAGTTCGCGAAGCCGAGGCCGCCCAGCCGGTGGTCGGAGGCTCCCGCCGGGATCGCGTACGGCGTACCGCCGCGTTGTTTCACGTCCTCGATCGCGCGGGCCCACGAGTCCTTGAACCCGATGCCGAAGCCGGCCGGGTCGATCCGGACCTCGGCGCCCATGATCCGGCTCAGCAGGATGTTGCCGACCCGGTCGTTCACGCAGTCCGGCCAATCGACCCAGTTCTCCTGCACCAGAACGGCTTTCAGGCCGACCGACGCGGCGACGGCGGCGACCTGGCGGGTGTGGTTCGACTGGTATCCGCCGATCGACACCAACGTGTCGGCGCCTTGCGCGAGCGCGTCCGGGACGAGGTACTCGAGCTTGCGGGTCTTGTTGCCGCCGTACGCCAGTCCTGAGTTGCAGTCCTCCCGCTTGGCCCAGATCGACGCACCACCGAGGTGGGCAGTCAGTCGCGGCAGCGGATGGACCGGGCTCGGCCCGAAGGTCAGCTGGTGGCGGGGGAAGTCGGAAATGCTCATGATTCACTCCTCTGTGGCAGGCAGGGTGTGCCAGGTGTCGAAGGCGACCGCTGCGGCCCGCTCCACGTCGCCGGCGGCGCAGAGTTGGATCAGGTCGTCATGCCGGGCGACGGACGCCCGTCCGCCCAGCGATGAGAAGCGCAGCCGCTCGGCCCGTCGCACTACCGGCGTGAACTGGTCGAGGACTGCGATCAGGGCACGGTTCGAGGCGACCTTCACCGGGATGCCGTGCAGTTCGTCGTCGGCGCGCAGGGCCGCCTCGACGTCGCCCTTCTCGATCGCCGCGCGGAACCGGTCGTTGGCTTCGCGCATCGCGTCGAGGTCGGTTTCGGTGAGGCTGCCCACGGCCTCACGGATGGCGAGCTCGTGCATCGCCCCTACTACGTCGCGGGCTTCGGAGACGGCGCGCAGGTTCATCGAGCTCACGGTGGTGGAGCGTCCCGGCTGGGCCACGACCAATCCTGCCTCGGCGAGGCGCAGTAGTGCCTCGCGGACCGGAGTCCGGCTGACTCCGAGCCAGGTCGCGAGGTCCACGTCGCGCAACTGCTCGCCGGGCTCGAAGGTGCCGTCGACGATCGCCTCGCGCAGGCGGTGGTAGACGTCGTCACGAAGCAGGCGTCGATCGATCGCAGGCGTGTTCTGCGGGATGGGCATGTCAGTAATATATTGCATATTTCGATCGCCGAACAGCCCCAACTTCCGCTGAGGCGCGTGGCCTAGCCGGCTTTAGGCCAGTACGTCGGGAGTGAGCGTGGCGGGGGATGGGCGGCCGACCAGGCGGAGGGCGTGAGCCAGTTCGTCGGCCAGGTCGGTGAGGAGGCGGGTGACGCCGGGCGCGCCTTCGACCGAGAGCGCCCACAAGGCCGGACGTCCGACCAGGACCGCGCGAGCGCCCATCGCCAGTGCCGCGAGGACGTGCTCGCCGCGGCGAAGGCCTCCGTCGACGTACACCTCGGTGGTTGTGCCCGCGAGGGCCTCGCACACTTCGGGTAGGGCGCGGGCGGTCGGGATGGCGCCGTCGAGTTGGCGGCCGCCGTGGTTCGAGACGATCACTCCGGCCGCACCGGCTTCGGCGCATCGGGTGGCGTCGTCGCCGCGGAGCACGCCCTTGACGAGGACGGGGAGGCCGGTGCGTTCGGCCAGCCAGCCGATGATGTCGGGGCCGAGGTCGTCGGCTTTGGCCAGGTCGTCATCGCTGTACTTGTCCTCATCGAGATTGGCCAGCAGGTGGCCCGGCTGGATCACCTCCCAGACGGTCGGCCCGTCGTCCTCCTTGCGGCCGACCACGGGCGTGTCGGCGGTGAGTACGACGGCCCGGGCACCCGCGGTTACGGCGGCGTCGAGCATCTCGATGGTGGCCGAGCGGTTCCGGGCGACGTAGATCTGCAACCACCAGGGCGTTCCGGTCGCACCGATCTCGGCGAACGTGGTCCCGGCATTACTCGACACGACCGTCAGCGAGCCCGCCGCACCAGCTCCGGCCGCCATCGCCGCCTCGCCACCGGGATCGGCCTGGCGCTGCAGGGTTGTCGGCGCCACCAGCACGGGTACGTCGACCGGGGTGCCCGCGACCGTCGTACCCAGGTCGATCCGCGACACGTCGGTCAGCACCTGTGGCCGGAACCGGACAGCGTTCCAGGCGTCCACCGCTTCCGCCACGCTGATGCCGCCGGCCGAACCTTGCCGGAAATACCGATGCACCGGCTCGGGAAGTCGCCCGGCCGCCAGTTCCTCGAGTCCGTCGATCCATCGCATAGCCGGGATCCTGCCATCGTCGACGGTTTAATGGCTCGCTCGTCGACAGCGCCGTACGCCAGAGTGGCCGAATGGACCCAGACGTGAAGCAGAACCGCCAGGCCTGGGAGAAGGCGTCGCAGAAGTACGTCCACGAACATGACGAGCTCCTGGCCGAGGCCCGTGAGAGCGACTCGCTGTTGTTCGACCGCGAGCTCGAGCTATTGCGCCCGCTACTGGACGCGTCGCCAGAGGTTGTCCATCTCCAGAGCGGGAACGGCCTCGACGGCCTTGCGCTGGTCGCTGAAGGAGCCCGTTCCGTCGTCGGCGTCGACTACAGCGAAGTGGCGGCCAAGTCGGCGCAGCGTCGTTCGGACGAGTTGGGTACGGCCTGCCGCTACCTGGTCGCCGAGGTGCCGGGCGTGCCGTTGCGCGAGAACTGCGCGGATCTCGTCTACACGGGCAAGGGCGCGTTGATCTGGATGCGGGACCTATCCGCCTGGGCAAGGGATGTCGCGCGGTTGCTTCGTCCCGGCGGGCACCTGTTCGTCTACGAGGCGCATCCGATGGTGCCGTTGTGGACCTGGGACGAGGACAAGCCGCGTATCCGGCCCGATCGCGGCTACTTCGACCGGACGCATATCAACGACACGTACCCGGCGAACGGCGCGCGCGAGTGGCAGTGGACCCTCGGCGAGATCGTCACCACGATCGCCGCCGCAGGTCTCGAGGTGCTGGTCCTGGAGGAGTACGCCGAGCCGTTCTGGCGAGCCGGCGGCATCTCGGCGAAAGTGTGGGACGGCCAATTACCGAATGCCTTCGCCCTCGTGGCCCGGCTAAAGTAGTGGCGTGAGTATTCGTGGGCGGCGATTTCGTGGCCCCGGCCGGCACAGTGGTGCCGTCGGGGTTGGCCGTTCACGTGCGCTGAGATAGCGCCGGGTCTTCCCGAGGTGACCGCGGCCGGTCGGGGTGTGAACTCCACCGATTCGCCTTCACACCTTGGAGAACTCCCATGCTCATTCGCGATCTCGCCGACCCCGCGCAGGGTCCGCACGCCATCCAGCTCGTCGCCGATTCACTCCGTACGACGCTCGCCGAGAGCTGGCCTACCGCCGAGGTGCGGGTCCGCCGGGATCACCCGGTGGTTCCGCTCGCGGACAACTACGACAACCTCGGCTATGCCCCGGACGCGATCACCCGGGACGCCCGCTACACCCGGTACGTCGGTCCAGACGAGGTCTTGCGCAGTCACAGCTCGGCGATGATCCCGCCCGCGCTGCGCGAACTCGCGTCCACCCCGCATGCGCCTGACGACGTACTGCTTGTCTGCGCGGGGATTTGCTATCGGCGCGACAGCGTCGACTGGCAGCACACCGGTACGCCGCATCAGCTCGACCTTTGGCGCATCACCCGTACGGCGGCGTGCGCGGAAGCCGACTTGGAGGAGATGATCGCGCGCGTTGTCGCGGCGGCACTGCCCGGGGCCGATTGTCGTACCGTGCCGGCCGTCCATCCGTACACCACCAAAGGCCGGCAGATCGACGTCCACTGGCAAGGTCAATGGATCGAGATCGGCGAATGCGGTCTGGCCTCGGCGGCGGTGTTGCGCCGAGCAGGTCTCACCGCGGAGTGGACCGGGCTCGCGATGGGGCTCGGCCTCGACCGGCTGGTGATGCTGCGCAAGGGCATCACGGACATCCGGTTGTTGCGTTCCGAGGATCCACGCGTCGCGGAGCAGCTGCTGGACCTCGCGCCGTACCGCCCGGTGTCGGCGATGCCCGCCGTACGACGCGACCTGTCCGTGGTGATCGGGCCGGACGTCGACGGGTCCGACGAGGTCATCGGCGACCGCGTCCGCCACGCCCTCGGCGATGACGCCGACGCCGTCGAATCGGTCGAGGTCCTCGGCGAAACGCCGTACGACGCCTTACCGCCGTCTGCCCGATCCAGGCTGGCGCTGGCGCCGGGCCAACGGAACCTGCTGGTCAGACTGGTCCTACGTCCGCTCGACCGAACCCTCACCGACGCGCAAGCCAACAACCTCCGCGACCGCGTCTACGCCGACCTACACGAGGGCCCCATCGCCGAATGGACCAGCCGGTAGGCGACTACGTAGGCGCCGACCGCGAGCGGGAGCTCTAGCGCCAGGGCCATCGCGAACGCCAGGGTCTGGTCGGGCCCTGGTGCTTCGGTGGTCACGTCGAACCAGGCATCCGCGAGCAACAAGGTGCCAACGGCAAGGGTCGTGAGAATGGCGCGCGGGTCAGTGGCGTTCTTCGAGGCCGATGGACTCGCGGAGTTTGGTGGCTGACAGTTGGAGTTCGGGGTCGGTGGACGCCTGGGAGTCCATCAGATCGGCGAGCGCTTCGGCGATGACGTTCAGCTTTTCCTGCGCAGCCTCTTCTGCTCGCCGGCCGGCGTTCTCCAGCAGCACCACCAGCAACAGCGTGAAGATGCTCGCCACCGTGTGGATCGCCACCTGCCAGCTCTTCAAGTCATGCCACAACGGCAGGCTGATCAGCCAGACCACCACCACACCCGCACAGACCGTGAAGAACGGTGCCTGACTCACGCGCAGATAGACAGTCTCGACGGACCGGTCGAACCAAGACCGCCGATCTCCTTGCACCCGCGACTTTGCTGCCTCATTAGCCATCCTTCGAACCTACGCCCGGACGCCCCAGGATGACCCGCGCTCAAGCGGGTCATCCTGAGTCGGGGGTTAGAAGACGGCCCAGAGGAGGGCGGTGGTGGCGAAGCCGGTGAGGGAGAGGATGGTTTCCAGAACGGTCCAGGTTTGCAGGGTTTGTTTGACCGTCATGTTGAAGTACTTCGCGACGATCCAGAAGCCGCCGTCGTTGACGTGGCTGAGGATGATCGAGCCGGCGCAGATGGCGATGGCGATGAGGGCCAGCTGGATCTGGGAGTAGCCTGCCTCGGCGACGAGCGGTCCGACGATGCCGCCGGTGGTGACGATGGCGACCGTGGCCGAGCCTTGGGCGATTCGCAGACCGCACGAGATGACGTACGCCAGCAGCAGTACGGGTAGACCCGCACTAGACAGGCTCTTGGCCAGCGCGGCGCCCACCCCGGTCGCCGAGATGACCGCGCCGAAGAACGCACCGGCGCCGACCACCAACAAGATCATGCCCACCGGCTTCAGCGAGTCGCTGCTCAGTTCGCTGAACTCGGTGTTCGTCATACCGCGCCGCTTGCCGAGCAGCCAGTACGCCAGCAGTACGGCGATCAGCAGCGCCACCGCCGGGTTACCGATGAACGTCAGCACGCTGAGCAAGTCCCGCTGCGGGTCGAGCAGCAGCGTGCCGAAGGTCGCCCCGAGGATCAGGATCAGCGGCAGCACGATGACGGCCAGTACGGTCGACAACCGAGGCGGCTGCTTGATCTCGCCCTCTGCCGGCTCCGCGACCAGGAACTCGTCCGGTACGGAGACAGGGACGCGTGGTGCGATGTAGAGCGGCCAGAGGACGCCCGCAACGGCGAACGCCGGTAGACCGCAGGCCAGGCCGATGATGATCAGCCAGCCCATATCGACGTGCATGAGTCCTGCCACTGCCGTCGGACCCGGGTGTGGCGGCAGGAACGCGTGGGTCATCGAGAGACCCGCTAGGACCGGTAGGGCGTACAGCACCAGCGACTTCCCGCCACGCTTCGCCGCGACGTACACCAGCGGTGCCAGCACGAAGATGCCGATGTCGAAGAAGACCGGGATACCGAAGATCAGGCCGACCAGGCCCATCGCGATCGGCGTACCCTTCGGGCCGAAGATGCGCAGCAGTTTCTGGCTGAGTACGTCGGCGCCACCGGAGCGTTCGAGCAGCGCGCCGAGCACGGTACCGAGGCCGATGATGACCGCGATATGGCCGAGGATGCCGCCGAAACCCTTCTCCAGCACGGAATCGCTGGCCTTCAGGGCGGTGCCGACGATGACCCGGACGTTCAGGCCGGCCGCCAGCGCGAGGAACAGGCCGGTCGCGAGCAGCGAGATGAACGGCTCGAGTTTGACCTTGATGATCAGGAACAACAGCAGGCCGATGGCCACCAGACACAGCAGTAACAGGCCTGCCGTGTCATGGTGCAGCCAATCGATGACTTCATTCATGGGGTGTCTCTTTCCAGGGGGCGGAGGATCAGCGCAACGCTGCGCAGAAAGCGGTCGCCTTCGCGGTGATATCGGCCCAACGGCCGTCCACCACATCGGCAGGGGACACCACATCGGTTCCAGCGCTGACGGCCAGGGCGCCGGCCTCGAGGAACTGACGCGCGTTGCCGGCGTTCACACCGCCGGACGGCACCAGCGGGACGCCGGGAAACGGCCCGCTGAGATCTTTGAGGTACCGCGGTCCGAGCTGGTGAGCCGGGAAGATCTTGACCGCCTCGGCCCCCAGCGCGACTGCGGTCATCACCTCCGAAGGGGTGAACGAGCCGAGTACAACGGGCACGCCCGCGCGGTGAGCCGCGTCGACGATCGCGGCCGCCTCGGGCCCTTGGCCGGGCGTGACCAGGAACTGCGCGCCGGCGTCGACCGCCTGCTGAGCCTGCGCGAACGTCTGCACCGTGCCCGCGCCGACAACCGCACCGGTGGTTCCTGATGCGGCCCGTTCCAGGTGCCGGGGCAGATCCGGCGTGGTGAACGTCAACTCGATCACATGGATGCCCCCGGCAACCAACGCCGAGCACAGGTCGCGCGCGTCATCGATCGACGGCGCCCGTACGACGCTGAGCACGCGGTCTTTGCGGAGCAGATCCAGGGTGGAGGTCATCAAACGCCTTTCACAGCAGCAGTTGTACGTCGGAGGGCCTTGCCGGGCAGCGCGTCGTTGCGTACGCCGGCCTCGATCACGGGTGTACCGGCCACCAGCACCCAGGGAATTCCCTCGGCCTGCTGGCGCGGGTCCTCGAACGTCGCGGTGTCGCGCACCCCGTCGGGATCGAACAGCACCAGATCCGCGTGATACCCCTCGCGAATCAGGCCGCGATCGGTCAGACCGAGGCGCCGGGCCGGGCGGCCGGTGAGGTGGTGCACGCAGTCGGCGAGCTCGAGTACGCCGAGCTCGCGGACGTAGTGCGCCAGGTAACGCGGGAACGTGCCCCAAGCCCGCGGATGCGGTTTACCGCCAACGAGAATCGCGTCCGAACCACCCGTATGGCTGGGGTGTTTCATGATCGCCTGGACGTTCTCCTCATGACCGACGTGCTGGAGGATCGTCGTGGCCAGGTTGTCCCGGATCAGGATGTCGAAGAACACGTCGGCCGGTCGCTGCCCCGTCCGCGAGGCGCGGGTGTCGATCGTCTGGCCAACAGCGTCGGCGAGTTCGGGGTTCTTCACGCCGCCGATCTCGATCGTGCGCCAATCGGTGACGCAGCCGTGGCAGCCGTCTGTACCGACCTGCTCGAGCTCATAAGTGATGCGTTCGCGATCGGCCGGGTCTTGGAGGCGCGCGAGCAACGCGTCGGCGCCGCCCTCGGAGGTCCAGCTCGGCAGAATCGCGCTGAGAGTCGTTGCCCCCGGCAAGTACGGATAGGTGTCGGTGGTGATGTCGATCCCCGCTGCGAGGCCTTCGTCGATGAGCGCGAGCAGATCCCCAGCCCGACCGCGGTTCGGCTCGAAGTTCATCGTGGCGTGAGTGAGGTGCAGCGCGCAGCCGGACAGCCGGGCCACCTCGACCATTTCGGCGTACGCCTCGACCGCGCCTTTGCCGTACGAGCGTTGGTGCGGGCTGTAGTACCCGTTGTACTGGGCAACGACCTTGCAGAGCTCGACCAGTTCGTTCGTATCCGCGAACATCCCGGGTGTGTAGGTCAGGCCGCTGCTCATGCCGAAGGCGCCTTCTTCAAGGCCGGTGGCGAGCAATACCTTCATTTGTTCGAGTTCTGCCGCCGTGGCAGGCCTGTTCGACGTGCCGACGACCATCAGGCGGAGCGTGCCCTGCGGGACCAGGTAGGCCGCGTTGCAGGCGATGCCCCGGTCGAGGCGGTCGAGATATCCCGCGACGGTGTCCCAGTCGAAGACGAAGTCGTCCGGTTCGCCGTTCCAGCCGGCGATCTGGCGACGCAGCGCGGTTCGGGTCGGATCGTCGATCGGGGCGAACGACAGGCCGTCCTGGCCGACGACCTCGAGCGTGACGCCCTGGCTGACCTTGGCCGTGTGGTCCGGATTCGCCAGGATCTGCAGGTCGGAATGCGCGTGCATGTCGATGAACCCCGGCGCGAGCGTCAGCCCGTCGGCGTCGATCGTCCGGGTGGCGTCCCGTGGTAGGTCCTTGCCAATGGCAACGATGCGGCCGGCGTCGATCGCCACGTCGGCGTACGTCGCGGCGGCACCGGTGCCGTCCAGTACGGACGCGCGCGTGATCAGTAGATCGGTCATCAGTCGCGCTCCTAGAAGAAGGTTCGGATCAGATCGACAACGACGGGATCATCCGCTTCGGGATCGTCAATAACCGGGACTAATCCCCATTTGTCGAAGGCCGTGCAGGGATGGGAAAGGCCGATCCGCAGCTCGTCGCCGATCACCACGGGCGCGGGAAGAGCCGGATCCCAGCGCAGGAACCCGTGCTGGTCGTTGATCGAGGGGATCGTCAGGCCTTGGACAATGCTCACCGCCTCGCCGGGCGTCCGTGGCCGGAGTAGCTGCGGCTCGGGCATGCCTTCGTCAAAAGGCAGATCGCGCTTGCCCGCGTCGAAGATGGCCAGCCCTGGTTCGGGTTGCGAGCTGATCCGGATCCACCCGTGCATAGCCGGGATCAGCTGGCCGCCGGTGGTTCGCGGCTCGCCGCCGAGGGGCGAGATGACCCGGTAGAACCCGTCATCGTGGGCGACGTACGCGCCCGAACGCAGCACCACCTGGGCGTTCTCCAGGCCCGCGAGTACGTCGGCGACCACGTCGAAGTACGCGCTACCGCCGGCGGTGACGATCGGCGTGAGGTCTGCCGGGTAGAGGTCCGTCAGCTCTTCGTGCAACGTCTTGACGTCGCGCACGTAGTCCGCGATCAACGTGAGGCTCGCGTCGTCGGTGCCATGCGAGAGCGATCCCTCATACCCGGCGACTCCCGCCAGGCGCAGGGTCTTCGACGCCGCGACGGCCTCCGCGATAGCCCGCGCAGTCGTACGATCGCGGGCGCCGGTCCGACCGCCGTGCGCACCCAATTCGACCAGTACGTCGAGGCGCCGTGCGTCCGGTCCGACGTGTGCTGCGCGGGCGGCGTCGACCAGCTCGACCGTACGGACGGAATCGGCCCAGACGATCACCTCGAAGCCCGGATCCTCGGCCAGTTGGTCGGCGATCCACCGGTGGGCCAAGGGGGAGATGACGGCGTTCGCGACCATCACCCGCGGTACGCCGAAGGCCCGCGCGACGGTCAGCTGGTACGAGTTCGCCACCGTGATACCCCAGCCGCCCGCCTCGAGCTGTCGCTGCCAAAGGGCGGGCGCCATCGTGGTCTTGCCGTGCGGCGCGAGCTCGACGCCACGGTCGGCGCACCACTGGGCCATCGTCGCGATGTTGTGCGCGAGAGCGGGCTCGGACAGCGTGAACAGTGGCGTCGGCAGCGCGGACAACCGTGGCTTGGCGGCGAGGACCTCGGCGACCGTCTTACCCCAGTAGGCCGGTGGGATGGCCTTGTCCTGCCAGTCCACCGTCCGATCGGCCAGGGCGGCCACGGCCGAACTGTCCAGTGCGGGCATCGAGTTCCTCCAATAAACCAGCCGGATTGCGTCTACTGCAACATCCATTGCGCATTCTGATGTCACGGTTGTAGCATCGCGCTAGAACTCCCGTCAACGAGTTGCGTATTTCGAGAGGACCCGCATGGCCGATCCGGTTCCCCGTGCGATCTGCCTGGGCGAGGCGATGATCATGCTCGCGCCGGCCGACGAGGGCGCCCCGCTGGAGGATGCCGAGACCTTCCGGCGATCCGTGGGCGGTGCCGAGTGCAACGTGGCCGGCGGCCTGGCCGCTCTCGGCGTGCCGACCGGCTGGATCTCGCGACTCGGCGCCGACGGTTTCGGGCGGCATGTGCGGCAGGACCTGATCGCCCGTGGCGTGGACGTCGGGGGAGTCGAGGATGACTTGGAGCGGCCGACCGGGCTCTACGTGAAGCACACGCTCGGTGGCCGGACCCGGATGCACTACTACCGTTCGGGCTCTGCGGCCGCTGCGATGGACGCGGGCTTCCTGGACAACCCAGCGGTCCGGAACCGCCTCGCCGGGGCAGAGCTGGTTCACACGACTGGGATCACGGCCGCCATCTCTGCCTCTGCTGCTGGCCTACTGGATCGACTAGCGGCTCTGCGCGAGACAGCCGGTTTCACCCTTAGCGTCGACTTGAACTGGCGACCGGCGTTGTGGAAGACCAAGGACCCCGCACCGCTCTGGAGATTGCTGCGAGCCGCGGACGTCGTACTGCTGGGTGCTGATGAAGCAGAAGCCTTCGCCGGTACTAGCGATCCGGACGAGCTGCGGGCGCTGCTAAGTCCTGGAGCGACGATTGTGCTCAAGTCCGACTCGCACGCGGCCATGGCGCTACTGCCGGATGGGACGCGAGTGGAAGTCCCCGCGCTCACTGTCGACGTGGTGGAGCCAGTGGGCGCCGGAGATGCCTTTGCCGCTGGGTACCTGGCAGGGACGTTGCAAGGTCTTCCGGTCGACCAGAGGTTGCGGCTGGGGCACCTGACCGCTGCGGTCGTGCTGGCGGTTCCGGAGGACCACGCCGTTCCGCCTGCGGTAGAGATACGTCAAGCTCTGTTGGCCTGCCCTGTCGACGAGTGGTCCGCCACGCGCGTTGGCCCGGCAGGTATCCAGTCCCCAGTCCTCGGAGGTGCCGCATGAGTCAGAGCCTGGCCCGAGCACTGCAGATCCTCGTGAGTCTCGGTGAACGGGACCACTCGCTGGACGAGCTCGCGACCGAGCTGGACGTCCACAAGACGACAGTGCTGCGGCTACTGCGCACGATGGAGGCCGAGCGGTTCGTGCGGCACGACGACGCGCACCGCTATCGGCTGGGCTCGCGCCTGTTCGCCCTGGCGGACGCGGCCCGCGAGCAACACGCCGTACGGGAGGTCGCCGCGCCCCACTTGCGCCGGTTGAACCAGCGCACCGGGCAGACGGTCCACCTCGCGGCGTACGAGAACGGGCAGGTCATCTACATCGACAAGCTCGACAGCGTTCAGTCCGTCCGGATGTACTCGCAGATCGGCGTACCGGCGGCACTGCATTGCACCGCCGTCGGAAAGGTGCTGCTGGCGGCTCAACCCAAGCGGACGCGCGAGGCCCTGCTGACGTCGATCGACTACCCGCGCTTCACGGAACGGACCATCACCGGCCCGGACGAACTGCGCAACGAGCTGGACCGCGTGCGCGCACAGGGCTGGGCCCACGACCACGCCGAGCACGAGTCGTTCATCAACTGCATCGGCGCCCCGATCATCGACGGCTCGAAACGGGTCATCGGCGCGGTCTCGATCTCGGTGCCCGACGTACTGCTCGGCTACGAGCAAGTCCTCGAGCTGCTGCCCGAACTGCTCACGACCACCGCGGCGATCGGCGCCGACTACTCACCGACAACCACTGTTTGAAAGGCTTTTGATGTCCCTCAAGATCGCCATCTCCACCACTGACGCACCCGCTCCGGCGCACACCTTCTCCCAGGGCGTGCGCAAGGGCAACATGCTGCAGGTGTCCGGTCAAGGCCCGGTCGACCCGGTGACCAACGAGTACCTGCACCAAGGTGACGTGAAGGGTCAGACCATCCGCACCCTGCAGAACGTCGAGGCCATTCTCATCGCCGCCGGCGGCAGCTTCGACGACGTCATCATGCTGCGCGTCTACCTCACCACCCGCGACGACTTCGCCGCCATGAACGGCGCGTACGGCGAATTCGTCACTCCCCGCGCCACCGTTCTCCCCGCGCGTACGACCGTCATGACCGAGCTGCCGCGGTCCGAGATGCTGGTGGAAATCGACGCCCTGGCCGTCCTCAGCTGACCCCGACGAAGGGGCCAGCTGAGGACCTAAGAAATCAGCCTGCCTTGACGCCGAAGCCGGCGAGCCAGTTCTGGACCACCGGGATGTCGACGCGCTGAAGGCCGCCGAGGTACCTGCAGTTGAGCGTGTAGCCGTAGCTCGTCACCGTGACCACGTAGCCACCGTGGAAGCTCGGGCCGCCGGAGTCACCGAAGCAGGTGCCACCGGTGCCGCGGTTGTCGTGCTCGTTGCCGTTCACCTGCAGGATCTGCGGGGTCAGCTTCTGACCCGGCTCCTCGGCGACACGACGCAGCAGCGGGTACGACATCGGTTGCGGCTTGCGGTTGCCGTCCTCGCCCTTGCGGACCTCGGTGCCGTAGCCGACCGCCGTGAACAGGGTCTTGTTCAGCTTGGACTGCGGGATCGCATCCAGGTGCTTGCTCGGTGCGACCTTTGCCGGGGTGATGTTGGTGACCGGCCGGTCCAGCACGATCACGCCGACGTCGTTCCAGTTCGCCATGTCGGTGAAGTCGGAGTACTGCGGGTGCGTGTGCGCCGTACCGGACAGATAGCCGGCCTTCTCGAGCTCTGCCTGGGTGTAGCCGGTTGCCGGGTTAGCGGCGACGGGTAGCGGTGACGGCGGCTGTAGCGCGATCACCGACTTGAACGTCACGGCCGTCTTGCCGACCGTGCCGAGCGTGCAGTGCGCTGCGGTGAGGACCACGGTCGGGCTGACCAGTGATGCCGAGCAGCGGAAACGTCCAGTGCTGTCGTAGAACGCGATCAAGCCGACGTTCGGGTGCCCTTCGCCGTCGGGTTGACCGCCGGTGATCGCCGACGCGGTCAGCGCGGGCAGGGTCGCCAGCCCGAACGCCATCGCCAAGACGCCGGCCAAGCGTCCGAATCGAACCTTCATCTATACCTCCAGGGGATGCTGCGGACGGCTCGTCGCCGCCTGAACTGATTGTCAGGAGCAACAACCCCGGAGTCCAGAGCTCACGGCCAGTCACCAAGCGCGGCCGGGCAGGGCAAAGCGTGCGATGCGCGGTGGCTCACGCGCAACGCTCCTCAAACACCTGACAGACCGGTTCAGGACTGGTGGTGCTCCACCAGGCAATCCGTACCCGGGAAGATCAGGGCCTCATGTCCGTCGCTGTACCGGACCCAGTACGGCGGGGCGCCGTTCTCGCCGCGAACCTCCAGCACCTCGCAGTGCCGCTCCTTGACACCCACCGTCCGGCCCCTGACGTGCAGCTGATCACCGACCTCGGCGTGCATGCTCATCACCTCCGACTCAACACCCCAGGCTAGGCCGCGATCGCCCCACCCGCCACCGTCAGAGCCGACGGGGATCCGGGAAGCCGAGACTGACGTACCCGGGTGCACGTTTGGCCAGTGCGGACGCCAATACCCTGGTGTCGGCGTCTAGGTAGTCGTGGACTTCGGCTGTTCGCTTTCCGGGGTACGACCGCAGAATTCGTCCGGCGTACTGGACCAGGCGTCCTTTGAAGGCGATAGGAGCCGCCAGGAAGAGCGTGTCGAGTGCAGGACAGTCGAAGCCTTCCCCCACGTATGGCCCGGTTGCGATCACTAGCAACGGTTCGCGCGGCTGGGGAGCTAAGCGCCCGAGCGCGGCCTGTCGTGCTTTCGTCCCCATTCCGCCACGCAGTACGACGGGATCGCGACCGGCCTCTCTCAGCGCCGCATCAAGGATTTCGACGTGGGCGGTCCACTGCGTCAGCACCAGGCAGTGCCGGTTTTGGTCGATGGCGGCGAGTACATCCGCAACCACCTGAGCCGTGCGCTCCTTGTCGGCGACCAACTCTCGATAGACCGCGGCGATCCCACCCGGCTCGGATGGATCGGCTGCTCCCGAATAGCAAAAGGTCGTTCGATGCAGCCGCAGGACGGGTTCGGGCCGGAGGCTGCTGTCTCTAGTCTCCTCGATTGCCAGGGCATCTGAATGATCTGCGCGCTCGCCGACACGGGCCTTGGCGTGGGCGATCGTGTGGCGCACGGGACCTGTTTGGTGAGCGATCAGATCGTCCAGCTTGTCGCGCCGATAGGGGGTCGCGGTCAGCCCGATCCAACGGCGGGCAGGAATCTGCTTGACGGCGTGCTCGAATGCCGCAGCCGGAACATGGTGGCACTCGTCCACAATGACAAGCCCGTACGCGGATGTGAACGCTGCGACGTCTTCACGACGCGCGAGCGTTTGAAGCATCGCCACATCCACAGTCCCCCGTGTTTTGGTGCGTCCGCCGCCGAGCTGTCCAGGCTTCGTTCCCAGCAACTCCGTGATCCGGGACCGCCACTGATCAGCCAGAGTCTTGCGATCCACCAGTACAAGGGTTGACGTCTGGTGGGCCGCGATGAGCGCACAGGCCATCACCGTCTTACCGGCTCCCGGTGGCGCCACGAGAACGCCGATGTCATGTACTGCCATCGCGTCCACCGCGAATCGTTGGTCCGCGCTGAGCCTTGCCGCGAAGCTGAACTCTTGCGGGTTTCCATTGGTTCGCTCTTCGACTGTCTCCACGCGGCTTCCGGCCTGCTCGATCAGCGCACAGACGGTGTCGGCCAGTCCCCGCGGCAGCACCAGATCCCCTTCAAGGGTTTCGTCGAAACTGCGGAGGAACCGTGGTACGTCCCAGGTGGATAGCCGGAGGCGCTGTCGCTCATAGAACAACGGATTCTCCATCGAGGCCGCGTGTTTCAGAGTCGCAAGCAGCGCCGGTGGGAGATCAGCGGTCGATACACGAACTCCCGCCGCCAGGTGGACCTTCACCACCGCGGGTGCGGCGGGTCGCGTCCGGGTGGATGTCGGCGTGCCGATCCGTTCGATGCGGGGTCCCACCTTGACCGCGCCGATTCGGCGCGCGAGCCGGGAAACCTCGCCGGGGCTCATCCGCGGCAGGGAGGAAAGGTACGCCCATTGGTCCTCATGCGGCTCGAGCGTGGCCAGGTCGAGGAACACCGTCGCACCGTCACGTCGCGCTCGACCCTGGAGCGGCGCGGCTATCAGGTTGCCCACCCCGCCTGCAGGGAGTACATCCTGCGAGGGAAAGAACCTGTCGTAGCTCGAGAGGTCCATGCGTCCACGCAGCGCCATGGCTTCCCGCAAGAGTCCCGTCCCCATTCTGCGAGCAGTCTCGGCCGGCACCGGACTCGCGAAGAAGGTCCAGACGTGAGCGCCGATCCCGGACCTGGACACCTCCAGGGCCGCTGGGACCGCAAGAGCTCGCGCGGCCTTGAGATAGGCGAGCGCGTCGAGCATTGCGGCCGTTCCATCGAAGTCGGCGGCAAGCCAGCAACACGAGTCGCCATCGAGCAAGGGATACAAGCCCAGGTGGAGGTCGCCGGACAGGTGTGCCGTGATCACTTCAGGCGTGAGTGGAAGATAGTCGCGGTCCTCGTGCCGGACTCCCTTCGACCAACGACCGCGGACGGCGGGCAGCCATCCCGATCGGCCCGTGCGTTGGCTCTCCCATCGGGTGGCGTAGATGTCGGAGCGGCAGGCGAACAGGGCGCTGAAGAAGGCCACCTTCGTTCCCGGCGGCGAACCAGAATGGACTGGTCCAGGTGGAGCATCGAAGATCCCGGTCTGCGCCGGCCGCGGGAGCGCGGACTCAGCGGGACCCAGCTTCAGCAAGCGCGTGAGGCGCGAGTTCTCATCCTTCAGCTGAGCAACCAGAGCACGAAGCCCGGCCAACTCTCGAGCGAGGTCTGCGGGCGGTGGCGCATCGCGTTCCTCAGGTGCGTCCATCACTACTCGAACGGTAGCCGTTACACCCCGCATTGCGGGAGGCGATGTGGCGCAGGCGGACGCCCAGCACTACACAAGTCCCGGTTTCGGAGTCTTGAAAGGTTTCAGGCAGCGGTTGTGTAGCGCTGGCCGTCCGCTCCGGACCGCCATGCAGGCACAACCGCGGCTTTTCGGCAGGTGGAAGCGCATACCCGGCAGTAGTGCCTGCGTGGCGGTCCGACCCATGGCGCCACCCGACGCCCGCCCTCACCCACGTCACCGAAGCCCGTACGCGATCGCGCGCCGGCCAGAAGCGATCGCTTCCAGATGGCGCCATCCAGTGCTGGATTTGGGAAGTTTCAAGTCGGGCGGAGGCGGCCAGGCCACATGAAACTTACCGATTCGGTAAGTCTGGCGTCAGACCCCTAGCACCAGCAGTACCGATCCGCCGTACGTCGATCGGTAGGAAGGTGAACGTCGTCCGTTCTCCCGGCACTGCTCGTCAACGGGCCTTCCCGCCGGTCGCCCCCGGGACGGCCGAGCCAAGGGGTGGTCGCTTGTCCTTACTTGGGGGTGGGGTGGGAGGATGTGGGGGATGGATGAGCCGGTGAGTTTGTGGCGGATCGCGCCATCGGTTTATCTGCCCGCGTTGCTGTACGGCATCGGCCAAGGGGCGATCGCGCCGGTGGTGGCGATCTCGGCGCGGCAGCTCGGCGCGTCGGTGGCGGTGGCCAGTTTGGTGGTCGCGGCCGCGGGGCTCGGGCAGGTCATCGGCGATATCCCGGCTGGGGCGCTGACGTCGCGGCTCGGGGAGCGGCGGGCGATGTTGCTGGCCGTTGGGCTGGTGAGTGGTGCGCTGGTCGCGTGTCTGGTGGTGCCGACGGTCTGGGGACTGGCGCTCGCGATCATCGCGACCGGCTTGGCCGGTTCGGTCTGGGGGCTGGCGCGGCAGGCCTACTTGAGCGATGCCGTGCCGATACAGCTGCGCGCCCGCGCGTTGTCGACGTTGGGCGGGGTCGCGCGGATCGGCACGTTCATCGGCCCGTTCCTCGGCGCCGGCGCGATGCGCTTTCTCGGTACGGACGGCGCCTACTGGGTTCACCTCGCCGCCGCCGCGCTGGCCGCCATGGTGCTGCTGGGGTTGCGGGACGTCGGTTCGGTACGACGTACGTCGCAGGCGGGCGTGGTCGGCCCGAGCACCCGTGACGTCGTCCGGGATCATCTGCCAGTGCTGCGTACGCTCGGCCTGGGCGTGCTCCTGGTCGGCGCCGTGCGGGCGTCCCGCCAGGCCGTCATCCCGTTGTGGGCGTTGCACATCGGACTGGATCCGGAGACCACGAGTCTGATCTTCGGGTTGTCCGGGGCCGTCGACATGTTGCTGTTCTATCCGGCTGGTTCCGTAATGGACCGGCTCGGCCGGAAATGGGTCGCCGTACCGTCGATGACCGTGCTCGGGCTCGCGCATCTGCTGCTGCCGCTGACGCACTCGATCGGGCCGTTCACCGCGGTGGCGCTGCTGATGGGGATCGGGAACGGCCTCGGCGCGGGCGTGATCATGACGCTCGGCGCGGACGCGTCACCGCCGGTCGGCAAGGCCCAGTTCCTCGGCGCGTTCCGATTGTGCGCGGATACCGGTATCGCCGCCGGGCCGTTCCTGATCGCGGCGGTTACAGCCGCGACAGCGCTGGGCCCGGCCGTCATGGTGATGGGCCTGGCCGGTTGTGGAGCCGCCGCCGCGATGAGCCGCTGGATCCCACCGCACCCCCGCCAGTAGGCCGGATTTGGTCCAGGCAGCGCAGTCCGGTTACATTGGACGCTGCCGAAGACCGCTGGTCGTCGCTCCATCCGGAGTGACTTAAGGTCCCACACATCGTGGGCGACCCGCGTAGGTGACAAGTCAGTGGATGTTTTCACGCCCTTGCGCCTGCGCAGGGGCGTTTTTGATGTTCGGGTCCTACCGGTGTGGCAAAGAAGCCCAACCCTGTCGCTGACAGGGCGGAAGGAGACCCATGGCGAGGCCGGACAAGGCAGCCGCCGTCGCAGAGCTCACTGAGAACTTCAAGAGCTCTAACGGCGCCGTGCTGACCGAGTACCGCGGACTCACCGTGGCGCAGCTGCGCGAACTGCGCTCTACGCTCGGTGCGGACGTGAACTACGCCGTGGTGAAGAACACGCTGACCAAGATCGCGGCCAAGGAAGCCGGGGTAGAGTCGTTCGACTCGCTGCTCCAGGGACCTTCAGCCATCGCCTTCATCAAGGGCGATGCTGTGCTGGCGGCCAAGGGCCTGCGTGACTTCGCCAAGGCCAACCCGAATCTTGTCATCAAGGGCGGTGTGCTGGAAGGTAAGGCACTCGGCACCGACGAGATCACCAAGCTCGCTGACCTGGAGTCGCGTGAGGTAATCCTCTCGAAGCTCGCAGGGGCGATGAAGGCGGCTCCGCAAATGGCGGTGTCCCTGTTCGCTGCTCCGCTGTCGCAGGCCGCGCGCCTGTTCGCGGCGTTGCAGGACAAGCTGCCGGCCGAGGCTGCCCCCGTGGCAGACGAGGCGCCGGTTGCGGACGCGGTGCAGGACGACGCACCCGCCGACGCACCTGCCGAGGCGAGCACCGAGGAGACCCCGTCGGCCTAGTGCCGGCGAGTCCTCACGTACGACCCATTCAGTAATCATCCAGCAAGTCACTTAGGAAGGACCGCCAAAATGGCGAAGCTCAGCACCGAAGAGCTGCTCGGTCAGTTCAAGGAGCTCACCCTGCTCGAGCTCTCGGAGTTCGTGAAGGCGTTCGAGGAGGAGTTCGGCGTCACCGCTGCGGCTCCCGTGGCCGTTGCGGCCGCTGCCGGCGGCGGCGCCGCTGCTGCTGCCGAGGTCGAGGAGCAGGACGAGTTCGACGTCATCCTCGAGTCGGCCGGCGACAAGAAGATCCAGGTCATCAAGGAGGTGCGCACCCTGACCGGCCTCGGCCTGAAGGAGGCCAAGGACCTCGTTGAGGGTGCCCCGAAGCCTGTCGTTGAGAAGGCTGCCAAGGAGGCCGCTGAGAAGGCCAAGGCTGCCCTCGAGGGCGCCGGCGCCACCGTCACCCTCAAGTGATGGTCGCGGCCTAGCCGCTTCTTGTAATACCGCGCTAGCCGCTTCTTGCAGTACCGCGAAAGGGCGGGTCCGAGAGGACCCGCCCTTTCTGCATGCCTGAGCGAGGTCAGCGGTCGGGGTCGAAGCGGCGGGCGGTGGTCATGATGACGCTGCGGAGGGGCGATTCCAGGTAGCGGTGGGCGCCCTCGGCGATGAACAGGGTGATGCCGGTGATGGCCAGGACCATCAGGTAGGCGTAGATGTCGGTGCCGTGCGCCAGCCGTTCGCCCATGCCGTTCAGGACCGGCTTGTGGAAGACGAACCAGGCGAAGCCGAGCACGCCGAGGTGGACCATCACCCGGGTGGAGAGCAGGCGGGCCAGCCAGGAACGGCGGGAGACCGCGACCGTCAGGATGACCAGGGCGAACGGGATCGCCCAGACCAGTCCGTACGCCAGGAAGCGGCCGGTGCGCGCGGAGGAGTAGTCGGACGCGATGACGGCCACCACGAGCACGCTCGCCACCTGCAGCACGTTCGCCGTACGGGCCTTGACCGTGAAGCCACGAGCGACCGCGAAGGCAAGCGCCATCCCCATCACGAACACCGGGATCCACACCAGCGGATTGCGGAAGAACAACGTGTTCACGCGCTGCGAGTCCTCGTCCAGGCCGCCCATGGACCACACCACCGCGACGACCGCCGCCAACGTCACGAAGGCGCCGGTCAGCACCGTCACCACGCCGCGCAGGCCGTTGCGGTCGACGGTCGAGCGGACCATCGAGACCAGCACCGGGAACACGACGTACAGGCAGCACAGCAGGGCGATGACCCAGGCCTGTTCCTTGAAGATCTTCACGAGCCAGCCGTCCACGCCGTACGCGCTCTGCAGAATGAGCAGATAGAGCAGTACGACGGCCACCAGCGGCACGATCCGGGCGAACCGCGCCAGGTAGAACCGCCCGAGCCGCCGCAGGCCCGCTCGCGGGCTGAGCTGCGGGTAGTTGTAGGCCAGCACGAACCCCGAGAGCATCACGAACAACGGCAGCAACAGGAATTTCGACTCGGCCAGGTTGTCCAGCCGGCCGGGCACCGACGCGGGCAAACCGATGTTGTGCACCACCACGCAGAGCATCGCGAGGCCGCGCAGACCGGTCAGCGCGAGGATCTCCGCCCGCGGGTGGGACAGGGTGGCGCCGTTCTCGGCGGCGGTCAGGCCCTGCGGTTCGAGGGTGACGGTCACGACGAGGCTCCGGAAGATGAGGTCACTGGGACACGAGCAGGCTCGGGCGGGGGAGTGGAGCGCCGGCGGACCAGGCTCAGGATGGCCTTGCGGCACGGCACCTCGATGAAGCGGTGTGCGCCCTCACCGATCAGCAGGCACATGCCGAGGATGACCAGCACCATGAAGTACGGGTTGATACCGCCGAGCTCGACCAGGTTCTGACCGAGGCCGGGCAGGATCGGCCGATGCGTCAGGTAGAGCGCGTAACTGGCCGTTCCGAGCGAGACCATCACCCGTGTCGACAGGAACCGCGACAACAGCGCGCGGGGCTGCGCCGCCAGGGAGACGAGCAGTACGCCGAACGGCACGGTCCACATGGCGCCATAGAACATCGCGCGCATCAGACCGCCATCGCGCGGCAGCGACGACAACACCACCACGAACGCCACCACCACGAACTGCACCACGTTCGCAGTCCGGACGCGGAGCCGGATCCCGCGCATCAGCAGGAAGGCGAGCGAGATGCCGACGATGAAGTCGGGCAACCGGGTCAGCGGGTTCCGGTACAGCCAGCGGTGCGCGGAGTTGGGCTCCCGCGCGTGCAGGTCGGCCCAGCCGCGAGCGGCGAAGTAGCCCACCAGGATCAGCTGGACCGCCCACGCGGTGCCGATCACCAGCACCAGGCCGGCCGTGCGGTAGCGCCGGGCGACCATCGCGATCACCGGCACGATGAAGGGGAACATGCCGTACAGGAAGATCTCGACGCAGATCGACCAGCCAGGGGCGTTGTACGCCTGCTGGCCGACCAGCCAGTCACCCGACCAGGTCTGGATCGCCAGGACGTGCCGCCACAGCTCCTCCTGCGGGATGCCGCGGGCCGCGCGCACGAGCACCAGATAGAACAGCACCACCCAGTACAGCGGCATCACCCGCGCGACCCGGGCGATATAGAACCGCCAGAGCTTGGTGCCGTCCTTCGGGGTCAGGGTGGAGTAGTTCCAGGCGAGCACGAGACCGGACAGCATGAAGAACAGCGGGACACCGATATATCCGGCGTCGACCAGCTGTTTCAGCGGTTGCGGCGCCGAAGCGGGCAGCCGGATGTGGTGCAGCACGACGGCGATCGCCGCGATCGCGCGGATCCCGGTCAGAGCCAGGATCTCGCTGCGCGGATGCGGCAATGCGTCACCGTGCTGGGGGGAGGTCAGCCCCTGGGGCGGAAGCTGTTCGGTAGCTCGGTTCAACCACGTACCTGACCGCAGCACAGGTCCTCTTTCAGCTGTGTTCGTGTCTGCCAACAGACCGCTACTGCGGGTGACTCGCAGGACTGTACATGACCCGTCAGCGCGCCTGCCATCGGTTCTCAGGACCAGTTGGCAAGGTGGTACCCGCCTTCACTTATACATGCCGCTGTGACCGAAGTGTGACCCAGGGCTCCTATCGGTCCGCAAACAAGGGGTTACGCATCTAAGTGACTCGTGCGTAACCTAGGGCGGCGTCGCCTCGTTGCACTGATGAGCCATCGTCGGTCGGGGCTGTTCTGACGAGTCCGTGAGGAGGACCGGTGGGCGTAGAAGTGCGTGTCGAGGGCCTCACGAAGTCCTTCGGCAGCCAACTCATCTGGGGCGACGTCTCGCTGACGTTGCCGGCCGGAGAAATCTGCGTGATGCTCGGCCCTTCCGGAACCGGCAAGTCCGTATTCCTGAAGACGCTGATCGGTCTGCTCAAGCCCGACAAGGGCCATGTGCACATCGAGGGCACCGATATCGCCACCTGCTCCGAGCGCGAGCTGTACTCGATTCGCAAGCTGTTCGGGGTGCTGTTCCAGGACGGCGCGATGTTCGGCTCGATGAACCTGTACGACAACGTCGCCTTCCCGCTGCGTGAGCACACCAAGAAGTCCGAGTCCGAGGTCCGCTCCATCGTGATGGAGAAGATGGAGATGGTCGGCCTGGTCGGCTCGGAGCGGAAGCTGCCCGGCGAGATCTCCGGCGGGATGCGGAAGCGGGCCGGCCTGGCCCGCGCGCTGGTGCTGGAGCCCGAGATCCTGCTGTTCGACGAGCCCGACTCCGGTCTGGACCCGGTCCGGACGGCGTTCCTGAACCAGCTGATCATCGACCTGAACGAGATGACCCAGGCGACCTGCCTGATCGTCACCCACGACATCAACACCGCCCGGACCGTGCCGGACAACATCGGCCTGCTCTACCACCGGCACCTGGCCATGTTCGGCCCGCGGGAGATGCTGCTGTCCAGCGAGGAGCCGGTGGTCCGCCAGTTCCTGAACGCGCAGCGCATCGGCCCGATCGGCATGTCCGAGGAAAAGGACGCCGACGAGCTGGCCCGCGAGTCCGACCAGGAGCTGCCACCGCTGCCGCCGATCCCGCTGCAGCAGTTGCCGAGCAGTGGCGTGCTGCGCCCGTCGCAGCGCCCACCGGGCGAGTGGTGCCGGGATAACGGCGTCACCCCGCCACCTGGCTCCTTCGAAGGAGCGACGGTAGGTATCTCGTGACTGCCTCCGCCACGGCGCCCCTGAAGCACGCCGGCTCACTGTTCGCGTTCGCCCTGGACACCGGGCGGGCGTCGTTCCGGCGGCCCTTCCAGGTGAAGGAGTTCCTGCAGCAGGCGTGGTTCGTGGCGAGTGTGACGATCATCCCGACCGCCCTGGTCGCCATTCCGTTCGGCGCGGTGATCGCGCTGCAGGTCGGCGGTCTGATCAAGCAGTTCGGCGCCCAGGCGTTCACCGGTTCGGCCGCGGTGCTGGCCGTCGTCCGGGAGGCCTCGCCGATCGCGACGGCGCTGCTGATCGCGGGTGCGGGTGGTTCGGCGATCTGCGCGGATCTCGGCGCGCGCAAGATCCGCGAGGAGCTCGACGCGATGATGGTGCTGGGCATCGACCCGATCCAGCGCCTGGTGGTGCCGCGAGTGCTCGCCACCATGCTGGTCGCGTTCTTCCTGAACGGGTTCGTCAGCGTGGTCGGCGTGATGGGCGGGTACGTCTTCAACGTCGTGCTGCAGGACGGCACCCCTGGCAGCTATATCGCCTCGTTCACCGCGCTCGCGCATCTGCCCGACTTGTGGCAGGGCCAGGTCAAGGCGCTCGTCTTCGGGTTCATCGCGGCCGTGGTCGCGTCGTACAAGGGGATGAACGCGGGTGGCGGGCCGAAGGGCGTCGGCGACGCGGTGAACCAGTCCGTCGTCATCACCTTCATGCTGCTGTTCGTCGCGAACTTCGCGATGACGGCGATCTACTTCCAGCTCGTTCCGCCGAAGGGGGCCTGAGATGGCCACCACCCTCGTCGACGTACTGGTGAAGAAGCCGCTCAACTCGCTGGACCGGTTGGGCGAGCAACTCGCGTTCTATATCAAGGCGCTGGCCTGGTCGGGCAAGTCGATCCGGCGCTACCGCCGCGAGATCCTCCGGCTGCTGGCCGAGGTCACGCTCGGCACCGGCGCTCTCGCGGTGATCGGTGGCACCGTCGGCGTGATCACCTTCCTGGCCTTCTTCACCGGCACGGAGGTGGGCCTGCAGGGCTATTCCGCGCTGAACCAGATCGGTACGTCGGCGTTCGCCGGCTTCGTCTCGGCGTACATCAACACCCGGGAGATCTCGCCGCTGATCGCGGGTATCGCGCTCGCGGCCACGGTCGGCTGCGGTTTCACCGCCCAGCTCGGCGCGATGCGGATCAGCGAGGAGATCGACGCGCTCGAGGTGATGGCGATCCCGTCGCTGCCGTTCCTGGTCACCACCCGGATCATCGCCGGCCTGATCGCGATCATCCCGCTGTACGTCGTTGGCCTGTTGTCGTCGTATTTTGCGACCAGGCTGACGGTGACGACTTTCTATGGGCAGAGTACGGGCACGTATGACCATTATTTCCACTTGTTCTTACCACCGGGCGACGTGTTGTGGTCGTTCGGTAAGGTGCTGGTCTTCGCGGTGCTCGTCATCCTCGTGCACTGCTACCACGGGTACCACGCGAGCGGCGGCCCCGCGGGCGTCGGTGTCGCGGTCGGGCGTGCGGTCCGGACGTCGATCGTGGTCATCAACGTCGTCGACCTGCTGCTCTCGATGGCCATCTGGGGTACGACGACCACAGTCCGGCTGGCGGGGTGAGCGATGACTAGACGTGTGCTCGGAACCGCCTTCATCGGGCTGGTCTGTTTCCTGGTCTGGCTGACGTATGCCTTCTACGGCAAGGTCTTCACCGACACGGTGAACGTCCGGCTGGAGACCAGTCACATCGGCCTCCAGCTGAACAAGCACGCCGACGTGAAGTTGCGCGGCATCATCGTCGGCGAGGTCCGCAACGTCTCCACCAACGGTCAGGTCGCGACCATCGACCTCGCGCTGAAACCGGACTCGGTCTCGATGATCTCGTCCGATGTCAGCGCCCGGATCCTGCCGAAGACGTTGTTCGGCGAGAAGTTCGTCTCGCTGGTGCCGCCGTCAGGTGCGCGTGGCCGGGCGATCAAGGCCGGTGACGTGATCTCGCGGGACAAGACGGCCGTCGGTATCGAGATCGAGAAGGTTCTGAACGACGCCCTGCCGCTGCTGCAGGCGGTCGACCCGGCCGATCTGAACGCGACGCTGAACGCACTGGCCACCGCGCTGGAGGGCCGTGGCGAGCAGCTCGGCGGCACCCTGACCCAACTCGACGGCTACCTGAAGAAGCTCAACCCGAACCTGCCGAACCTGATCAAGGCCCTCAACAGCCTGACGAAAGTCGCCGGGGTCTACGAGGATGCGACACCCGACATCGTGAACTTCCTGCGCAACATCACCATCACCGGCAACACCGTGGTGGAGAAGGAGAAACAGCTCCAGCTGTTCTTCACCGACGTACAGAACGTGTCGACCGCCGCGAACACCCTGCTGAAGGAGAACGAGGACCGGGTGATCCGCCTCGGCCAGGTCAGCCGCCCGGTGCTGGACCTGCTCGAGCGGTACTCCCCGGAGTTCCCCTGCTTCCTGCGGGTGATGACCGACACCGCCCCGATCCTGAACGACACGTTCCGCGACGGCGCGCTGAACATCAACCTCGAGGTCATCACCAACCAGCCCACGCCGTACGAGCCGGACGAGCGCCCGGTGTACGCCGATCGCCGCGGCCCGACGTGTGTCGGCAGGAACTACAGTCACCCCGGCGCGAAGCCCGGCCCGTACACGCAGGAGAACCCCGCGCCGTACATCACCGGCGAGGACGGGGTGAAGGGCGATCACCACAAGACGTCCCCGTTCCCGGTGCCGCTGACGCTGAACCGCACGGCGCCCGGGTTCGAGCTGGACACGGTGGGCGGCGCCGATGAGCGGCAGCTGATCAACTCCGTGGTCGGCCCGGCGATGGGACGGCCCGCGGACGACGTACCGGATCTGGCGACCTACCTGTTCGGGCCGTTGGCCAGAGGAGGGCAGGTGAACCTCAAATGAGTTTCGTGGACAAGAAGACCTCATTCGACGTCGTCCGGTTGTCGATCTTCGTGGTGGTCACGACGATCGCGACGGCCCTGCTGGCGGTGACGATCGGCAACATCAGCTTCACCGACACCACTCGGTACAAGGCCGTCTTCACCGACGTGACCGGGCTGAGCAAGGGCGACGACATCCGCATCGCCGGCGTCCGGGTCGGCCAGGTGAACAAGATCGACCTGCACCAGGACGAGTTGGCCCTGGTGACGTTCACGGTCGACTCCACCCAGGTCGTGTCGAATACGACCAGGGCGACGATGCGCTACCGCAACCTCGTCGGTAACCGGTACATCGCGCTCACCGAGGGCGAGGGCCCGGGCACCAAGCTGAAGAAGGACGACGTCATCGACGTCAACCACACCGCGCCCGCGCTCGACCTGTCGGTGCTGTTCAACGGCTTCAAGCCCTTGTTCACCGCGCTCACGCCGGCCGATGTGAACCAGTTCGCCTTCGAGGTGATCAAGGTCCTGCAGGGTGAGGGCGGCACGATCGAGAGCCTGCTCGCCCGGACGGCCTCGCTGACCACCACGCTGGCCGACAAGGACGAAGTGATCGGCAGCCTGATCACCAATCTGACGTCGACCCTGCAGATCGTCTCGCAGCGCCAGGCGAACTTCTCCGCTCTGCTGGTCAACCTGCAGCAGTTCATCTCGGGGCTCAGTCAGGACGTCACCCCGATCCTGAACTCGCTCGGCTCGATCAACAGCCTGAACACCAAGACCGCCGACCTGCTCCGGCAGACTCGCGTGCCGCTGAAGGCCGATCTGGACGAGCTGCGCACGGTCGCGACGACGCTGGGCGACAGCGAGGACATCTGGGTGAAGACGCTGCAGTACATGCCGACCAAGCTCGAGAAGATGACCCGCACCGCGACGTACGGCTCCTGGTTCAACTTCTATCTGTGCGGCTTCGACGGCAACGTCGTGCTGCCCACCGGGACCCGCGTCCCGGTCAGCCATGACGTCAACAGCGCGAGGTGTCAGACCCAATGAGACCTTTCCGCGAACAGAACCAGGTGACCATCGGGGTGGTCGGCCTGACCGTGCTCGGGCTGATCATGCTGGCCGCGTTCAAGGCGCAGGACCTGCCGCTGATCGGTGGCGGTCTGAAGTACTCCGCGCAGCTCAGCGAGGCCGGCGGCGTCCGGGCGAACGACGAGATCCGGATCGCCGGGGTGCGCGTCGGCCAGGTCCGCAAGGTCGAGCTCGACGGCAGTCACGTGCGCGTCGACTTCGTGGTGGACCGGGGCGTGAAACTCGGTGACCAGACCGGTGCCGAGGTCAAACTGAAGACCCTGCTCGGCCAGAAGTACATCAAGCTCCTGCCCAAGGGCGAGGGCGAGCTGAAGGAGGGCTCGGAGATCCCGCTCGAGCGGACCATCTCGGCGTACGACGTGGTCGACGCCTTCTCGGACCTGGCGGACACCACCGACCGGATCGACACCGCGCAGCTGGCGAAGGCCCTGGACACGTTGTCGACCACCTTCGCGAACACGCCGGAGGAGGTCCGCGCCTCGCTCACCGGGTTGTCGCGGCTGTCCAAGAACGTCGCCGCCCGGGATGCCCAGCTGAAGTTGTTGCTGCAGCACTCCAACGTGGTGACGAAGGTGCTGGCCGATCGGAACAAGGAGCTCATCACGCTGCTCCGCGATGGCAACAAGGTCTTCCAGGCGGTCCAAGCCCGGCGTGCCCTGATCCATCAGCTGCTGGTCTCGACCCAGGCCCTGTCCGCCCAGATCACCGCGCTGGTCCGGGAGAACCGCGAGGACCTCGCGCCGACCCTGCAGAAGGTGAACGGCGTGCTCGCCACCCTGCTCAAAAACCAGGCGAGTCTCGACGCCAGCCTCAAGGGTCTGGCGCCGTTCGTCCGGGTCTTCACCAACACGCTCGGCACCGGGCCGTGGTTCGACACCTACGTCCAGAACGTGGTGCCCGTGCCAGAGATCCCGCTGCCGCCGATTACGCTGCCGAGCCTGCCGGCGGGAGGTGCGCCGCGATGATCAAGGTCAGCAAGCTCTCCCGGCTGGTCGCCATCGCCGTCGTGGTCGCGATCCTCGCCGTCAGCATCGTGACGCTGTGGCCCGAGCCCAAGCGGGTAGCCGTCTCGGCGTACTTCCCGCGCACGGTCAGCATCTACCCCGGCTCGGACGTCCGCATCCTCGGTATCAAGGTCGGCGAGGTGGAGAGCATCACTCCGGCCGGCCGGAGTGTCCGGGTGAAGTTCTGGTGGGACGCGAAGCACAAGGTGCCCAAGGACGCGAAGGCCGTCATCGCGGCGCCGTCGATCGTGGCCGACCGCTATGTGCAGCTCACCCCGGTCTACACCAAGGGCGAGATGATGGGCGACGGGGCCGAGATCCCGCTGGACCGGACCGCCGTACCGCTCGAGCTGGACCAGATCTACCAGAGCCTGAACGATCTGTCCGTGGCGCTCGGGCCCAAGGGCGCGAACGACCAGGGCGCCTTGTCGCGACTGCTCGATATCTCCGCGAAGAACCTGAACGGCCAGGGCGCCAAGCTGAACCAGACCATCGGTGACTTCGCCATCTTGTCGCAGACGCTGGCGGGCAACTCGAAGAGCCTGTTCACCACGATCCGGCAGCTGCAGACGTTCGTCTCGGCCCTCGCGGCGAACGATCAGCTGGTCCGGCAGTTCAACGCCAACTTCGCGACGGTCTCGACCACGCTCGCGGGTGAGCGCAAGGACCTCAGCCTGGCCCTGTCGACGCTGGCCATCGCGCTCGGCGAGGTGACCACCTTCGTGCAGGACAACCGGACGCTGGTGAAGTCGACCGTGTCCCAGGCGACGGCGCTGTCGCAGATCCTGGTGAAGGAGAAGGCGGCCATCGCCGAGGTGCTCGACACCGCGCCACTCGGGCTCGGCAACCTGGCCCGGATCTACAACCCGCAGTACGGCACGCTCGACCAGCGGATGAACATCGCCCAGCTGGACGACCCGGCGCAGTTCATCTGCGCGCTGCTGCTGCAGGCCAACCAGCCGTTGTCGACCTGCTCGGCGATGAAGGGTGTGCTCGACCTGCTGCACAAACTGCCCTTGCTGAGCGGCGCGAGTGGGGCCGGCCCGGCCGGTACGCCGCTCGCCCCCGCCCCCACGCCGGCGGAGGCCGAATTGCCCAGCCCGGACCCGATCGACAAGACGCTCGGCGGCATCATCGGGGGTGCGCGATGAGGTTCACCCGATCTCACCGTCGTACGACGATGCTCGCGGGCGTGGTCGCCCTGGCCACGTTGCTGTCCGGCTGTGACTTCAGCGTCTACTCCCTGCCGTTGCCGGGTGGCGCGAAGATCAAGGGTCCGTCGTACACGGTCGTAGCGGAGTTCTCCGACGTGCTGGACCTGGTGCCGAAGTCGACGGTCAAGGTGGACGACGTCACCGTCGGCACGGTCGAGAAGGTCTGGCTGACGGGTTACGTCGCCAAGGTCCAGCTGAAGCTGCCGAAGAACGTCGAGCTGCCGGACAACGCGCGCGCGACCATTCGGCAGACCAGCCTGCTGGGCGAGAAGTTCGTCTCGCTGGCACCGCCGACCGGCGCCGAACAACCGCGCGGCACGCTGACGAACGGCGAGATCATCCCGCTCAGCCGGACCACCAGCAACGTCGAGGTGGAACAGGTTCTCGCGGCCCTCTCGCTGCTGCTGAACGGTGGTGGCGTGGCCCAGCTGCAGATCATCACCCAGGAGCTGAACAAGGCCCTCACCGGTAACGAGCCGGCCATCCGCAGTGTGCTCACGCAGCTCAACACCTTCGTCGGCACGCTGGACCAGGGCAAACAGAACATCGTCAACGCGATCACCGCGCTGGACGCCCTGGCGAAGAAGCTGAACGCCCAGAAGACCACCCTGGCGACGGCGATCGACTCGCTGCCGAAGTCGATCGCGACCCTGGACAAGCAGCGCGCGGCCCTGGTGAAGACGCTGCAGGCGCTCGCGACTCTCGGCAACACCGCGACCCGGGTGATCGTGTCCTCCCAGAAGGACCTCGTCGCGAACCTGAAGTCCCTCTACCCGATCCTGTTCCAGCTCGCGAAGGCCGGGGAGAACCTGCCGAAGGCGATGGAGCTGATGTTCACGTATCCCTTCCCGGACAGCGCGGCCAACGCCGTTCGGGGTGACTTCACCAACCTGAACATCACGCTCGACGTCGACACCCAGAAGGCGCTCAAAGGCCTGCTCGGGCTGAACCTGCCGACGGTCGCGCCGTCGATCATCCCGACGGTGACGATCAGCCTGCCGGGTATCCCGACCAAGGTGCCGTCCGGGCTGCCGTCCGGTGGCGTGCCGACGCTGACAGCGCCTCCCGGGGCGCCGACGACCTGCGTCACGATGCTCGGCCTGCCGGTCTGTTCGCCGAAGCTGGGCCGGGGCAATCTCGATCCGGAACTCGCGAAGATGATGATGCCGGGGGTGACCGGATGATCACCCGCAAGACCAGGCTCCAGCTGATGGTGTTCCTCCTGATCACCGTCTTCGGTGTCGCCTTCGTGGGCGCGAAGTACGCCCGGGTGGACCGGTTGTTCTTCGACGACACCTTCACCGTGACCGCGAGCTTCGCCGAGTCCGGCGGTATCTTCACCGGCGCCGAGGTGACCTATCGCGGGATGCCCGTCGGCCGCGTCGGCAAACTGAAGCTCGAGCCGGACGGCGTGCTGGTCACGCTGGACATCGACAAGGGCACGCTGGTGCCGCGCGATACCAGGGCCGTGATCGCCAACCGGTCCGCGATCGGCGAGCAGTACGTCGATCTGCAACCCCGGTCGGACGGTACGCCGTACCTCAAGGACAAGACGGTGATCGAGCGCAAGGACACCGTGCTGCCGATCTCCACCACCGAGCTGCTGCTCAACCTGGACCAGCTGGTGAACTCGGTCGACCGCGACAGCCTGCGGACGACCGTCAAGGAGCTCGGCACCGCGCTGCGCGGCAAGGGCGGCGACCTGCAGCAGATCATCGACAGCCAGGGTGTGCTGATCGACGTGGCCGACGCGAACATCGCCCAGACGATCAAGCTGATCAACGACGGCAACATCGTGCTCGCCACCCAGGTCGCCACCGGGGATCACCTGAAGACCTGGGCGAAGAACCTCGCTCTGCTCAGCCAGACCCTGGTCACGTCGGACGCGGAGCTGCGCGCCGTGATCGACAACGGTTCGGCCGCGACCCGGCAACTCACCGCGCTGATCACCGAGAACAAGGCCGATATCGCGGTCCTGCTCGGTAACCTGCTGACGATGAGCGAGTTGACCGCGGTCCGGCTGGACGCCGTCGAACAGCTGCTGGTGGTCTACCCGGCGGTCACGATGGGTGGGTACGTCGTGCCCGGGAGGGACCGGGGGACCGGGCATTTCGACGCCCACTTCGGCCTCGTGCTCGGGTCCGACCCGGCCGCCTGCCGGGCCGGCTACGGGACCACCAACAAGCGCGTTCCGCAGGACACCAAGGACATTCCGGCCAACGTGAAGGCGAAGTGCTCGGCCTCGTCGAGCTCCGGCGTGAACGTGCGCGGCGCCCAGAACAAACCGAACCCGTCCTCCCGCGCGCTGAACCGGACCGGCGTCGGCCTGCTCGCGGATCCGCAGACGGGTGAGACCGGTGGCGTCGCGGGTGTGCCGGAGTTCGTGATCGGCTCGACCGGCGGCCAGCAGCGCCTGCTCGGTAAGGACGGCTGGAAAGCGATGATGCTCGGACCGGTAACCCAGTGACCTCTAGCGACACCACACCTCCTCCCGTGGAGAAATCCTCGGCCGCCGACCCAACCACGGGCGGTACGACGTCGGCCGGTACGACGTCCGGCGGCGCGACGTCGGGCGGCTCGCGGTTGGACCGCTTGAGGCTGGGTGGCTTCAGGTTGGGTGGCGGTGCGGCCGGCGGGGATCGGCGGTTGCCGGTGCTGGCTTGGGCGCTGAGCGTGCTGCTGGTGGTTGCCCTCGCGGGGCTCGTGGTGGCGGTGGTCGCGTTGCGGCAGCAGGACACCCGCAACGACCGCCGGCTGACCGTGATGCAGTCGGCACGCCAGATTACGCACGACTTCACGACGTACAAGTACGACACCTGGGACGCGGACGCCCAGCGGGTGATCGACGGGTCCACCGGCCAGTTCAAACAGGAGTTCTCCAATGCGGCCGGCTCGCTCAAGACCACGGTGGTCAGCGGCAAGGTGACCTCGACCGGTGAGGTATTGGAGGCCGCCGTGCAGTCAGTCGATACCGACTCGGCCCAGATCCTGGTGGTCGCCGACGCCGTCGTGAACAACGCGGGGCAGGACGGCGCCAAGCGGCGGCACTACCGGATCAAGTTGGAGATGGTCCGCGAGGGCGATCGCTGGCTGGTCGCAGACCTGCAGGCGGTGGGCTGATGCCCGAAGAGCGCCGTAACCCGCGCCGCCGGATCGCCGGCCAGCGCCGTACGTCGGACCGCCGCGAGCCCCTCCCCGACGAGACGACCTCCGATGAAGCGACCTCGGACGAAACGGCCGTTGACGAGACGGCCGCGGACGAGACGACGGTCGAGATCGCGGAGGAGACGCCAGACGCCGAGACCGAGATCGCTGAGGCCGGTGACAAGGTCAAAGCCGGCCGGACGACGCTGGACGAGACCGACTTACCCGACGAGACCGACGTGCCCGCTGAGGCCGACGTACCTGATGAGGGTGCGGACGGTGATGACGCCGGTACGACCGATGAGGTCGCGCGGCGGGGCGGGGCGCGGTTGATGGCGGGGGTGCTGGGCGTTCTGGTGGTGCTGACGCTGACCGCGGCTGTCGTCCTGGGGGAGCGGGCGTGGCGCGGGCATCAGGCCGAGGAGGCCCGGTCGGAGGCCTCGACGGCGGCGCGACGGGCGGCCGAGCTGGTGCTCTCCTACGACTACCGAACGCTGACGAAGGACTTCGAAGCGTCGCGGGCAACGCTGACGCCCGAGTTCGCGGCGGACTTCGACCAGACCACGAAGGTCGTCGCCCAGCAGGCCACCAAGGTCAAGGCGACCGTTCGCGCCGAGGTGCGGGAGGTCGGCGTACGGGATGGTGACGCGGACCGGGTCACCCTGCTCGTCTTCGTCAACCAGACCACCACGAGCACCATCACCCAGAACAAACCACGGGTCGACCTGAACCGGGCCCGATTCACGATGGTACGAATCGGTGGTCAATGGCTGGTCCGATCGATCGAGCCCCTGTAGTCTCTGGGGTGTTCAAGAGGGGATCTGATCAGGCGACTCGCGGGTGACCGCACCTCGCTCGAGAACTTGGTGAGATCCTTGACGGAATGGTGGGCGACAGGCATCATGTTGCGCCCATTGGACAGTCTTGCCCAGATCGGGTAACCTAACTCTTTGCGCTGCCTTCACCTTTCCCCTGGTTCGGCACAAAACTTGACTAGGGCGGTTTGGCGTGCGCTCCCCAGCACCAGATTGAGTCTGCGAGCCCGTGGAAGGACGCCCCTTGGTCGCCTCGCGCAACCCCCAGTCCGACAGCATCACCGACGTTTCCGGCTCCCGCCGCATCTCCTTCGCAAAGATCGCCGAACCTCTCGAGGTTCCGGATCTGCTTGCGCTGCAGGTGGACAGTTTCGACTGGCTGGTCGGAAATGAAACCTGGCAGGCCCGGGTGGCCGCCGCCGAGGCGGAGGGTCGAACCGACCTCTCCTCCCCGTCCGGCCTGGAGGAGATCTTCGAGGAGATCTCCCCGATCGAGGACTTCAGCGGCACCATGTCGCTGTCTTTCCGCGACCACCGGTTCGAGCCGCCGAAGAACACGGTCGACGAGTGCAAGGAGCGTGACGTCACCTATTCGGCGCCGCTCTTCGTCACGGCCGAGTTCATGAACAACGAGACCGGCGAGATCAAGAGCCAGACCGTCTTCATGGGCGATTTCCCCCTGATGACCAAGAAGGGCACCTTCGTCATCAACGGCACCGAGCGTGTCGTTGTGTCGCAGCTGGTCCGGTCCCCGGGTGTGTACTTCGAGCGGAACCCCGACAAGACGTCGGACAAGGACATCTTCACGGCCAAGATCATCCCGTCGCGCGGTGCGTGGCTGGAGTTCGAGGTCGACAAGCGTGACCTGGTCGGTGTCCGTCTGGACCGCAAGCGCAAGCAGAACGTCACCGTGCTGCTCAAGGCGCTCGGCTGGACCGACGCGCAGATCCTCGAGGAATTCGGGGAGTACGAGTCGATTCGCCTGACCCTGGAGAAGGACCACACCTCCGGCCAGGACGACGCGCTGCTGGACATCTACCGCAAGCTGCGCCCGGGCGAACCGCCCACGCGTGAGGCTGCGCAGGCGCTGCTGGACAACTACTACTTCAACGGCAAGCGCTACGACCTCGCGAAGGTCGGCCGGTACAAGATCAACAAGAAGCTCGGCCGCGACGAGGCCCACGACACCGCGGTGCTGACGATCGACGACATCGTGTCGACGATCAAGTACCTGGTGGCGCTGCACGAGGGCAAGACCGAGCTGGACGCGCCGCAGGGCGAGATCGTCGTCGAAGAGGACGACATCGACCACTTCGGTAACCGCCGTCTGCGCACCGTCGGCGAGCTGATCCAGAACCAGCTCCGCACCGGCCTGGCCCGGATGGAGCGGGTCGTCCGCGAGCGGATGACGACTCAGGACGTCGAGGCGATCACGCCGCAGACCCTGATCAACATCCGCCCGGTGGTCGCGGCGCTGAAGGAGTTCTTCGGAACGTCACAGCTGTCGCAGTTCATGGACCAGACCAACCCCATCGCGGGTCTGACCCACAAGCGCCGTCTGTCGGCGCTTGGTCCCGGTGGTCTGTCCCGTGAGCGGGCCGGCTTCGAGGTTCGTGACGTGCACCCGTCGCACTACGGCCGGATGTGCCCGATCGAGACCCCCGAAGGCCCGAACATCGGTCTGATCGGCTCGCTCGCCGCGTATGGCCGGGTGAACCCGTTCGGCTTCGTCGAGACGCCGTACCGCAAGGTGGTGGACGGCGTTGTCACGACGCAGGTCGACTACCTGACGGCCGACGAGGAAGACCGCTTCATCAAGGCACAGGCGAACTCGCCGCTGACCGATGACGCCCGCTTCGCCGAAGAGCGTGTGCTGGCCCGTCGCCGTCACGGTGAGGTCGAGCTCGTGCTCGCCGAGGACGTCGACTACATGGACGTCTCGCCGCGCCAGATGGTGTCGGTCGCGACGGCGATGATCCCGTTCCTCGAGCACGACGACGCCAACCGCGCCCTGATGGGCTCCAACATGCAGCGCCAGGCCGTTCCGCTGATCACCGCGGACGCTCCCCTGGTCGGTACCGGCATGGAGTACCGCGGTGCGGTCGACGCCGGTGACGTGCTGGTGTCGGAGAAGGGCGGTGTGATCAAGGAGGTCTCGGCCGATCTGATCGAGGTCGCCGCCGACGACGGCACGTACCAGACCTACCGGCTGGCGAAGTTCCGTCGGTCGAACCAGGGCACCTGCATCAACCAGCGCCCGCTGGTCGACGCGGGGCAGCGGGTCGAGGTCGGCACGCCGCTGGCCGACGGTCCCTGCACCGACGAGGGGGAGATGGCCCTCGGCCGGAACCTGCTCGTCGCGTTCATGCCGTGGGAGGGTCACAACTACGAGGACGCGATCATCCTCAGCCAGCGCGTCGTACAGCAGGACCTGCTGACCTCGATTCACATCGAGGAGCACGAGGTCGACGCTCGCGACACCAAGCTGGGCCCCGAGGAGATCACCCGCGACATCCCCAACGTCTCCGACGAGATGCTGGCGGACCTGGACGAGCGGGGCATCATCCGGATCGGCGCCGAGGTCACCACCGGTGACATCCTCGTCGGCAAGGTCACGCCCAAGGGCGAGACCGAGCTCACCCCGGAGGAGCGCCTGCTGCGCGCCATCTTCGGTGAGAAGGCGCGCGAGGTTCGCGACACGTCGCTGAAGGTGCCGCACGGTGAGAACGGAACCGTGATCGGGGTCCGCGTCTTCGACCGCGACAACGGCGACGAGCTGCCCCCGGGCGTCAACCAGCTGGTCCGCGTCTACGTGGCCCAGAAGCGCAAGATCTCCGTCGGCGACAAGCTCGCCGGACGCCACGGCAACAAGGGCGTCATCTCGAAGATCCTGCCGGTCGAGGACATGCCGTTCATGGAGGACGGCACCCAGGTCGACATCATCCTGAACCCGCTGGGCGTGCCCGGCCGGATGAACGTCGGTCAGGTGCTCGAGACCCACCTCGGCTGGGTTGCCAGCCGCGGTTGGAAGGTCGACCCGGAGAACAAGGAAGAGTGGGCTCAGCGACTCATCAAGATCGGCGCCGGCGAAGCCGCACCGTTCACGAACGTCGCCACCCCGGTCTTCGACGGCGCGAAGGAGGAGGAGGTCACCGGCCTGCTCGGCTCCACGCTGCCGAACCGCGACGGCGACCGAATGGTCGACGGCACCGGTAAGGCGCGCCTGTTCGATGGTCGCTCCGGCGAGCCGTTCCCGGCTCCGGTCGGCGTCGGCTACATGTACATGCTGAAGCTGCACCACCTGGTGGACGACAAGATTCACGCCCGCTCCACCGGTCCGTACTCGATGATCACGCAGCAGCCGCTGGGTGGTAAGGCGCAGTTCGGTGGTCAGCGCTTCGGTGAGATGGAGGTGTGGGCCCTTGAGGCCTACGGTGCCGCCTTCGCACTGCAGGAGCTGCTCACCATCAAGTCGGACGATGTGGTCGGTCGCGTCAAGGTCTACGAAGCGATCGTCAAGGGCGAGAACATTCCGGAGCCGGGTATTCCCGAGTCCTTCAAGGTTCTCGTCAAGGAAATGCAGTCCCTGTGTCTGAATGTCGAGGTCCTCTCGTCCGACGGTAGTCGGGTCGAGATGCGCGACAGCGAAGAGGACGTCTTCCGCGCTGCGGAGGAACTGGGCATTGACCTGTCCCGGCGTGAGCCGAACAGCGTCGAGGAGGTCTGAGCGGGTTGCCGCTTGAGATCAACAGCCAACTCACTCAGACCCTTATTACAAGCGGGAGATAACACATCGTGCTCGACGTGAACTTCTTCGACGAGCTTCGGATCGGCCTGGCCACCGCGGACGAGATCCGCCAGTGGTCGCACGGTGAGGTCAAGAAGCCCGAGACGATCAACTACCGGACGCTCAAGCCCGAGCGTGACGGTCTGTTCTGCGAGAAGATCTTCGGTCCCACCCGGGACTGGGAGTGCTACTGCGGTAAGTACAAGCGTGTTCGCTTCAAGGGCATCATCTGCGAGCGGTGTGGCGTCGAGGTCACCCGTTCCAAGGTGCGCCGCGAGCGGATGGGCCACATCGAGCTGGCCGCGCCGGTCACCCACATCTGGTACTTCAAGGGTGTTCCGTCGCGACTCGGCTACCTGCTCGACCTCGCCCCGAAGGACCTCGAGAAGGTCATCTACTTCGCGGCGTACATGATCACGGACGTCGACGAGGACGCGCGTCACCGCGACCTGTCCTCGCTCGAGGGCCGGACCGATGTCGAGCGCAAGCAGCTCGAGGGCAAGCGCGACAACGACATCGAAGCCCGGATGAAGAAGCTCGAGGAGGACCTGGCCCAGCTCGAGGCCGAGGGCGCCAAGAGCGATGTCCGGCGCAAGGTCAAGGAAGGCGCCGAGCGCGAGGTCAAGCAGCTGCGTGACCGCGCCCAGCGGGAGATCGACCGCCTCGACGAGGTCTGGACCAGGTTCAAGAACCTGAAGGTCCAGGACCTTGAGGGTGACGAGATCCTCTACCGCTCCATGAAGGAGCGGTTCGGCAAGTACTTCGAGGGTGCGATGGGCGCCGCCGCCATTCAGCGTCGGCTGCAGACCTTCGACCTCGTCGCCGAGGCCGCGAACCTGCGCGAGACGATCAAGACCGGTAAGGGCCAGCGCAAGACCCGCGCCCTGAAGCGGCTCAAGGTCGTCACCGCGTTCCTCGCCACCAACAACAGCCCGATGGGCATGGTGCTCGACTGCGTTCCGGTGATCCCGCCGGACCTGCGGCCGATGGTTCAGCTCGACGGTGGCCGGTTCGCCACCTCCGACCTGAACGACCTGTACCGCCGGGTGATCAACCGGAACAACCGGCTCAAGCGTCTGCTCGACCTGGGCGCGCCGGAGATCATCGTCAACAACGAGAAGCGGATGCTGCAGGAGGCCGTCGACGCACTGTTCGACAACGGCCGCCGTGGCCGGCCGGTGACCGGACCGGGTAACCGCCCGCTCAAGTCGCTGTCCGACATGCTCAAGGGCAAGCAGGGTCGTTTCCGTCAGAACCTGCTGGGCAAGCGCGTCGACTACTCGGGCCGTTCGGTCATCGTGGTCGGCCCGCAGCTGAAGCTGCACCAGTGTGGTCTGCCGAAGACGATGGCGCTCGAGCTGTTCAAGCCGTTCGTGATGAAGCGGCTGGTCGACCTCAACCACGCGCAGAACATCAAGTCCGCCAAGCGGATGGTCGAGCGTCAGCGCGCCCAGGTCTGGGACGTGCTGGAAGAGGTCATCACCGAACACCCCGTGCTGCTGAACCGTGCGCCTACGCTGCACCGGCTCGGTATCCAGGCGTTCGAGCCGCAGCTGATCGAGGGCAAGGCGATCCAGATCCATCCGCTCGTCTGCTCGGCGTTCAACGCCGACTTCGACGGTGACCAGATGGCGGTGCACCTGCCGCTGTCGGCCGAGGCCCAGGCCGAGGCGCGGATCCTGATGCTGTCGACGAACAACATCCTGAAGCCGGCCGACGGCCGTCCGGTCACGATGCCGACGCAGGACATGATCATCGGCATCTACTTCCTGACGATGCTCAAGGAAGGCGAGAAGGGCGAGGGCCGTGCCTTCGGCTCGGTCGCCGAGGCGCTGATGGCGTTCGACAAGGGCGAGCTGGCGCTGCAGAGCAAGATCACGCTGCGGACCAGCGGTGCCGGTGCGCCCGAGGGTGCGGCGGAGCTGCCGGACGGCCGCTTCCAGATCGACACCACGCTGGGCCGCGCGCTGTTCAACGAGGCCCTGCCGGCGGACTACACGTTCGTCGACACCGAGGTGGGCAAGAAGCAGCTCGGTGTGATCGTCAACGATCTCGCCGAGCGGTACTCGAAGGTCCAGGTGGCGTTCTGCCTGGACGCGTTGAAGGATCTCGGTTTCCGCTGGGCCACCCGGTCCGGTGTCACCGTGTCGATCAACGACTTCAGCACCCCGCCGAGCAAGCCCGAGATCATGGCCCGCTACGAGGCCCAGGCCGAGAAGGTCCAGAAGCAGTTCGAGCGTGGTCTGATCACCACGTCCGAGCGGCGTCAGGAACTGATCGAGATCTGGACCGGGGCCAACGCCGAGGTCGGTAAGGCGATGGAGGAGAACTTCGTCAAGACCAACCCGATCTGGATGATGGTCCACTCCGGTGCTCGTGGAAACATGATGCAGGTCCGTCAGATCGCCGGTATGCGTGGTCTGGTGGCCAACCCGAAGGGCGAGATCATCGCCCGGCCGATCAAGGCGAACTTCCGCGAGGGTCTGTCCGTCGTCGAGTACTTCATCGCGACGCACGGCGCCCGGAAGGGTCTGGCGGACACCGCGCTGCGGACCGCCGACTCGGGTTACCTGACCCGTCGTCTGGTCGACGTGTCGCAGGACGTCATCATCCGCGAGGAGGACTGCGGCACCGAGCGCGGTCTGCCGAAGCAGATCGGTGAGCCCGGTCCGGACGGCAAGGTCGTGCACGCCGAGAACGTCGAGACCAGCGCGTATGCACGCACCCTGGCCACCGACGTGACCGACGCCAAGGGCAAGGTCGTCCTGGCCGCCGGTAGCGACCTGGGCGACGTGTCGATCGCGGCGCTGGTGGCCGCGGGGGTCGAGGTCGTGAAGGTCCGCTCCGTGCTGACCTGTGACGCCAAGACCGGTACCTGCGCGAAGTGCTACGGCCGTTCGCTGGCGACCGGCAAGACCGTCGACATCGGCGAGGCCGTCGGCATCATCGCGGCCCAGTCGATCGGTGAGCCGGGTACTCAGCTCACCATGCGTACCTTCCACACGGGCGGTGTCGCGGGTGATGACATCACCCACGGTCTGCCCCGCGTGGTCGAGCTGTTCGAGGCCCGTCAGCCCAAGGGCAAGGCGCCGATCGCCGAGGCGGCCGGCCGGATCTCGATCGAGGACACCGAGAAGACCCGGAAGCTGGTGCTCACCCCGGACGACGGTTCCGAGGAGGTCAGCTACCCGGTCTCCAAGCGTGGCCGTTTGCTGATCGAAGAGGGTCAGCACGTCGAGGTCGGTCAGCAGCTCACGCACGGTACGCCGGATCCGCAGGAAGTTCTGCGCATCCTGGGTGTCCGCAAGGCGCAGGAGCACCTGGTGGACGAGGTCCAGGAGGTCTACCGCTCGCAGGGTGTGGCCATCCACGACAAGCACATCGAGATCATCGTCCGGCAGATGCTGCGCCGGGTCACGGTGATCGAGTCCGGCGAGGCGAACCTGCTGCCGGGTGAGCTGGCGGACCGCCTGCTGTTCGAGGCGGAGAACCGTCGCGTCGTGGCCGAGGGCGGCACCCCCGCTTCCGGTCGCCCGGTCCTGATGGGTATCACCAAGGCGTCGCTCGCGACCGAGTCGTGGCTGTCGGCCGCCTCCTTCCAGGAGACGACCCGCGTCCTCACCGAGGCCGCGATCCACGGCAAGTCGGACTCCCTGGTGGGCCTCAAGGAGAACGTCATCATCGGAAAGCTCATCCCGGCGGGTACCGGCATGGACCGGTACCGCAACATCCGGGTCGAGCCGACCGAAGAGGCGAAGGCCGCGATGTACTCGATGGTCGGATACGAGTCGTACGACTACGACTTCGGTCCGAGCTCGGGTCAGTCGGTCCCGCTCGACGACTTCGACCTCGGCTCCTACCGGAACTGAGCACAAGTCCAACCCTCAGGGGCGGTACCCGCACAACGCGGGTGCCGCCCCTGCGGCATTCCACTCGTCGCAAAGGATCGGGCGTCGGGGTGCCTCCTTGTGTCGCGCGTGCAAGCGCAACAAGGCGCTTCGCGGGAGACCCGGCTCCTCTGTCGCGTCAGCGGGTCGCCGCTTTCCAGTCCCCGCCCTTCCTCCTGCCACGAGTGGTCGGGTTATGACGCGTCCACTCGCGGGGTTCAGATGTGACCACTCGCGGACAGAAGGAAGGGGCCCCAAGGCCTCGGCGCACCCCTCGCCGCTCGCCGCGTCACCCCGCTCAGTCGGCCGGAGGCGCCGTACACGGTGGACGCCGTACGCGGTGGATTCTCCACCTCGCAACCCCCGCAGGCTGATTTGTGGATAACCCCGCCGCGGGGTGCCTCCTTGCGTCCCGCGTGTGCAAACGCAACAAGGCACTTCGCGGGAGGGATATCCACAGATCCTTCGTGTGGGGTGGGCGGAGGGGTGTGGGGGAGTGATGATGGCGGCATGGCTGAGAACAAGACGACGCGGAACGACGGGAATGTCGAGGACTTCCTCGCCGGGGTGCCGGAACCGCGGCAGTCCGATGCGCGTGAGGTGTGCGCGCTGATGGCCGAGGTGACCGGGGAGCCGGCCGCGATGTGGGGTACGGCGATCATCGGATTCGGGCAGCGTCATCTGCGCTACGCGAGTGGTCGCGAGCTGGACATCTTCGAGGTCGGGTTCTCGCCACGGAAGGCCGCGACGACGCTCTACCTCGACAAAGAATTCGAGCAGTACGACGAGTTGCTGGCCCGCCTCGGACCGCATTCGACGAGCGTCTCCTGCCTTTACGTGAAGCGGCTCGCCGACGTCGATCGGGAGGTGCTCACGGAACTCGTACGGCGTTCGGTGGGACACGCGCGGGCCGATTGCTGAACTGTCGGTGGCGTAGGCGAAGATGACGCCATGACGGAGACCCCGGCCTACCTGCGACCGTTCGTACTGACGGGATCCGAAGCGGGCGAGGCCGAGGTCGAGCGCGTCGGCGAGGTCGATGTCTACCGTCCTGCCGAGCCAGGTCGCCGACCTGCCGTGCTGTTCGTGCACGGTGGGCCAGGACCCTTTGATCTCAACGTGTTTCCGCGCGACTGGCCGTTGTTCGAGGGCTATGCGTCAGCTATCGCTGAGCGGGGCCTGGTGGGCGCTGTCGTCGATCATTCGCTCGTCCTGGGCATGGACCGGCTGGCCACCGCCTCGGACCAGGTGGAGGCCGCTGTCGGCCAACTACGCGCAGACGAACAGGTCGACCCCGAGCGGATCCTGCTGTGGTTCTTCTCGGGCGGCGGTCTACTCGCGGGAGAGTGGCTCGACAGCCGGCCAGAGTGGCTGCGCGGGATCGCCCTCAGCTACCCGATGCTCGATGGTCCCGCCGATCTGATCTCTGCGACCGAGGTCGTCGGCAACCACCCGGACCTGCCGATTCTGCTGACCCGCGTCGGGCACGAGCAGGAGGCTGCCGCGACCTCCGTACAGGCTTTTGTCGAGGCCGCCGGTGGCACGTCCGCGCTGCGCATCGTCGACGTGCCGGATGGCCGCCACGGCTTCGACGTACTCGATCACACCGAACAGTCCCGGTCCGCCATTCGTGAGGCGCTCGACTGGGCCGCCAAGATTCTTCTGCCCGACGCTCCTGGTTCCGCCGCCAGAGCCCGTTCCACTCGTTCCACGACTCCTAGGAAATCCTCGGTGACAACACCAGCGCAGACCTCCAGTGACCAGCTGAAGACCACTATTCCCGCGCCGGCGGCCGCGACCACTCGCGTCAACCCCAAGCCCCCGGCCGTCGTACCAGCAGTAGAAGCCGTTGCACCCGCAGTAGAAGCCGTCGTACAGGCAGTAGAGGCTGAGGACGTGCCCGCGCTGCCGCCGTTGCCGGCCGTGCCGGTGCTGGCGGACAGCCCGGCGGCACGGGTGATCGCCCGCCAGCTGTCGGCATTCCTCGCGCACGATCTCGAGGCCTTTCTCTCACTCTACTCACCGACCGCCCGCGTCTTCCTGGCCGACGGCAAAGAGGCGTCGGGCCGGCGGGCGCTCCGCGAGTACTACGGGCCCCTGGTCGAGTCCGGTACCGCCTGGATCGAGGTGGAGACGCGCCTGACCGAGGGGGAGTGGGTCGTCGACCAGCAGGTGCTGCATGGCGCGAGCGCCCAGCCGATCCGCTCGATCGTCGTGCATCGCGTGCAGAACAAGGCCATCACGGAGGTCCGCCACCTTGCCTGAGCCCGATCTGGACTATCCCGAGCTGCTCGCCGGGGCCGTGCGCGACATGGCCGCGGCCCTCGCGCTGGCCGATCCCGACGCGCCGGTGCCGTCCTGTCCGGGCTGGACCGTGGTGGACCTGGCCGAGCACATCGTCTCGGTCCACCAATGGGCCACGAAGATCGTCAGCACCGGTGAGTTCCAGCGCCCACTGGACGTACGACGTACCGGCTTGCTCTCCGACTGGTACGCCGAAACCGGGCAAGCCCTCGTCAGCACGATGCGGGCCGCCCGTCCGGAGGCGCCCTGCTGGAATTTCGCCCCAGTGCCACAGGTGGCGGGCTTCTGGCCCCGGCGGCAGCTGCACGAGACCACCATCCACACGGTCGACGTGCTGCAGACGGCGGGCCGTCCGCCGGCGATCGAGGCGCGAGTGGCGGCCGACGGGGTGGACGAGGCCTTCCGGGTGTTCCTGCCGCGGATGCTGGTGCGGGGCTTCCCGCCCGCCGTGACCGAGCCGGTGACCGTGGTGAGCACGGACACCGATGACGTCTGGACGCTCACCCCCGTGGACGGCCAGGCGCCGCGGGTGGATGCGAGCCGTGGCGAGGCGTTGGCGACGATCTCGGCACCGGCCCGGGATCTCTATCTGGCCTTGTGGAAGCGGGCTTCTTTCGACTCGCTCGCCATCGCGGGAGACGCTCAGGTGGCGGCCGGCTTCCTCACTGGTCGGATCACGCCGTAGGTCCGGTACACTGGCCCGGACGGCTGCATGAACGACGTCCACACGATCTTTCCGAGCAGTGCTGACACCGGCTTAATGGTGCGAGCGGGGCTCTGTTTTGACCGTGCTGGGGGCAGCCGCTAGTCTTAACGATCGTGCCTGGGCTATCCCGGGCCGTCATGCGTGCCCCTCGTCTAAGGGACAGTGCGCGTGGCTCGGACTTCTCGCCGAAAGCCAAGATTACGGCTCAAGTGAGGGACTGTGCCATCGCGACACACCCGACCGCGGGGGTCAGGCGCGCAGAATCCGAACCGGACGACAGAAAGAGAACCACGCGGTGCCCACCATCCAGCAGTTGGTCCGCAAGGGCCGCCAGGACAAGGTGTCGAAGAACAAGACGCCGGCTCTGAAGGGTTCTCCTCAGCGTCGCGGTGTGTGCACGCGCGTCTACACGACGACCCCGAAGAAGCCCAACTCCGCCCTGCGCAAGGTCGCTCGAGTCCGCCTCACCAGCGGCATCGAGGTCACCGCGTATATCCCGGGCGTAGGCCACAACCTGCAGGAGCACTCGATCGTGCTCGTGCGTGGTGGTCGTGTTAAGGACCTTCCGGGTGTCCGGTACAAGATCATCCGCGGCTCCCTCGACACCCAGGGTGTCAAGAACCGCAAGCAGGCTCGCAGCCGTTACGGCGCGAAGAAGGAGAAGAGCTAATGCCCCGTAAGGGACCCGCTCCGAAGCGCCTGGTCATCATCGACCCGGTCTACAACTCGCCGCTCGTCACCAAGCTGATCTCCAAGATCCTGGTCGACGGCAAGAAGCAGATCGCGCAGAACATCGTCTACAGCGCGCTCGAGGGCACCCGTGCGAAGACCGGTACCGACCCGGTCATCACGCTGAAGCGTGCGCTCGACAACGTGAAGCCGAGCATCGAGGTGAAGAGCCGCCGTGTTGGTGGTGCCACCTACCAGGTGCCGATCGAGGTCAAGGCCGACCGGTCGACCACACTCGCGCTGCGCTGGCTCACCTCGTACTCCCGTGCTCGCCGCGAGAAGACGATGTCCGAGCGCTTGATGAACGAGATCCTGGACGCCTCCAACGGTCTGGGTGCTTCGGTCAAGCGTCGCGAGGACACGCACAAGATGGCCGAAGCCAACAAGGCGTTCGCCCACTACCGCTGGTGAGTCGGGGCCGGACACCCGGCCCCAGCCGAACCCCTTTTTTGCACCACAGAAGCGAGAGGTAGACCACCGAGGTGGCCGTAGACATCACCACCGACCTGAGCAAGGTCCGCAACATCGGCATCATGGCGCACATCGACGCCGGTAAGACGACGACGACTGAGCGGATCCTGTTCTACACCGGTATCAACTACAAGATCGGTGAGGTCCACGAGGGCGCCGCCACGATGGACTGGATGGAGCAGGAGCAGGAGCGCGGCATCACCATCACGTCCGCCGCGACGACCTGCACCTGGAAAGACCACACCATCAACATCATCGACACCCCGGGCCACGTCGACTTCACCGTCGAGGTGGAGCGCTCGCTGCGCGTCCTCGACGGTGCCGTCGCGGTGTTCGACGGCGTCGCCGGTGTGGAGCCGCAGTCGGAGACCGTGTGGCGTCAGGCCGACCGCTACGGCGTGCCGCGGATCTGCTTCGTGAACAAGCTGGACCGGACCGGTGCCGAGTTCATGCGCTGTGTCGACATGATCGTCGACCGGCTGGCCGCGACGCCGCTGGTGCTGCAGCTGCCGATCGGGTCCGAGGCCGACTTCATCGGCGTCGTCGACCTGGTCGGGATGCGCGCGCTGACCTGGCGTGGCGAGACCACCATCGGTGAGGACTACACGGTCGAGGAGATCCCGGCCACGCACACCGAGGCCGCCGCCGAGTGGCACGACAAGCTGGTCGAGACGCTGGCCGAGGCCGACGACGAGATCATGGAGATGTACCTGGAGGGGCAGGCCCCGACCCAGGAGCAGCTCGTCGCGGGTATCCGTCGCGCCACGCTGGCCAGCAAGATCACCCCGGTCCTGACCGGTACGGCGTTCAAGAACAAGGGCGTTCAGCCCCTGCTCGACGCCGTCAACGCGTACCTGCCGAGCCCGGTCGACGTACCGGACATCGAGGGTCACGACGTCAAGGACCCCGAGGTCGTCGTCCACCGCAAGCCGATGGACTCCGAGCCGTTCGCGGCCCTGGCGTACAAGATCGCCGCTGACCCGCACCTGGGCAAGCTGACCTTCCTGCGCGTCTACTCGGGCAAGCTCGAGACCGGCACCCAGGTCCTGAACCCCACCAAGGGGCGCAAGGAGCGGATCGGCAAGATCTACCGAATGCACGCGAACAAGCGTGAGGAGATCGCGTCGGTCGGCGCCGGCCACATCGTCGCCGTGATGGGTCTGAAGGACACCACCACCGGTGAGACGCTGTGCGACACGAACAAGCCGGTCGTGCTGGAGTCGATGACCTTCCCGGCCCCGGTGATCTCGGTCGCCATCGAGCCGAAGTCGAAGGGCGACCAGGAGAAGCTGGGCGTCGCGATTCAGCGGCTCGCCGAGGAGGACCCGACCTTCCAGGTCCGGACCGACGAGGACACCGGCCAGACGATCATCGCCGGTATGGGTGAGCTGCACCTGGAGATCCTGGTCGACCGGATGAAGCGCGAGTTCCGCGTCGAGGCCAACGTCGGCAAGCCCCAGGTGGCCTACCGCGAGACCATCAAGAAGAAGGTCGAGAAGATCGACTACACGCACAAGAAGCAGACCGGTGGTTCAGGTCAGTTCGCGCGTGTGATCATCGACATCGAGCCCACCAGCGTCGAGGCCGGCGGTGATGGCGGTTACGAGTTCGTGAACGCCGTGACCGGTGGCCGCATCCCCCGGGAGTACATCCCGTCGGTGGATGAGGGCGCCCAGGAGGCGATGGAGTTCGGCGTGCTCGCCGGATACCCGATGGTGGATGTCAAGGTGACGCTGCGAGACGGCGCCTACCACGACGTCGACTCGTCGGAACTCGCCTTCAAGATCGCCGGTTCGATGGCCTTCAAGGACGCGGCTCGCCGCGCCACCCCGGTCATCCTCGAGCCGATGTTCGCGGTCGAGGTCACGACACCCGAGGCTTACATGGGTGAAGTGATCGGCGACCTCAACTCACGCCGCGGCCAGATCCAGTCGATGGACGAAGGCCCCGGTGGCAGCCGGGTCGTCAAGGCCCTGGTGCCGTTGTCGGAGATGTTCGGGTATGTCGGTGACCTGCGTTCCAAGACTCAGGGCCGCGCGTCTTACTCGATGCAGTTCGATTCCTACGCCGAGGTTCCGAAGAACGTGGCGGAAGAGATCATCAAGAAGGCTCGGGGCGAGTAGTAGTTTCTCTCTCGTTCCGGACTAACCACCCAAAGCGTCGTACGGCGTAGTCAACATTTTCCAGGAGGGCCCCAGTGGCTAAGGCGAAGTTCGAGCGGACTAAGCCGCACGTCAACATCGGCACCATCGGTCACATCGACCACGGTAAGACCACTCTTACCGCGGCGATCACCAAGGTGCTGCACGACAAGTACCCGGACCTCAACGAGGCGTCGGCCTTCGATCAGATCGACAAGGCTCCTGAGGAGCGTCAGCGCGGTATCACCATCTCGATCGCGCACGTCGAGTACCAGACCGAGGCCCGGCACTACGCCCACGTTGACTGCCCCGGGCACGCGGACTACATCAAGAACATGATCACCGGTGCCGCGCAGATGGACGGTGCGATTCTGGTCGTCGCCGCCACCGACGGCCCGATGCCGCAGACCCGTGAGCACGTGCTGCTCGCGCGTCAGGTCGGCGTGCCGGCCATGGTCGTCGCGCTGAACAAGTGCGACATGGTCGACGACGAGGAGATCCTGGAGCTCGTCGAGCTCGAGGTTCGTGAGCTCCTCAGCGAGCAGGAGTTCGACGGCGACAACGCCCCGATCGTCCAGGTCGCGGCCCACCCGGCTCTGCAGGGTGACGCCAAGTGGGGCGAGTCGATCATCAAGCTGATGGATGCGGTGGACAACTACATCCCGCAGCCGGAGCGCGAGATCGACAAGCCGTTCCTGATGCCGGTGGAGGACGTCTTCACCATCACGGGTCGCGGTACGGTCATCACCGGCCGGATCGAGCGCGGTGTCGTCAAGGTCAACGAGACCGTCGACATCGTCGGTATCCGCCCGGAGAAGCAGACCACCACGGTGACCGGTATCGAGATGTTCCGGAAGCTGCTGGACGAGGGCCAGGCCGGTGAGAACGTCGGTCTGCTGCTTCGCGGTACGAAGCGTGAAGACGTCGAGCGCGGCATGGTCGTCATCAAGCCGGGCACCACGACGCCGCACACGAACTTCGAGGCGTCGGTCTACATCCTCTCCAAGGAGGAGGGCGGCCGTCACACGCCGTTCTTCCAGAACTACCGCCCGCAGTTCTACTTCCGCACCACCGACGTGACCGGTGTCGTTACCCTCCCCGAGGGCACCGAGATGGTCATGCCGGGCGACAACACCGACATGACGGTCGAGCTGATCCAGCCGATCGCCATGGAGGAGAACCTGAAGTTCGCGATCCGTGAAGGTGGCCGCACCGTCGGCGCCGGCCGGGTCACCAAGATCATCAAGTGATCTGACGAGGTCCGCGAGGGCTCCACACCGAGCCTTCGCGGACCTCTGCTTTGCGCCTGGATCGACGGTGAAATCGCCGTAGATCCGGGTGTGAGGCCCCCGATTGGCATTCCGATGCCGATCTCTGGCACAATATCCAGGTTGCTCAGGCGAGGCCGCCGGGGCGCGCTGCGGGTCGATTCACGACCAGCGGTGGCGCCGGACCGGAGACCATGCCGAGGTTCCGGTCCGAGACCGGGCCCCGATCTCCTATCCCGGGAAATCTGTGTGCTGACGCGCGTGCCGCGTCCGCGACACACCCGACCGCGGGGGTCGGAGCAACGCAACGAAGACGAAGAGAAGGACGAAGCGAAGCGATGGCGGGACAGAAGATCCGCATCCGGCTGAAGGCCTACGACCACGAGGTCATCGACAGTTCGGCGCGCAAGATCGTCGACACGGTGACGCGTACTGGTGCGAAGGTTGCTGGCCCGGTGCCGTTGCCGACGGAAAAGAACGTGTTCTGCGTCATCCGCTCGCCGCACAAATACAAGGACAGCCGCGAGCACTTCGAGATGCGCACCCACAAGCGGCTCATCGACATCATCGACCCCACGCCGAAGACGGTTGACTCGCTGATGCGTCTCGACCTGCCGGCCGGTGTCGACATCGAGATCAAGCTCTGAGGGAAACGCAGAAACCAATGAGCATTCAAAAGAACACGCGAGGTCTGCTGGGCACCAAGCTCGGTATGACCCAGACCTGGGACGAGAACAACCGTGTCGTCCCCGTCACCGTGATCCAGGCCGGTCCGTGCGTGGTGACCGAGGTGAAGACCTCGGCGAGCCACGGCTACGACGGCGTGCAGATCGCTTTCGGCGACATCGACCCGCGCAAGGTGAACAAGCCCATGCGGGGCCACTTCGACAAGGCCGGTGTGACTCCCCGCCGCCACCTGCTCGAGCTGCGGACCGCTGACGCCAGCGAGTACACGCTCGGCCAGGAGATCACCGCCGAGGCGTTCGCCGCCGGCGAGATCGTCGATGTCTCGGCCACCAGCAAGGGCAAGGGCTTCGCCGGTGTGATGAAGCGTCACGGCTTCCACGGTCTCCGCGCGACGCACGGTGTGCACAAGAAGCACCGCTCGCCGGGTTCCATCGGCGGCTGCGCGACCCCCGGTCGCGTTTTCAAGGGTCTGAAGATGGCCGGCCGGATGGGCAACGAGAAGGTCACCACGCAGAACGTGACGGTCCACGGGATCGACACCGAGCGCGGCCTGATCCTGCTCAAGGGCGCCGTCCCCGGTCCCAAGGGCGGCCTCGTGCTGATCCGCAACGCCGCGAAGGGAGCCACCAAATGAGCACCGTTGACGTCGTCGTCGTGAAGGGCGACAAGGTCAGCAAGAAGGGCTCCGTTGAGCTCCCCGCCGAGCTGTTCGACGTCCAGGTCAACATCCCGTTGATCCACCAGGTCGTCGTGGCCCAGCTCGCCGCGGCCCGCCAGGGTACGCACAAGGTGAAGACTCGCGCCGAGGTCTCTGGTGGTGGCGCCAAGCCGTACCGCCAGAAGGGCACCGGCCGCGCGCGCCAGGGTTCGACCCGTGCGCCGCAGTTCACCGGTGGTGGCGTTGTGCACGGCCCCACGCCGCGCGACTACAGCCAGCGGACCCCCAAGAAGATGAAGGTCGCCGCGCTTCGCGGTGCGCTTTCGGACCGTGCCCGTGAAGGTCGCGTTCACGTCGTCGAGCAGTTCGGCGCCGCGGACAAGCCCAACACGAAGCTCGCGCTCAAGGTGCTGGACGGCATCACCGACCGCGCCAAGGCGCTGGTCGTGCTCGAGCGTGGCGAGGACTTCGCCTGGCTGAGCCTGCGCAACGTGCCGAACGTGCACCTGATCGCCGCCGACCAGCTGAACCCGTACGACGTGCTCTGCGCGGACGACGTGATCTTCACGCGCGCCGCTTTCGACGCCTTTGTCGCCGGTACGCCGAAGGGGAAGTCGGTCAAGGCGACCGCGACCCAGACCGAGGCTGAGGAGGTCGAGGCATGAGCCACCACGGAGTGAACAAGGACCCGCGGGACATCCTGCTGCGGCCGGTCGTGAGCGAGAAGAGCTACGGCCTGCTGGATGAGCAGAAGTACACCTTCGAGGTGGCGCCCGACGCCAACAAGACCGAGATCAAGCTCGCGGTCGAGAAGGTGTTCAGCGTTCGCGTGAAGAACGTCAACACGATCAACCGCAAGGGCAAGCGTCGCCGTACTCGTAACGGCTGGGGCAAGCGTGCGGACACCAAGCGAGCGATTGTCAGCCTCTCGGGCGACGACCGCATCGACATCTTCGGAGGCCAGTCGTAATGGGTATCCGCAAATACAAGCCGACAACGCCGGGCCGTCGTGGCTCCAGCGTGGCCGACTTCGTCGAGCTCACCCGTTCGACCCCCGAGAAGTCGCTGCTCCGGCCGCTGCCCAAGAAGGGTGGCCGGAACGCCTCCGGCAAGATCACCGCTCGTCACCACGGTGGCGGTCACAAGCGGGCTTACCGCGTGATCGACTTCAAGCGGTACGACAAGGACGGCGTGCCGGCCAAGGTCGCGCACATCGAGTACGACCCGAACCGCACCGCGCGGATCGCGCTGCTGCACTACGCGGACGGCGAGAAGCGCTACATCCTCGCCCCGGCGAAGCTGGAGCAGGGCACGGTCATCGAGAACGGGCCGACCGCTGACATCAAGGTCGGCAACAACCTGGCGCTGCGCAACATCCCGGTCGGTTCCACGGTTCACGCCGTCGAGCTGCGCCCGGGTGGTGGCGCCAAGATGGCCCGTTCCGCCGGTGCGAGCGTCCAGCTGGTCGCCAAGGAAGGCAAGATGGCGACCCTCCGGATGCCGTCCGGTGAGGTCCGTCTGGTCGATGTCCGCTGCCGCGCCACCCTCGGTGAGGTCGGCAACGGCGAGCAGTCGAACATCAACTGGGGCAAGGCCGGCCGGATGCGCTGGAAGGGCAAGCGCCCGACCGTCCGTGGTGTCGCCATGAACCCGGTCGACCACCCGCACGGTGGTGGTGAGGGTAAGACCTCGGGTGGTCGTCACCCGGTGTCGCCGTGGGGTAAGCCTGAGGGTCGCACCCGCACCCGCAAGGAAAGCGACCGCATGATCGTCCGGCGCCGCAAGGCCGGCAAGAAGCGCTGATAGGGAGCCGGACAGATGCCACGCAGCCTCAAGAAAGGCCCGTTCGTCGACCACCACCTGATGAAGAAGGTGGAGGTGCAGAACGAAAAGGGCACCAAGAATGTCATCAAGACCTGGTCTCGCCGATCGATGATCGTGCCGGACATGATCGGTCACACGCTCGCGGTGCACGACGGTCGCAAGCACGTGCCGGTGTTCGTGACGGACGCGATGGTCGGGCACAAGCTCGGCGAGTTCGCCCCGACCCGGACGTTCAAGGGTCACGAAAAAGACGACCGCAAGGCACGGCGTCGCTGACGCCCAGCGTCAACGACGAAGCGAATAGCACCCGACGGAGAGATCGAACATCATGAGCGTTATGGAGCGTAGGGCCACCAGTGCCCGTCGCGAGAGCCTGTTGGGCGACGAGCCCGGGGCCTTCGCGGTCGCGCGCTTCGTCCGCGTGACGCCGATGAAGGCGCGTCGCGTGGTCGACCTAGTGCGCGGCATGGGCGTCGACGACGCACTCGCCACTCTGAAGTTCGCCCCGCAGGCCGCTGCCGCGACCGTGTACAAGGTCGTCGACAGCGCCGTGGCGAACGCCGAGAGCACCGAGCACCTGAGCCGGGCCGACCTGGTCGTGTCGCAGGCCTTCGTGGACGAGGGACCGACGCTGAAGCGTCACCGCCCCCGTGCACAGGGACGCGCCACCCGGATCGACAAGCGGACCAGCCACATCACCGTGGTCGTGGCCCCGCGCGTCGAGGCCGAGCCCGCGAAGCCGGCCGAGAAGGCCGCTGAGAAGAAGGGCAGGACCCGATAGTGGGCCAGAAGGTAAACCCGCACGGGTTCCGTCTGGGTATCAGCACGGATCACAAGAGCCGCTGGTACGCCGACAAGCTTTACCGGGACTACGTGGGCGAGGACGTCAAGATCCGCCGCCTGCTGGGCAAGGGCATGGAGCGCGCCGGTATCTCCCGCGTGGAGATCGAGCGCACCCGTGACCGGGTCCGCGTGGACATCCACACCGCCCGTCCGGGCATCGTCATCGGTCGCCGCGGCGCCGAGGCCGACCGGATCCGGGGCAGCCTCGAGGAGCTCACCGGCAAGCAGGTGCAGCTGAACATCCTCGAGGTCAAGAACGGTGAGACCGACGCGCAGCTCGTCGCGCAGGGCGTGGCCGAGCAGCTGTCGGGCCGGGTCGCGTTCCGTCGTGCGATGCGCAAGGCGATGCAGACCACCATGCGGGCCGGTGCCCTCGGCATCCGGATCCAGTGCTCCGGCCGTCTCGGCGGCGCCGAGATGTCCCGCTCGGAGTTCTACCGCGAGGGTCGCGTTCCGCTGCACACGCTGCGTGCGGACATCGACTACGGCTTCTACGAGGCCCGTACGACTTTCGGCCGCATCGGCGTGAAGGTCTGGATCTACAAGGGCGATGTGTCCGGTAGCCGCGCCGAGCGGGAGGCGCAGGCTGCTGCCCGCGCCGCCACGCAGGGTCGTGGCCGTCCGGCTCGCCGTGACGGCGCCGGTGGTGGCCGTGGTGGCGAGCGCGGCGGTGACCGTGGCGGTCGCCGTGATGACCGTCGTGACGGTGGCGCGGCCAAGGCCGAGGCCCCCAAGGCTGACGCGCCGGCCGAGAAGCCGGCCGAGACGACCGGAACGGAGAGCTGACCCATGCTCATCCCCCGCAAGGTCAAGCACCGCAAGCAGCACCACCCGAAGCGTTCGGGTGCGGCTAAGGGCGGGACGACGCTGGCCTTCGGTGACTTCGGCATCCAGGCATTGGAGAGCCACTACGTCACCAACCGTCAGATCGAGTCCGCTCGTATCGCGATGACCCGGCACATCAAGCGTGGCGGAAAGGTCTGGATCAACATCTACCCGGACCGCCCGCTGACCAAGAAGCCGGCCGAAACCCGGATGGGTTCCGGTAAGGGTTCGCCCGAGTGGTGGATCGCGAACGTCAAGACCGGTCGCGTCATGTTCGAGCTTTCGGGTGTGTCGGAAGACGTCGCCCGTGAGGCCATGCGCCGCGCGATCCACAAGTTGCCGATGAAGTGCCGCTTCATCACCCGAGAGGCAGGTGAGAACTGATGGCCATCCTGAGCGCCGCCGAGTTGCGGAACCTCAGCAAGAACGAATTGCTGGAGAAGCTGGGTAACGCCAAGGAGGAGTTGTTCAACCTCCGGTTCCAGGCTGCCACCGGACAGCTGGAGTCGCACGGCCGGCTGCGGGCCGTCCGCAAGGACATCGCCCGGATCTACACGGTGCTGACCGAGCGTGCGCTCGGTATCACCGAAGAGGTCGACGCGGATGTCGCGCCGACCGAGAACGCAGCCGACGTCGAGACTGACGCCGACGCCGAAAAGGCTGAGGCCGGGAGCAAGGCATGACCGAGAACACAGCTAAGGACGACGCCGTGACCACTGTCGAGGCGCGCGGCCGCCGCAAGACCCGTGAGGGTCTGGTGCTGAGCGACAAGATGGACAAGACCGTGACCGTCGAGGTCGAGGACCGGGTCAAGCACAAGCTGTACGGCAAGGTCATCCGCCGCACCAGCAAGCTGAAGGCTCACGACGAGCAGAACGCCGCCGGCATCGGCGACCGCGTCCTCCTGATGGAGACCCGGCCGCTGTCCGCCACCAAGCGTTGGCGCGTCGTCGAGATCCTCGAGAAGGCCAAGTAATTTCAGGCCCGGCAGTACCCATCCGAATTATTCGTTCCGCAAGGCTCACCCAAGGTGAGAACCGGCGAGACAACCAGGAGATAAACCGATGATCCAGCAGGAGTCGCGACTGAAAGTCGCCGACAACACGGGTGCCAAGGAGATCTTGTGCATCCGCGTTCTCGGTGGCTCCGGTCGGCGCTACGCCGGTGTCGGCGACACGATCGTCGCCACCGTCAAGGACGCGATCCCCGGCGGCGGTGTCAAGAAGGGCGACGTCGTGAAGGCCGTCATCGTGCGCACCGTGAAGGAGCGCCGGCGTCCGGACGGCTCCTACATCCGGTTCGACGAGAACGCCGCGGTGATCTTGAAGGCCGATGGCGAGCCGCGCGGTACCCGCATCTTCGGGCCGGTCGGCCGGGAGCTGCGCGAGAAGAAGTTCATGAAGATCATCTCGCTCGCTCCGGAGGTGCTCTGAGATGGGCCAGAAAGCACAGGCCAAGGTGCAGCGTTCGCTGCACGTGAAGAAGGGCGATGTCGTTCGCGTCATCGCCGGCAAGTCCAAGGGGCTCGAGGGCAAGATCATTCAGGTCCTGCCCGAGGCTGAGAAGGTCATCGTCGAAGGCGTGAACCGGGTCAAGAAGCACACCAAGGTGCAGCAGGCCCAGCGCGGCGGCACCACTGGTGGCATCGTCACGCAGGAGGCACCGATCCACGTCTCCAACGTGATGCTGCTGGTCGAGGTCACCGACGAGGACGGCAAGAAGCGCAAGGTCACCACTCGCGTGGGTTACAACCGCGTCGAGGTGCAGAAGCGCCGCCCCGACGGTTCGACGTACACCGGGTTCCGCAGCGTGCGTATCGCGCGCCGCACCGGCGAGGAGATCTGATGACGACCGCGACGACGGAGACCAAGCAGGTCCCGCGGCTGAAGACCAAGTACCGCGAAGAGATCCTTCCGGCGCTCCGTGAGGAGTTCCAGTTCGAGAACGTCATGCAGGTGCCCGGGCTCACCAAGATCGTGGTGAACATGGGTGTCGGCGAGGCGGCTCGTGACTCGAAGCTGATCGACGGCGCGGTGAAGGATCTGGCGGCGATCACCGGGCAGAAGCCCCAGGTGACCAAGGCCCGTAAGTCGATCGCGCAGTTCAAGCTGCGTGAGGGCATGCCGATCGGTGCGCACGTCACGCTGCGCGGCGACCGGATGTGGGAGTTCCTGGACCGGCTGCTCGCCCTGGCGCTGCCGCGGATCCGTGACTTCCGGGGCCTGTCGAGCAAGCAGTTCGACGGCAACGGCAACTACACCTTCGGTCTGACCGAGCAGGTGATGTTCCACGAGATCAACCAGGACAAGATCGACCGGGTGCGCGGTATGGACATCACCGTGGTGACCACCGCCAAGAACGACGACGAGGGGCGCGCGCTGCTGCGGCAGCTCGGCTTCCCGTTCAAGGAGAACTGACGTGGCGAAGACAGCACTCATTGTCAAGCAGGCCCGGAAGCCGAAGTTCGCGGTTCGCGGTTACACCCGCTGCCAGCGCTGCGGTCGGCCCAAGGCGGTCTTCCGCAAGTTCGGCCTCTGCCGGATCTGCTTGCGTGAAATGGCGCACCGCGGCGAGCTGCCCGGTGTCACCAAGTCCAGCTGGTGAATCCAGCCGGTCGCTGTTCCAGCACTGAATTCTTCAATCGAAACCATCTAGTCACCGTAGGTCGCCGGCTGGCGAAACCACGGCGGGAAAGAGGCCCCAGGCCATGACGATGACCGACCCGATCGCAGACATGTTGACACGTCTGCGCAACGCCAACCAGGCGTATCACGAGTCGACCCAGATGCCGTACAGCAAGATCAAGCAGGGTATCGCCGACATCCTCCAGCAGGAGGGCTACATCTCGGCCTACAAGGTCGAGGAGCCGAAAGAAGGCGCCGTCGGCAAGACCCTGGTGGTCGACCTGAAGTTCGGTCCGAGCCGTGAGCGCTCGATCGCGGGTGTCCGCCGGATCAGCAAGCCTGGTCTGCGGGTTTACGCGAAGTCGACCAACCTGCCCAAGGTGCTCGGTGGCCTGGGCGTCGCGATCATCTCGACGTCACAGGGACTGCTCACGGACAAGCAGGCCAAGAACAAGGGCGTAGGCGGAGAAGTTCTCGCCTACGTCTGGTGACGGAAGAACCGGAAGGAGGACCCCAGTCATGTCTCGCATTGGCAAGCTCCCGATCACGGTCCCGTCCGGCGTCGACGTCACGATCGACGGCCAGACGGTCACGGTGAAGGGCCCCAAGGGCACGCTCTCGCACATCGTTGCGGAGCCCATCGTTGTCGCCCGGGACGAGAACGGCACGCTTGCCGTTTCGCGCCCGAACGAGCAGCGCAAGAGCAAGGAACTGCACGGCCTGTCGCGCACGCTGGTCCACAACATGGTGGTCGGCGTGACGGACGGCTACGAGAAGAAGCTCGAGATCGTCGGCGTTGGTTACCGGGTGCTCGCAAAGGGCCCGACCCAGCTGGAGTTCTCGCTCGGCTACAGCCACACGATCACGGTGGACGCCCCTGAGGGCATCACCTTCGTGGTGGAGACGCCGACCAAGTTCTCGGTGCAGGGAATCGACAAGCAGTCGGTCGGCGAGGTCGCTGCCAACATCCGTAAGCTGCGCAAGCCTGAGCCCTACAAGGGCAAGGGCGTGCGGTATGCGGGCGAGCAGGTTCGCCGCAAGGTCGGAAAGGCTGGTAAGTAGTCATGGCCATCGGTCTGCGTGCGAACAAGCACACCGCGAAGAAGACCGCATCGCGTCTGCGTCGTCAGATGCGCGTGCGCAAGAAGGTCAACGGGACGGCCGAGCGGCCGCGCCTGGTGGTCACCAAGTCGTCGAGGCACCTGTTCGCTCAGGTCATCGACGATGTGGCCGGCGTCACCGTCGCGTCTGCTTCCACCATGGAAGCCGACCTGCGCAGTGCCGACGCCAACAAGACTGACAAGGCCAAGACGGTCGGCGGATTGCTCGCCGAGCGGGCGAAGGCCGCAGGCGTCGACACGGTCGTTTTCGACCGGGCCGGCAACAAGTACCACGGCCGCATCGCGGCCCTAGCTGATGCCGCTCGTGAGGGCGGCCTCGGCTTCTGACCGGCGACACAAACACAGGAAGAGGGTAGTTCGACATGAGCGGAGGCCAGCAGCGTCGCGGAGGCGGCGCCGGTGGTGAGCGCCGTGGCCGCGACGGTGGTCGTGGTGCGGCAGCTGACAAGACCGCCTACATCGAGCGCGTGGTAGCCATCAACCGTGTCGCCAAGGTCGTGAAGGGTGGTCGACGCTTCAGCTTCACCGCCCTCGTGGTCGTTGGTGACGGTGATGGCACCGTCGGTGTGGGTTATGGCAAGGCCAAGGAGGTGCCCGCGGCGATCGCCAAGGGTGTCGAGGAGGCCAAGAAGTCGTTCTTCAAGGTGCCGAGGATCCAGGGCACCATCCCGCACCCGGTGCAGGGGGAGAAGGCTGCCGGCGTGGTTATGCTGCGCCCGGCCGCTCCCGGTACCGGTGTGATCGCGGGTGGTTCGGCGCGCGCGGTTCTCGAGTGCGCCGGGATCCACGACATCCTCAGCAAGTCGCTGGGCTCGTCCAACGCGATCAACGTGGTGCACGCCACCGTTGCCGCGCTGCGCAGCCTGGAGACCCCGGAGGCCGTGGCTGCTCGCCGTGGTCTGCCGGTCGAGCACGTCGCTCCTGCGGCACTGCTGAAGGCGCGGGCGGAGGCGGTTTCCTGATGGCACGCTTGAAGGTCACCCAGACCCGTTCCGGCATCGGTGGCAAGCAGAACCAGCGCGACACGCTGCGCACCTTGGGCGTCAAGCGGATCGGCGATGTCGCCGTCCACGATGACCGTCCCGAGATTCGCGGTATGGTGCGCGCGGTTCGCCACCTCATCACCGTCGAGGAGGTCGACTGATATGACGCTCAAGGTTCATCACCTGCGTCCGGCTCCCGGTGCCAAGACCGCCAAGACCCGTGTGGGTCGTGGTGAAGGCAGCAAGGGTAAGACGGCCGGCCGCGGTACCAAGGGCAGCAAGGCCCGTAACAACATCCCCGAGCACTTCGAGGGTGGGCAGATGCCGCTGCACATGCGGCTGCCGAAGCTGAAGGGCTTCAAGAACAGGAACAAGGTCGAGTTCCAGGTCGTTAACCTGGAGAAGCTCGGTCAGCTCTTCCCGGAAGCGACCGAGGTCGGCGTTGCCGATCTCGTCGCCAAGGGTGCGGTCCGCGCAGGTCGCCCGGTGAAGGTGCTGGGCGACGGCGAACTGACCGTTGCTCTTCAGGTTTCGGTGCACAAGTTCTCGCAGTCCGCCAAGGAGAAGATCGCGGCGGCCGGGGGATCCACCACCGAGGTGTGAATTGACCAGGGCTCGTGCGGACGCGGGTGATGTTATTGTCACGCGGTGTTCCGGACGAGCCCTGGTTCGTCTCTTGCCCAGCTGTGTTAGGCCCTGCCACCCTCGGGTGCGGGAAACTTGTGGGAGGACAGGGTGTTAGGCGCCTTCGCCAATGCGTTCAAGACTCCGGACCTGCGCCGGAAGATCTTCTTCGTACTTTTCATCGTCGTGATCTTCAGGATCGGGTCGGTCGTGCCGGCCCCCGGGGTCAACGTTCAGTCTCTGGACACCTGCATCAAGCAGACCCAGGGCGGGGAGAACGCGAACCTCTACAGCCTGATCAACTTGTTCTCCGGTGGGGCACTGCTCCAGCTCGCGATCTTCGCGCTGGGCATCATGCCGTACATCACCGCGAGCATCATCCTCCAGCTGCTCACCGTGGTGATCCCGCGGCTCGAGACGCTGAAGAAGGAGGGTCAGGCCGGTCAGACCAAGATCACCCAGTACACCCGGTTCCTGACCGTCGGTCTGGCCATCCTGCAGGCGACCGCCTTCGTTGCGCTCGCGCGGACGCCCGGCCAGCTGTTCCAGGGCTGTAACCTGCCGTTGCTCTACGACGACGGCTGGTTCCCGGTGACGGTGATGGTGCTGACCATGACCGCCGGTACCGGTGTGGTCATGTGGCTCGGCGAGCTGATCACCGACCGTGGTGTCGGTAACGGTATGTCGATCCTGATCTTCACCCAGATCGTCGCCACCTTCCCGACCCAGCTGTGGAACATCCGCAAGCAAAAGGGTCTCGGCGTCTTCTTCATGGTGATCGTGATCGGTCTGATCATCATGGCCGCGGTCATCTTCATCGAGCAGGCGCAGCGCCGCATCCCGGTGCAGTACGCGAAGCGCATGGTCGGCCGGAAGATGTTCGGCGGCACCTCGACGTACATTCCGCTGAAGGTCAACCAGGCCGGCGTCATCCCGGTCATCTTCGCCTCCAGCCTGATGTATCTACCCGTGCTCGTCAGTCAGTTCCGAAAAGACGAGAAATGGGCGCAGTGGATCCAGACGAACTTCGTTCGCGGTGACCACCCGTACTACATGATCGCCTTCGTCGGCCTGATCATCTTCTTCACCTACTTCTACGTCTCGATCACCTTCAACCCGAAGGAGGTCGCGGACAACATGAAGAAGTACGGCGGCTTCATTCCGGGTATCCGGGCCGGTCGGCCGACCGAGGAGTACCTGAAGTACGTGCTGGACCGGATCACCTTCCCGGGTGCGATCTACCTGGCGATCATCTCGTTGATCCCCTTGATCGCGCTGGTTCTCGTCGATGCGAGCCAGAGCTTCCCGTTCGGTGGAACCTCGATCCTGATCATGGTGGGCGTCGGTCTCGACACCGTGAAGCAGATCGAGAGCCAGTTGCAGCAGCGTAACTACGAAGGGTTCTTGCGCTGATGAGAATGTTGCTGATGGGCCCGCCGGGCGCGGGTAAGGGGACGCAGGCCAAGGTTCTGGCCGAGCGTCTTGGGATCCCGGCTGTCTCCACCGGCGACATCTTCCGGGCCAACGTGAAAGACCAGACCGAGCTCGGCCTCGAGGCCAAGCGCTACATGGACGCCGGGGACTACGTGCCCGACGAGGTCACCAACGCGATGGTTCGCGACCGGCTCTCCGAGGCGGACGCCGATCCTGGCTTCCTCCTGGACGGCTACCCCCGCACGGTGGCCCAGGTCGGCACGCTCGACGAGATCCTGGCCGAGCACGGTCACAAGCTCGACGCCGTCGTGGCGCTCACCGCGGACACCGAGGTACTGGTGGACCGGATGCTGCGCCGCGCCAAGGTCGAGGGCCGCAGCGACGACTCCGAGGACGTCGTCCGGCACCGCCAGGAGGTGTACGCCGCGGAGACCGCTCCGCTGCTGCAGGTGTACGCCGAGCGCGGCTTGCTGGTCGAGGTCGACGGCGTGGGCGAGATCGACGAGGTCAGCGAGCGCGTGCTGACCGCCCTGAAGACGCTCGAGAATTGATTGCGTGATCTGCAGTGATCTTTAAGGACCGCGGGATCGAGATCAAAACCCGCGAACAGATCATCTCCATGCGTGCGGCCGGTCTGGTGGTCGGCCGCACGCTGGAGTTGCTGCGCGGCGAGGTCCGGCCCGGTATCAGTACCGGTGAGCTGGACAAGATCGCCGAGGACAGCATCCGGTCGGCCGGCGCGACGCCCTCGTTCAAGGGCTACCACGGCTTCACCGGTTCGATCTGTGCCTCGGTGAACGACGAGATCGTGCATGGCATCCCGGGGGACCGGGTGCTGGCCGAAGGCGACCTGATCTCGATCGACTGCGGCGCCATCGTGGACGGCTGGCACGGCGATGCGGCCATCACGGTGCCCGTGGGCGAGGTCGACCCGGCCCTGCTGGAGCTGGCCCGGGTCTGCGAGGAGTCGATGTGGCGCGGGTTCGCCGCCGCCAAGTTGGGCGGGCGACTGACGGACATCTCCGCGGCCGTCGAGCAGCACGTGCGGTCGCAGTCCGAGTACGGCATCGTCACGGACTTCGTCGGCCACGGCATCGGTTCGGCCATGCACCAGCCGCCGAACGTGCCCAACTTCGGGCGTGCGGGCCGTGGGCCGAAGCTGGTCGAGGGCCTGGCCCTGGCCGTTGAGCCGATGCTCACCCTCGGCAAGCAGGACAACCACACCCTGGAAGACGACTGGACCGTGGTGACCGATGACGGTCAGGCCGCGGCCCACACCGAGCACACGTTCACGCTGACCCCGCAGGGGCCGTGGATCCTGACCGCCCTCGATGGCGGTGCGGCCAAACTGGCCGAGCTCGGCATCACCTGCGGCGCCCTGATCGACTGACCGCAGGGTTTCCACCCGGCGTCCACCATCAGGGGGACGCCAACGCTCCCACGCCTGAGGCAGACTGGTCGTATGCCCAGCAAGTACCAGCCTCACGAGCGTTTCAGCGAGACCGACCGCGACAAGATCGCGGGCCGGTTGCGGGACGCCTTCGCCGACGGGCGGCTGGACCAGCCCGAGTTCAACGCCCGGCTGGACCGTCTCTACTCCAGCCAGACGTACGGCGAACTGGAGCCGCTGGTGCGGGACCTCCCGCCGGTCCGCACGCACGCCACCCCGGCCGTCGCCCGCCAGGCCACGCCGGCCCCGGCGCCGGGCACCTTCCCGGAGCGCCCCAAGGAGAAGCACCCCGTCCTCGCGGCCGCGGGCGGTTTCGGCTCGATCGTGCTGATCAACGTGCTGATCTGGTTCGTTATCGGGCTTGCCGGCGGCGGTCACTGGCCGCACTTCTGGCCCGTCTGGCTGCTCATCCCGTGGGGCGTCATCACCCTCGGCGCGCTCGGGAAGCGCCGCTGACAGTGGGCTCGTCCGAACGAACCGGCATCCGGCCGGTATGGCAGCCTGGCGGCACCTGGCGATTCCGGCAGGTGTCCTGCCTGGTCCTGGTGCTCTGGGTCGGCGTAGGGCTGCCGGCGGTCGCTCTGGTCGCCGTGTTCGCGCGCGACGCCGCCATCTGGGCCGTGCCGGTCTGGCTGCTCGGCCTGATCGCCTTCCCGCTCGCCATCGGCCTCCTCGGTGCGAGGTTGCAGCGCGCCTGGCGGCGGGAGGCGGCCCGGCGGGGATGGACGTACGCGGCGACGGCTCCGGAGCTCAAGGCCCGCTGGCCGTTCATGCCGTTCACCGCCGACCCGGAGCCCGAGGTCGTCGAGGTCACCAGCGGCGTACATCGTGGTCGCCGGTTCTGGCTGGGCCGGTTCCGGTTCGGGCTGGGCGATACGAAGGTCGCGTTCGACTTCATCGATCTGGAGATCGACCGCCCGCTGCCGGCGATGCAGATCGCGCCGGAGTCGCTGACCGGCCTGGTCGCGCCGGGCCTGCGTCCACTCGACCTGCACCTGGAGAGTGCCGAGTTCAACGACCGCTACCGGCTCGTGCGCGGTGAGCCCGCGACGGTGCACGCCGTACTGCATCCGCGCGTGATGACCGTCCTGCTCTCCGTTCAGCCGTTCGGGTTCGTGACACACGGCGATCGGTTCGTCGCCCTGATGCCGTCCTTCCGGAAGCCTGAGACGATCCTGGCGCAGCTGGACGCGGCCTGTGACATCCTCGAGCTGATGCCCGAGCACATCTGGCGGGCAGGCGAATCAGGGGCCACACCCATACCCTGAGCGGCGGGCCGGCACCCCGATTGGATTCCCGCGTGTCGTTCGCGTAAACTCTTTCCTTGGCCCTTTGTGGGCTCTGTTCATGCTGCCCGCGGCTGCTCGATGACGGCGCTTCTCGCTCCGGACGTCGGGAGGGCAATTCGTGTTCCAGAGCGTCCAGGTGGCCGTGCTTTACCCGTACGAAACCCTGTCAAGTCGTCTACAGAAGTGCGAGGACATGCCCAAAAAAGAGGGAGTTATCGAACTCGAGGGCACCATCGTCGAGGCCCTGCCGAACGCGATGTTCCGTGTTGAGCTGTCCAACGGGCACAAGGTGCTCGCGCACATCAGCGGCAAGATGAGGCAGCACTACATCCGGATCCTTCCTGAGGACCGGGTCGTCGTGGAGCTGTCGCCGTACGACCTCACCAGAGGTCGCATCGTCTACCGGTACAAGTAACCACCCACCTGTCGAAGAAAGAAGCTCGATGAAGGTCAATCCGAGCGTCAAGAAGATCTGCGACAAGTGCAAGGTGATCCGCCGTCACGGCCGGGTCATGGTGATCTGCGAGAACCCGCGGCACAAGCAGCGGCAAGGCTGATTCAGCCCAGCTCGAAGCATCACGGCACTTTCGCACCACAACGCGCATGCTCATCCGGCTCAGGCTGGATGTCGCCCCCGGAACAGAGGCCGGGGCCCTGCTGGTGAAGACAACCTGAGACTCACCAAGGCGGGCAGGGACGCAGCGCGTCACCACACCTCTGCCGACGAAAGGAACACCGCCACATGGCACGCCTCGTAGGCGTCGACCTCCCGCGCGACAAGCGCATCGAGGTCGCCCTCACCTACATCTTCGGTGTAGGTCGTACTCGCGCCCTGAAGACTCTGGAAGCGACCGGTATCTCCGGTGACAAGCGCGTCCACGAGCTGGGTGACGAGGAGCTGGTGAAGCTCCGGGACTGGATCGAAGGCAACTACAAGATCGAAGGTGACCTCCGTCGTGAGGTGACCGCGGACATTCGCCGCAAGATCGAGATCGGGTCGTACCAGGGTCGCCGGCACCGCAGCGGTCTGCCGGTGCGTGGTCAGCGCACGCGCACCAACGCCCGCAGCCGTAAGGGTCGTCGTAAGGCGATCGCCGGCAAGAAGAAGAAGTGACCCGGATGACCCTCGTCCTCGACCCCGCCTTTGCTGACACAGCCAGGAGCAACTGACTTATGCCTCCCAAGAGCCGCACAGCGGCCGGCGCCAAGAAGGTGCGCCGCAAGGAGAAGAAGAACGTGGCCGCCGGCCACGCGCACATCAAGAGCACGTTCAACAACACGATCGTGACGATCACCGACCCGACCGGTGCGGTCATCTCGTGGGCCTCCGCCGGCACCGTCGGCTTCAAGGGCTCGCGCAAGTCGACCCCGTTCGCCGCGCAGATGGCCGCCGAGGCCGCTGGGCGTCGCGCGATGGAGCACGGCATGCGCAAGATCGACGTCTTCGTGAAGGGTCCCGGCTCCGGCCGTGAGACCGCGATCCGTTCGCTGGGTGCCGTCGGCCTCGAGGTCGGCACCATCCAGGACGTCACCCCGACCGCCCACAACGGATGCCGTCCGCCCAAGCGGCGCCGGGTCTGACCCAGAGAGGAAGGTAGCGAATAATGGCCCGTTATACCGGTCCTATGACCAAGAAGTCGCGCCGTCTCGGGGTTGACCTCGTCGGTGGCGACAAGGCTTTCGAGCGTCGTCCGTACCCGCCGGGTATGCACGGCCGCGGCCGTCCCAAGGAGAGCGAGTACCTGCTTCAGCTCCGTGAGAAGCAGAAGGCCCGTTTCGCCTACGGCGTGCTGGAGAAGCAGTTCAGCCTGTACTACAAGGAGGCCTCGCGGCGTCCTGGTAAGACCGGTGACAACCTGCTGATCATCCTCGAGTCCCGCCTCGACAACGTCGTGTACCGCGCCGGTCTGGCCCGTACCCGTCGTCAGGCGCGTCAGCTCGTCGTGCACGGTCACTTCACCGTGAACGGCATCAAGGTGAACATCCCGTCGTACCGCGTCGCCGCGCACGACGTGATCGACGTCCGGCCGAAGTCGGTCGAGATGACCCCGTTCATCATCGCCAGGGAGACCCACTCGGAGCGAGTGGTGCCCGCTTGGCTGGAGGCGCTGCCCGAGCGGCTGCGCATCCTGGTGCACCAGCTGCCCACCCGGGCGCAGATCGACACTCAGGTCGCAGAGCACCTGATCGTCGAGCTCTACTCGAAGAACTAGCAGTGTTCCGGCCTGGGCCAGGTGGCCCAGGCCGGATCTTCGAGGGAAATACCGTTCGCGGCCTCAAATAGTGGTCGTCGCGAGACAGAAGGAAGTCCTGAAGTGCTTATTGCCCAGCGCCCCACACTGACCGAAGAGGTCGTCGACGAGCACCGCTCGCGGTTCGTGATCGAGCCGCTCGAGCCCGGTTTCGGCTACACCCTCGGCAACTCCATTCGCCGTACGTTGCTGTCCTCCATCCCGGGCGCGGCCGTCACCAGCATCAAGGTCGACGGTGTGCTGCACGAGTTCTCCACCGTCGCCGGTGTGAAGGAAGACGCGACGCAGCTGATCCTGAACCTGAAGGACCTGGTCGTCTCCTCCGAGCACGACGAGCCCGTCACCATGTACCTGCGCAAGCAGGGCCCCGGTGACGTCACCGCCGCGGACATCGCGCCGCCGGCCGGTGTCGAGGTGCACAACCCGGACCTGAAGATCGCCACCCTGAACGAGAAGGGCCGGCTCGAGATGGAGCTGGTCGTCGAGCGTGGCCGTGGCTACGTGTCCGCCGTGCAGAACAAGTCGGCGGACGCCGAGATCGGCCGCATGCCGGTCGACTCGATCTACTCGCCGGTCCTCAAGGTGACCTACAAGGTCGAGGCCACTCGGGTTGAGCAGCGCACCGACTTCGACCGTCTCGTCGTGGACGTCGAGACCAAGCCGTCGATGCTGCCGCGCGACGCCGTCGCCTCCGCCGGTAAGACCCTGGTCGAGCTGTTCGGTCTGGCCCGCGAGCTGAACGTCGAGGCCGAGGGCATCGACATCGGCCCGTCGCCGGTCGACGAGCAGATGGCGGCCGACCTGGCCCTGCCGGTCGAGGACCTGCAGCTGACCGTCCGGTCGTACAACTGCCTCAAGCGTGAGGGCATCCACACCGTGGGTGAACTGATCTCGCGCAGCGAGCAGGACCTGCTGGACATCCGGAACTTCGGCTCCAAGTCGATCGACGAGGTCAAGCTGAAGCTGGCCGAGATGGGCCTGTCGCTGAAGGACTCGCCCCCCGGGTTCGACCTGCGCGCCGCAGCTGAGGCGTACGGCGAGGACAGCGAGGACGAGGACGAGAGCTTCGCCGAGACCGAGCAGTACTGAGCCGATCCGTTGCGGGTCGTTCGACCGGCAGCATCAAACATCTTCTGGAGTAAGAAATGCCTACCCCCACAAAGGGCACCCGTCTCGGTGGCAGCCCGGCGCACCAGCGGCTGATCCTCAGCAACCTGGCGACGTCGCTGTTCGAGCACGGTGCGATCACCACCACGCAGACCAAGGCCAAGCGCCTCCAGCCGCTGGCTGAGGACCTGATCAGCAAGGCCAAGCGTGGCGACCTGAACTCGCGCCGCCAGGTGATGAAGCGGATCCGCAACAAGACGGTCGTGCACGTCCTGTTCACGGAGATCGGTGAGCGCTTCGCCGACCGTCCGGGTGGTTACACCCGGATCATCAAGCTCGGCCCCCGCAAGGGCGACAACGCCCCCATGGTCCGGATCGAGCTGGTCGAGTCGATGGCGGACGCCGCCGCGGCGAAGGCCGACGCGAAGCCCGCCAAGAAGGCCGCCGCCAAGAAGGCTCCGGCCAAGAAGGCCGCTGCTGACAAGGCTGAGGTCGTCGAGACCGCTGAGACCGCCGACGCCGCCGTCGAGAAGTACGGCGACGACGCGCACGCCCCGCTCGAGGATGGTTCGGCGCCCGAGGGCTTCGACATCAAGGGCAACGAGGACTCGATGAAGTACCACGCGCCGGATGGCCAGTGGTACGAGCAGACCAAGGCCGAGGTGTGGTTCCGCACCGAGGACGCCGCCAAGGCTGCTGGTTTCACGAAGGCCGGTGCCTCGTCCGACGACGAGTGACCTGAAGTTCCACCTGACAACGCCCCCTCCTGGTGAGGGGGCGTTGTCGCGTCCTGTCACTGTCACGGCCGTGTAGCGTGCTCCTGTGCGCTGGCGGATCGACTTGAGGTACGACGGGACCGGATTCCACGGTTGGGCCCGTCAGGGGCCGCTCAGGACCGTTCAGGGGGTGCTGGAGGATTCGCTCCGCACCATTCTGCGAGTTCCGGACGCTCCGGCCGTCACTTGTGCCGGGCGGACCGATACCGGCGTCCACGCTCGCGGTCAGGTCGTGCACGTCGATCTGGAGACCGAGATGCCCGGGCGTGAGCTGCAGCGGCGGCTCAACGGTGTGCTGCCGCCCGATGTCGCGGTCACCTCGGTCGCGCCGGCCCCGGCCGGGTTCGACGCCCGCTTCTCGGCGCTGGCCCGCCGGTACGTGTACCGGATCTGCGACGACCAGGGCCTTTGGGATCCGCTGACGCGCCACGTGATGCTGCGAGTGCCGCGCCCGCTGGACATCGACCGGATGAACGAGGCGGCCGGCAAACTCCTCGGCGAGCACGACTTCGCCGCGTTCTGCCGGCGCCGCGAGGGCGCGAGCACGGTCCGGGCCCTGCTGGAGTTCCACTGGCGGCGGACCGACGCAGGCGCGGTCGAGGGTACGGTCATCGCCGACGCGTTCTGCCATTCGATGGTCCGCGCGCTGGTCGGCTCGATGATCCCGGTCGGGGATGGTCGCCGCGAGCCGGACTGGCCGGCCGCCGTACTGGCTTCCCGGGCGCGCGACTCGGCCGTGACGGTGGTCGCCGCGGCCGGGCTGACCCTGGAGGAAGTGATGTATCCCGCGGACGCCGATCTGGCCGCGCGGGCGGTCGAGGCCCGTCAGGTGCGGGGAGAGGTTCACCATGGCTGACCAGTACTTCTCGGCAGACCCGACGTCCGCCGACGTACGGCGTACCGTGCGGGCGCGGATCTGGGAGCGCGAGTACGAGTTCAGTACGTCGGCCGGCGTCTTCTCGCGCGACCGCCTCGACCTCGGTACGTCGGTGCTCCTGCGCGAGGTGGAGCCGGACTGCGAAGGCGGCACGCTGCTCGACCTCGGCTGCGGGTACGGACCGATCGCCTGCGCCCTGGCCACCGAGGTGGACGCGGCCGACGTATGGGCCGTCGACGTCAACAGCCGGGCCCTCGAGCTGACCGCGGCCAACGCGAAGGCGCTCGGCGTCGACGTCCGGGTGGCGTTGCCGGACGACGTACCGGCGGAGGTGTCGTTCGACCGGATCTGGTCCAACCCGGCCATCCGGATCGGCAAACCCGAACTGCACAAGATGCTGCTGCGCTGGCTGCCCCGGCTGAAACCCGATGGCGTGGCCTGGCTGGTGGTCGGCAAGAACCTCGGCGCCGACTCCCTGCAGCGCTGGCTCACCGACCAGGGCTTTCCCGCCACCCGGCACGCGAGCGCGAAGGGCTTCCGCGTACTTCGCGTAACTCGCGGCGTTTAGCTGCAACGAATCAGGGGGCGATCGCCGTCCTCAGGGTATGGAGGCAGCCGTGGCGGTACCCCAGGCCAGGTCATCATCATCGGAGTCGCTGTTCTTCGAGACATGGGTCAAGACGCACGGTGACGCCCTGATGCGCTTCGCCTACGTGCTGACCGGTGACGCGAATCTGGCCGAGGACGCCGTACAGGACGCCCTGACGACCGCCTGCGCCAAATGGAAGAAGGTGAGTGCCGCCGACGACCCCGCGGCGTACGTGCGGCGGATGATCGTCAACGCGCACATCTCCTGGTGGCGCAAGTTCAGGCGCCGGGAAGTGCCCGAGGCGGAGCCCGCCGGGACAGCGGCCATGACCGGTGACGGGGCCGGCGATCGGGCCGAGGCGGATGCCGTCTGGGCGTTGTGCGCGACGTTGCCGCCGAGACAGCGTGCGGCCGTGGTGCTCCGGTTCTACGAGGAGCTGTCGTACGCCGAGATCGCCGTACTGCTGAACTGCGCCGAAGCGACCGCCCGGTCCAGCGTGCATCGTGCGCTGGCCAGCCTGAAGACCACTCTGAGCAAGGAAGGAGCCGGCGATGCCTGACTTCGATCAGCAGGACGACGAGCTCGGCCGTCAGGTGGCGGACGCCCTCCGGCAGAAGGCGGGCGGCGCACCGAGCGCCAGCCATCTCGCCAGCGTGGCGCGGGCCCGGATCCACCGTCGCCGCCAGACGATGCTCATCGGTGGTGCCGCGGTCGTGGTCGCGCTGGCGATCGGTGGCGTCTGGCAGGTCGCTACACCGGGCATGAACGCGTCTGAGACAAGTGCGGGTTCGGCCGACAGCAACGCCGACCAGGGCACAGGTAAGGCGCCGAACACACCGAACACACCGAGCACTGAGGGCAGGGTGGGCGGCTGCGAGCCGTTCCACGCGATCGCTTCGGCTACGAGCATCACCGCGATCCCTGTCGCCGTAGGCCTCGACCTGAATACTCCGGTGACTGGTCTGACCGTCTGCCGCTACCGGGTGATCGAGCCGAACGTGCGGCTCAAGACGGCTCTACTCGGCTCAGCCGTTCTAGGCCCGCAGCAGGCGCAAGAGGTCGTCGACGCGATCAAGCCGCTCCGTGAGAGGAACCCGGAACTACCTGTCTTCAAGCGGTGCGCCCCGGAGAATGCCACGGGCAAGCAGGTGATCGTGTTGCGGTTCGACACGGCCAAGGGCGTCAGGGAGATCTGGGTCGCCTACGACGGCTGCGCGACGCCAGGGTTCTTCACCGGCAAGAAGACGTATGGCCTGTACGCAGCGCCGCTGAATCTCTTCGCCATCGGCTCAGCCCGTCCTGACCGCGGCACGTTCCTAGAGGCACTACCGGGCTGGTAGCCCTCGTCAGTCGACCGACCGGCCGCCCTTGTCCTGCTGCGGTCCGGTCGGCCGTACGGCGTTGGGGGCCGCCTGTGGTGCTGCTGGCTTGCTGACCGCGCCAGAGGCGGGTGCTTGTCCGTCCAGAACGTTGAGCGGGGCTTTGGCCTTCTCTCGCTGCGCTGCCATCAGCTCCTGCATAGAGCGCTTCGGCTCGGTAGAGACCGGCAGTGGCGGCGGAGCTTCCAGACGCCCGGAGTTCTCGGTCACGTAAACCGGCGGCCGATCTGGAGCCGGTGAGAGGGGTTGGCCGGGGGACTGCGTGTACTGCGCTTGTAGCCGGCCAGTGGTCGCCTTGAGGCCTTCGATCGCCTGCTGGCCGATCTGTTGCCCCTGGGCGGCCTTCTCCGTGTCCAGGTCGTATCCCCACTGCACGGCCGGCAGCTTCTCGAAGCCGCCGCGCATCTCCGGGACGAGGTGTTTCCGCAGCTCAGCGCGGTCCTCCGGGTGCAGCTGGCCGCCGAGCTGCCCGTCGATGACGAGGTCGGCCGCGGCGTTCCAGCGTTCCGATCGTGGCGTGTTGAGTAGATGATCGCGAACCTGGTCGGGCGGCATTCCGCTGGCCTCGGACAGTCCGCGCGTCAGCTCGTTGGTGGCCGCGGTGTAGGTGGGATAGCTGTCGACGGTGTGCTGCGAAACGATCGACGGCACCTGCCGGTCCATCCCGATGTCGGTGAGGACACCGTCGACGTTGGCCAGCGTCCAGGCCTCGGTCAGGCCCTCGTCGAGCGCGACCTCGCCGACCTCGGCATCCGAGGCGCCATCGCCGTACTCGCTGCTGAGGTGGATCGCCTCGTGCGCGACCGCCGCGACCGCCGCCCGGAGCGGGAAGGCCTCGTAGCGCCCCGCGGTCGCGGCATTCTGCAACGGCCGGATGACGTCGTCCACGCCGCCGGCGAGCGAGTGGTCCGGACGGGCCGTGGCCATGGCCGCGTACGACGGCTCCTCGTAGAGCCGGCCGTTCCAGCTCGTCGGCCGGCCGGTGCGTTGTGCGACCGCGTGCACGATGCGCTGGACCCACTCGTGGGCCGGGTGCCCGGGCGGCACCTCAGGGCCGAGCGGGTGGGACAGGTCGGCCATCGGCGCTCCTTGGGTCGGCGGCCGCGATGATAACCGGTCGCGGGGGCGCCGGGCGGGCGGTCAGACTAGGGGGCATGGGTCACGTGGATATCGCAGGTGTCGGGTTCGAGCTCCCGGATGGACGGGTGCTGCTGGACGACATCACCTTCCGGGTCGGCGATGGCGCGAAGGTCGCTTTGGTGGGCGCCAACGGGTCTGGGAAGACGACGCTGGTCAGGATCATCGCCGACGACCTCAAAGCGCACAGCGGAAGCATCAGCCGGTCCGGCGGGCTCGGCGTGATGCGGCAGTTCGTGGGCTCTGTGCGCGACTCCAGCACCGTGCGGGATCTCCTGCTCAGCGTGGCGCCTCCCGCCGTTCGCGAGGCCGCGGCCAAGCTGGACCTGGCAGAGCTGGCCATGATGGAGAGCGACGACGAGAAGACCCAGCTCCGCTATGCCCAGGCCATCTCCGATTGGGGCGAGGCCGGCGGGTACGACGCGGAGGTGCTCTGGGACGTCTGTGCGACGGCCGCACTGGGTATTCCGTTCGACCAGTGCCAGTGGCGTGAGGTGAAGACGCTGTCGGGTGGCGAGCAGAAACGCCTTGTCCTAGAGGCTTTGCTGCGTGGCCCGGACCAGGTGCTGCTGCTCGACGAGCCCGACAACTACCTCGACGTACCGGGTAAGCGGTGGCTCGAGGACCAGCTCAACGCCACCCAGAAGACCGTGCTCTACATCAGCCATGACCGCGAGCTGTTGGCCAACACCGCGACCCGGATCGTCACGATCGAGCTCGGTGCCGCCGGCAACACCGCCTGGGTTCACGGCGGCGGCTTCCGGACGTACCACGCAGCCCGCGAGCACCGCTTCGAGCGGTTCGAGGAACTACGTCGTCGCTGGGACGAGGAGCACGCCAAGCTGAAGCAGCTTGTCCTTATGTACAAGGTGAAAGCCGCCTACAATGACGGTCTTGCCTCCCGCTATCGCGCGGCCCAGACCCGGCTCCGGAAGTTCGAGGAGGCCGGGCCACCCGAGGCGATTCCGCGCGAGCAGAAGGTCAGCATGCGCCTCACGGGCGGCCGGACCGGCAAGCGCGCCGTCGTCTGCACAAGCCTCGAACTGACCGGCTTGATGAACCCGTTCGACCTCGAGGTCTGGTACGGCGAACGCGTGGCCGTCCTCGGTTCCAACGGCTCGGGTAAGTCGCACTTCCTGCGTCTATTGGCCAATGGCGGCAGCGATCCCGACATCGAGCACCAGCCGGTGGGGGAGGTCGAGATCCCGCCAGTGGCTCACACCGGGGGTGCCAAGCTGGGTGCGCGCGTGCGGCCCGGGTGGTTCGCCCAGACGCACGAGCATCCGGAGCTGATGGGCAAGACGCTGCTGGAGATCCTGCACCGAGGTGACGACCATCGCGAGGGCATGGGCCGCGAACTGGCCTCCCGCAAACTCGACCGCTACGAGCTCGCGCACGCGTCGGAGCAGACCTTCGAAAGCCTTTCCGGCGGCCAGCAGGCCCGTTTCCAGATCCTCCTGCTGGAGCTGTCCGGAGCGACCCTGCTCCTGCTCGACGAGCCGACCGACAACCTGGACGTCGAATCCGCCGAGGCGCTGGAGGAAGGCCTCGACGCCTTCGACGGCACGGTCCTGGCGGTCACCCACGACCGCTGGTTCTCGCGCGGCTTCGACCGTTTCCTCGTCTTCGGCTCCGACGGCACCGTCTACGAATCCCCCGACCCGGTCTGGGACGAAACCCGCGTCGTCCGCCCCCGCTAGGGCCTGAGGGCTCGGTGGGCTAGGGCTAGTAAGGCGTCGCGGTCGGCTGGGTTGAGGTCGACGGCGATGGCGCCGCGGGAGGTGCCGACCAGTAGGGCGTAGACCTCGGCGAACCCGGCATCAGCTTGTACGGCGCCCGCGGCCTGCGCGCGTGTGAGCAGTTCGGCGAAGGCCTCGCGCAACGCGGCGCCGGCGGCCTTCGCCGAAGGGCCCGCGGTGGCGCCGGACTTGACCAATGCGTCCGCCACCGCGAGTTTGCCGGGGGCTTCGGTGACCACCTGGTCGAAGAAGTCGTAGAAGGCCCGGCCGGGATCCGCCGCCTCGGCCAGGGCGCGCGCCTGTTCGGCGAGCCGCTCGAGCCGAACCGTCAGCACCGCTTCGAGCAGATCGCGCTTGGCCGGGAAATGCCGGAACACAGTCCCGATCCCGACCCCGGCCAGTTTGGCGACGGCCTCGGTCGACGCATCGGGGTCGGTGCCGAACACCTTCTCGGCCGCGGTCAGAACGCGAGCACGGTTGTCCCGGGCATCGGCGCGCACAACGATCACCTCTTGTAAGCGGAGTAGCCACTCCGTATATTCGGAGTCATCACTCCGGATTCTATCGAGAGGACCCGCATGACCTCGCAAGACACCCCAGAAGACGTGTTCCTCCGGCTGGTGAACGGAGTGGCCGAGGGCCGACGAGACGAACTGCCCGCGCTCTACGCCGAGCAGACCGACGTGCGCCACCCCATGTCGCCGTACGGTGATGAGCCGCTGACCAGCCGGGACGAGTTGCGAAGGCATTTCGGCTCGCGGGCGCCGCGCAACGTCAGCTATCAGCCGTCCAACATTCGCGTGCACCAGACGGCGGATCCCGAGGTGATCGTGGCCGAGTTCGACTATGTCGGCGTGGTGCCCGCGACGGACGAGCCGTTCACCGTGCCGTGCGTCTTCGTCATGCGCATCAGAGACGGCCTGATCGTCGAATCGCGCGACTACATCGACCACGTGGCCTTCGCGAAAGCGCGCGGCCAGGTGGACCACCTCATCGCCGTACTGACTGGCTGAAACCTTGGTGGCGGAAGGTGCGTCATACGTGGCAGAGACAAAGAAACGGCCCCGGTTCGAGCGAAGACGCCGAACCGGGGCCGTGCCAATTTGCCGTGGGTCAGCGGTCACCCATGGGGACGTAGTCGACGCCGCGGGCGCCGGTGTAGATCTGCTTCGGGCGGGCGATCTTCTGATCGGCGTCGCCGAGGAGCTCCAGCCACTGTGCCAGCCAGCCCGAGGTGCGCGGGATGGCGAACAGCACGGTGAACATCTCCGGCGGGAACTCCAGGGCCTCGTAGATCAGGCCGGAGTAGAAGTCGACGTTCGGGTAGAGCTTGCGGGAGACGAAGTACTCGTCCTCGAGGGCGATCTTCTCCAGCTCGACGGCGATCTTCAGCAGCGGGTTGATCCCCGTCACCTCGAACACGTCGTCCGCGGCCTTCTTGATGATCTTGGCGCGCGGGTCGTAGTTCTTGTAGACCCGGTGACCGAAGCCCATCAGCCGCTCTTCGCCGGCCTTCACGCCCTCGATGAACGACGGCACGTTCTCCAGCGAACCGATCCGGCGCAGCATCTTCAGCACGGCCTCGTTGGCGCCACCGTGCAGCGGGCCGTAGAGGGCGGCGATACCGCCGGCGACCGCGCTGTACGGGTCGACGTGGGTCGAACCGATCGCCCGGACGGCGTTGGTGGAGGCGTTCTGCTCGTGGTCGGCGTGCAGGATGAAGAGGATCTCCAGCGCGCGCACCAGACGATCGTCGGCCGCATACTTCGGCTCGCTCATCTTGAACAGCATGGACAGGAAGTTCGCCGCGTAGCTGAGCTCGTTGTCGGGGTAGACATACGGCTTGCCCTGCGCGTGCCGGAACGCGAAGGCGCCGAGGGTCGGCATCTTCGCGATCATCCGGGTGATCTGCAGCTGGCGCGACTCTTCGTCGAAGATGTTGCGCGACTCGGGGTAGAAGGTGGACAGCGCGCCGGTGGAGGCGAGCAGCATGCCCATCGGGTGGGCGTCGTAGCGGAACCCCTGCATGAAGGTCTTGAGATTCTCGTGCACGAACGTGTGATTCGTCACGTCGTGCACCCACTGCTCGTGCTGGGTCTTGTTCGGCAGCGCGCCGTTGACCAGCAGGTAGGCCACCTCGAGATACGTCGAGTGCTCGGCGAGCTGCTCGATCGGGTAGCCGCGGTACTCCAGGATGCCCTTGTCACCGTCGATGAAGGTGACGCTGGAACGGGTCGATGCGGTGTTGACGAAGCCCGGGTCGTAGGTGGCCAGGCCACCGTCACCCTCCGCGCCGCTGATCTGCTTCAGATCGGCGGCCTTGATGGTGCCGTCGGTGATGGCAAGGTCGTAGTCCTTGCCGGTCCGGTTGTCCCGGACGGTGAGCGACTGTTCGGTCACGATGCCCTCTTCGGAAGCTGGCGTCATCGCCCGGTGAGTGAGGGTTATCGTCGCCGGCGGGACGCGTATTGAGACTGCAATCTTGTCCGCTACGCTAATCCGGTCCGAGCCCGCAACCAACCCGGGGTCCCGGAGCGCATACGGCTCACTTTGACCCCAGGCGGTCACCGCCGGTATTCTGGGCTGCTGTTGTGCGTTCCAGGCTTATCCGCTCTAGGTTGCCGCCCGCTCGCCAACGCATCAGTTTTTTGTCAACCTCTGAGAAACGAAGGTCAACGACCGTGCGCACGTACAGCCCCAAGCCTGCTGACGTCACTCGCGAGTGGCTTGTGATCGACGCTACCGACGTCGTGCTCGGTCGCCTCGCCGTCCAGATCGCCACCCTGCTGCGTGGCAAGCACAAGCCGACGTTCGCGCCGCACGTCGACGGGGGCGACTTCGTCATCGTCATCAACGCCGGCAAGGTGGCGCTGTCCGGTAACAAGCGGACCGACAAGCTGGCCTACCGCCACTCCGGTCACCCGGGTGGTCTGACGGCCACCCCGATCGGCGAGATCCTCGACAAGGACCCGCGCAAGGCCGTCGAGAAGGCCGTCTGGGGCATGCTCCCCAAGAACCGCCTCAGCCGTCAGCTGCTGAACAAGCTGAAGGTGTACGCCGGTCCGGAGCACCCGCACGCGGCCCAGCAGCCGAAGTCTTTCGAGATCACCCAGATCGCCCAGTAGCGGTCGACGAGCCAGTTAATCGAGGATTCACAGCGTGAGCGACATCACCACCGAGACCAGCGACGACCTCGAGCTTGAGGTGCCCATCGACACCGAGGGCCCGGTCGCGTACACCTCCGAGACGAACCCGACCCCGGAGCAGCGGGCCGAGACCGGCCGCGTCGCGGTGATCAACCCGGCGGGGGCCGTCGGCCGCCGCAAGGAGGCTGTCGCCCGCGTTCGTTTGGTCCCCGGTTCCGGTAACTGGACCGTCAACGGCAAGCCGTTGGACGTCTACTTCCCGAACAAGGTTCACCAGCAGCTCGTCAACGAGCCGTTCGTCGTCGCGGGCCTCGAGGGCTCCTACGACGTCATCGCCCGCATCAACGGCGGCGGCATCACCGGCCAGGCCGGCGCGCTGCAGCTCGGCGTGGCCCGCTGCCTGAACGCCGCCGACGAGGAGGCGAACCGCCCCGGTCTGAAGAAGGCCGGCCTGCTCACCCGCGACGCGCGGATCAAGGAGCGTAAGAAGGCCGGTCTCAAGAAGGCCCGTAAGGCTCCGCAGTACAGCAAGCGCTGATCTCCTGATGGGGCGTTTGTTCGGCACGGACGGTGTCCGTGGCCTGGCGAACGTGGACCTGACCGCGGAGCTGGCTCTCGACCTTTCGGTCGCGGCCGCTCATGTACTCGGCGAGGCCGGTGCCTTCGAAGGGCACCGGCCACGCGCCGTTGTGGGCAGAGATCCGCGCGCCAGTGGTGAGTTCCTGGAAGCCGCCGTGGTGGCCGGATTGGCCAGTGCCGGCGTCGACGTGGTCAAGCTCGGCGTGCTGCCGACCCCGGCCGTCGCGCATCTGACCGGTTCGACCGGTGCCGATCTCGGCGTGATGCTGTCGGCCAGCCACAACCCGATGCCCGACAACGGCGTGAAGTTCCTCGCACGCGGCGGGATCAAGCTCGACGACCGCATCGAGGATGCGATCGAGGCCCATCTGGCCGAGGAGTGGCAGCGCCCGACGGGTGCCGCGGTCGGGCGCGTGCTGGACGACGACCAGGGGTTCGAGACGTACGTCTCGCATCTGGTCCGGTCCACCCCGAACCGGTTCGACGGTCTTAAGGTCGTTGTCGACTGCGCCAACGGTGCCGCCTACCAGACCGCCCCGGAGGCCTTGCGCCGCCTGGGCGCCGAGGTGATCACCTATGCGGCCAAGCCCGACGGCCTGAACATCAACCTCGACTGCGGCTCCACCCACATGGAGGGGCTGCGCCGCGAGGTCGTCGGCCACGGCGCCGATGTCGGTATCGCCCTCGACGGTGACGCCGATCGCTGCCTGGCGGTCGACCACACCGGTGCGCTCGTGGACGGCGACCAGATCCTGGCGGTGCTGGCTTTGGCCATGCGCGACGCGGGCACCTTGCCGAACGACACCGTCGTCGCAACCGTGATGAGCAATCTCGGCTTCGTGCAGGCGATGGTCCGCGAGCAGATCGCGGTCGAGCAGACCAAGGTCGGCGACCGGTACGTGCTGGAGGCCATGAAGGCCGGCGGTCACAAACTCGGCGGTGAGCAGTCGGGTCACGTGATCCTGTCCGACCACGCGACCACCGGTGACGGCACCCTGACGGCGCTGATGCTGCTGGCGCGGATGGCCCAGACCGGCAAGTCCCTGCAGGAGCTGGCCGCGGTCATGGTCCGGCTCCCGCAGGTCCTGATCAACGTGCCGAACGTCGACAAGACCCGCGCCGGCACCGATTCGGACGTCCAGTCCGCCGTCGCCGCCGCGACCACCCGCCTCGGCGACACCGGCCGGGTTCTGCTCCGCCCCTCGGGCACCGAGCCACTGGTCCGCGTCATGGTCGAAGCCGAGTCGGCCGCCACCGCCCAAGAGGTCGCCGAAGACCTCGCGACGATCGTGGCCACCGCGCTCAAGCTCTAACGCGAGACTGCTTCAAAAGACGCGCAGGAGACCCGTCCAGCTTCGGCTGGGCGGGTTTACTGTTTTCCCGAAGCCTTGACCGCCCTCCGCGCGCGTGGGTAACTTTCGTGGCGGGGGAGTCTCGTTGTAATTCAATTACCTGAGGGGTCGGTCATGTCCGCCGTACGCCGCTTTGCCGCAGCCAGTCTGGCTGCCGTCACATCCGCCGCCTTACTCACTGCCGGCGTCGCCGCCGCGAGCCCGTCCGAGCAGCCGCCGCTGACGCCTGAGCAGCGGGCCATGGGCACGATCCAGGGGATGTCGCTGGAGGAGAAGGTCGGGCAGCTGTTCGTGCTGTTCGCCTATGGCCCGAAGGCTGACGCGCCCGATGCCCGCAACACCACGCTGTACGGCGTTGCCACGCCGGCCGAGGTGATCTCGAAGTACAAGCCGGGCGGCTGGATCTACTTCAGCGCCCGTGGCAACGTCGAGAACCCGACCCAGTTGGCGACCTACAGCAACGCGCTCCAGCGTCAGGCCACGAACACCGGCATGCGCCTGCCGATGTCAATCGCGACCGACCAGGAGCAGGGCGTCGTCGTACGAGTCGGCCCGCCGGCCACCCAGTTCGGCGGCAACATGGCGCACGGCGCGGCCCGCAGCGTCGCCGACGCCCGGACCGCGGCCGGTATCACCGGGCGCGAGCTGAAGGCGATGGGCATCCGGCAGAACTACGCGCCGGTCGCCGACGTGAACGTGAACGCGCTCAACCCGGTCATCGGGGTCCGCTCCTTCTCCTCGAACCCGCAGCTCGTCTCGGACCTCACGGTCGCGCAGGTGCAGGGGTACGAGAAGGACGCCAAGATCATCTCGACCGCCAAGCACTTCCCGGGTCACGGCGACACGGTCGACGACAGCCACAACGCGTCCCTGCCGACGATCAACCACAGCGTGGCGGAGTGGAACGCGATCGACGCGCCTCCGTTCAAGGCTGCGATCGCGGAGGGCATCGACTCGATCATGACCGCGCACATCGCGGTGCCGTCGCTGGACCCCTCGGGTGATCCGGCCACGCTGAGCAAGCCGATCCTGACCGACATCCTGCGCGGCCAGCTCGGCTTCCGCGGCGTCGTCTGCACCGACGCGCTGGAGATGGGCGCGGTCCGGCTCAAGTACGGCGACGCCGAGGTGGCCGTCCGTGCCATCGAGGCAGGCGCCGACCAGCTGCTGCTGCCGCCCGCGCCGGACGTCCAGTTCAAGGCCGTCGTTGACGCCGTGAAGTCGGGCCGGATCAGCGAGCGCCGCATCGACGAGAGCGTCGCGCGGATCCTGCTGCTGAAGCTCAAGCGCGGCATTCTCACCTCGCCCTTCGTCGACCCGGCCAAGGTGGCCACCACAGTCGGAACGCCGGCCAGCCTCGCGACCGCGCAGACCATCGTCGACAAGTCCACGACCCTGGTGAAGAACGACACCAACACCCTGCCGCTGAGCAAGGACCCGAAGTCGATTCTCGTCACCGGCTGGGGTGTCACCACCACCGCGACGCTGGCCGCCAACCTGACCAAGCGTGGCGCGACCACGACCGTGCGGGAGACCGGCGCGGCGCCGACCGATGTCGCGATCGACGACGCGGTCGCGAAGTCCCAGCTGAACGACGTGACCGTGGTGCTCACCCAGAAGGCCTGGGACACCAAGGTGACCGACAAACTGGCCAAGCAGCAGAAGCTGGTCAAGGCCCTGCTGGCGACCGGTAAGACCGTCATCGTGGTGGCCGTCCGCGACCCATACGACATCGCCTACTTCGACGCCGCCCCGACCTACGTCGCGACGTACTCCTTCACGGGCGTTTCGATGGAGTCGCTGGCCAAAGTCCTGTACGGCGAGATCAAGCCGGCCGGCAAGCTGCCCGTGGACATCCCGGTCGCGGGTCAGCCCACGACCGTCCTCTACCCCTTCGGCCACGGACTGAGCTGGTGACGATGAAACGACGTTCCCTCCTCGCAGGAGCCGGCCTCGCCGCTGCTGCGCCCCTCGTATCGGTCAGCCCGGCGGCGGCCCAAACCGCCGCCGACAAGAAGAAGGTCGTCACCGGCGCGCAGTCCCTCGCGGACACCGGTTGGGGCGCCCTCGCCGGGCAGAAGGTCGGCGTGATCAGCAACCCGACCGGGATCACCGACGACCTGCAGCACATCGTCGACACCATGCACGCGTCCAAGAAGGTCAACGTGGTCGCGGTCTTCGGGCCCGAGCATGGTTTCCGCGGTACGGCGCAAGCGGGTGGTTCCGAGCCCGATCAACGCGATCCGCGCACCGGGATCATGGTGTACGACGCCCATGGCGCGAATGCCGCCAAATTCGCCGCGCTCTACACGAAGTCCGGTGTCGAGACGGTGGTGTTCGACATCCAGGACGTCGGATCGCGGTTCTACACCTACATCTGGACCATGTACGAAGCGATGGTCGCGGCCGTCCAGACCGGCGCCAAGTTCGTCGTCCTGGATCGGCCGAACCCCGTCGGCGGGTACGCCCGCGGGCCGATGCTGAAGCCGGGATACACCTCCGGCGTCGGCAAGGAGGAGATCATCCAGCAGCACGGGATGACCGTGGGCGAGCTAGCCCGTCTCTTCAACGCCGAGTACCTGCCGCTCGACACGGGCGGCGCGCGGCTCAAGGAACTCCAGGTCATCACCGTGAAGAACTGGCGTCGCGAGCAGACGTACGTCGACACGGGGCTGACCTGGGTGATGCCTTCGCCGAACATGCCGACGCCGGACACGGCCCTGCTTTACCCGGGGACGTGCCTGTTCGAGGCGACGAACATGTCCGAGGGGCGCGGAACCACCCGGCCGTTCGAACTGATCGGCGCGCCGTACGTCGACTACCAGTGGGCGAAGGCGCTCCAAGCCAAGAACATCCCGGGTGTCGAGTTCCGCGAGGCGTACTTCACGCCGTTCATCAGCAAGAACGCGAACGTGCTCTGCGGTGGCGTCCAGGTCCAGATCACCGATCGGGACAAGGTCGAGGCGATCCTGGCAGCGACGCACATGATCGTCGAGGCCCGCCGGTTGTACCCGCAGCAGTTCGCCTGGCGGACGGAGAACCCGCCCGGACGGTGGATCGACCTGCTGACCGGATCGGATCGCTTCCGCACCATGTTGGTCGCCGGTGCCTCGGCCGAGGAGATCGTCGCCGCCTGGCAGAGCGAGACCGAGGCCTGGAACGCGCGCCGGGCGAAATACCTTCTCTACAAGGGGGATCACCAGTGAGACGTGCGATCGCTGTGACCGCGCTCTCTACCCTGGTACTCACGATGACCGCTCCAGCAGTTGCCGGTGGCAACAACCCGCGCGGCCGGTTCGACCGGCCGCAGGACGGCTATGCCGCGAAGTCGACCATGTTGCGGACGTCGACGCCTGCCCAGGCCGGGCTCGACCCCGCGCCGATCGACGCGGCGCTGCAGGCCGTGGACAACTGGACCCGGCCGAACGGCACGGTCAAGCCGATGTTCGCGGGCGCGGTCACGTTGCTCGGGCACGACGGCAAGATCGTCACCCGTACCGCCACCGGCAAGGCGCTGAAGTTTGCCGACGGCAACGGTACGGAGCTGCCCGCGGACCAGCAGATCGCGATGCGGACGGACACGATCTTCGACCTGGCCTCCGTCTCGAAGCTGTTCACCTCGATCGTGGTGATGCAGCAGGTCGAGGCCGGCCGGATCGACCTCGACGCCCCGATCGCGACGTACGTGCCGGAGTTCGCGGCCAACGGCAAGGAGGCGATCACCGTTCGGCAAGCGCTTACGCACACGACCGGTCTGCCCGCGTGGCTGCCGTTGTGGAGTGGCGCGCCCGACCCGGCCGCCCGGATGCAGATGGCGCTGACGGCCAAACCGACCAGTGCGCCCGGCGTGAAGTACCTCTACAGCGACCTGAACCTCATCTCGCTCGGTGAGACCGCGGCCCGCGTGTCGGGTAAGCCGCTCGACCAGTTGGTTGCCGACGGCATCACCAAACCGCTACGGATGCGCGAGACCGGCTACAACCCGGACCCGGCCAAGAAGCAGCGCATCGCCGCGACCGAGTTCCAGTCGGCCCCGCCGCGCGGCATGGTCCAGGGCTCGGTGCACGACGAGAACGCGTGGTCCTTGGGCGGTGTCGCCGGGCATGCCGGCGTCTTCTCGACCGCGGACGACCTGGCCGTGCTCGCGCAGGCCTTCCTCAACGGCGGAACGTACGACGGGCGGCGCATCCTGCAACAGGCGTCGGTCACCGCAATGGTCACGAATTTCACGCCTGGCTTCCCCGGCAACGACCATGGTCTGGGCTTCGAACTCAACCAGCGTTGGTACATGAGCGGTCTGGCCTCGGACCGCACGGCCGGTCACACCGGCTATACGGGTACGTCGTTGGTGATCGACTTCGACTCCCGGTCGTTCGCGATCCTGCTGACGAACCGGGTGCACCCGAGCCGCAGCTGGGGCACCAACAACCCCGCGCGCCGGGCCGTTGTGCAAGGGCTCGCGCTGGCGCTGGGCGTGCAGCCGCGGCACGGCCAGGACGCCTGGTTCTCGGGGACTGCTGACGCGTCTACGAGCACGCTGGACGCCAAGGTCGCCGTACCGGTTGAAGGGGCGAAGCTGTCGTTCGACCTGTTCGTGGACACCGAGGATTCGGATCTGCTCTACCTGGAGAGTTCGGCCGATGGTGGGACTACGTGGGCCAAGGTTCCTTTCACCGTTCGCGATCGGGGCTCGGTGACGGATCTCGACGGCGCGATCGGCGGCACCCGGGACCGGCATTGGTTGCAGGCCTCCGCCGAACTGGGAGCGGGCGAGCAGACGCTCAGATGGCGCTACACGACGGACGCCCTTTACACCGGCCGGGGCGTGTATGTCGATGGTGTCAAGGTTGTCAGTCCCGACCAGGTACTGCTTGATGGGGAACGGAACCCACAGTCATTCTCTGCAACAGGTTGGAGACTTTCGCGTCGGTGACCCCACTCGTGTGGTTTGCGCCGTAACGTGGCGATATGACTTCGTCGATGACCTCTCCCGAACCCACGGGGCCGCTGCTGGTCCGGGTCCGCGCGGTGATGCCCGCGCTGGCACCGGCCGAGCAACGGGTGGCGAATGCGGTGCTGGCCGATCCCGGCGGCGTGGCCGCGATGACGATCTCGGAGCTGGCGGAGGTGGCGTCCACCTCCGAGACCACGGTCATCCGGTTCTGCAAGCAGATCGGCGTCCCCGGTTACCCGCAGCTCCGGCTCCAACTCGCCGCGCAGTCCGCGACGGACAACGTACGGCCCGAGGTGGGCGGTGACATCGAGCCTGGGGACACCCTGGCCGAGGTGGTCGGCAAGGTCGCCTTCGCCGACGAGCGGGCCGTGCGTGAAACCGCGCAGCAGCTCGACATGAACGCCCTGGCCGCCGTTGTCGCCGCGGTGGCGAAGGCGCCGAGGGTCGACATCTACGGTCTGGGCGCGAGCGGCTTCGTCGCGCTCGACCTGCAGCAGAAGCTGCACCGGATCCGCCGGGTCGCCTTCGCCTGGTCCGACGTGCACGTCGCGCTGACCAGCGCCGCGCTGCTCGGCGACGGCGATGTTGCCGTCGGCATCTCTCATACCGGTACGACGGCCGAGGTGGTCGAGGCGCTGGAGGAAGCGGCCAAGCACGGCGCTACCACGGTCGCCATTACGAACTTCCCGCGTTCCCCGCTGGCGAAGACCGCTGACCTGGTCCTCACCACGGCCGCGCGGGAGACGACGTACCGCTCGGGTGCGACGTCGAGCCGGATCGCGCAGCTGATGGTGGTGGACTGCGTTTTCATCGGAGTGGCCCAACAGGTGCTGCCCGATGCGCGGAAGGCGCTCGAGACGACGTACAGCGCCGTCCGTGGGCACCACCTGAAGCCCGACAGCCACTGACTCATAAACCGTTCAAGCTCTGTTCGGCCGGTGCGAGCACTCGTGTCGCCGGCGGGATTCGTCTCGCCACGCGCCGTTAACGGTCAACAGAATTGATATTCCTTCGGTAGGAAACTAACATTCAATATGTGATCACCCCGACCGAGCAACGCAATCCGCGCACGCACGCGATCGATGCGGTCGGCACCACCGAGATCCTGACCATGCTGAACTCCGAGGACGCGCGCGTCGCCGGGGCCGTCAGCGAGGTGATCCCCCAGCTGTCGAAGCTGGTGGACGCCGCCGTCGAGGCGGTCCGGGCTGGTGGACGGGTGCACTACTTCGGTGCGGGTACGTCGGGACGGCTCGCGGTGCTGGACGCCGCTGAGCTGATGCCCACCTTCCACGCACCGGATGATCTCGTAGTGGCGCATCATGCGGGCGGCATGGATGCGCTGCTACGGGCTGTCGAGAACGTCGAGGACTCGGTCGACGGCGGCGAGCTGGACGCGGCCGCCGTCACCCGGCTCGACGTCGTGATCGGCCTGGCGGCCTCCGGCAGTACGCCGTACGTCGCCGGGGCCCTTCGCGCCGCCCGGGCGGTCGGCGCGGTGACCGCACTGGTCACCTCGAACCCGGCGGCCCCGTTGGCCGAGCTGGCCGACATCGTCATCGCGGCCGATACCGGCCCCGAGGTGATCGCCGGTTCGACCCGGTTGAAAGCGGGCACGGCGCAGAAGCTGATCCTGAACAGCTTCTCCACCACGCTGATGATCAAGCTCGGCCGGACCTGGTCGAACCTGATGGTCGACATGGTTGCCACCAACAACAAACTTCGTGGCCGGATGCTGCGCATTCTGGCCGAGGCGACCGGTGCCGATGCCGAGGCCTGTGAGCAGGCGCTCGTCGGCGCCGATGGCGAGCTGAAGCCCGCGCTGGTGCACCTTTTGACCGGTGCGGACATCGCCGAGGCCCGCACCGCGCTCGAGCAGTCCGGCGGCCGGGTCGCCGTGGCGCTCGGAAAACTGGGCGCGCGCGCTTAAACCCGACATTAGGGTGGGCTGCGTGCTGACTCCCGAGCGGATCGATCCGCGTAATGCCGATGACTTCAACGCCTGGTACGACGCGTGGACCGAGGCGCTCGAGGATGGCCGGGAGTTCCCGACCAGCTGGAGTCGCGAGGAGATGCTGGTCGGCCTGACCCGGGACGAGAAATACTGGGCGCAGGAAATCTGGATCATCCGGGATGGCTCTCGCGAGGTCGCGGGCGGGCTGTTCGTGGAGATCCCGCTGGCGGATAACACCGACTCGATGCGGATCACCCTTGGCGTCGTACCGGCTTATCGGCGGCAGGGGTACGGCACGGCGTTGTTCGGCGCGGCTCGCCAGATCGCGGCCGAGCGGATGCGCACGCGTCTGCTCGCCGTTGTCGAGGCGGTTGACGAGAAGTCGCCAGGCGCGGCCTTCGCCGAAGGGTTCGGGTTCACGCTGGCGAATACCGAGATGCATCGGGTGCTGGAGCTGCCGGTCGACGAGGCGCTGCTGACCAGGCTCGCGGTCGAGGCGGCGGAGAAGCACGACGGGTACAAGCTCGTCACTTGGCAGGACCGCTGTCCGGATGAGCTCGTCGACGCCTTCGCCCAGTTGCACACGGTCTTCGCGGCCGAGGCGCCGTCCGGTGAGATCGACCATCAGCCGGAGGTGTGGGACGCCGAGCGGATCCGCTTCCGCGAGGAGCAGAGCATCGCGCAGGGCCGCCATGGCTGGATCACGGTCGCGATCGCACCGGATGGGACGCTCGCCGGCCACACCGAGCTGTACGTGCCGGAGACGGACCTCGGCAACATCTACCAGTGGGACACCCTGGTCGTCCCGGCCCACCGCGGCCATCGGCTCGGCCTCGCGCTGAAGGTCCGCAACCACCTCGAACTCCAGCAGACCGATCCGGGCAAGGCCGTCGTCCACACCTGGAACGCGCGGCAGAACGACCACATGAACGCGGTCAATGCCCAACTGGGATTCCGCCCGGTCGAGGCCCACCAGGAATGGCAACTCAAGCTGGGGGACGGCTGACTCTGTTGGCAGGCACTCGCTCGACGCGGGTCCACCCCTTCCAGCCCCGCTCCGCCAGGATCGCCAGCAGCTGCTCAGCGCCCGGTGCCGACTCCAGCATGGTCGCGTCCATGAGGTCGACGAACTGGTCATCGAAACCTTCGGCGTTCATTTCGCCGGCCTCCACCGCACGGATCATGACGCGCTCCAGGATGTCGGCGATCTCGACGATTCGCGGATCATCGGCCGTCCAGTCGAGGGGCCCCTGGAGATAGCCGTAGAGCTTCACCATGTCGGGGTCTTCAAGACTCGCGTGCTTCATGGCGATGACGGCGTCGACCAGGTGCGGCACTTGGGCGGCGACCATGATCCAGGCGTCCCGCTCCAGCTCGATGTACCACTCTCCGACGCCAAGTCCACGTAATCGGTCGAGGTAGCCGACGACGCTTTCCGGCAGCGCCAAGTGCTCTCCGGCGGCCAGCCTGGCGAGTCGTTTGCGGGTGCTCTGCAGCCGCCGGATCTCGGCGAGCAGTTCCTTGTCGATCTGCTCGACCCCGGCGGCGAACTCCTCCGCGCCGGCGTCGAGCAGCTCCTGTACGCGGGCCAGCGGCACGCCGGCGTCCGCCAGGGTGTGGATCTGGATCAGTCGTACGACCGCGGCGGCGTTGTAGGCCCGGTAGCCGGAGTGGTCGCGTTCGGGCTCCGGCAGCAATCCGATCTGGTGGTAGTGGCGAACCGCCCGCACCGTCACTCCCGCGTGTGCCGCCAGCCGGCTGATGGTGAGCATGGGTCTCAGACTGCCTCAGGCGATCTTGCGGCGGTAGGTCACCATCGCCAAGGCGTAGGCCACCACGAGGATGCCGACACACCAGCCCAGGGCGATCCAGATGTCGGTGCCGACCGGCTGCTGGGTGAACAGGGCCCGGATGATGTTGACGATGGAGGTCACCGGCTGGTTCTCGGCGAACCAGCGCACCGGGCCGGGCATGGTCTCGGTGGGCACGAACGCCGAGCTGAGGAAGGGCAGGAAGAGCAGCGGGTAGGAGAACGCGCTCGCGCCTTCCATGGTCTGCGCGGACAGACCGGGGATGACGGCGAGCCAGGTCAGCGCCAGGGTGAACAGGAGCAAGATGCCGACCACTCCGAGCCACGCCGCGACGCCGGCGCCTGAACGGAAGCCCATCAGCAAAGCGACGGCAACGACGAGCACCAGCGAGATCACATTGGCAACCAGCGAGGTCAGCACGTGGGCCCACAGCACGCCCGAGCGTGCGATCGGCATCGACTGGAACCGCTCGAAGATCCCGCTCTTCATGTCCATGAACAGCCGGAACGCGGTGTAAGCGATCCCAGAGGCGATCGTGATGAGCAGGATGCCGGGCAGCATGTAGTCGATGTATTGGCCCGGACCGATGTCGATGGCGCCGCCGAGCACGTAGACGAACATCAGCATCATGGCGATCGGCATCAGCGCGGTCGTGATGATGGTGTCCACGCTGCGCGTGACGTGGCGCAGGCTCCGCCCGGTCAGGACGGCGGTGTCGCCGAAGAAGTGCGTGGTCATGGTTCCTACTTCCCGGTCTTGTGGTCGCCGGCGTTGCCGACGACCGCGAAGAAGACGTCTTCGAGGGAGGGTTGCTTCTCGACGTACTCGACCTTGGCGGGTGGCAGCAGCTGCTTCAGCTCGGCGAGGGTGCCGTTCACGATGATCCGGCCCTGGTGCAGGATCGCGATCCGGTCGGCGAGCTGCTCGGCCTCCTCCAGATACTGCGTGGTGAGCAGTACCGTCGTGCCGCGCCCGGCGAGACCCCGCACGGTTTCCCACACCTCGATGCGCGCCTCGGGGTCGAGTCCGGTCGTCGGCTCGTCCAGGAAGATCACCGCCGGATTCCCGATCAGGCTCATCGCGATGTCCAGCCGGCGACGCATCCCACCTGAGTAGGTGGACACCTTCCGAACGCCCGCGTCGGTCAGCGAGAAACGTCTCAGCAGGTCATCCGCGATCGCGCCCGGGTGCTTGAGGCGGCGCAGCTTCGCGACCAGCACGAGGTTCTCCCGCCCGCTGAGGATCTCGTCGACGGCGGCGAACTGCCCGGTGAGGCTGAAGGATTCCCGCACGTTCGACGGTTGTGTGGCGACGTCGAAGCCGTTGACTCCGGCCGACCCGGCGTCGGCCTTCAGCAGTGTTGCCAGGATCCGCACGAGCGTGGTCTTGCCCGCCCCGTTCGAGCCGAGCAGGGCGAAGATGCTTCCCGGTGCCACGTCGAAGTCCACACCCCGCAGTACTTCGAGCTCGCCGTACGACTTCTCCAGACCTCGAACGCGAATCGCCGGACCAGCGATCGTCATAACCTGCCTCCTTCGTGCAGCCGTTCCAGTCCTCTGTGCGGAACTGGCTGCCATCAGGGTGAAGGGTTGACGCGGCGTCAGGGTCAAGCGCGCTGTCCATTGACCATTCGCGGGGCTTAGGGACAAGGGCCCGCGGCGTAAAGGTTTTCCCCTGCGTTCACGGGTTTGGTGCGGAATAGACCGCAATTCAAACTTCTGCTCTTGAAAATGCCTGCTGCTGTTTCAGGGCAGGCTGAAGCGAATGTTTGAATGAGGCCCATGAAGTATCTGGCGCCCACCCCAGACGCCGCCCCCAACGCGTGTATCCAACCTCATTTTCGACCGAAAGCCCAGCGATCAAACCTAGGTTGCTTTCGGTGATGACAGGCTTACCTAACGTTGATATAGCGTGAATCGGCAACCTGTCGTAAGGTCTCGTTTACGCCGAGCTTTGGGGAGCGCCGGCGGCCCAATTCCTTTTGTATGCAAGGCCATCTTCGGAGTCACGGATGACCATCGACAGTGCTTTTGTGCTGCCCGGAAACAGGGCGGACGGCGGGTGGGTCGAGGAAGTTCTGCTGGCCGGCCAGGCGGACGATGTCTGCTTTCGGTTGCCCGCCGTAATCGACCGGGGAATGCTTCGCCGCCTGGTTTCCGAGCGACAATCCGAACTCGCGGACGCAGGGTTACGAGCGGGCGGTTCGGCAGTCCTCAGATTGCCACCTTCAATCGCTTTTGTGGCCCATTTACTCGCGGTCTGGCGGACCGGTGCGCAAGCAATTCTGCTGGACCACCGGCTGACCGATCACGAGGTCCGGCGGGCGATCGAGCGACTGGTTCCGCAGGTCGTTGTCGAGCCCTCGGGCCCGACGGCGGGTGGATTGCGCACGTTCCACGACATCCAGACGACCGTGGCGAGCTATTCCGGCCGCCCGGCCGCGACCTCGCATGCCGTGGTGCAGCTCAGCTCGGGCTCGACCGGGCCGTCCAAGGTGATCGGGCGTACGGCGGAAGACCTCATCGCCGAGGTCCAGCGCTATACCCAGATCCCGGGCGTCGCGCTCAAGGGCGAGCGGATCATCCTGCTGCCCTCGATGGTGCACGTGCTCGGTCTCGTCGGCGGTCTGATGTACGGCCTGCATGCCGGGGTCGAGCTGGTGCCGCCGGAGCGGATGACGGGCGACAGCATTCTTCAGGCCATCGCTGCGCAGGACACGCCCGCGACCGTGCTGGGAGTGCCGTTCCACATCGGCTTGCTGGCCTCGATCAAAGAACCACCACGCCTGCCGCAGTTCCGCCGGATGACCACGGGTGGCGAGCTCGTCCAGGCGGCAGTGGCTGAGGCGTTCGCCGAGAGGTACGACGCTGTGCTCGGCAACATGTACGGGATGACCGAGGTCGGCGTGATCGGGACCGACCTGTTCGGCCAGCACCGGCCGGCGATCCTCCCGGCGCCGGGGATCGAGGTGCGCGAGGTCGATGGCGAGCTCTGGGTCAGCCGGCCCGAATCGCCGTACATCGGGCTGTCGGATCCGGCTCGCTGGGCCGACGGCTGGCTGCGTACTAAGGACGCGGGCGAGGTCGATCCCGTCACCCGGCTCGTCAGTATCAAGGGCCGGCTGGATTCGCAGGTCTCGGTCGGCGGTCTCAAGGTCGACCTGACCGAGGTGGAGGCCGCACTCGGCGAGCTGACCGGTGTCACGGCCGCGGTGGTGGTGTTCGACAAGTGGATCACCGCCTACCTACAGCTGGCGGACGGTCGCCCGGTCGCGCGGATCGAGGCCGAGCTGGCCGAGCGCCTCGCGTCGTACAAGCGGCCGCGCAGTGTGCGAGTGCTCGATCAGCTGCCGCGAACGACCACCGGGAAGTTGGTCCGGGACCTCGCCGCGCTGCGGGCCGCCGCACTACCGTCATCGGCCGGGACATGAACCGCCACGGCCAGTACGGCGTCCAGCTCGATCGCGGGATGCCGTACGACGAGCTCGGTGCCGGCGACGGGCCCGTCCCGCAACGGCATCAGCCGGCGCAGACCCGAGTCGCGCAGGCCTTTGCCAAGGGCCTTGCCGACCGCCTCCTTCGCGGTCCAGAGCCACAGGAACGCCTCGAGCCGATCGTCCTGCGCGTCCAGCCAGGCCACCTCGGCCGGGTCGAACCAGCGCCGGACCATCCCGTCGACGGGGAATTCGCGGCGGGCTTCGATGTCCACGCCGATCGGTCCGTCCAGCGACAGCGCGACCGCGGCCAGATCCCGGCCATGGCTGACGCTCGCCCAGCAGCGCTGCTGCCCGGCCTCAATCCACGGCCGGCCCTCGTCGTCGTGGCGCAGGTCGACGTGAACGCCGAGGACAGACGAGGCGAGTTCGAGCAACAGGTCGTGCGCGTTCGCGCGTGCGACCAGGCAATGCACTGAAGGAACACCCACAGGAAGAAGGTAGCCGTAATGAAGGACGAGGTTCGCGAGTTCGTGATCGCATCCCTGCAGGACATGAACTACGACGTCGAGGGCATCGAGGACAGCACCACGCTCGGCCCGGCCGGGGTGGACCTGGAGTCGCTGGCGCTGGCCGATCTGTCGGTTCGGGTCGAGGACAAGTTCGGCGTCCGGTTCGCCGACGACGAGACCGAGTCGCTCGCGTTGATGACCGTCGGCGAGTTCACCTCCGAGGTGGCCTCCCGGCTCGCCCAGCAGGTGTGATGAGCGAGCTCACCCGCGCCGACGTGCTCGAACTGCTGGCCGGTCTTGGCGATCGCGAGGTCGATGCCGAACGCATTGACTCGATGGAGCTGGCCTGGTTCGTGCATCAGGTCGAGCAGCGGTTTGGCGTGGAGTTCGACGACACCCGGCTGGACCGGATCCGTACGGTCACCGACGCCGTCGCGGTCCTGAACGAGACCTTGCGGGTCGCGGGCGAAAACGAGACGCTGCGGGTGGCCGCGGATGGCTGACCTGCGACCGGTCTCGATTTCGGGACTCTCGATACTGAGCGCGCTCGGGCGGGGTGGCGAGACCCAGCTTGCGGCGGCGCTCAGCGGTGCGGCCGCGTTCGGACCGGTCCGCCGGTTCGACGTGGCCGCCCGCCGCGTGCGTACGGCGGCCACCGCGGCCGACGTCGCACCCCTCACCGACGAGCTGGCGTCGGCGATCGGTACGGCCTGTGCGGAGGCAGGCTGGACCGGTACGGCGAAGGCGTCAGCCCCACTCTTCTTTGCGGCCCACGGTGATCCCGGCCTGGCCGAAACCGCACGACAGTTGACGACCCGGACTGGTGTGGCACCGCCGGAGCGGATCTACACGAGCGCCTGCGTTTCAGCCAGTACGGCGATCGCGGACGCCGCCTCGCTGATCAGGCGTGGCTCGTTCGACCGGGTTGTCGTGGCCGCCGGGTATCTGGTCGAGCCCGATCAGTACGCGTTGTTCGACGCCGGCCGGGCGCTCTCGACGGATGACGCGGTGCGGCCGTTCAGCCTTGGCAGGCAAGGGCTTTTGCTGGGCGACGCGGTGGTGGCGATGACGTTGGAGGCCGGCGAGGGTCTTGCCGAGGTCGTCGGCTGGGGTCGTGCGGGTGATGCCTTTCATCCCTGCCAGCCGGATCCCGAAGGTAAAGGTCTCGCGCGGGCGATCACGTCGGCCTTGGCGCGAGCCGGGTTGCAGCCGGTCGACGTCGGCTACGTCAACGCGAACGCCACGGGCACCCGCTTCAGCGATGCCGCCGAGGCCGCCGCGTTGTGCCGGGTCTTCGGCCAGGACGGTCCGCCGGTGAGCTCGACGAAGAGCGTGCACGGTCATGCGCTGGAGGCCTCGGGTCTGCTCGAACTCGCCATCACCGTGCTGGCGTTGAACGCGGGCAAACTCCCGGTCAACGCCGGGTATGTGGACGGCGATCCCGACTGCCCGCTGGACCTGGTTCTCGACGGACCACGCCGGCCGGGTTCGCCGTACGGGTTGAGTTTGAATTCGGCCTTTGGTGGCGCGAACACGGCGCTCTTGGTGCGTGCCACATGATCGAGGTGCGTTGGCCCGTTGGGGAGGAACCACCCGCGCTGCCCGGGTTCGTCGGCTCGAGCTTCAGCCCGTTGGCCGCGGCCGTGGCCGAACGTTGCCTTGAGCAATCAACGGGCACAGGTACGACGGGGGTGCTGCTGGTCAGCCGGAGTGGCGACGAGCAGTCCGCGCGGCACGTACGCCAGGTGGTCGAAGCCGGTGACCGGCTCGGGCCGCTGTATTTCTTCCAGTCCGTCCCGAACAGCGTCGCCGGCTATATCGCGGCGCGCTGGGGTCTGGACGGGCCGGTCGCCTGCCTGCACCCGGTCGCGGATCCGCGCGCCGAGGGCCTCGCGCAGGCCGCCCTGCTGATCGCCGACGGGGACGCCGATCGCGTGCTCGTCCTGCTGGTCGAACAAGAGCCGGACGGCGCCGCCGCCCTGCTGGTGAGTGGAGGAGACAACCGATGAGAACGCTGAGCAGGCGGGCCGCACTGGCCGCCGATCCGGCCGTCGGGGCCGGCAATGTGCTGGCCCGGGTACTGGCCGGTGGAGCCGATCCGAGCGGACCGGGGATCACCTTCGACACCGCCGTTGACGGGTTCGCGGCGGAACATCCGCTGACGCTGGGCGAACTGGACGAACGGGTAGACGCCCGTGCCGCCTGGTTGCACGCGCACGGCGTCAAACCGCGTGACCCGATTGCGATCTGGACCTCTAGCGCCGCGGACCACATCCTCGGCTTTCTCGCGCTGACCCGGCTCGGGGCGATTCCCGCGCTGATCAACGGCAATCTCGCCGCGGAGATCGTCGCCGAGTACATCCGCCGCCTGCGGGCCGTCGGCGTGATCGGTGATGGCGCCCATCTCGAGCTGCTCCGGCCGTACGACCTGGGCACGCCGATCCTCGGTGACAGCGCCGCCATCGCGGAGGCGGATCCGGCCGACGCGCCGACGCCGTACCGGCATCACCAGGACGACCCGATCGTCATCACGCATACCTCGGGCACGACCGGCATCCCGAAGTCCGTGCTGCATACGCACAGCAGTCTGTTCGCGGCGACGCGGCACCTGCTGACGATGCCGCAGGCCCAGGGCACCGGCCGCATCCTGAACGCGTTGCCCGCGCCGCATACGGCGACGGTGCTGATGATGAACCAGGCCCTGGGCAATCGCGCCGAGTTCTTCGCGTTGTCCTCGCAGGCCGGGGATGCCGTGGTCGACGCGATCCAGCGGTGGAAGCCCGAGAGCGTCTTCGGGTTCTCCGTCACCTGGGCGGAGCTGGCGCGGCAGGACCTTTCGGCGTACGACCTGTCGTCCGTGCGGCTTTGGTTCAACACCGGCGACTGTACGCACGAGCCGCACGTGCGCAAGCTCGTTGCCCAGGGCAACCGTGACACCGTCAGCCGGGAAGGCGTGGTGCGGGTGCCCGGGTCGCACTTCATCGACGGCCTTGGTTCCAGCGAAATGGGCCACTCGATGTTCCACGTCACGCACCGGATCGACACCGACAGCTATGGCCGGTGCATCGGAAAGCCCTACAAATTCGTGGATGTGGCGGTCTTGTCGCTGGATGGCGAGGAGGTCGGTGTTGGCGAGGTGGGCCACCTCGGGATCAAGTCGCCGACGTTGTCGCCGGGCTACTGGAACGACTCCGGTACGACGTACCGCTTCCGCTTGAACGGGTACTACCTCACCGGCGATCTGGTCTACCGCGATGCCGAAGGCCGGTTCTTCCACATGGATCGCGCGGCCGATTCGACCGACGGGTTCTACACCGCGCAGGCCGAGGAGCGCATTCTCGTGGCCTGTCCGGATGTCGCGGACTGCACGGCCGTGATCGTCAACGAGAACGGCCAGGTCATCACCGACGTACTGCTTGAACTCGCGCCGGATGCCTTGGACCGGGACCGGACTGAGGAGGTGCGCAAAGCGCTGGGCGATGAGCTGGGCGCCACCTTGCGCAAGGTCGAGGCCAGTGCGGACATTCCGAAGGGCGCCACCGGCAAGGTCCGCAAGGTTCTGCTGCGCGAGAGGCAGTTGACGTCATGACCGCCGCAGTGATCACCGGAATGGGCCTGATGACTCCGGTGGGACGTGGTCCCGCTGAGGTCTTCGACGCACTCTGCACCGGCAAGTCGGGTCTGACCCGGCCGCCCGAGGGTCATCCGGTCGCTGCCTCGATCGAGCTGGCCGGGTTCGTATCCGGTGGGCTGGTTTCCGAGGTGGCGACGGGCCCGGACGCGAAGACGCTGGATCGGACCGTCGTACTGGCGATGCTGACCGCTGCCGACGCGTTGGCCGATGCGGGCCTGATGATCGGCGAGAACGTCGACCCGTGGCGGGTGGCGGTCATCATCGGTGGAGTCGGCGGTATGGCCACGCTGGAGGCGCAGGTGGTCGCGCGGACGGAGCGTGGTCGTGCGGCCGTCAGTCCGTACCTGCTGACCGGGATCCTGCCGAACATGCCGTCGGCCCGGGTGGCGATCAAGCACGGCATTCGCGGCTACAGCTCTTCAGTCGGTACGGCGTGCGCCTCCGGTGCGCAGGCCATCGCGGACGCGGTGCGGCTGATCCGGTGTGGTGAGGCGGACGTGGTGCTGTGCGGCGCAAGCGAGGCGCCGCTGTTCCCGACGTTCGCCGAGACGTTCGGCAACGCCCGGGCGCTCGCGCGGAACTGGGACGACCCGGCGGACGCGAGCCGGCCGTTCGACCTGCGGCGCAACGGGTTCGTGCTGGCCGAGGGCGCGGCGCTGCTGGTGCTGGAGAGCGCGGAGCACGCGGCGGCGCGAGGGGCGACGGGTTATGCCGATGTCGCCGGGTACGGCGCGACGTGCGACGCGCACCACCCGACGGCGCCCCGGCCTGGTGGGGAAGGCGCGGCCGAGTGCATGCGGAGGGCCTTCGCCAGTGCGCGGGTCAGCCCGCGGCAGGTCGGATACGTCAACGCCCATGGCACGGGGACCAAGCTCGGGGACGTCGCGGAGACGGTCGCGATCGGGTTGGCCTTCGATGGCGCCGAGCCTGCGGTGAGTTCGACCAAGGCGCTCACCGGGCACATGCTCGGCACGTCCGGCGTGGTCGAGGCGGCCGCGACGGCTCTTGCCCTCGGCAACAAGCTGCTGCCGCCGACGTACAACCTCGACGATCCGGATCCGGCCTGCGCCCTGGACCACGTCCGGAAAGAGCCGCGAGCGGTCGCACTGGAATTCGCCATCTCGAATTCGTTCGGTTTCGGCGGTCAGAACGTCAGCCTTCTTCTCGGCCCGCCCAGTGTGCCCGAGAAATCCATTGGTGAGGGAAAGGTGCGGTGATGGAGATCTACGGAATCGACCACGTGGAAATGTACGTGGGCGACGCACGCCAGGCGGCCTTTTATCTGGGCACCGCCTTTGGTCTGCACGTACATGGTCAAGGGGGTCCGGAAACCGGTCTTGCCGACCAGCGCTCGTTGTTATTGCGGGAAAGCGATGTGCAAATCCTGCTGACTTCGGGATTGGCCGCGAATCACCCGGCGGCGGAATATGTGCAACGCCACGGTGATGGTGTCGCCGTGGTCGGGCTGGAGGTCGACAACGCGGCGGTCGCTTATACGACTTTGTTGAGTCGCGGTGCCATCTCGGTCACCGAGCCGATCACCTATACCGACGAGAAGGAGACGACCGTCGTGGTGGCGGCGGTGGCCGGGTTCGGCGACGTCATCCACCGGCTGGTCGAGCGGCACGGGCCACGCCGGGAGTTCATGCCCGGGGTGATCCAGATCAGCGAGCCCGCGACCGGGCCGGACCAGAAGTTGTTCAGCGAGATCGACCACCTGGCCATCTGCGTACCGGCCGAGCAGCTCGAGCCGACCGCCCTCTTCTACGAGGAGGTCTTCGGGTTCAACCGGATCTTCGAGGAGTACATCGAGGTCGCCGGCCAGGGGATGGACTCGAAGGTCGTCCAGAGCCCGTCGAAGCATGTGACCTTCACGCTGATCGAGCCCGACCCGAGCCGTCGGCCCGGTCAGATCGACGACTTCCTGCAGTGGCACGCGGGTGCCGGCGTACAGCACATCGCCTTGGCCACCAGCGACATCGTCGAGGCCGTCGGCACATTGTCCGGCCGGGGCGTGCGCTTCCTCGGTACTCCGTCGTCGTACTACCGCGCGTTGCAGGACCGGGTCGGTGAGGTCGAGACGCCGATCGATGAGCTGGAGAAGCACGGCATCCTGGTCGATCGCGATCACTGGGGTCAGTTGTTGCAGATCTTCACCGAGTCCATGCACGTCCGGCGCACGCTGTTCCTCGAGATCATCGAGCGGCGCGGTGCGATGACGTTCGGCAGCGGCAATATCAAGGCGCTGTACGAGGCCAAGGAGCGCGAGCTGTCGGGAGTCGACGCGTGAGCGGCCTCGAGTTCACGCTGTCCGAAGAAGAGATCGACCTGTTGCCGTCCGACGAGGACGTCGCGTTCTACGCCGAGCACGGCTGGTACCTCTCGAAGAAGCTGCTGACCGACGACGAGACCGACGAACTGGTCAACGCCAGCGAGCGGTACTACGCGGGTGAACGCGACCGGACGCTTCCGGTGCGGCCGCCGAAGCTCGCGTACTGGGACCCGTCGAAGGGCGAGGTGCAGCGGCACAACGACTACGTGCACTTCGAGCACGACGGCCTGGCGAAGATCCTGCGCAAACCGCTGATCGGCGCGGTCGCGGCCCGGTTGGCGCAGGTGGACGAGATCCGGATCTTCCAGTCCACGTTGATCCTCAAGCCACCGGTCGCGGGCGAGCCGTCGAACATCGTGCCCTGGCACTTCGACAAGCACTACTGGTCGTCCTCGTCGTCGGAGCGGATGCTGACCGCGTTCATCCCGTTCCACGACTGCCCGCCCGAGATGGGCACGATCACGATGATCGACGGCAGCCACCGCTGGCAGGAGATCGGCTCGGACGACACCGTGGTGCGCCACTTCGCCGAACGCGATCGCTCGCAGCTGGAGCAGATGCTCGCGGAGAACGCGGCGCATAACGGGGTCGAGGTGGTCAAGCTGCCGATCACGATCCCGCGCGGCCACATGAACTTCCACCACTGCAAGACGTACCACGGCAGTGGTGCGAACGTCAGCGACCGCCCACGCCGGGCGATCTCGCTGCACCTCCAGGACGGCGGCAACTCGTACCGCGAGTTCCCGCTGTCCGACGGCACTCTCGCGGCGTACAACCACGACACGGTGGTCCGCCGCACTCCCGACGGACGGCCCGACTACGCCGATCCCGACTTCTGCCCCACCCTATGGGCCGACCGCTAAAGGAGTTTTGTTATGTCACGCTATGACTGGGGTCAGACCCACCCGGGCATCGAGCAGTTGGAGAAGGCTGTCAGCGCCGCGCGGGACAAGGTCGTGCAGCATCCGCTTTACGGCAACCTGGACACGCACGAGTCGCTGGTGACCTTTATGGAGCACCACGTTTTCGCGGTGTGGGACTTCATGTCGCTGCTGAAATCGCTGCAGCGCGAGCTCACTTGTGTGACCGTGCCGTGGATTCCGACGGCGCATACGGGTAGCCGGCGGCTGATCAACGACATCGTGATGGTCGAGGAGAGCGACGAACTCGGCGACGGGTTCATCAGCCACTTCGAGCTGTATGTGAACGGTATGAAGGAGGCCGGCGCTGATACCTCCGCAATCGAGAAGCTGGTCGATCTGCTGCGTGACGGCTCATCAGTGACGGAGGCGCTGGTTGCCGCCGGGGTGCCGCAGGCGTCGGTGGACTTCGCCTCGACGACCTGGGACATCATCGAGAACCAGCCGGTGCACTGCCAGGCGGCCGCGTTCGCCTTCGGGCGCGAGGACCTGATCCCGGACATGTTCACCCAAGTGGTTGCGGTGAACGAGCGCTCTAACCGGTTGAACACGTTCGTCGACTACCTCGAGCGGCACATCGAGGTGGATGGCGAGTTCCACACGCCGATGGCGATGCAGATGGTGACCGACCTGTGCGGTGACGACACCGCCAAGTGGGAGGCCTGCGCGGACACGATCAACACCGCGCTCGCCGCCCGGGCTCGGTTGTGGGACGCGATCCTCGCAGCGGTCAAGGCCGGATGACTCCTGACTCGGCCGGCCTGTACCGGACCGTACGGCTGATCCGGCGCTTCGAGGAGCGCTCGATCGAGTTCGTCCGGTCCGGTGAGATCGTCGGCGGGATCCACCCGTACATCGGCCAGGAGGCGATCGCGGCCGGCGTCTGCGCGGCCCTCGCGCCGACTGACCAGATCACCAGTACGCATCGCGGCCATGGGCATGTGCTGGCCAAAGGCGCCGACCCTTCGCGGATGCTGGCCGAGTTGATGGGCCGGTCCACCGGGTTGAACTCGGGCCGGGGTGGTTCGATGCACGCGGCTGACTTCAGCGTCGGCGTACTCGGTGCGAACGCGATCGTCGGCGCGGCCGGGTCGATCGCAACGGGTGCCGCCTGGGCTGCGCGCCGACAGGGGCGGGACACGGTGGTCGCGACGTTCTTCGGCGATGGCGCGATGAACGAGGGAATGTTGCTCGAGGCATTCAACCTCGCGTCCTTGTGGAACGCGCCGGTGGTGTTCGTGTGCGAGAACAACGGGTATGCGACCACGATGCCGGTGGCCGGGGCGGTGGCGGGCAGCATTCCGGCTCGCGCTCGGGCCTTTGGCATGCCCGCGTTCACGATCGACGGGCAGGATCCGGAGTTGGTGCTGGCTGCTGCTTCGACCGCTGTACGGCGTGCGCGGTCCGGTGGCGGGCCGACGTTCTTGGAGTGTTTGACGTATCGGTTCGATGCGCATCACACGTTTGAGCATCGGGTGCGGTTGAACTATCGGTCTGATGATGAGCTCGCTGATGGTCGGTCTCGGGATCCCTTGGAAATCCAGGGCGCTCGGTTGGCCTCCTCGGTAGTTGCTGCTATTGACGCTGAGGTTGAGGCCGTGCTCGACAAGGCGGCGGCCTTTGCTTTGGAGAGCCCGCATCCATCTGTGGAAGGCGCGCTCGACTACTTGTACGCGATGAGGCTGCCATGAAGCTGTCGTACCTCAAGGCTTTGAATCGCGCGCTCGGTGACGAGCTGGCGGCGGACGAGCGGGTTTTCCTGATGGGGGAGGACATTCGGGTCGCCGCGTCCAACCTGACCGCCGGGCTGCACGCGCGGTTCGGCGACGACCGGGTGCTCGACACGCCCCTGTCGGAACAGGCGTTCACGAACTTTGCGACGGGCGCCGCGCTGGCCGGGTTGAGGCCGGTGATCGAGTTCCAGATCCCGTCGTTGTTGTTCCTGGTCTTCGAGCAGATCGCGAACCAGGCGCACAAGTTCTCGTTGATGACCGGCGGGCAATGCCGAGTGCCCGTCACGTACGTCGTACCGGGCTCGGGGTCGCGAACCGGGTGGGCCGGGCAGCACTCGGACCACCCGTACAGCCTGTTCGCCCACGTCGGCGTGAAGACCGTCGTACCGGCGACACCCGCGGACGCGTACGGCCTGCTGGTATCGGCCATCCGCGACGACGACCCGGTCGTAGTGTTCGCCCCGGCGGCAGCGTTGGGAGTGCGGGATGACCTGGACTTCGCTTCGCTGGCTCCTGTCCCGCTCGGGGTCGGACGGGTGGCGCGCGCTGGTTCGGACGTCACGGTTGTTGCCCTCGGCCACTTGGTGCACGAGGCCGTCGCGGTCGCGGAGGAACTGGCCGGGCAGGTCTCGGTCGAGGTCTTCGATCCGCGCACGGTCTACCCCTTCGACTGGAACGGCCTCGGCGCCTCGCTCGCGAAGACCCGGCGCCTGGTCGTGATCGACGACTCGAACCGGTCCTGCGGTTTCGCCGGCGAGGTGATCGCGGGAGCCGTCGAACGCTTCCGGCTGGACGCGCCGCCGCGCCGCATCACCCGGCCGGACGGCGCCGTACTGCCGTTCGCCCTCGCCCTCGATCGCGTGGTCCAGCCCTCCCGGCAGGACCTGCTGTCCGTACTGCTGGAGGTTGTCGCATGACCATGTCCGCCTGGGAACGCTTGCCGGCCGACGTCCGTACGGCGATGCTGGCCCGAGGCAAGGAACGCTGGGCCACGATCTACGCCGGCGTTGCCACGCACAACAAGGTATGGCGCCCGCTGCGTTCGCCCATGCTGACGTTCGCGGAGTACGGCGCGATGACGGCCTTTTGCGATCGACTGGCCGAGCTCATCCTCCAGTCCTGCCGGCGACGCGCCCGTACGGTCGGGGATCTGCGCCGCCTCCTCGGCGTACCGCCCGGGTACATCGAATTCCTCGACGAGGAGGAGGTGTTGTCGGAAGACCTGCTGCTCGCCATCCGCCCGGACATCCTGCTCGCGGGCGGGGTCGCGAAGGTGGTCGAGTGCAATATCGACAGCGCGCTCGGTGGTGCGTTCGACTCCGACGGCATCGCCGAACGGTTCGTCGAGGCGTACGCCGGTGATCCCGTGCTGGACTCCGTGCGCATCGAGCCGCCGCCTTCCGCCGTGGACGCGCGCTACTTCGCGATGCGCGACAGCCTCGGGTTGGCCGAAGGCGCGAAGGTCGGACTGCTGTTCCACATGGGCGGCGACTACCCGGATACGCAGAACCCGGACAAGCTGATCGCGCTCCTGCAACCCGTCTGCGATCGGGCCAAGATCGCCGGCCTCGACGTGGTCGTCCGCCCGGTGGAATGGCTCGACCTGGACGACGAAGGCCGGGTCTGCGTCGACGGTGCGCCGCTGGACGCCGTACTGCGACTGTTCATCCCGCAGGACGTCCCGCAAGGGCGTGGCACCGACGCGCTCGCGAGTGCGTTGCGTGAGGGCACGGTCAAGATGTTCACGTCATCCGCCGCGTGGTTGCTCGGCAACAAGACGGTCTTTGCGTGGTTGTGGCAGGACATCGACCTGATGACCCCTACAGACGCCGACCTGCTCCACCGCCACGTCCCGCACACGTCGTTGCTCACGGCAAGCGTTTTCGACTCGGCCGTGGCTGGCCAGTCCGGCCTTGTCCTTAAACCCGCTGGCACGTATGGCGGCGCGGGCGTAGTCGTCGGCCCCGACGTCTCGGCCTCAATCTGGCGCGAGTCCCTCTCGGTAGCCCTGGCCGCCGGCGGTCAAGTCCTCCAGGAGTACGTCGCCGCCGACCGCCTGTCCATGCACTTCATCGACATGACCAGTGGCGAAGTAGTCGAAACCGAAGTCCCGTACTGCATCGCCCCCTACCTCTTCGGCCGCCAACCCGCCGGCGCCTACCTCCGCTTCCAAGTCCCCGGCGCCGGCTCCGTCGTAAACCTAGGCCAAGGCGCCTTGACCAGCGGCCTCCTCCTAACCCCCTGACCGCCCTACCTACTTTGCATTCATTCGTCGGAATCCGCCCTCTCAGCCACCGCGGTCCAGTGCAGGACAGCGGACGGGCGAGGGCGGATTCCGACGAATGAATGCAAAGGGGCTACGGGTGGAGGTGGGTGGCTAGGCGGGTGAGGGTTTGGGTGGTGGCTATGGCGTCGCTGCGGGCGTTGCCGTGTTTGCCGTCGGTGCTGTAGATGGTCGGGTCCTTTGACGCCGGGTGGTTCGTCAGGTTGACGTGGAGGGTGCCTAGGTCGTGGGCGACGGCGGCGGTGTGGGCGGATAGCAGGCGCATGCGTTCGCCAAGGGCGGTGCGGTAGTTCTCCGGGACCGCGGGGCTGTGGGATACGTCGAACATGCCGATGGTGATGACTTCGGCGCCGGCTCGCTGGAGTTCGAGGATCATCGCGCGCAATTCCGCGTCGACGGCCTCGGCGGCGGCATCGTCGTACCGGCTGCTGAAGGCGTCATTGCCACCGCACACCACCAGCGCCAGATCGGGCCGGAAGCGCAAGGCCGGTTCGAGTTGCGACGCACGGACTTCCCGCGCGCGGAGGCCGCTGACGCCTAGGTTGAGGAATTCGACGCCGAGGGCCTCGGCGACTTGGGCCGTCCAGTGCATGGGGTTGTAGCCGTCGACTGGTTCGGTGGGGCCGCTTGCCACGCTGTCGCCGAGTACGACGAAGCGGTGCCAGGGGTGACCGGCGACGAGGGTGGCGGCTTCGCCCGGGCGGAGGCAGTGCGGATCGGGCACGCCGTCCGCGGGGCCGCCGACGCCGGGGTCAAGCGCGTTGTGGGTCACTCGGGACCTCCTCGGTGGTGGACGTCGTCCAGCGCGCGATCGGGATCAGCGTAATCACCAGACAGATGCCCGCGGCAACCAAAAGCGCGTTCGTCAGACCGAGCAGGGCCGTGCCTTCGCCGGCGAGTAGCGCGCCGATCGGCAGACCCGCGAAGCACAACGACCCGACCAACCCGATCACCCTTGTCTGCAAGGCGACTGGCACCCGTTCGTACAGCATCGCGCCGAGCACGGGATTGACCGCCGCGAGCCCCACTCCGGACAGCAGGCTGATCGCGCAGACCAGGACAAGGCTGTCGCTCAACCCGAGCGCGAACAGCCGGGGCGCACCGCTGATCAACGCGCCGACCACGAAGGCCATTCGCAACGGCAGGCGCGTCGCGACGGCGGTGAAGAGGATATTGCCGATCAGGGCGCCCGCGGCGAACGCGCCGACCGCGAAGCCGAGGGCGTTCGGGTCGTGCAGGTGCTCATTCACCCACAACGGGATGAACACGGCCGTGCCCGCATTGCTGAACACGTTCAGCGCGAAGATGATCGCGACCATGCCGGTCAGCCGATGGTCTTCGCGCAGATAGCGGAAGCCGCCGCGCAACGCGGTCAGGTACGGCTCACGCTCGACCGGCTCAGCGGCATTCGCGGCAGGCGGCCGGACAAGCGCTAGCACGATCACCGCGCAGATCGCGAAGGTGGCCGCGTCGATCCAGATCGCTGTGGTCACACCGAACTGCGCGATCAGTACGCCGGCCAGGGGCGCGCCGAGCAGCGTCGCACCCCGGCTGAGGCCTTCGTACGACGAGGTGACGCGGATGAGCTTCGCCCCGGCCAGCTCGGCCATCGGCCGGATCAGCGCGTGTTTGACCCGGTCGCCGACACCGCGCAGCGCGCCGATGACCGCCACCAGCAGCAGCAACGAGCCGAACCCGAGTTGGGGCACGGCCGCGATCGCCGCCATCGCGACGGCGCTGCCGATATCGGTGCAGACCGACGTCCGGCGCAGGCCGAAGCGGTCGGCCAAGGGTGTGGCGAAGATGCCGGTGATCAGGTACGGGATCATCTCGGCGGCCGCGACCAGGCCCATCTTGGCGGGACTGCCGGTGGTGATCAGGACCAGCCAGGGAATGGCCAGCACGGAGATCCGGCTGCCGACCGCCGACACGATGTCCGCGGTGATCAGCGCGATCAGGCCGCCACGACTACGCACCCTTGTCGGCCGTCGCGTAGCGGGAACGAAGTGCCTTCTTGTCCACCTTGGCGGACCGGGTCAGCGGCAACCGGTCGACGAACGTGATCGCCGCGGGCGCGTAGATCTCGTTGAGGCTCGACGTCACAAGCTCGATCAGCTCGTCCGGCGCGATGGTTGCTCCTGGCAACGGTACGACGTACGCGTGCGGCACCTCGCCGACAGTCGCATCCGGTACGCCGATGACCGCGGCGGCCGCGACCTTGGGGTGGGACGCGAGCGCATCCTCGATCGGCCGGCAGAAGATCGCCCAGTTACGCCGGCTGGTGACGATCATGTCCTGCCAGCGATCGACCAGGAACAGATAGCCGTCATCGTCCAGATAGCCGAGGTCGTTCGTCCGGACCCAGCCGTCCACCAGGGTTTCCGCGGTGAGCTCGGGCTGACCGAAGTACCCCGCGAAGCTCAACCGGCTGGCCACCCAGACGATGCCGGTCTCGCCCACCGGCAGGCCCTTGCCGTCTTCGTCGCGAATCTCGATCCGGACATCGCCGTACGGCGTGCCGCAGGACTGCAAGCGCTCGGGATGCGCGGGGTCCTCGGTCAGACCGGGCATCGCGGTGATCACGACCGCCTCGCTCAGGCCGTACACGATCCGCAGCACCGGGCCGAACCGCGCGATCGCCTGCCGCAGCCGGGCGGGCGCGGCCGGTCCGGCGCCGACGTTGAACATGAACAGACTGCTGGTGTCGGCCTGCCCGAGCGCGGGATGATCCAGCACCTCGTACAGCATCGGCGGGGTGACGAACGTCGAGTTGATCCGCTCCGCCTCGACCGTCGCCAGGAAAGCGGCCGGGTCCCACTCGTCGCGCAGGAACAGCACGCCACCGGTGAACAGGTTGAACAACGAGGTGATCTGGCCACTGGCGAGCCACATCGGCGAATGCGAGAGGTGTCGCAGCACCGGGAAGCCCCCTCCGACGAACTGGTCAGCAAGAGTGACAATCTGCTGGTAGAAGGTCTGCCGATGATGGACCAGCTTCGGCGCACCCGTCGTACCGCTGGTCTGCAGGAACGACTCGGGCTCCGGCACCGGCGCCGCCAGGTCGTACGCCCCACCGTCGAACGTCGTGAGGTCGGGGCCGGCACCACCCGGACCCAGGCAGAAGACTGGTACGTCGAGGCCGGCCGCGAGCTCGGTGCCCAAGCCGTTCTCGGCGGCCGGGTCGTAGATGAACGCGTCCGGCTCGGTGATGCGGACGAACTCGTCGATCTCACCGCGAGCCGTGACCGTCGCGATCCACATCGACCGGCAGCCGAGCAGGTGCAACGCCAGCTGCAGGATCGGGCCCTCGATGCTGTTCGCGACCATCACGAGTACGGCGCTACCGGGCTCGACGCCTTCGCTGCGGAGTGCCGCCGCACGGGCGAGCACGTCCTCGCGGAGCTGCTCGAACGTCACCCGCCGGGCCGGGCCCACCAACGCCTCGCGGGAACCGAACGAGCTGAACAGCTCGAGCACCCGGTGGACATATGTCTGCCCGTTTTCCATGGGCCAACCCCCAATTGCCAGTGCCGGCCAGCAAATGCCGGAAAGGCCGCCGCGAGATCATTAGTCGAGCTGATTTCGGGCAGCACAAAGAGACCATTTGTCGATGATTGAGGCCCCCACGCCTCTGGCCAGACTCTAACCGGTCGGACGGATCCCTGCCAGCCCTTGAACAGAAGGTTTTCCCGGCCATTCACTAAGCGTTGCGTGAGGCACGATCATTACGCAGAGATATGGCTCGTAACGCAGCGAAATGGCTATATATCAATGGCTTGAAACGATTGACGCACACCGGTGCTGCGACTACGTTTCCCGTCACCAATGAGCGCGCCCGGGGGGACGGGTTGTGCGTTGCTTCGTGGAGGGGTTCGAATCTCGTGAAGATCAGTAGAAGTTGGCAACCTGTCGCCGCCTCGGTGGTGCTCGCACTAGTGGGATCGACAGCGATCACCACCAGTGCCGAGACCGGCAGTGGCAACAGGGAATGGGTAGGGACCTGGGCGGCAGCCGTGACCCACGGCAACGCGGCCGGTTCGACCAACGCCGGTCTGAACAACCAGAGCGTCCGGCTCAACATCCGCACCAGCATCGGCGGCGACCAGCTCCGGGTGCGACTGACCAACATCTACGGCGAGCAGGCCGTCGCAATCGGCGCGGCGACCATCGCCCGGCCGAACAAGGCCACGCCCGAGCTCAGTGATATCGACCCGGCCACCGTGCGCACGTTGACGTTCAACGGCGGCAGCGCGACGGCCACCATGAACAAGGGCGCCGAGCTGCTCAGCGACCCGGTGGACCTCAAGCTGAACCCGCTCGAGGAGCTCCTGGTCAGCGTCTACTTCCCGACGCCGACCGGCCCGACCACGTTCCACTCCACCACCAACCACCACAACTTCGTCGGCCCGACGAACCTGACGGCCGAGGCGGGTGGCGCCGGCTACACGCTGACACGGACCTGCTGCTGGTTCTTCGTCTCCGGTGTGGACGTCCAGACCAAGAAGGCGCCGGGCTCGATCGTCGTACTGGCCGACTCGCTCGGTGACGGCAACGGCTCGACGTTCAACGGCAACAACCGCTGGCCGGACCAGCTGGCCGAGCGGCTCAACCAGGCTTGGGGCAAGAAGGCGCCCGGCATCCTGAACGCGAGTCTCGCGGGCAGCCGGCTCAACCACGAGGGCAACGAGCCCGGCGCGGGCGGCTTCCCCGGATTCAACGAGCTCGGCGTGAACGGCCTGGCCCGGGTGAACGAGGACGTGTTCGGCCAGACCGGCGTCAAGACCGTGATCACCGATCTCGGTATCAACGACATCTGGATGTCGAACGACTCCGCCGACGCGATCATCGCCTCGCTACGCCAGATCAACGCCCAGGCCAAGGAGAAGGGCCTGCGTAGCATCGTCGCCACCCTCGCGCCGTATGAGGGCACGGGTGCGCCGGGTGTCTGGACGCCGGAGAAGGATGCGACCCGTAACGCGGTCAACGCCTACCTTCGGTCGAGCGACGAGTTCGACGGGTTGATCGACTTCGACGCGATCCTGCGCGACCCGACCCACCCGAGCCGTCTGCTGCCGGCGTACGACTCTGGTGACCACATCCACCCGAACGACGCTGGATACCAGGCGGTGGCCAACGCCATCGACCTGAAACTTCTGAAGTAGGAGTACTGAGTGTCCCGTGTTCGAGGGTCTTCAACGCCTGGCGGCGCCCAGGCACGCACCTCGCTGCGTTGGAGAAGCAGCCACGATAAAGAGCATCGAGGCAGCTTCTCCGCCTTGCGATGCACGCACCTGGACACCGCCAGCCGTCAAACACCCTCAAACACGGGACACTAATGGACGCCGACGCGATCCTGGCCGCACTGTTCACGGAGCAGGGGAGAACCGATCCCTATCCGTTCTACACGGCTCTGCATGAACTGGGCAGGATCTCGTCGGTGACCCCGGCCGCGGCGTCGTACGTCGCGGTGGTCAACGGGTATGACCAGGTCGATCAGGTGCTGCGCGACCCGGCGTTCCTCAAACAACCCGGACGTGCCGACTGGGAGGAGCATCCGGTCCTGGCGGTGTTGCAGCGCTCGATGATGTTCAGCAATCCGCCCGAGCACGCCCATCGGCGCAAGGTCTTCCAGCAGGTGTTCACGCCTCGCCGGGTGGCCGAGCTGGAGCCCAAGATCCACCAGATCGTCGGCAAGTTGCTGGACCGGATGGCCGAGCTCGGCGACGGTGGTGCGCCGGTCGACTTCATCTCGGAGTTCGCCTATCCGCTGCCCACACAGGTGGTCGGCGAGCTGCTGGGAATTCCGTTGGACGATCTCGGCTGGTTCCGCGAGCGGGTCGAGCGGATCGACGCGTATCTCGATCTGGCCGGTAAGACCCCGGAGATCCTGGCCGCGGCCGATGCGGCGGCGACGGAGCTGTCGGAGTACTACGCGGGTTTGATCGCGCAGCGCCGAGCGGATCCGCTCGACGATCTGGTCAGCGCGCTCGTCCAGGCGATGGATGCTGGTGATGAGCCGCTGACCGATCCCGAGTTGGTGAGCAATCTGGTGGTGCTCTTCAACGCGAGTTTCGTGACCACGATCAACCTGCTCGGCAACGGTCTGCCGCCCTTGCTGGCGAGGCCCGATCTGGTCGAGGCGCTGCCGGGTGATGCGGCGTTGGCGTCGGCCTGTGTGGAGGAGGTGCTGCGCTATGACAGTTCGGTGCAGTTCCTGGCTCGGGCGGCGTCGGTCGACACCGTGGTGGGGGAGTTGCCGATTGTTGCTGGGAGCAACGTGTTGTTGTTGCTCGGGGCAGCTAATCGCGATCCTCGGCGATACCCCGATCCGGACGCGTTCGATCCGTCGCGGCCGGACATCAAGCCGGTGAGCTTCGGCGCGGGCGCGCACTACTGCCTGGGGGCGGCGTTGTCCCGGGCGGAAGGGCGGATCGCCTTCCAGGGCTTGTTCGAGCGATTCCCATCGTTGTCCTTGGCAACGGAACCTGTCCGCAGCGAACAATTTCTGCTGCGCGGCTATAGCGAGATTCCGGTGGTGCTCAATGCCTCTTGATCCGCAGGTGGAGAAGATGCGTGCCGAGCGGGAGACCGCTGACGTGCCGCAGTTGTACACGCAGAGCCTGGCCGAGGCACGGGCGGCCGACCTGGCGTCGATCCAGGCGGCGGGTGGTGCGGTCGAGAAGGTGCACGAGGTGATCGACCGTACGGTGCCGGGGCCGGAGGGCGAGCTGCCGATCCGGATCTACCGGCCCGCGGGCGACGGGATGTTGCCGACGTTGGTCTACTACTTCGGCGGCGGGTGGACGCTTGGCAGCATCGACACCGCGGATGGGATCTGCCGGCGGCTTGCGAACGCCGTACCGTGTCAGGTCATCACTGTGGGGTATCGGTTGGCGCCGGAGCACAAGTTCCCGGCCGCTGTGCACGATTGCCATGAGGCGGTGCGTTGGATCTCGGCTAATGCGGAAGAGCTTCGGGTTGATGCCGAGCGGCTGGCCGTGGGTGGGGATAGCGCGGGCGGCAATCTCGCGGCGGCGGTGACGTTGCTCGCGCGGTCCGGTGGGCCGGCGCTGCTCGCGCAACTGCTGGTGTATCCGAACACGCGGTATGGCTCGGATACGCCGTCGATGCGGTCGGGCGATGATCCGTACTTGTTCAACAAGACGTCTGTTGGGTGGTACTGGAACCACTATCTGGCGGATCCGTCTGACGGGCTTAATCCGCTTGCGTCGCCCTTGTTGGCGGACCATTTCGGGGAGTTGCCGCAGGCGTTGGTGATCACGGCCGAGTTCGACCCGTTGCGGGATGAGGGCGAGTTCTACGCGGAGAAATTGTTCGCTGCGGGGGTGCCGACGGAGCTGAGCCGGTACGACGGGATGGTGCACGGGTTCTTCGCGATGTCGGGCGTGCTCGATGGTGGCAAGCGAGCGATCGCGGAGGCATCCGCCTTCCTTTCCCGGGTCTTCAAGGTCTCCGACGACCAGGCGTCCGACGATCAGGCGTCCGATGACGAGGCGTCTGATGGTGAGAGCGCTGAGGGGCGGGCCGTGTCGGAGGGCGAGGCGGCTGATGCTGAGGGCGCTGGTGGTCAGGCCGTCTCGGAGGGCGGGGCTGCTGGTGGCGAGGGGGCTGACGGTGAGGAGTCTGGGGGCAAGGGCGGCGATGGGTGAGGCGGTCTGCCTGGCGGATTACGAGGCTCTCGCGGCGGAGGTGTTGCCCGCGGACGTGTGTGACTTCGTCGCTGGTGGCAGCGGCGCCGAGACGACTCTGCGGTTGAACCGGTCGGCCCTCGACGCGATCTCGGTAGTGCCCCGGGTTCTCGCAGGCGTGGAGGAGCCCGACGTGTCGACCACCTTGCTGGGCCAGCCCGCGGCCTTTCCGGTCGCGGTCGCGCCGATGGCCTATCAGCGATTGGCCCATCCCGATGGCGAGTTGGCCCTGGCCAAGGCGGCAGTCGGAATCCCTTATGTCATTAGCACTTTGTCGAGCTTCCCGTTGGAGGAGATTGCGGCCACGGCCGACAACGCCTGGTTCCAGCTCTACTGGTTGCGGGATCGCGGCATCGTCAAGTCGCTGGTCGATCGGGCCGCCGCAGCCGGGTGTACGGCCTTGATGCTGACCGTTGACGTGCCGGTGATGGGTCGCCGGTTGCGCGATGTCCGCAACTCCTTCGTCCTGCCCAGCGACGTGATCGCGGCGAACCTCGTCGACGGATCCGCGGGCAGGGCTCACCAATCGGCCGAGGCCGTGTCTGCTGTGGCGGCGCACACGGCCTCGGTCTTCAACACCGCCTTGAACTGGAACGACCTCGAGTGGCTGGCCGGCCGGACCTCACTTCCCCTTGTGGTGAAGGGAATTCTCGATCCCGAAGACGCTCGTCGCGCGGCCTCGATCGGTGCCGCCGGAGTGGTCGTGTCAAACCATGGTGGCCGCCAGCTCGACGGAGCCGTTGCCTCGATCAACGCACTGCCCGCCGTAGTGGATGCCGTCGGCAACGATTGCGAAGTGTTGCTCGACAGCGGTATTCGCAGCGCCACGGACATCCTGCGCGCTTTGGCCTTGGGCGCCGGCGGGGTATTGCTGGGCCGCCCGTTGCTCTGGGCGCTGGCCGTTGGCGAGGCGGACTCGGCGTTGACCCGATTGCGCGACGACCTCATCGACGTACTGTTGCTGGCGGGGTGCGCCGACGTGGCCGCTGCCACCGGACTCACGACACATCGGGGGACCTGATGGACCTGGCGATCGAGGACCTGCACCCGTCGTTGGGAGATCGCGCGCTGTTGTCGATGAACTTCCTCAACGAGGTCGCGCAGCACTACCCGGACGCGATCTCGCTCGCTGCCGGCCGGCCGTACGAGGAGTTCTACGACGTCGAGGACCTGCACTCGTACCTGCGGACCTTCACGGCATACCTGGCGTCCCAGGGGTACGACGAGGCGGCCGTCCGGCGCACGTTGTTCCAGTACGGGCGGACCAAAGGCATCATCCACGGCCTCGTCGCGGAGAACCTGCGGATCGACGAGGGGATCGAGGTCGACCCCGAGTCGATCGTGGTGACCGTCGGCTGCCAGGAGGCGATGGTCCTCGTCCTGCGTGCCTTACGGGCCGGACCGACGGACGTGCTGCTCGCGGTCGCCCCGGCGTACGTCGGACTGACCGGCGCCGCGCGTTTGGTCGACCTGCCGATCCGGTTCGTTGCCGGGGGCACCGATGGCGTGGACCTGGATGACCTGGTGGCACAGGTGAAACAAGCCCGCGCGGAGGGGCTGCGGCCGCGCGCGTGCTACCTGATGCCGGACTTCGCTAATCCGTCCGGGATGAGCCTCGATCTGGAGATGCGCCGGCGATTGCTCGAGATCGCGGCGCAGGAGGACCTGCTGTTGCTGGAGGACAACCCGTACGGGCTGTTCCCGGCGTTGGGTCATGAACGGCTGCCCACGCTGAAGGCCCTCGACACCGAACGGCGCGTGGTCTATCTCGGTTCGTTCGCCAAGACGGCACTGCCGGGCGCGCGGGTTGGGTACGTGGTGGCGGATCAACGTGTCACCGGGGCCGGCCTATTCGCCGACGAGTTGTCGAAGATCAAGAGCATGCTGACGGTCAACACCTCGGCCGTCGCCCAGGCCGTCGTCGGCGGCAAGTTGCTCGAGAACGGCTGCAGCCTCGTCACGGCGAACCGGCGCGAGCGCGAGGTCTACGCCTCAAACCTGCGCCTGCTAACAGATGGCCTGGCAGCCCACTTCCCGAACGGCGACGTCACCTGGAACGTGCCCGCAGGCGGCTTCTTCGTCGTCGTCACCGTGCCTTTCCCCGTCGACGACGCCCTACTCGAACGATCCGCCAAGCAATACGGCGTCCTCTGGACCCCCATGTCCCACTTCTACGACGGCTCGGCCCCCATAAACGCCCTCCGCCTCTCCTGCAGCGCCGTCACCCCCACCGAAATCACCACCGCCCTACCCCGCCTAGCCGCCCTGATCACCACCACCCGGGCTGCATTTGTTTAGAGGCGAAGGAGGAGTTGGGGGAGTAGGCGGCCGGGGATGGAGTTGCTGGGGGTTGTGTCGACTCGGCGGGCGCCGTGGTGGAGGTAGAAGGGTTCGGCGTACGGGTCGGAGTCGATGGTGAGTTCGTGCCAGCCCAGGTCTCGTGCGGTGGCGACGGCGTGCGCCAGTAGGGCCGACCCGACGCCCTGTCCGATCGCGGCGGGATCGACGAACAGCGCCGACAGCTCGCCGGGCTCGAGCAGGTAGAAGCCCCGCAAATCAGGGGCGGCCGCCACCTGGAGATGGACGCCGTCGCATTGCTCCGGACGGACTGCCAGCTCGACGCGGCAAGACGCCAGGAACGCCTCGTCGTACCCCCAGTGACCTTTGCTGCGTACCGCCAGCGCTGACAACACCTCGGCCTCATCCGGCCGCGCCGCCCGAATCACCATGCTCATGCCGACCCTGTATACCCCAGTCGGCCCAATTGGTCCTCTCCGGTGGCCACCGATTGGATCTCACGGGCGTACCGATCTGGCAATAGCGTCGCAGGTAAGCCGAGAGAGCCGAGGAGCGCCCGCCATGAGCTGCGAAGTCACCACCCCGAAAGCCCCGAAAGCCCCGAAAGCACCCCAAGCCGCGAAGCCGGCCGTGGAGCCGTTGTTCAGTCCGCAACTGATCCGACTCCTGATGGCGGTGCTCGGCTCGGGGTTGAGCATGTACCTGCTCACCTCGGTCGTACCGCTCTACCTCGCCACCAACGGCTCGGGCGGGATCGGCGCCGGCCTGTCCACCGGCGCGATGATGCTCTCGGCCGTCGCGGTCGAACTCGCCGTACCGCGCATGCTCGCCCGCTTCGGCTACCGCGACACCCTCGCCCTCGGCCTAATCCTCCTCGGCCTCCCGGCCCTACTCCTCCCCCTATCGACCTCCCTCCCGCTAGTCCTCGCGGTATGCCTGCTCCGCGGCGCCGGCCTAGCGATCCTCGTCGTCGGAGCAGTCGCGTTGATCGCCGAGGTAGCACCCGCCCATCGCCGCGGCGAGGCACTCGGGATGTACGGCGTAGTCGTCGGCGTACCAGCCGTCGCAGGTCTTCCGCTCGGCGTCTATCTGGTCGACCACATCGGCTTCACCGGCGTCTTCATCCTGGGCGCACTCACTTCCCTGGCCGGCCTGACCATGATCCCCGGCCTACCGACCACACCAACCCACACCCAGCTCAAGCAACACACCAACGTACTGAAAGGCCTTAAGAACAGCGGATTGCTCATGCCGGCCGGAGTATTCGCGGCAGTAACGGTTGCCGCAGGCATCGGTGTAACCTTCATCCCGCTAGCCGTTGCCGAGGGCAAGCACTCGGTGATCGTGACAGCGCTGCTCATCCAGGCGGCCGCCGCACCACTGGCCCGTTGGCTAGCAGGCCGGTACGGCGACCGGCACGGCGCGCGCCGGCTCCTGCTGCCTTCGGTCCTACTCGCCACTCTCGGCGCCGGATCCCTCGTCTTCGTTCAGCACACCACCATCGTGTTCATCGGCATGCTGCTCTTCGGGCTCGGCTTCGGCGCGGCCCAGAACGTCACCATCTCGATCATGTACGAACGCGTCGAGCCGAACCGCTACGGCCAGGTCAGCGCCCTCTGGAACCTCGCGTACGACGCCGGCTGGGGCGTAGGCGCCATCGCCTTCGGCGCGGTAGTCGCCGGCACCGGCTACCCGACCGCCTTCGCCCTAACCACCGGCGTACTACTCATCGCCCTGGTCAGAGTTTGCGTAGACGGACCCATTTCACCGCGTGGTCCGCGCCTTTCCGCAGCACCAGAGTTGCCCGAGAGCGCGTAGGCAGGATGTTCTCGTGCAGGTTGGGACCGTTGATGCCGTCCCAGAGCGACTCGGCCTTCGCGATGGCCTCTTCGCGGGACAGGTCGCCGTACCGGCGGAAGTAGGACTCGGGATCGCGGAAGGCCGTCTCCCAGAGCTTCAAGAACCGATGGACGTACCAGCTCCGGATGTCGTCCGCGGCGGCATCGACGTACACGGAGAAGTCGAAGAAATCGCTGACAGCCAGCCCGCTCTTGCCGTCGCCCCGGCGTGGAGCGGGCTGGAGCACATTGAGGCCTTCGAGCAGCAGGATGTCGGGTTGTTCGACCGTCGTCCGGACGTCGGGCAGCCGGTCGTAGTGGAGGTGCGAGTAGACCGGCGCCTCGGCCGTGTCGAGACCGGACTTGACCTCGACCACGAAGCGCAACAGGGCCTTCCGGTCGTACGACTCGGGAAAGCCCTTGCGTTGCAAAAGGCCGCGCTTTTCGAGCTCGGCGTTCGGCCAAAGGAAACCGTCGGTGGTGACGAGCGCGACGCGGGGGTGCTCCGGCCAACGGGCGAGCAACTCGCGCAGCAGTCGCGCGGTGGTGGACTTGCCGACGGCGACGGATCCGCCGATCCCGATCACGAACGGCGTCCGGGTCTCGGCGGGTTTGCCGAGGAACGACTCGGTGTCGGCGTGCAGCGCGCGGGCGTGCCGGACGTACAGCGAGAGGATTCGCGACAGCGGCAGATAGACCTCGCGGACCTCGTCGATGTCGATCTCGTCACCAAGACCGCGGAGGCGCTCGATCTCCTCGGGCGTCAGCGGTGACTCGGTCGTCTCCGCCAGCGCGGCCCAGGCGGCGCGATCCAGCTCGGTATAGGGAGTCACCTCCCGCGGCGCATGCAGCATGTGCCCCATTCTTCCCACACATCGCCTCCGTGCGCCCCGAGAGGGACGTCACTTCGTACGCGTTAGTGTGGCGCTCATGTGCGGCATCGTCGGATACGTCGGCGCGAAACCAGCGCTGGAAGTGGTTCTGGAAGGTCTGCGGCGGCTTGAGTACCGCGGCTACGACTCCGCTGGTGTGGCGGTTGTCACAGCGGCTCCCAGCAGCGCGACCACAAAAACCCTGGCCATCGCGAAGAAAGCCGGAAAGATCGCGAACCTGGACAAGGAGCTGGCGGATCACCCGCTGCCGCCGTCCACGACCGGGATCGGGCACACCCGCTGGGCCACCCACGGCCCGCCGAACGACAAGAACGCGCATCCGCACCCGAACAACCCCGGTCGGGTCGCGGTCGTGCACAACGGCATCATCGAGAACTTCGCCCAGCTCCGGGCCGAGCTCGAGTCGCGCGGCAACGAGCTGATCTCCGACACGGATACCGAGGTCGTCGCGCATCTGCTCGGCGAGCTGCTGCCCGAGGCGGACGGCGATCTGGCCGAGGCGATGCGCCGGGTCTGCGGCCGGCTGGAGGGCGCGTTCACCCTCGTCGCCGTCTGTGCCGAAGCGCCGGACGTCGTCGTCGGCGCCCGGCGGAACTCGCCACTCGTGGTCGGCGTCGGCGAAGGCGAGAACTTCCTCGCCTCGGACGTCTCGGCCTTCATCGCCCACACCCGGGACGCGATCGAGCTCGGCCAGGACCAGGTCGTCGAGCTGCGCCGCGAGGGTGTGACGGTCACCAACTTCGACGGTACGGCGGCCGACGTCACGCCCTTCCACGTCGACTGGGACATCTCCGCCGCCGAGAAGGGCGGGTTCGACTACTTCATGCTGAAGGAGATCGCCGAGCAGCCGAAGGCGATCGCCGACACCCTGCTCGGCCGGTTCACGACGGATGGCCGGCTGCATCTGGACGAGATGCGGATGTCCGACGAGGACCTGCGCGAGGTCGACAAGATCATCATCATCGCTTGCGGTACGTCGTTCCACGTCGGCCTGATCGCCAAGTACGCCATCGAGCACTGGACCCGGATCCCGTGCGAGGTCGAACTGGCCAGCGAGTTCCGCTATCGCGACCCGATCGTCGACCGCTCCACCCTGGTCATCGCGATCAGCCAGTCGGGCGAGACGATGGACACCTTGATGGCCTTGCGGCATGCCCGCGACCAACGCGCCAAGGTGCTGGCCATCTGCAACACCAACGGCTCGACCATTCCGCGCGAGTCCGACGCGGTGCTCTACACGTACGCCGGCCCGGAGATCGCCGTCGCCTCGACCAAGGCCTTCCTCACGCAGATCGTCGCGACGTACGTGATCGCGTTGTATCTGGCCCAGGTCCGCGGCATCAAGTACGGCGACGAGATCACCGCCATCATCGAGGACCTGGAGAAGACACCCGCGGCCGTCGCGAAGGTGCTCGAGTCGGTCGAACCGGTCCGGAAGTTGGCCCGCGAGCTCAAGGACGCTCAGTCCGTGTTGTTCATTGGTCGGCATGTCGGTTATCCGGTCGCCCTCGAGGGCGCGTTGAAGTTGAAGGAGCTCGCCTACATGCACGCCGAGGGCTTTGCCGCCGGCGAGCTGAAGCACGGCCCGATCGCGCTGATCGAGGAAGGCCTGCCGGTCTTCGTTGTCGTACCGCCCAAGGGACGCGACGTCCTGCACGACAAGATGGTCAGCAACATCCAGGAGATCCGGGCTCGCGGCGCGCGCACGATCGTGCTGGTGGAGGAGGGTGACCACTCCGTCGACCCGTACGCCGATCACATCATCCGCCTGCCGAAGGTGCCGACGTTGATGCAGCCGCTGGTCGCGACCGTGCCGCTGCAGGTGTTCTCGTGCGAGATGGCGACGGCCAAGGGGCATGACGTCGACCAGCCGCGCAACCTGGCGAAATCGGTCACGGTCGAGTGATAGTCGGCGTGGGTATCGACGTCGTCGACGTGGCTCGCTTCATGGAAACGCTGGAGCGGACGCCCGGTTTGCGTACGCGGGTCTTCACTCCCGCCGAGGCCGCCAAACCGCCCGCCTCGCTGGCCGCGCGGTTCGCCGCCAAGGAGGCGCTGGCGAAGGCGCTCGGTGCTCCGGGTGGCATGCAGTGGCACGACTGCGAGGTGCGGAGCGACGAGGACGGCCGGCCCTGGTTGGAGATCACCGGGACCGTCGCCGACCAGGCCGCGCGCCTCGGCGTACAGAGCATGCACTTGTCGCTGAGCCATGACGCGGGCATCGCGTCCGCGGTCGTCGTCCTGGAGGGTTGAGATGCGCCGCGCTTACTCAGTCGGCCAGGTCCGCGCCGCCGAGTCCGCCTTGATGGCGGTATTGCCTGACGGCACGTTGATGCAGCGCGCGGCGTACGGGCTATCCGTTGCTCTCAGCAACTTCATGGGCTTCGTGTACGGCGCTCGCGTGGTGCTGCTCGTCGGGTCGGGCGACAATGGCGGGGATGCCTTGTATGCGGGCGTTTTCCTGGCTCGCCGAGGTGCTCGCGTTACTGCCGTACTGCTCTCGGACAAAGCGCATCCCGAGGGCCTCGCCGCTTTACGTAGTGCAGGTGGCCGGGTTGGTTCGGCCGAGGACGTGCCGGGTGCGGATGTGGTGGTCGACGGGATTGTCGGGATCGGCGGTCGTCCCGGCCTGCGGCCCGATGCGCTCGAGGTGGTCGAGTTGGCCGCGCGGCACGGGGTGCCGATGGTCGCGGTCGATACGCCGTCGGGCGTGGACGTCGATACCGGCGAGACCCCTTCGCCGCACGTGCGCGCGGATCTGACCGTCACTTTCGGCACGCACAAGGTCTGCCATCTCGTCGATCCAGCCGCCGCGGCCTGCGGAACGGTCCACCTCGTCGACATCGGCCTCGACCTCCCGGACCTGGTCCCGGCCGCAGAGGCATTCCAGGCGGCTGACGTGCGCGCGCTCTACCCCATCCCGCACGGCGAATCCGACAAGTACTCCCGCGGCGTCCTCGGCCTCATGGCGGGCTCATCGCAGTACCCGGGCGCTGCCGTGATCGCCACCTCGGGCGCCCTCGGCGGACCCGTCGGCATGATCCGGTACGGCGGACCCGATTCGGTGGCGGCCGATATCCGGGCAGTCCACCCCGAGGTGGTGCACGGCGAGGGCCGGGTGCAGGCGTGGGCGGTTGGTTCGGGCCTCGGGCAGGGGTTCGACCGGCAGGCCGTCGCGCGGTTGCTCGCCGGCCCCGAGCCGGTGCTGGTCGACGCCGACGGCCTCTCGGCGATCGACGGGCCGCTCGAAGCGCCGGCGCTGCTCACCCCGCACGCGGGCGAACTCGGCCGGCTGCTCGACGTACCACGAGCTGAGGTCGAGGCGAGGCGGTTGGAGCACGCCCGTACGGCGGCCGAGCGCTTCCAGGCGACGGTATTGCTCAAGGGTTCCACTACGGTCATCGCGGCGCCGGATGGCCGCGTCCGCGTCAACACCAACGCGAGCGCCTGGCTCGCCACGGCCGGTTCGGGTGACGTCTTGGCGGGATTGTGCGGGTCGTTGCTCGCCTCGGGCCTGTCGCCGTTCGACGCGGCAGCCGTTGGCGCTTACCTCCACGCCGCAGCCGCCCACCTCGCGGCCGACGGCGCGCCTCTCACCGCAATGACGCTTGCCGCCCATCTGCCTGCGGCCACTCGGCACACGCTCATCGACCAGTGAAGGTCTGCTGTCCGTAGATGGCGTGTGGGGCCGCCGTCGTCATGGCCCAGTAGCGGTCGCCGTAGGACCAGTGCCACCACTCGGTGGGGTAGTTGACGAAGCCCGCGGAGGTCATGGCGTTGGCCAGTACGCGGCGGTGGCGGCGGGCCTGTGCGGGGATGTTGGTGGCGGCGGTATAGCAGGCGTCGTCGCTTTCCTCGGGGCCGTCGTTGACCTCGGTGCCGAGCCAGATCTCCTCGCCGCCGGGAGAGCACAGGGTGAGGTCGATCGCCGCGCCACAGACGTGCGGGCCGATCTCCGGTGGGGAGAGTAGGCGGCTGGCCATGGTGCGGAGGTGCTGGTCGGACCAGGACGGGTTCTCGGCCCGGAGTTCCGCGAGGTAGGACTCGAAGTACTGCACCTGCAACGCCAACGGCCGGTAGGCCTCGACCACGAGGAAATGCAGGCCTCCGGGCAAGAGACGCTGGGCGGCGACCAGGCGATCCGCTACACCTCGGCGAGCCTGGCAGTAGGCGCCGGCCGGATCAGCGAGCCGGTTGTCCAGGCGAAGGGTCCCGTAGTCGCGAAGATCCACCAGCGGCTCGCCGTTGTCCACGACTGGGATGCCCATGACGGCGGGATCCGCCATCAGTACGACGTCCAGCATCCTGGCACCTCTTTCCTCGACTCGGGCCAGTTGGCGGTTCGGGGCGCAGCCGGTTCGACCTTGCCGGTGGCGGCTGCAAAGGCCCTGCAGGTTCTCTGTAAGGGTTCTCTGTAAGGGTGGCTGCGGGTCTGCCAAGACGGCAGACCCGCAGCCGGTGGGGGTCAGGCGAAGAGCAGGTTGGTGGGGGAGAAGCCGGTCGCGATGGTGGCGGTGGCGTTCCAGGGGGTGGGGGCGAAGCCTGCGCCGTTGTGCCAGGACTTGACGTCGCCGTTGGCGAGGACGGTGGTGATGTCGGCCTTGCCGTCGCCGTCGAGGTCGGGGAGGAAGAGGTTGTTGGCGGTGAAGCCGGTGGCGATGATGGCGTCGGCGTCCCACGGCATCGCGGCGAAGCCTCGGGCGTTGCGCCAGGCCTTCACGTCGCCGTTGGGTAGAACGGTCATCGCTTCGGCTTTGCCGTCGGCGTTGAGGTCGGCGAGGAAGGTGTTGTTGGGGGTGAAGCCGGTGGCGATGACGGCGTCGGCATCCCAGGGTGCGGCGGCGAAGCCTCGGGCGTTACGCCAGGCTTTGAGGTCGCCGTTGGGCATGACGACGAGGACTTCGGAGCGGCCGTCGGCGTTGAGGTCGGCGAAGAAGGTGTTGTTCGCACTGAATCCCGTGCCGATGATGACGTTGGCGCCCCAGGGCATGGCTGCGAAGCCGCCGTCGTTGTGCCAGGCCTTCAAGTCGCCGTTGGGTAGGACGACGATGATTTCTTTGCGGCCGTCTCCGTCGAGGTCGGCGAAGAACGCGTTGTCGGGCGTGAAGCCGGTGCCCACGATCGCGTCGGCGTCCCAGGGCATGTCGGTGAAGCCGCGGCCGTTGCGCCAGGCCTTGATGTCGCCGTTGGCCAGCACCATTGCGAGATCGGAACGAGCGTCACCGGACAGCGAGCTGCTCGTGATCGGGCCGCTGCCGCAGTTGTCGCTGGTCTCGTAGTGCTGGTTGTACGAGTAATTCACTGGTACTAGGTGGCCGCTGAAGATCGACTGGACGACAACGCCGTTCTGCTTCTGCTCGAAGTGCAGGTGGGCGCCGCTGGTGTTGGAGCCGGTGTTGCCGACCGTGCCGATGTGCATGCCCTGACCGACCTGGGCGCCGATGTTGACCGCCCGGGTGGCCAGATGGAGGTAGCGGGTCTGCCAGCCGTCGCCGTGGTCGATGACGATCATGTTGCCCGCATCGGTGGCGAACTTCGACGTACTCACTACACCGCCTGCTGACGCCAGCACCGGCGTACCGGCGGTAGCGCCACCTGAGCGGACCATGTCGAGCATGTACTGGCTGGCGTGGCCGCTGTGGGTTGAGGTGGTCCAGACCTGACCACACGGCAGGGGGAGCTTGAAGTTGGGGCGGCCGGCTGCAGCGGCCTGAGGTACCACTAGTCCGACAGTGACAGCTGCAGCGGCTGCAAGGACGGCAAGAAGCCGTTTGACCTTCAGCATGATCCAGTAGCTCCTAGGCGAAGAGAAGGTTGGTGGGGGAGAAGCCGCTGGCGATGACCGCGGTGGCGTTCCAGGGCATGGCGGCGAAGCCTGCGCCGTTGTGCCACGACTTGACGTCGCCGTTCGCGAGCACGGTGGTGATGTCGGCCTTGCCGTCACCGTCGAGGTCCGGCAGGAAGAGGTTGTTCGCCGAGAAGCCGGTGGCGATGATCACATCGGCGTCCCACGGCATGGCCGCGAAGCCTCGGGCGTTGCGCCAAGCCTTCACCTCGCCACTGGGCAGGACGGTCATGGCTTCGGCTTTACCGTCGGCGTTCAGGTCGGCGAGGAAGGTGTTGTTGGCGGTGAAGCCCGAGCCGATGACGACATCGCCGTCCCACGGCATGGCCGCGAAGCCCCGGCCGTTGCGCCACGCCTTGAGGTCGCCGTTCGGCATCACCATGAGGACCTCGGAACGACCATCGGCGTTCAGGTCCGCGAAGAAGGTGTTGCCGGCGGTGAAGCCGGTGCCGATGATGACGTTGGCGCCCCACGGGTTGGCTTTGAAGCCGCCGTCGTTGTGCCAGGCCTTCAAGTCGCCGTTGGGCAATACGACGATGATTTCCTTGCGGCCGTCTCCGTCGAGGTCGGCGAAGAACGCGTTGTCGGGCGTGAAGCCGGTGCCCACGATCGCGTCGGCGTCCCAGGGCATGTCGGTGAAACCGCGGCCGTTGCGCCAGGCCTTGACGTCGCCGTTGGCTAGCACCATCGCGATCTCGGTACGGCCGTCACCGGACAGCGAGGCGCCGAGGGGACGGTCAAACCGGTAGAGGTTGTACGTGGTCATCAGGTTGACGACCTTGCTCGTGTACGCCGGGTCCGTCGCGTAACCGGCCTTGCGGATCTCTTCGACGAACTGGTTCGGGTTGTTGGTGTAGTTGAAGGCGTTGGCATACCGCGGGTTGTTGCGCAGGAACGCGCCATGGTCGCGGAACGAGTCGAGCATCGAGGCGTACCGCCGGAAGGACGCGTAGACGGTGTGGCAGGTGGGCGTGCACTCGGTGGTCGGCCGGGTCACACAGCCGATCGCGATCGGGCCCGGGCCGCTGCTGCCGCACTTGATGCCGAAGTAGTTCTTGTCCTCGACGGCGAGAGCGCTCTGGCCCCAGCCACTCTCGAGGATGGCCTGCGCGACGGTCACCGACGCCGGTACGCCGAACTCGGCACGACTGGCTTGCGCCGGTGGACCAGCGGCGTTGATGAAATCGCTGTGCGCGTCGGCGGCGGCGGGTGCGGCCGGCAGCGTGACCAGGGCGGTCAGGGCGAGCAGGGCGGTGGTGACAAGACGTTTGACGTTAAGCATGATCAGTAGCTCCTAGGCGAAGAAGAGGTTGGTGGGGGAGAAGCCGCTCGCGACGATGGCGGTGGCGTTCCACGGGGTGGCGGCGAAGCCCGCGCCGTTGTGCCAGGACTTGACGTCGCCGTTGGCGAGCACGGTGGTGATGTCGGCCTTGCCGTCGCCGTCGAGGTCCGGCAGGAAGAGGTTGTTGGCGGTGAACCCGGTGGCGATGATGGCGTCGGCGTCCCACGGCATCGCGGCGAAGCCTCGGGCGTTGCGCCATGCCTTCACGTCGCCGTTGGGCAGAACGGTCATCGCTTCGGCTTTGCCATCGGCGTTCAGGTCGGCGAGGAAAATGTTGCTGGCCGAGAAGCCGGTGCCGATGATGACATCCGCGTCCCACGGCATGGCGGCGAAACCTCGGCCGTTGCGCCAGGCCTTCAGGTCGCCGTTCGGCATCACCATGAGGACCTCGGAGCGGCCGTCGGCGTTCAGGTCCGCGAAGAAGGTGTTGTTCGGGGAGAAGCCGCTGCCGATGATGACGTTGTCGCCCCACGGCATGGGAGCGAAGCCCCGGTCGTTACGCCAGGCCTTGAGATCGCCGTTCGGCAGCACGGCGATGATCTCCTTGCGGCCATCGGCGTTCAGGTCGGCGTAGTGCAGGTTCTCGGTGCTGAAGCCCGAGCCGACGATGGTGTCGGCATCCCACGGCATGTCGGTGAACCCGCGGCCGTTGCGCCAGGCCTTCACGTCGCCGTTGGCGAGCACCATCGTGAGATCGGTGCGGCTGTCGCCGGACAGCGAGGCAGCACCCGGGCGAGCGTCGTACAGGCGGATCGCGCCGTAGTAGTCGCTGCGGCTCGCGCTGGAGACCCGGACCAGCGCTCCGGAGTTCGGCGCCTCGACCATGTAGCCGCCGCCGAGGTACATCGCGACATGCTTGATCGCGCCACCACCGGGGTTGAAGAAGAGCAGGTCACCCGGGACCAGCGGCGCGAGTCCGGCCGATCTGTCCCAGCGGGCGACCCGGTTCGGCGAGTCCCATTGCTCTCGGGTGGTGCCGTTGATGACGTCCGCGCCGACGGCCAGGTAGTACGCGTACCGGACCATGCCGGAGCAGTCGAGGCCGATCACGTTGCAGTCGTTCGGCGCGCCGTTGGCCGCGTCGCAGATGCCGCGGGTCGGCCCGGGGGTCTGGCCGTGGCCGCCGCCCCAGGAGTACGGCGTACCGATCAGGGTGCAGGCCTTCTGTACCGCGGCGACCGCGGCCGGCCCGGCACCGGGAGCGAGGACGCCGCAGGCCGGTGCGGCCGTGGCGGTGGGTGCGTTGCCGGCGACCATGAGCGCCGTACCGGCGAGCAGGGTGAAGAGCAGGGCGAGTGCCTTGACCGGCCGGCCGAGCCGGCGCCGCAGGCTGTTCCTGGACATGACGGTGATCCGATCTTCCGATTCGCGAGCCTGCGGTCGCAGCCTCGGAACGATCGTGGATCCACCGTCTGGAACGGCCCTCCAAACTTCCTGCAAGGTCCTGTAAGTCGCCCGTAGGCGTCAGTTCGAGCCGGCCGCGAGCGCCTTTCGCAGATCGCTTTCGGTCCGTTCGGCGAACTGCGGCAGGCCCAGCTCACGCCAGATCGCGAGCGACTCCTCGAGCATCGGCACCGCCGCCGCCGGGTCATCCAGCGACAGCTGCAACTCGCCCTGGGTGCGGAGGATCAACGCCTGCCCGAAGCGGTCCGAGTACGTCCGGCAGGTGGTGAGCGCCGCCGCCAGCTCAGGCGCCACGGCCGCGCCCGCGCCGAGCCGGAGCCGCGCCTTCGCGAGCGCCTGTACGGCGTACGCCGTCATCACCGCGTCGCCGATCTCCCGCAACATCGCGACGGCCTGTTCGGCCAGCCGGGCCGCCTTCCCGTACTCACCGGCGGCTCGGTGGGCCAGGCTGATCGTGCGCAGGGTGATGGCCTCGCCGCGGCGGCTGAAAGCCCGGCGGTACGCCGTGAGAGCCTCGTCCAGTGACGCGAAACCCTCGTCGGTACGGCCTTGTTCGATGGCGAGCGCACCACTGCGGCGAGCGCAGAAGCCGATGCCCGCGTCGTCGCGCAGCGCCCGGAAGATCGCCAGCGCCCGGTCGAGCCGTTCGCGCGCGGGCACGACGTCGCCGAGTTCGCGGCTGACGTCACCCAGGCCCGCCAACGCGATCGCCTCGCCGCGCCGATCGCCCACCGCGACGTACCCGGCGAGCGAATCCGCGAAGTAGGCCTCGGCCCCGGCATAGTCGTCCTGGCCGCTGCGCAACCGTCCGAGCCCCGCGAGCAGCATCGCCTCGGTGGCCTGATCCCCGGCCACCCTCGCGGCCTGGAGTGCGCTGTCGTGACTTCGCCACCAATCGTCGAACCGGTTCGTGATGACGAACGACGACGAGCACATCGCGGCGACCACCTCAGCCGCGACGCGATGCAGACCGTTCGCCGCCGCCCGGTCGACCGAGGCCAGCATCGACGGCGTCTCCACGTCGAACCAGACAGCGGGCCGGGCCAGTGCAGGCTGCAGTACGTCGGCCGGCACCACGCCTTCGATCGGCCCGGGCGGGACCAGGTCGATCTCGCCGGTCGGCCCGCTGGCGGAGATCCGTCCGATCAGGCCGAGCCAAGCGCGCAGGGCCCGGGTGACGGCGGCCTCGCGATCGGCGACGGGGTCCTCCAGCTCGGCGCGTTCGCGGGCGAACACCTGCAGCAGTTCGTGCATGCGATAGCGGACCTGGCCGAGTGGATCGACGGTCGCGAGTTCGAGCAGCTGGGCGTCGACGAGTTGCTCGACCACGTCCTCGGCTTCGTCGGTCGGCAGGTCTAGCAACGGCCCAGCGATCCACGGCGCGAAGTCGAGCAGGCTGAGCAGACCGAGCCGCCGGAACGCCAGCCGGGCCGGTTCGTCCAGGCCCTGGTAACCGAGCGCCAGGCTGGCCCGTACCTCGACATCGCCCGCGGACAACTCGTCCAGGCGCTGCCGCTCGTCGGCCAGCCGGGCCGCGAACCGCGCGAGTGACCACTGGCGACGGCTGGCAAGACGTGCCCCGGCAGTACGCACGGCCAGCGGGAGGCAGCCGCACAGCGCGACGATTCGATCGGCCTGGTCCGGCTCGGCGGCGACCCGGTCCCGGCCGGCCACTCGCGCCAGCAGGCCGATCGCGTCGTCGGTGCCGAGCACTCCGAGGTCGGTGACGTTGGCCCCCGCCAAACCGCTGAGCCGTCGGCGGGAGGTGATCACGACGGCGGAACCACCCGCACCGGGCAGCAGCGGCCGGACCTGCTGTTCGGAGGCGGCATCGTCGAGCAGGACGAGCAAGGAACGGCCCGCGGTCACGCTGCGATAGAGGTCGACGCGTTCCTCCAAGGAGACGGGCAGACTCTGCCGATCCACCCCGAGCGCCCGCAAGAACCGCGCGACCACGTCGGCGGGCGAGGCCGGCAGATCCGTCACGCCACCGAGGTCGGCGTACAGCTGGCCGTCTTTGAACCGGGCGGCGAGCTGATGTACGGCCGAGAGCGCGAGCGCGGATTTGCCCACCCCGCCCGGACCGCTGATCACCTGGAGGCCGACCACGCCGGGCTCTATCGGGTCGTCGAACCGCGCGACCAACCCGGTCAGCTCCGACGTTCGTCCGGTGAAGTCCGCAACGCCCGCCGGCAACTGCGCCGGCACCTGCTTACCCCCAGCCGTGTGCTCTGCGACGGACGCCGGTTCGTCAGCCACGTTGGGCGTTGTGAAGAGGGACGGATCGTTGTGGAGTACGGCGTCGTGCAGGCGCTGCAGGTCGCGGCCCGGGTCGACGCCGAGCTCGTCGGCCAGCAGACGGCGGCCTTCGGCATAAACGGCGAGCGCCTCCGCCTGTCGGCCGCAGCGACACAGCGCGGTCATGAGCTGGCCGCGAAGGCGTTCGCGCAAGGGATGCCGGGACAGCGTGGCGGCGATCTCCTCGGCGACGGCCGCGTGCCGCCCGGTGTCGAGTTCCGCCGCGATCAGGTCCTCGAACACGGCCAGTCGCAGGTCGTCGAGGCGCGCGGCCTCGGTCGTCAGCGAACCACCGATGCCACCGAGCGCCGGGCCACGCCACAACGCGTCGGCGGCGCGGAAGTCCCGGACGGCGTCGGTCGGCCGGCTCGCCTGGCGGGCGGAACGGACCAGGTCCTCGTACGTCGTGAGGTCGAGCCGGCCACCGCTGATCCGGTAACCCGGCGGCCGTGTCTCGATCGGATCGGCGGTGCCGTCGGCCGTCAGCCCCCGGCGCAGCGCGGCGACGTACGTCTGGATCAGCGCGCGGGCCGTTGGTGGTGGATCGTCGGGCCAGAGCAGGTCGATCAGGCGCTCGGCCGAGACCACCCGCCCCCGTTCGAGCAACAGCGCGGCCAGCAGCGCGCGCGGTTTCGGGCCGCCGACGGTGAGCCGGTTCGAACCGGACCACGCCTCGACCGGCCCCAGCAGCCTGAAGTCCATTTCCCCGCCCCAGCACCTGTCTCGGTACCCCACCTGGTGCGGATGGATGAAATCACAGACGGCAGGCCGCTGCCAGCCTTCTAACGTTGAAGATGGCGCAGTTCGACCACGCTCGAAAGGGTGGCCAACCGCCTTGACTCAGCCTAGGTGCCAGCGTTGGTTGGCGGCGTCGTGTTGGGGCCAGGTGATGACCTCGGCGTTGTCGGCGGTGGAGGCCCAGGCGACGTCCAGGGCGTTGGCGGTGAACTTGCAGGTGATGCGGTGGGTGCCGGCGCGGTCGGGGTCGACGTACCAGCGTTGGTTGTCGCGGCCGGTCCACGCGGTTTGCGAGATGGGTTGGGCGGCGCAGGTGAGGGCTAGTTGGCTTGCCTCGTTGGTGATGCGGTACGAGTCGTCGGACTGCCGGGTGAAAGTCCAGCGTTGGGTGGGGCTCGTGGTCGGCGTACGTTGCACGACGCCGTCGAGGGCTTTGCCGCTGTGCAAGGCGGTGAGTTGGTAGGTGCCGTTGGCAACGATCGGCGCGTTGGTGAGGACAGGGACGCCGTTGCGCCAGGTCAGGCCGGTGACGTGCAGGCCGCGGCCGCCGGGGGTGAGGGCGTGGAAGGCGAGGTGGTTGCCGGTGACGTCTTGGCCGCCGGGGTTGCGGATCGCGTCGGGCCAGGTGGTGTTGTCGATGACCGTGCCCTGCTTGGCGAATGGTGCGGTCAGGGTGGTGCCGACGGCGTACTTCACGTGGTAGTTCGCGTCCCAGGCATCGGCTGAGTAGAACAGGACGAACCGGTTGTCTCGTCGTACGATGACGGGCGCGTCGAGGACGGTGCGCTCGTCGCCGGCCGGATCCGCGGTGAGTAGTTTGTGTCGTTCGCCGATCCAGTTGATGCCGTTGGGCGCGGTCTCGTGGATCCAGACCGAGGCGGGTTGGCCGGCGGAGTTCGCGTCGTCCTTGTAGACGAGATAGCGGCGGCCGTCGACGACCAGGCTGGCCGGATCGATGTTGCCGTGGTCGAAGGCGTTGCAAATAAGGGGTTCTACGCCCACTGGGGTGAATGGGCCGGTCGGGGTGTCCGAGGTTGCGGCGCCGATGCACTGGATGCCGCTGGTGTGTTTGGCGGTGTAGTACATGAGGTAGACGCCGTCCGCTCGCTGCGAGACGTCCGGCGCCCAGACGCGATAGGTGCCGCTGGGTTGGTCGAACGCGACCCACGCGGGGAGGGTTGGCAATGCGTCCACGCCGTCGACCGTCCAGGGGCCGGTGATGCTCGACGCGTGGGCGATCGGGATGTTCAGGAGCCGTCCGTCGTACGACGAGTTGGTCGAGTAGGCGTAGTACGTCGAATCGACCTGCAGCAGGTCCGCGTCCGGGAAATCCCGGCCGATCAACGGCTGCGGCGCCTCGGCTGACCGCGACGCTTCGGCCGATCGTGTCGCGGATGCGGGCGTTGTCAGGGTGAGCAGGGTGAGCAGGATGGCGGCGAACAGGCGTAACGGCATGTCGGCACCTCGCTAGTTGGCCAGCACCTTGGAACGGGTGCGGGCGAGCCTAGGTTCGGGGCCGGGAGTGCGCAATGGCCTTCGATCTGGGTGGAATCAGGCCTTTCCGGTCAGCTGCAGACCAGCTCCGTCGGAACCGTTCAAGGTCAGCTGGGATCCGTCGATACTGAAGTTCACCGTGCCCTTGAGGACTTTGACGAGGGCCTGCTCGACCTTGGCGGCATCGCCCGCGCACGCCTTGCGGGTGAGCCCGATCGGCCCGACCTGCATGCTGCTGCCGCTCACCGTGGCGGGACCGTTGAGGCTGTTGCAACCGGTCGAACCGGTCACCTTGCCGCCGGCAAATTCCAGGTAGGCCTTTTCCATCCCTGCCTGGTTCGAGACGGTGTCGCCCTGGATCAGGCTGGTCAACGTCCAGCGGGTGCCTTCGAGGGCGAGATCCGCTTCGGTCGCGTCGCTCAGCACCAGGGTGGTCGACGCGTCGGTCACGGTCAGCTTGCCGCCGTCGAGCTGCCAGGCCGGTTTGGCCTGCAGGATCTTGGCGAGCCACTCGTCCTGGGCATGCCGAGGCGCGTCACAACCCATCTCGGTCATGGACAAAGAGTCGACCGAGAGCTTGCCGTCGGAGGTGTTCACCGGGGATTGCATCGAGTTGCAACCCGCGTCCGCGATCAACCGGCCGTCGCCGGTGAACTGGAACCGCACCTTGGTCCGCGGCGCGAGCGCCTTCGGCTTATCGTCGACGGTGATCGAGGTCGACTGGAACGTCCGGTCCCGCAGCCGGTCATCCGTATCACCGCTGCCGCCCGGGTTCGTCTCGTTTCCGCAGCCGGTCGCCGCAAGGGCGAGACCGGCGATCAGGAGAACCACGCTGCGCATCTTCACAACGATAAGACGCCAACCAGCTACCGACGGTTGTCCCCTTCTTCGCGTTCATTCGCCCCTATTCCGAGGGTCGACCCTCGGAATGGGGGGTGGACTCGCCAAACTTGCCGGGTCGACTCCCTATTCCGAGGGTCGACCCTCGGAATAGGGCTCGCAATCAGCGACGGTTGTCCCCTTTTGCGTTCATTCGTCGGAATCCGGCCTCTGACCACCGCGCAGCTGCTCAGGTCAGCTGACAGGAGAGGGCGGATTCCGACGAATGAACGCAAAGAGGAGGTGGCCTTAGTCGTCGTGGAGGTGCCCGCGGAGGGTGGTGGCGGCGGTGTCGGTGTCGGTTTGGCTGGTGGAGAGGTGGAAGGAGAGGCGCAGGCGGCCGGCCCGGATGGCGCCGGCGATGCGGGCGGTCTCCATCAGCTCGGGCACTTCGTCATCCGCGACCGCCGACACGATCGCCGAGTCCGACGGCCGCAACCCGACCGCCTCCCGGAATCGCGACGCCAGCCCCACCGAATGCGAATGCAACGCGTTCACCCCGACATCCCGCAGCAACTCAAGCGACGGCGCCGCCGCGATCCACGAATGCCACGCAGGGGAGAGGTCGAACCGCCGCGCGTCCTCGGCAAGCCGCAACGGGCTGCCATAAATGCTGTCCCACGGCCGCTCCCCGGCGTACCAGTTGGCTCCCGTCGGCACGACCTGATCAAGCAAATCCGGCCGGACCGTGAAGAACGCCGTACCCCGCGGCGTGAGCAACCACTTGTACCCCGCGGCCACCGTGAACGAATAGCGCGACGCGTCAACCGGCAACCACCCGGCCGCCTGCGTGAGATCAACCAGCAGCTCCGCGCCAACCCCATCGCAGGCCGCACGCAATACCTCGAGATCGGTGACCCGCCCGTTAGACGACTGGACCGCCGATACGGCGACCAGCGTCGTGCCCGGCCGGACCTCATCCGCGAGGCGCTCAAGCGGGACCTCGCGCACCTTGATCCCGCGATTGGCCTGCGCGAGAAACGGAAAGAGCAGACTCGTGAATTCGCCCTCCCCGATCAACACCTCGGCGCCATCCGGCAACCACCCCGCCACCAATCCGACGTACGCCGAGACCTGGCTGCCCGTCGCGACCAGGCCCGGGTCGATCCCGCACAGCTCGGCGTATGCCCGGCGCGCGCGGTTGACGGACGCGTCGTACGTCGGTGGGTGGGCCGTACCGCTGCGCCATTCGTACAGGGCGTCTTGCAGCTCGTGCCAGCTCTGCCGCGGCGGCAACCCGAGAGTGGCGGTGTTGAGGTAGATCAGGTTCGAGTCGAACAGCCGGTTTGCTTCCTCAGGCGTCATGCCGTCCAGCCTCGCCGCTGATCGGCTGGCGGAAAAGGGCGATCTGCTGAGCCATACCCAAAGTTCTGCTTTGATTACCCGATGGATCCACGGCGCCTGCTGATCTTCCGTACGGTCGCCCGCCTCGGTTCGCTGTCGGCCGCCGCGGCGGACCTCGGCTGGACTCAACCGGCCGTCGGCCAGCACATGCAACGGCTCGAGCGGGAGCTGGGCGTGCCGCTGATGCTGCGTTCGGTGCGCGGTATCACCCTGACCTCAGCCGGTACGACGTTGCTGGCCCACGCCGACGCGATGGCCGCCCGGTTGACCGCCGCCGAGGAGGAGTTGCGCGAACTCGCCACCTTGCGGGCCGGGTCGCTCCGGATCGCCGCCTTCCCGTCGGCTTGCGCGGTGCTGGTTCCGCCGATGCTGCGTGAGTTGGCCGAGCGCGCGCCCGATCTCGACGTACGACTCACTGAGGTCGAACCGCCAGAGGCACGGGCCTTGGTACTGGCCGGTGATGCCGATCTGGCCCTGACCTTCGAGTACACCGAGGTGCCCGAGGCGGAGTTGGTAGCGGTCGAACTCTTCGCGGACGAACTGCGGGCGGTGGTCGCGGCAGACCACCGAATGGCCGGGCGTAAGCGGCTGGCGCTGACGGACCTGGCCGCAGAGCGGTGGGTGGCGGGTTGCCCGCGGTGCGAGACGCATTTGCTCTTGCTCAGCGAGGCGGCCGGATTCAGCCCGGATATCCGGCATCGCAGCGACGACTATGTGGTGGTCCAGCGTCTCGTCGCGGCCGGTCTCGCGGTAGCGCTGTTGTCCGAGCTCGCGCTGGAGGCCGCTCCGACTGCTGGCGTCGTGGCCATTCCCATTCGCCCGCGGCCGGGACGACGCGTTGAGGTGCTCTTCCGTCCGGAGATGGCCCGCAGTGCCGCCGTCGCGGCCGCCCTCGAAGCCCTGCGGGGTCAGAAAGCTAGGGTCGGGACGTGACCTATCCCGAGCTGGTGGTGTTCGACAACGACGGCGTGCTGGTGGATTCGGAGCGGCTGGCCAACACGATCCTGGCCGAGCTGCTGACCGAGGCCGGTTTGCCGTACACGCTGGACGAAGCGGTGCGGGACTTCATGGGCGGCAGCATGGTGTCGATGCGGACGAAGGCCGAGGCGAGCCTGGGTTCGGCGTTGCCCGCTGATCTGGAGGACCGGTATCACCAGCGGCTGTTCGACGGATTCGCGCAGTTGCAGGCGGTTCCCGGGGTCGAGGCCGTGCTCGATGCGCTCGACGCGGCCGGTACGACGTACTGCGTGGCCTCGTCCGGGACGCACGAGCGGATCCGGACGGCGTTGACCGCGGTGGGGTTCTGGTCGCGGTTCGAGGGACGCGTGTTCAGCGCGGAAGACGTTGCGCACGGCAAGCCTGCGCCGGATCTCTTCCTGCACGCGGCTGCCGCGATGGACACCAAACCGGACGCCTGCGTAGTGATCGAGGACAGCCCGCTCGGTGTCGCGGCGGCCAACGCGGCCGGCATGACCGTCTTCGGTTACGCCGCGATGACCCCGGTCGATCGCCTGGCCACGGCCGACGCGATCTTCCACGAAATGACCGCCCTGCCTGCACTCCTCCGCAGGCCCTGAGACACTGGAGAGGTTATGTACTCTCCCGAAAGCCACCCGGCGCTGCGCGCGGAGGCGGTGGTCGACCTCGGTGCGATCCGGCACAACGTGGCGACCCTGCGGGCCGTGGCCGGTAGTGCCCAGTTGATGACCGTGGTGAAGGCCGATGCCTATGGCCACGGTCTGCTGCCGGTCGCCCGGGCTGCCCGCGAGGCCGGCGCGGACTGGATCGGCGCGGCCGTGATCGAGGAAGCGCTCGCGCTGCGTGCCGGTGGCGACACGGGCCGTATCTTCTGCTGGCTCACCGCGCCCGGCGAGGACCTGACCGGCGCCGTTGCCGCGGGCATCGACCTGTCCGCGTCCGCGCCCTGGGGTATCGACGAGCTGTCCGCCGCCGCGCGTGCGACCGGGACGACGGCCCGCGTGCACCTCAAGATCGACACTGGGATGAGCCGCGCCGGCGCCACCCCGGACGAGTGGCCCGAGCTGGTTCGCATTGCCCGCGCCGCCGAGGCCACCGGGCTGATCGAGATCGCCGGGATTTGGTCGCATCTCGCGCTGGCCGACGACCCGAAGAACCCGGTGAACGACCAGCAGCTCGAGGTCTTCCAGGCTGCCGTGGACGACGCCGCCGCGCTCGGAGTCCGGCCGCCGTTCCGCCACATCGCGAACTCCGGTGGCACGCTCCGCCTTCCGGCCAGCCATTTCGACCTCGTCCGCCCGGGCGTCGCGACGTACGGGCTGTCGCCGTTCGGCCGCGCCATCACGCCCACGGAGCTCGGCCTGCGTCCGGCGATGACGCTGCGTGCGCGGTTGTCCGTCGTGAAACGCGTTTCCGCTGGCACCGGCATCTCGTACGGGCACACGTACGTCACGACCGCGCCGACGACGATCGGACTGCTGCCACTCGGGTACGGCGACGGTATTCCGCGGCATGCGTCGGGCGCCGGGCCGGTCTGGGTCGCGGGCGAGCGCCGTACCCTCGTCGGCCGGGTCTGCATGGACCAGAGCCTGATCGATCTCGGCGACGACGACGTACAGCCGGGCGCGGAGGTCGTGCTGTTCGGCCCGGGTGATCGCGGTGAACCGACCGTCGACGATTGGGCCGACGCGGCGGGGACCATCAACTACGAGATCGTCACGCGTCTCGGCGCCCGCGTGCCCCGGACGTACGTGGATCCAGCCCGCACTGAAGGGGTAACCGGCTGATGGCGAACGTGGGGCGCACCGCCGGCCTGATCGGCGCGGCGGTCGGAGTGCTGGCGGCCGGAGCCGCCGCGGGCGTGGCGGTCGAGCGCGCGGTGATCGGGCGCCGCTCGGGCCAGCGGGCCCAGCTCGAGGCCGAGCCGTTCGGATCACTGCGTGGTACGCCGCACGTGTTCACCGCCGACGACGGTGTCGAGCTGTACGTCGAGGTGGACGAGCTCAAACGGTCCCGTCGCCCAGAGCCCGAACCGCCGAAGCGAAGGCTGTTGCGCAAGGCCGTCGAAGCGGCGCCCGAGGACCTGACGCTGATCTTCGCGCACGGTTACGGGCTCAACATGGACAGCTGGCACTTCGAGCGCCGGGACCTCGCCGGGATCGGCAAAATGGTCTTCTACGACCAGCGCTCGCACGGGCGATCCGGCCGCTCTCCCAAGGAGAACGTCAGCCTCGAGCAGCTCGGCCGCGACCTGCACGGCATCTTCGAGGAGTTCGTCCCGACCGGTCCGGTGATCCTGATCGGCCACTCGATGGGCGGGATGTCGATCATGGCCCTGGCCGAGGAGCATCCCGAACTCTTCGGCGATCGCGTCATCGGTGTCGGTCTGTGCTCCACCAGCGCGGGCCGCCTGGACGATGTCTCGATCATCTTCCCCGGCTGGCCCGGGCGGTTGGCCCGGCGCATCGCCACCCCGACCGTCGCGGCGCTGGCCCGCATCCCCGATGTGGTCGAGCGCGGCCGGAGGGCTGGTACGGATATCAGCTACGTGCTGACCCGGAAGTACTCGTTCGGCTCCGAGGTACCGCCCGCGTTCACCGAATTCGTGAACGAGATGATCGCGGCCACGCCGATCTCGGTGATCGCGGACTTCTATCCGATCTTTGCCCTGCACAACAGGTACGACTACCTCGATGCGTTGCAGAAGGTGGAATGCGTGGTGATCGGCGGTGATGACGACCACCTGACACCTTTTTCGCATTCGGAGGAGATCGTCCGCCATGTGCCCGGCGCCGAACTCGTCGAGGTGAAGAACTGCGGCCACCTCGGCCTGATCGAGCACCACCGTGAGTTCACCGCGGCCCTGCTCGGCATGATCGAGCGGGCCGAACAATCCTTGGGACCGACTTGACGTCCTCCCCGCCTGAGGGCGGGGATTCTATTCCACTACGCGGAGGTAGCGAGATGTGGTTCACGCTTCACGGGCACAGACTGCGTGCCTCGGCGTGCGGTCACGGCCCGTCCGGCCGCGATGTTCCTAGCTGCATTCACATCGGCGTGCGCTCGGTGGCCGCAGGCGACACATCGGAACACCGCTTGGCTCTCGCGGTTCTCCGATACGCAATGCCCGCACTCCGCGCACGTCTGACTCGTATACACCGGGCTGACCCTCTCGACCCGGCCCGGTGCCTTCTGCTCCAACCGAGTGACAAGCAGCCCCCAGCCCTGAGCGAGGACGCCCCGATTCAAACCGGCCTTGGCCCGGACGTTGCGGCCCGGCTCCTCGACCGTGCCGCGCGCCGAGCGGGTCATGTTGCCGATCTTGAGGTCCTCGACCCGGATGATGTCGAACCGGCGGGCCAGGTCGGTGCTGATCTTCTCGACCCAGTTCTTCCGCCGATCTCTCTCCCGGGCCTTCAGCCGGGCGATCGCCAGCTTCAACCGGGCGCGACGCTTCGACTCGCGTCGGCACCGCGCCAAACGCCGCTGCAGCCGCTTCAACCGCGCTTGCTCGGTGACACGCAGCCCGGGACACACGAGCAGTTCACCCGTGGACAGTGCCGCCGACACGGCAACACCCCGATCGACCCCGACCACCTCGCCGGTCCCGGGGGCCGGGATCGGGTCGGGGATGGCGGTGAAAGCGATGTGCCACCGCCCCACCCGGTCCCGAGTGATCCGGTACGACTTCGAATCCGGTACCCGGCGCGACCAGCGGAACCTGATCCAGCCGGCTTTCGGCACCAGCACCCGACCCCACTTACGGTTCAGTCGTTGCACCCGTTGGGCCTGTGGCCCCACGATCCGGAACCCCTCATGCTGGCCGGCTCTGCGCCAGGTCGGTTTGTGGTGGGTGCCGCCCCAGAAGTTTCGCCAGGCTTGATCGAGGTCCCGCAGGGCTTGCTGCTGCACCGTCTGCGACCCGGCCGCCAGCCACGGCTCCGCCGCCCTCGCCTCGGTCAACTGCGCCGCCTGAACCACATATCCCGGTGTAGGTGGCCGTCCTGGCCGCCACATCAGCCGCTGTTCCAGCCCCAAGTTCCACACGTACCGAGCATGACCGCAGTGCCCCAGCAACACGATCTCCTGCACTGGGGTCGGAACAGGCCGGTACCTGGACACCCCACCAATAGTGGCGGCCGCCACCGACACTTTCCTGAAGGGAGGGACCGGCGTGACCTCCCCACCCTCAAGGACGGGGTTTCCACGCCGGACAATCGATGACCGACCTGCACGTGGTGGATGCCACCGCGGCTCACGCCGACCAGCTCGTCACCGTGATCCACCACGCGTTCGCCAACCGCCGCACGCTGAGCCCGCCCTCGACCGCGCTGACCGAGACGGCCGCGTCGGTCGGCGCCGCCATCGCGTCGTACGGCGGTCTGCTCGCGACCATCGACGGCGTACCTGCCGGCGCGATGCTCTTCGAGGAGACGGACGACGTGCTCGGTCTGCGCCGGGTCTCGGTCGATCCGCGCTACCAGGGCCGGGGCGTCGCGTCCGCGCTGGTTGGTTGCGCCGAGGACGTCGCGCGCCGCCGTGGGCTGCGCCGGGTGCGGTTGTCGGCGCGGACGGAGCTGCCCGAGACGGTGGAGTTCTGGCGTCGCCGGGGCTATTCGGTGGTCGAGAAGCGCTCGGTTGACGTCGTCTTCGCGAAGGCGATGCCGTTGGAGCTGAGCGTGCCGACCGCGGACGAGATGCGCGAGATCGGCAGTGTGCTCGCGGGGCAGTTGCGGGCCGGGGATGTGCTGGTGTTGTCGGGTGATCTCGGCGCGGGCAAGACCACCTTCACGCAGGGGCTCGGTGCCGGGTTGAAGGTCCGGGGCAACATCACCTCGCCGACGTTCGTCATTTCCCGGGTGCATCCGTCGCTGGCTGGTGGTCCCGCGTTGGTGCATGTGGACGCCTATCGCGTCGGTGGCGTCGCCGAGCTGGACGATCTCGACCTGGACGCGAGTCTGGACGAGGCAGTCACAGTGGTGGAATGGGGTCACGGCCTGGCCGAGACGCTCGCGCCGGATCGCCTCGACATCGTGCTGACGCGTGGGGACGACGATTCGGACGAGACTCGCGGGCTGCGGATCACTCCGGTCGGACCGCGCTGGGCCGAGGCCGGACTCAATGAACTCGTCGTCGTGGGACAGGGCTGAAACTCCTTATGCTATTAGCTTTTGACACCTCCAGTGCTGCCGTGACGGTTGCCCTTTCTACTCCTACGGGCGCGGTGGTTGCGTCCTCGTCGTCGGTGGACGCGTTGCGGCATGGGGAGTTGCTGGCGCCTGCGATCGCTGCTGCCTTGTCCGAGGCGGGGTGCGGGCCTCGGGACTTGACGCGGATTGCTGTTGGTACTGGGCCTGGGCCGTTCACTGGGCTTCGGGTTGGGCTGGTGACGGGTCGGACGATGGCTGAGGTGCTGGGCATCCCGCTGGTTGGTGTGTGCAGTTTGGACGTCATTGCGCGGGCGTCGACGGTTGACGGGCCGGTGGCGGTTGCTACGGACGCTCGGCGCAAGGAGATCTACTGGGCGCTGTACGACGCTCCTGCGGCTGACGGCGGTCGTCGACGCCTGGAAGGCCCTGCAGTGGACAAGCCGGCCGACGTCGCCCACGTCCTCGCCGGTCTCCCCGTAATCGGCCGAGGCGCCACTCTGTACTCCACGGCCCTACAACTCCCTGAAGCCCCTGCGGCCTCTGCTGCTTCTGCGGCTTCGGGGGACGAGTACCCGTCGGCAGAAACGCTTGCCCGCGGTGTAGCCGACGGAACCCTCAGCACCGGCCCCGCGGACCCCCTCTACCTACGCCGCCCAGACGTCACCATGTCCACCGGCCCAAAGAGCGTCCTATGACGCCCCTCCCGCCTGCAGCCTTTCGCCCATCCTTTGCGACGAGTGGACCCGTTTTGCCGCTCGTCCGCTACCTGTCAGGTGCAGGCTGCCTTGCAGCGGCAAAACGGGTCCACTCGTCGCAAAGGATGAACGCTAGCGGGCGAGCGCGTTCCGGCCTCCGGATGCGGGTGGTGTGCTGATGCGGCCCGCGATTCGGCCTGCCGTGGCGGCCGACCTGGATGGCGTGGTGGCGTTGGACGCCCAGTGTTTTGGTGCGTCGGCGTGGAGTCGGTCCTCCTGGATCGACGAGTTCGCCCGCGTTGGTGTGGATCGGCTCGTGCTGGTGGCTGACGAGGGCGCGGTGGTCGGGTATGTCGTACTGCTGGTGCCACCCGCCGCCGAAGACCCGGTCGACCTGACCCGGATCGCCGTCGTGCCGGCAGAGCGCCGTACCGGCATCGGGGCGCAGTTGACCACCGCCGCGCTGGCCGCCGTACCGGGCCGGACCGTTTTGCTGGAAGTTGCTGAAGGCAATGAACACGCCCGGCGCCTGTATGCGGCGCATGGCTTTGTGGAGATCAGCCGCCGGCGCGGGTATTACCCCGGACCGCAGGACGCGTTGATCCTTTCTCTGGAACAAAAGGCTGACAGATGACGAAGACGCAGGAACCGTTGATCCTCGGGATCGAGACGTCGTGTGACGAGACCGGTGTCGGCATCGTGCGCGGGCAGACCCTGCTGGCCGATGCGATCGCGTCGAGTGTCGAGGAGCATGCGCGCTTCGGTGGCGTCGTCCCCGAGGTGGCGAGCCGGGCGCACCTCGAGGCGATGGTGCCGACGATCCGCCGGGCCTGCGAGACGGCCGGCGTGAAGCCAAGCGACCTGGACGCGATCGCCGTCACCAGCGGCCCGGGCCTGGCCGGCGCGCTCCTGGTCGGCGTGGCAGCGGCGAAAGGCCTCGCGCTCTCGCTGGACAAGCCTTTGTACGGCGTGAACCACCTGGCGGCGCACGTCGCGGTCGACACGTTGGAGCACGGCGACCTTCCCAAGGGCTGCATCGCGATGCTGGTATCCGGCGGGCATTCGTCGCTGCTGGCGGTCGAGGACATCACCGTCGGCGTGCTGCCGATGGGCGCCACGATCGACGACGCCGCGGGCGAGGCCTTCGACAAAGTGGCGCGCGTGCTGGGGCTGCCGTTCCCCGGCGGTCCATATGTCGACAAGGCGGCAAAGGACGGGGATCGGCTCTACGTACGCTTCCCGCGCGGCCTGACGAGCAACAAAGACCTCGAGCGGCACCGGTTCGACTTCTCGTTCTCCGGCTTGAAGACCTCGGTGGCGCGATGGGTCGAGGCCCGTCGCCGCGATGGCGAGGACGTGCCCGTGCACCACGTCGCGGCGGCCTTCCAGGAGGCGGTCTGCGACGTACTGACGCGCAAGGCGATCGACGCCTGCAAGGACAGGGGATACGAGCACCTGCTGATCGGCGGCGGCGTCGCGGCGAACTCCCGCCTCCGCGCGATGGCGGTCGAACGCTGCACCGAAGCCGGCATCGCCGTACGAGTGCCCCGCCCCGGCCTCTGCACCGACAACGGCGCGATGGTCGCCGCCCTCGGCTCCGAACTGGTCCGCGCCGGTATCGCGCCCTCGCCTCTCGGCCTGCCTGCCGACTCGTCCATGCCGATCACGGAAGTCCTCAACAAATGACCGTCCTCGCAAAACTCCCCGCTGTTATTGATGGGCTCGTCGATGGTGAGTACGTCGTCGACGACGATCCGGCGCGGCTCGATCTCGACGTCATCCACGGCTTCCTTCGTACGTCGTACTGGTCGCCGAACGTCCCTCGTGACGTGGTCGAACGCGCCATCGCCAACAGCGTCTCCGTCGGTCTCTACGCACCAGACGATCGCCAAGTCGGCTTCGCCCGGCTCGTCACCGATCGGGCCACCTTTGCCTGGCTCGCGGATGTGTTCGTCCTAGAGTCCGAACGCGGTCGCGGTCTGGGCCGATTCCTCGTCTCGTCGACCTTGGCCCACCCGGACCTGACCGCCGTACGTCGCGTCATGCTGGCAACGGCCGACGCCCACGACCTCTACCGCTCCTACGGCTTCGCGGACCTGGAAGTCCCCAGCCGCTACCTGGCCGTAGTCCGCACCCCCGCCGACCTCTACGGCCCCCTCCCACCCGAGCCGAACCGGTGAGTTCGCAACGTCCACGGATCGACCTGGTCGCGTCGCCGCGGAACGCTTCGGACCTCATCCTGTTCGCCCACGGCGGTCTGGCCGACTCGACCGATGACCCGCACGCGTGGCGCGGCCCGATCCTGCGGATGTGGCCTTTCGCCGCGGCGGCCAAGCAGGTCGATCGCTCCGCCCTGGTCGGCCTGATCCGCTACCGCTACCGCGGCTGGAATGGCACTGCCGCCGATCCCTCCGCCGACCTGCGCCTAGTCCTCGACCGACTACCCGCACAAATCAGCCGGGTAGTCCTGATCGGCCATTCCATGGGCGGTCGCGCAGTAGTTGCCCAAGGCAATCACCCAAAGGTCGTCGGCGTGCTCGGCCAAGCCCCCTGGCTCCCCGAAGAAGAACCTTCCCCCTGGCATCCTCCCCAAGAGCCCGCTGCTAACTCCACCGGTGACTCCATCGGCGACCTCGCCGGTGGCCCTGCCGGTGGTCCGATCGTGTTCGCGCACGGGGATCAGGACCGCATCACCGATCCGGCGTTGACCGCGGCCTTCGCGGACCGGCTTCGCCTCGCGGGCATTCCGGTCGCCGTGCTCCGGGTCGAAGGTGAGCAGCACGCGATGCTCCACCGCGCCACCGACTGGACCGAACTGGTCCGCCGATTCATCCGGCACACCCTCGGCCCTGGCGACACCTTCCTCAAGGAAACCGTGACAACCGAGCTCTCCCGCTCGGACCCGCTGCCGCGCTGGGCTCGTCCCGGCGCGATCACCACCGGCGTACTCGAAACAGCCCGCGGCCGCCTGACCCAACGCATCACCGGTCACCTCTGACGACCTGCCGGCTGCAGCGCGGGGAAGTGCGCGACAGCAGAGTTCAAAGCCTGCGACCGGACTGCACCGCTCGGTCAACAGGAAGCGGCCAGCGGCCGGCCGGTTCCAGAACACAGCAAACCCTCCCCGGGTAAACACCCGAGAACACCCACATGGCCAAGGCAAGAAGCCTCACGCCGCCCGAAATCAGCTGCAGCCGGTCGAGTGGTTGGAGTGAGATCGGCTGGAACGTGGGTGGTCGGGCCGGGGTGGAGTGGTATCGCTGAAGCCTGCGAGGTTGCCGGGGACTGTCAGAGCCGGTGCCGGTGGCGGAGCAGACGGCATCTTGCCCGGGATCTGTGCCAGTACTAGTTCGGCCCTTCGCAAGCCTCAGCCGCACCTTGACTCCAGCCCCGGCCCGACCTCCCGTTCCAGTTGAAGGTCCAGTTCGAACCGAGATCGCGTAACCGCAGCATGGTCATCCGCAGGCCGTGGAACGCCGCGGGCGCACAATCGCCCGCGAGCGCCCTGCCGCCGCTCGGCAACCCGCAGCCGGGGAAACACACCCGGCCCAGGAAGCGCGCGGACCCGTCCATCCGCCCCGGCCATCGTCGCTCCAAGCCGGAGCGAGGCGCGGGCGGGCACGGCCGTGGGCGCCACCACGACCGCGCCCGCCGGCGCCTCAACGGCCGGGCGCATAGGCGGATGCGCGCTCCCGGCCGAGGTGGGCGGAGGTCTTAGTGGCGAGTGACCGCCTGGTCGCGGCAACGGACGCAGCACCTCGCCCATCGGCTTTGCAGACGGCCACTCGCTCATGACTCGAACATACATTCGAATAGAAGCGAAGTCAACTCCCGTCCTGACACACAGCATGCCCGTCGCCACCGACAGAAACCGTCAGCCCGATACCGCCGAGGGCCCGCGCTCCTCAGCGAGACGGGAAACGCGACGGTGAGATGGTCACAAGGGACCGATGAACCGCGACACGCCGCGTCACAAGGGCCCGATGAACGGAATACCGACACGCGGGGGCAGGGCGTGGCGGGTGCCCGGGGGTGTTGGGGTCAGGGGAGGCGGCGGCAGGTGTAGGCGACGGCGTCTCGGCCGATGCGGGTGATGATGAGGGTGGCGGAGGCGGGGCCTTTGGGGGTCAGTTTGCGGCGGAGTTGGGCCGGGTCGACGTCGATGCCGCGCTTCTTGATCTCGATGGTGCCGATGCCCTCGGAACGTACCCAAGCGCGTAAGGCCTTCTCTTTGTATGGGACCTCGCCCAGCACCTCGTAGGCGGAGGCCAGTGGTGTCTGGACGTACGTATCGCCAGTCACGTACGCGATCCGCGGGTCCAGCAGCCAGCCGTCGACGGCAACCGCGACGGCTGTGACGAGGCCCGCTCGCACGATCGCGCCGTCCGGTTCGTAGATGTACCGCCCGACAGCGCCGACGACCGCCTCTGGCGCCTCGGTCACGGTCACCACTCCAGCAAACGCATCCGCATCACCCGAGCCGATCGCATCAGGCAAAGGCGAGGTGGGCAGGCCTAGGAGGGTGGCGCGGCGGGGCGTGGGGGAGGCTAGGGGGCCGGACCAGAGGGCGGCTTCTTTGACTTCGCCGGCGTCGCTCACCCATTCGGCTTCCACACCTTCGGGTACGGCGTCGTGGGGGATGCCGGGCGCGAGTTTGACGCAGGCCGTGCCCTCGAGCAGCGACGTCACGAAGGACCAGGGCGGCGAATAGGCGTTCGGGTCGAAGAGGCGGCGGCCTTCGGAACGACGGGCCGGGTCCGCGAACACCGCGTCGTACGGCGTGAGGTCGATCGACTGGACGTCGCCGGTGATAACCGTGCCGGGTAGTCCGAGGGTGGCGAGATTGGCCCGGGCGGCTTCGGCGGTGGCCTCGTCGCGTTCGACGCCCGTGACGGTGAGACCCGCGCGGGCCATCGCGATCAGGTCGCCGCCGATGCCGCAACCCAGGTCGACCACCGAGGCGCCGGGCAGGACCGAGGCCAGTCGCCGGGCGCGGTGTACGCCGACGGTGGTGCGAGTCGCCTGCTCGAGGCCGTCTGGCGTGAAGTACATCCGACCGGCGTCGTCCGCCCCGAACTTGGCGACGGCCCGATGCCGTAGCGAGGCCTGCGTGACAGCGGCGGTCACCACGGTGGCGTCGTACCGCTTGCGCAGTTTCGCGACCAGAGCCAGCTCCGAACCCGGTGAGAAGAGCGCGCAGGCCTCGGAGAGCGCCTCGGCACCGGGAGGCGCCAGCAGCGACAGGATCGACTCGGGATTCACCCCGTCAGTCTGCCTGCCGAGTCGGCGCCACCCGGTGCCGGTACGTCAGCGGACCTTGTAGCAGAGCTCGCTGTAGCGCTTGGTGTTGACGTTGTAGAGGCGCCACTGCATGGACTTGCGGGTGAGCGGGCCGTAGATGCCCGTCGGCTGGACGCCGCCGTGGCGCTGCACGGCCTTGACCTTTTCGCGGGTCAGGGTCCCGTAGATACCGTCCTCGACGATGTCGCCGTCGTCGTAGCAATAGGCGATGGTCTTCTGCAGCCAGAGCACGGCGGTGTTGCGGTCGCCGAGCTCCAGGTAGCAGCCGAACGACGACTTGCCCGCCGGGGCGTCGTACCCAGGGGTGTTCAGGAACCACCCGTTGCCCAGGTTGGTGGACTTTAGCTTGGTGCAGTTCGGTGTGGCGGCTGTAGGTGTGGCCGCGTTGGCGGGCCCGGCCACGGTCAGCGCCGAACCGAGTGCGGTGATCGCGAGGGCGGCGGCGGCCGCCTTACGTGTGATCCGCATGATGGTGGTTCCTCCCCAAGTAGATGGCATACGACTTCTACGACGTCATGGACCGCTGTCAGGTTGGAACCCGGCCGAAAATCAGAACGGGCTGTAACACTTCTGGCTCCAGGTCTTGCTGTACGAGTTGTAGAGCCGCCAGTTCATGCCCGAGCGGGTTTTGGGGCCGTAGACGCCGTCGACGGTCAGACCGTGGCGGCGCTGGGCCTCCTTCACCGCGGCGAACGTGCGAGCGCCGTACTTGCCGTCGATCACCAGGCCGGCCCGGTAGCAGTAGTTCAGGTTGCGCTGGAGGGCCTTGATCGCGGCGGGCGGGTCGCCGAACGGGTTCGCCGGGTCGCGGTGCGGCAGGTCGCCGAGCTTCAGGTTGCAGTTGGTCGCGCCGTTCGTCTCCCACTGGGTCGGGAGGTTCGCATACCAATTGTTGGCGGTGTGCTTGAAGCTGCTCGTCTGGCACTGCTCCAGAGCGGCGTCGGCCCGTGGTTGCGGCGCGGCGGAGGCGGTGACAGCGGCCGTGGTCACGGCCAGCAGGGCGGTCGCGCAGACAGCGGTGATGCGAACGAACATGGTCGGCTCCCGAGTGTGAACGGCCCGGCGATCGGGTCTTTGGTTGTCAGACGTCGCCCGGGTGGCACTTGGTTGTTGCGAATCGACGGCGAGTTGTTTGGCACTCGAGTTGACCGAGTGCTAATCGCGGCCTAGATTCGGTGTTGGCACTCTCTACCCGAGGGTGCCAGCGACCAGGTGTCTCCGACCCCCGCGACGGCGGTGACCGAAGGTCAAATCAAGACATAAAAGCCACACATAGAACTCGACCGTGGAGGTCAGCAAGTGTCGGTCACGATCAAGCCGCTCGAGGACCGTATCCTCGTTGCGCCGCTCGAAGCCGAGCAGACCACGAAGTCCGGCCTGGTGATCCCGGACACCGCCAAGGAGAAGCCGCAGGAGGGCGAGGTCCTCGCCATCGGTCCGGGTCGCATCGACGACAACGGCAACCGGGTCCCGCTGGACGTCGCCGTCGGCGACAAGGTCATCTACTCCAAGTACGGCGGCACCGAGGTCAAGTACGACGGCCAGGACTACCTGATCCTGGGCGCCCGCGACATCCTCGCCATCGTCTCCAAGTGACGATCCGCAGTTCCTGACTGACACCGCTCCGGCGGCCGCCTGCCGGCCCCGGAGCGGAGTCGGTTAGGAACTGCGACCAGAGACAAGAATTCAGAGAGGGACAGAGTTTCCTATGCCGAAGATCCTCGAGTTCGACGAGAACGCCCGGCGCGCGCTGGAGCGCGGCGTCGACGCGCTCGCGAACACGGTGAAGGTGACGCTGGGGCCGAAGGGCCGCTACGTCGTGCTGGACAAGAAGTGGGGCGCCCCGACGATCACGAACGACGGTGTCACCGTCGCGCGTGAGGTCGAGCTGGACGACCCGTTCGAGAACCTTGGTGCGCAGCTGTGCAAGGAGGTCGCCACCAAGACCAACGACATCGCCGGTGACGGCACCACCACGGCGACCGTGCTGGCGCAGGCGCTGGTGCACGAGGGCCTGCGGGTCGTCGCCGCCGGTGCGAACCCGATGGGCCTGAAGAAGGGCATCGAGGCCGCTGTCGAGGCCGTTTCGGCCAAGCTGGTCGAGACCGCGCGTGCGGTGGACGACAAGGCCGACATGGCCCACGTCGCCACCATCTCCGCCCGCGACGGTGAGATCGGCGGGCTCATCGCCGACGCCTTCGACAAGGTCGGCAAGGACGGTGTCATCACCGTCGAGGAGTCGAACACCTTCGGCACCGAGCTCGAGTTCACCGAGGGCATGCAGTTCGACAAGGGCTTCATCTCGCCCTACTTCATCACCGACGCCGAGGCCGGCGAAGCGGTGCTGGAGAACCCGTACATCCTGATCCACCAGGGCAAGATCTCCGCTGTCGCGGACCTGCTGCCGCTGCTGGAGAAGGTCGTGCAGTCCGGCAAGACGCTGCTGATCATCGCCGAGGACGTCGAGGGCGAAGCCCTGTCGACCCTGGTCGTGAACAAGATCCGCGGCAACTTCACCTCCGTCGCCGTCAAGGCGCCGGGCTTCGGTGACCGCCGCAAGGCGATGCTGGAGGACCTGGCCGCCCTCACCGGCGCCCAGGTGATCGCGCCCGAGGTCGGGCTCAAGCTGGACCAGGTCGACCTGGACGTGCTCGGTACCGCCCGTCGCATCGTGGTGAGCAAGGACAACACCACGGTCGTCGAGGGCGCCGGCTCGCACGAGGCGGTCGAGGCCCGGGTGAACCAGATCAAGGCCGAGATCGAGCGCACCGACTCCGACTGGGACCGCGAGAAGCTGCAGGAGCGGCTGGCCAAGCTGGCCGGTGGCGTCTGCGTGATCAAGGTCGGCGCGGCCACCGAGGTCGAGCTGAAGGAGAAGAAGCACCGCATCGAGGACGCCGTTTCGGCGACTCGCGCGGCGATCGAAGAGGGCATCGTCGCCGGTGGCGGCTCCGCTCTCGTGCACGCTGCTCGGGTGCTGGCCGACGGCCTCGGCCTGGAGGGCGACGAGCTCTCCGGTGTCAAGATCGTCGCCAAGGCCGTTGTCGAGCCGCTGCGCTGGATCGCGGAGAACGGTGGCTACGAGGGTTACGTCGTGGTCGCCAAGGTGGCCGAGCTCGAGCCGGGCAGCGGTTTCAACGCCGCCACCGGTGAGTACGGCGACCTGCTCGGCCAGGGCGTGCTGGACCCGGTCAAGGTGACCCGGTCCGCGCTCGCCAACGCGGGCTCGATCGCGGCGCTGCTGCTGACGACCGAGACGCTGGTCGTGGACAAGCCCGAGGACGACGAGCCCGCGGGCGCCGGTCACGGGCACGGTCACGGGCACTGATCCGAAAAGGGTCACTCGGCGGTAACTTCGGGCGCGGTCACGCGCAGTGAAAACTTACGGCGGCCGATCACCGATTGCCACTGGTCAATCGGGGTCGGTCGCCGTACCATTCTCGCGCAGGCCGGTCAGAAACGAGGGGGCGATGTGACCGAGGTTCACACCACGCCGCATTTGCAGGACCGGGTGGAGCTCCGCGACCTGGCCGCGCTGGCAAGCGCAGGCGACGGGACCGCACTGAACGATCTGCTCACTCGCGTCCGCGCAGTGGCCCATCGGTATGTGCGCTCCCGGTTGTGGACCTACCCTGGTGGTGCCGACATGGTCGACGATGTCGCCCAGGAGGTCTGTGTCGCCGTGTTCGGCGCGCTGAACCGGTACCGCGATGAGGGCCGGCCGTTCGAGGCATTCGTGTACGGCATCGCGGCACGGAAGGTCGCCGACGCCCAGCGGGCGTTCGCGGTGGCCGACCTGTCGACACCGGACGTGCCTGACGGCGCGGACGAGTCGCCGACACCGGAAGAACACGCAGTACGGCACTCGGAGGTTCAGCACGCGGTCGCCTTGATGGACCGTCTGCCGGACAAGTTGCGGGAGATCCTGCTGCTCCGGGTCGTCGCGGGGATGTCAGCGGAAGAGACCGGCCGGGCACTGGGGATGACACCGGGGGCGGTGAGGGTCGCACAACATCGAGCGTTGAACACGCTCAGGGGGTTTGTGGGGCATGAGGGGAAACAAGGGAAGCGAGCAGCTGGGGAGGGGGTGCGACATGGCTGAGAACTACGACCTGGACGCGATTGCGGCCGATGACGCACTACTCGACCTGCTGGCGGCTGGTGGAGCAGCCGCGTTCGAGGCACTGGAGACGAGCGGCAGCGATCCCGCCATCCTGTTGCTGACCGAACTGAGACTTGCCGTGGAGGTGGAGGACGAGCTTCCGGTCGAACACATCGAGGACGCCGAGACGTTCCTGGCGCGCTGTGCCGCGCTGAACCCGGTGACCGATCCGTTCGCCCGCAAGGTCGCCACCCGGACGCTGGCACTGGGTGTGGCCGCAGTGGCCGCGCTGTCGGTGTCCGGTGTCGCCGCCGCGGTCACCGGCGACCCGCTGTCGCCGTACGAGAAGATGATCGAGAAGGTGGTGAACGGCTTCCTGCCGGAGATCACCTTCCCCGCCGACGACCTCGAGGGTCTGCCGGTCAACGACAAGGCCCGCATCAACAAGGTCGCCAAGGACTACAAGGAACGGCGTACCGAGGAGCTGCGGCGCGAGAAGGACGGGACGGAGACGGGCGGTCAGACGGAGCTGGTCATCAGCTTCCCGGCGAAGATCGAGAGCGACAAGAACCGGGTGAATCCGCCGCTGGTGAGCGAGGACAAGTCCACCCAGAAGCTGATCGAGATCCAGCCGCCGCCGGCCGAGAAGACGAACGCGGTCCGGCCGGTGGACCCGATCGAGCCCGCGGACCCGGTCGAGACGACCAAGCCGACCGTCGCGCCGACTCCGACACCCACGCCGACTCCGACGCCGACACCTCCGCCGCCCACCGAGACGACGACTCCGCCGCCGCCAGACCCGACGACTCCGCCGCCGACCGAGACGACGCCGACTCCGACCGTGCCGCCGACCACGACCGGTGAGGAGCAGCCTGGTACCGGTGGGGCGACCACCACGGTGCCGAGCACTGCGCCGACGCAGCCGCCAGGTGGAGTCGGCAATGACGGCGGCACCAAGGGCGAGAACGAGACCGGCAACGGCCAGGGCACCGATACCGGTACGGACACTGGAACGGACGCCGGCACCGATACTGGCGCCGACACCGGTACGGACCAGGGCCAGCAAGGTGAGCAGGGCGACCCGGGTCAGGGAGAAGGCACCGGCCTCGGTGGCGAGGTCGGCGAGCTTGTCGGCAACCTGCCGATCCTCGGTGGCCTGACGGGTTCCGGTGGCGGCGCGTCCGCCGAGCACCGCGCGGCGACCGGGCACTCCGGTTTCACCCCGACGGTCCTTCGCCAGTTTCTGGCCATGCTGAACGGTGTGATGGTCACCCGCTGACCGTCGTACGACGTCACACGCTGCCACGGATCCGGGAAACCGGTCCGTGGCACCCGTGCGTTCAGAGGCGTGGCCGGGCGCGGCTAGGATGGTGTCCCGTTCTCGCTGTGTAAAGGTGCGCGCAAGCCTCATGGACATCACGCCAGCCGGAGTTCCCGACAAGTTCGCCGTTCTCGGTCTCACTTTCGACGACGTGCTGCTGCAGCCCGTCGAATCCGACGTCATCCCTTCCGAGGTCAGCACCAAGACCAAGGTCAGCCGCAATATCGAGGTCAACATCCCGCTGCTGTCGAGCGCGATGGACACCGTCACCGAGGCCCGGATGGCCATCGCGATGGCCCGCCAGGGTGGTCTCGGCGTGCTGCACCGCAACCTCTCGGTCGAGGATCAGGCCCAGCAGGTCGACCTGGTCAAGCGGTCCGAGTCCGGCATGATCGCGCAGCCGATCACGATCGGCCCGGACGCGACCATCGGCGAGGCCGACGCGCTCTGCGGGCAGTACCGGATCTCCGGTGTGCCCGTGGTGGACGCGTCCGGCGTGCTGGTCGGCATCGTCACCAACCGTGACATGCGGTTCGAGACCGACTTCTCCCGGCCGGTTCGCGAGGTGATGACCAAGCAGCCGCTGATCACCGGCAAGCAGGGCATCTCCGCGGACGACGCGATGGCGCTGCTCAGCCGGCACAAGGTGGAGAAGCTGCCGCTCGTCGATGATTCGGGCAAGCTCACCGGTCTGATCACGCTGAAGGACTTCGTCAAGCGCGACCAGTTCCCGCTCGCCACCAAGGACGGCAGCGGCCGGCTCGTGGTCGGCGCGGCCATCGGCTTCTTCGGCGAGGCCTGGAAGCGGGCCATGTCGCTGATCGAGGCCGGCGTGGACGTGCTGGTGGTGGACACCGCGCACGGTCATTCCCAGGCGCAGCTCGAGATGATCCGCAAGCTCAAGGCCGACCCGGCCACCCGTGGCGTCGACATCATCGGCGGCAACGTCGGCACCCGCGAGGGCGCCGCCGCCCTGGTCGAGGCCGGTGCGGATGGCGTCAAGGTCGGCGTCGGACCAGGTTCGATCTGTACGACGCGCGTGGTGTCGGGCGTCGGGGTGCCGCAGGTGACGGCCATCTACGAGGCGTCGCTGGCCTGCAAGCCCGCCGGCGTGCCGGTCATCGGTGACGGCGGCCTGCAGTACTCGGGCGATATCGCGAAGGCCCTGGTCGCCGGTGCCGACACGGTCATGCTCGGCTCGCTGCTCGCCGGCTGCGAGGAGTCGCCGGGGGACCTGGTCTTCATCAACGGCAAGCAGTTCAAGGCCTACCGCGGCATGGGTTCGCTCGGCGCGATGTCGTCGGCCGGCGGCCTGCGCAAGTCGTACTCGAAGGACCGCTACTTCCAGGGCGATGTCGGCAGCGACGAGAAGCTGATCGCCGAGGGCATCGAGGGCCAGGTGCCGTACCGCGGCCCGCTCGCCGCCGTCGCGCACCAGCTGATCGGCGGCCTGCGCCAGTCGATGTTCTACTGCGGCTCCCGCACCGTGCCCGAGCTGCAGGACAAGGGCCGGTTCGTCCGCATCACCTCGGCCGGCCTGCAGGAAAGCCACCCCCACGACATCCAGATGACGGTAGAAGCCCCGAACTACTCCGGCCGCTGATACCGCCCTTTCCTCTGCCCGAAGGACTGACCATGACCGAGATCGAGATCGGCCGCGCCAAGCGGGGCCGGCAGGCTTACGCGTTCGACCACATCGCGATCGTGCCGTCGCGGCGGACGCGTGATCCCGAGGAGGTCTCGGTCGCGTGGCAGATCGACGCCTACCGGTTCGAGCTGCCGATTCTGGCCGCGCCGATGGACTCGGTGATGTCGCCGGCGACCGCGATCGCGATCGGTAAGGCCGGCGGCCTTGGCGTGCTGAACCTGGAAGGCCTCTGGACCAGGTATGACGACCCGACCTCGCTGCTGGAGGAGATCGTCACGCTGGACAAGCAGGCCGCGACCATTCGCCTGCAGGAGATCTACTCGGCGCCGATCAAGCCCGAGCTGATCGCCCAGCGCGTGCAGGAGATCCGGGATGCGGGTGTCACCGTCGCCGGGGCGCTCTCGCCGCAGCGGACCAAGCAGTTCGCCAAGCACGTGGTGGATTCGGGCGTCGACCTGTTCGTCATCCGCGGTACGACGGTCTCGGCGGAGCACGTCTCCGGTCAGGCCGAGCCGTTGAACCTCAAGCAGTTCATCTACGACCTGGACGTCCCGGTCATCGTCGGCGGTTGTGCGACTCACCAGGCGGCTCTGCACCTGATGCGGACCGGCGCGGCGGGCGTGCTCGTCGGGTTCGGCGGCGGCGCGGCCCACACCACCCGGTCGGTGCTGGGTGTCGCGGTGCCGATGGCCTCGGCCGTGGCGGATGTGGCGGCGGCCCGGCGCGACTACATGGACGAGTCCGGCGGGCGGTATGTGCACGTCATCGCCGACGGTTCGGTTGGTCGTTCCGGCGACGTGGCGAAGGCGATCGCCTGTGGCGCCGACGCGGTCATGGTCGGTTCGCCGCTGGCGCGTGCTTCGGACGCGCCGGGTGGCGGGTTCCACTGGGGTGCCGAGGCCTGGCATGCGGATCTGCCGCGGGGTGAGCGGGTCGAGGTCGGCGTCACCGGCACGATGGAGCAGATCCTGTTCGGCCCGTCCTGGGTCCCCGACGGCACGATGAACCTCGTCGGCGCCCTCAAACGGGCCATGGCGACGACCGGCTACACCGAGCTGAAGGAGTTCCAGCGCGTCGAGGTCGTCGTCGGCTGACGCCATGACGACCGGCCTGCTGCTCCTGCACGGATCCAGCGGGGTACCGCATCTCGCCCGCGCCGCGGTCTTCGAGGCCATCGGCGTGGACGTGATCGCACCGAAGTGGTTCGGCCCGGACGGCATCCGCGAGATCCCGCTCGAGTCGTTCGCCGTACATCTCGACGCCCTGGCAAGGCGCACAGACCGGATCGCCGTGATGGGTACGTCCAGAGGTGCCGAGGCGGCGCTCCTGCTCGGCACGATCGATCCACGCATCGACGTCGTCATCGCGGCCGCTCCGACCTCCCACGTCTGGGCGGGCCTCGGTTCGTCGGAGGCGGCGCGCCGTTCCGCGTGGACCCGTGAGGGCGTGCCGTTGCCGTTCGTCCCGTACGTCGGCGGCTGGGCGCCTGCCAACCCGTCGTACCCGAGCTACACCGAGATGTACGCCGCGGCGCTGCGAGTCTGCCCGCACGCCGACGCCGCCGCGATCCCGGTCGAGCGGTTCGCGGGTGAGCTGATCCTGATCGCGGGCGGCGACGACCACGTCTGGCCCGCCGCCGACTTCGCCCGCAATATCGTCGTACGGCGTGAGGGCACTCAGTCGTTGGTCGGCACGGATGCGGGCCATCGCGTCATCCTGCCCGGCGAAGAACCCTCCGGCCTCGGCGCCAACCTCGACCGAGGCGGCGCCCCCGAGGCCGACCGCGCCCTCGGCAACAAAGCCTGGCCGGTCATCCGCGCCGCCCTCCGCGTCTGACCGGCCCTGCGGGTCTAACTCAAGTGACGGTGACGGATCCGCTGATGGGATTCGCGGAGCCGTTCCACCACAGCAGGCCGCCATCGGCGTCCGACCCGGTGAGTGTCCACGAGTACGTGCCCTTGGCAACGAGATTGCCGGCGGTGTCCCGGCCGTTCCAGACCGCCCGGGCCGCGCCGACGCTCGTCGTACAGGGGATCGTCCGCTTGACCGTCGTACCGGATTTGATGGTGACCGTGCAGGTCGGCAACGCCTTGCTGATCGGCAGTTCGAGGATCCAGCTGCTGTTCAGCGGGAAGGACGCGGCTCCGGTCGCATTGCCGAGGTACCGCGGGCGGGCCGTGAAGGCAGCCAGCGGAGTCAACCTGGTCACTCCATCGGTGCCGATCCATCCGACGGTCTCGTCGAAGGCTTCGAACATGACGGAGGCCCAGGAGTTGCGCCCCAACTGACCCACCGTCGACATACCGGCCACTCCGAGTTTCACGGTCTTCAGGAAGACCGGCGCATCCCGGAACTCCGCCGATGTCGTGAAGGCCAGGTAGCCACCAGTCAGCGAAACCTGGTTGGAGTGCTCGCTGGTCAGCTCGGCTGGTTCAAACGTTCCCGAAACGACCCGATAGCCGACCTTGGAGACACGACACGGATCTCCATCTGCCAAGACGCACGTGGACCAAGCCACGATCGTGCCGTTGACGTCCAGCCCGGCAACCCTCGGGCCGGCAGCCTTCACCTCTACGACGGCACCGCTGGAGAGGTCCTTGCGCAGGATACGGCCGGACGCCTCGCTGTACGCCAGGTAGTTGCCCCAAAGCGCGAACTGCTTGCCGTCGACGTACTCTCCCAGGTCGGTGTTGACCCCGGTCCGGAGGTCGTACAGCATCGCCCTCTCGTATTCGGGGTCACACGCGACGGGCGAGCATCCGGAGCTGGGGTAGACGGACTTGATCCAGAGCAACCGATGGCCGGACAGCTGGAATGGTGCCTCATTTTCGGTCTGCACGACCGCGACGATTCCGACTGCGTCGAAGACCCGCGTCTTCACGCCATCGTCCGTGATCAGCCACAGATCGTCGTCCTGGTCGAGATACGCCGTCCGACGTCCGTCCCGCGACACCCTGTACTCGCCGGAATAGGTGACCTTGGTCGGCCCACCCAGCGAAATGGTGCTGCCCGACTTGGTGAAAGGCCGCCGGCTAAAGCCTTGGCTGTCGATATAGCTGACGACTCCGGCGCCCAGGCTCACTGCGTAGCTCACTGGCGGCAGCACTACCGTCTCGACGCGCGTCCAGTGGTTACCGTCGACCACCGTGGCCGCGTCCACGCCGGGCGAGCTGCCATACGTGTCCACCAGGAACCGGCTGCCGTCACTGGCCAGCGAACGGCTGCCGAGGGCCTCGGTCACGACTCCGGCCGTGCTGATCGACCCGGCCTTGCAGGTTGCGCTGCTGCTCTTACAGGCGGCCCACCCGGTCGCCGAGCCGATAATCGCCGTGTTGTCCACTACGCCCGCCACGCTGGTCACCGTGGCCGGCGCGCCAGTGGTCGACGACCGAATCACATAACCGTCTCCCACGCTGTTGGTGTCGCGCTCTGCCCAGGTGACCACCGAACCGTCCAGGGCGAACCCGTAGGCATAAGCACTGTGCCCGCCGGTGTCGATGGCCTTTGGCTGATCCGGAGCGGCGTAGGAGTGGTAGGTCGGGTAGACGAAGCCTCCGCCTTCCGTCGATGCCGTGACGTAACCCGACTCGTCAGCCGCTGCCAGTTCGTAGGCACCGATGACCGGTCCTTGTCCGGTGACCCGGCAACCGTTCGCATCGGCCGTGATCCATTGCCCGTTCTCGGCCAGCCAGCCGAACGGGGTGTACGACGCGCCGTTCTGATCTCGCGGTCGCGCCGGCGCCGGCACCGAGGTGCAGGTCCGCTCGGTCGTGCTGCCGATCATCAGGTACTTCCCGGCGCCGTCGAAGATCTTGTCGCCCTTGAGGTACTTGAAGTCGCTCGACACCTCGTAGGAAGGTTGGCCCGTCGGCTTCAGCATCGTCACGCCGTCCAACGGATTCGTGCCGCTTTCGTAGGCGTGGTAAAGCACCCCCTCCGGTGATGCCCCCAGCACCTCGATCACCGGCGTCGGCGACGGGATCCGGTTCACATCCACCGTGCCGGCCGGATCAGCCGCCATACTCGGCCCGGCCGCGAACGCCTGCCCGGCCAGCACCAGAGCCGTCGCAAACGCTATCGGCCTCGATCGGCCCCAACCTGGAAACATGTGCCCCTCCATCGCCTCATCACGCAGTACCGCACTCATGCTCCCCGACGGCCGGCTCCCACCCAAAGTTCGCCGGCCCCATTGCAGGAACCTGCAATCAGCGGACTTGACTCCAGCTTCGAGCGGCCGGTTTCAAACAGTGGGATGGCCGTCCCTGCTGGCAGACTCCCGCCATGGGACTTTTCGGGAAGCGTAAGGAAGAAGACCTGGCCGCGGTGGCCGCCGGGCGGGCGAAGGTGACTGCCGCCGATATCGAGCAGGTGCGCTTCCTGCTCACCACCAAGAAGAACCTGATGGCGGTCAAGATCATCCGCGACCGCACCGGGCTCGACCTCGGCGACGCCAGGGATATCGTCGAAGAGATCCGCTACGGCACCTTCGTCCTGCCGACAGCCCGGCCCGTCGACCGCCCACGAGGCAACAGCCTGGCCGACCGCGTCCGGGCGCTGAAGGCCAACGGAGACCTGCACCAGGCAACGGCCCTCGTCATCACCGAAACCGGCATGACCGACGCCGAAGCCGGCCTCTTCGTCGGATCCCTCAGCTGAAGTAGTACCCGCATGTGCACACCAAGTGTATAGTCGCGGTTATGTCAGTCGGACACAGGTTCCTCGGCCTGCTCGAGGCGGCGCCTTCGCATGGCTACACGCTCAAGCAGGAGTACGACGAGAGCTTCGGCCGGAACCAGCCCATGAAGATCGGCCAGGTCTACGCAACCCTCGCGCGGCTGCAACGTGACGGCCTGGTCCAGTTGGCCGGCACCGAGGCGGGCGGTGGGCCAGACCGCAAGGTCTACGCGATCACTCCCGAAGGCGTGACCGAGTTGGAGACCTGGCTGGCGACGCCCGAGGTGGCGCAGGTTCAGCCGGGCGTCCTGTTCGCGAAGGTGGTCGTGGCGCTCAGGTCCGGCCGGTCGGCCGCCGAGGTGCTCGATGCGCAGCGCCGGGTCCACATCGCCCGGATGCGCGAGATCATCGCCGCTAAGGTCGAGGCGGACGAGATCGGCCAACTCGCCGGCGAGTACGAGATCGGCCACCTGCAAGCTGATCTCGACTGGATCGAACGAGCCGGCCATCTGCTCGAGGTCAAGTCATGACGGCCACGGAGACCGGCAATCAGAGCACCCGCGCCGCGGCCTCCGAGGGGGTGGTCGTCGGCGCGGGTCTGACCAAGCGTTTCGGCAGTACGCAGGCGCTCGACGGGGTGTCGATCGCGGTCCGCCCGGCCGAGGTCGTCGCCCTGATGGGCCCGAGTGGTTCTGGCAAGTCGACGTTGCTGCACGTGCTGTCCGGGATCCTCGCGCCCGACAGCGGTTCGGTGCACATCCGCGGCCGCCGGATCGACGACATCACCGAGCGGCGGCGGAGCGCGACCCGGCTGAGCGAGATGGGTTTCGTCTTCCAGTTCGGGGATCTCGTGCCGGAGTTGAGCCTGGTCGAGAACGTTGCCCTGCCACTGTTGCTGACCGGTTCGTCGCGACGCGTCGCGCTAGCCCAGGCCGTAGAACTGCTCGGTGAGCTGGGCATCGCCGAGGTCGCGCACCAGCGTCCGGCTCAGGTCTCGGGCGGCCAGGGCCAGCGGGCCGCGGTCGCCCGGGCGCTCGTGCACCAACCGGCCGTGGTCTTCGCGGACGAACCGACCGGTGCCCTCGACAGCGTCAACGGCGACATCGTCCTGAACGCCCTCCTCACCGCGGCCCGGGGGCGGGGTATCGGCCTACTGCTGGTCACCCACGACGCTCGCGTCGCGGCGCATGCCGATCGAGAATGCGTGCTCCGCGACGGCAGGCTGACCGAATGACGGCCGCGCTCGGCTTGGGCATCCGCCTGGCCTGGGCCAGCAGTCGAAGTCGCGCTCTCGCGATGATCCTGGCCGGGCTCGTCGTCACGTCCGTGTTGTGCTTCCTGATCGGCTTCTCGATCGCGAGCATCGACCCGAATCTCCAGCTCGTTCGGGACAAGGTCCAGCTCCTGATCGTGGTCAGCCTGGTGGTAGTCGTACCGCTGTTGATCCTGCTGTCGACGGCCTCGCGTTTGTCGGCAGGCACCCGCGATCGCCGGTTGGCCTCACTCCGCCTGCTCGGCCTTACCCCGCTGCGAACGCGGTTGGTCTCCGCCACCGAAAGCGCCGTACTCACACTGGTCGGGGCGTTGATCGGCCTGCTGGTCTTCGGTTTGACCGCGCCGCTGGTCGAGGCGGCCGTCCGGGCCCGGGCCGACTGGCTACGGCGGCCGGTCGGCGTACCGCTATGGCTTCAGGTGGCGCTAGCCGTCGCCTTGGTGGCCGTCACCGCGGTCGTGGCGGTGTTGCCGGCGCGGGCCGCGATCCGGCAGCCGTTGGCCGAGAGGCGTGGTGCCGTACGGCGTCCGTCCATCGCTCGGCTGATCCCGGTCATGGCCGGAGTGGCGCTGCTGACCGGCATCGTCCTCGACCCGGCGGCCGAGGACGGCGGTGACGCGGGCATGGGCGCGTTCCTGGTCTTCGCGGCGGCCGCTGCGCTGACCGGTCTGGGCCTGCCGCTCGCAATCCCGGTGCTGGTTCGCCTGGTCGCCGACGGATTAGCCCGTACGTCGCGCCGGGCCGGCCTCCTGCTCGCCGCGCGTCGTCTCCAGTACGAACCGTCATCGACCAGCCGGGTCGTCGCAGGTCTGGTGGCCGCGTTGTTCGTAGTCGCGGGCGGGCGCTGCGTGCTCGGCGCCTGGGAAGCCACCCCGCAGTACGTCGAGGCGGTCAAGGCCACGAGCCAGCCGGAGATCCTGCCGGTCTCGTCGATGAGTGGTGATCCGCGACCGACGGCCGCCAAGGGCATCCAGGCCGTGCCGGGTGCACGGGTCATCGCCGAGCTGAGCATCTTGCACCAGAAGGGATGCCTGAACGGTACGACGGGCTGCATCGAGGCGATTGTCGGCACCTGCGCTGACCTGCGGGTACTCGTCCAAGGCCTAACGGGTTGTGCCGAAAGCCGTCCGGCCTGGGTGATCCCGGCGGCGAAGAAGACCGCGCGTTATCAGCTCGAGCCGCGCTTCGGCCGGCCGATCGTGGTCCCGGCGTCGGCCGACGTCCTTCGCGGAACCCTGCGGAACGACCTCTGGCCCTCGTCGGGACAGCCCGTTCTCTTTGTGCCGCAGGCGATCGCGAAGCTGGCGTTTGCCGAGCAGGTGTACGTCGAACTGCCGCCGGGGACCCGGAGCGCCTTCGTGCAAGCCCTTCCCGCGGGAGCGGTGCTAACCGATTCGTCGCACGCGATGTACGAGGGTGAGATCGCGATGGTGGCCGGTTATCGCGCCATGGTCTGGGCGGTCGGGGGAGCGGCGCTGGCGATCGGGCTGCTGGCATTGCTGATCGGAGCGTTCGACCGGCTGCTGGAACGACGCCGGCAGATCGCGTCTTTGCGTGCCGTCGGTGTACCGGTCGGCACCTTGCGAGCGGGCCAGGTCGGTCAGATGGTGCTGCCGTTGCTGCTCGGCATCCCGCTCGCCGGCGCCCTCGGACTACTCGCGGGCGCGGGCTACCTAGCCTTCGGCGGAGCGATCGACTACCTGCCCTGGCGCTCGGTCGCCCTGCTCACCCTGGCAGGCCTCGGCCTGGCCCTCCTCGCAGGCGCAATAACCCTCCCCGCGATCGCCACCAAGATCACACCCGAATCACTGCGCCGCGAATAACTAGAGGTCGTTGGCTTCTAGTTTGCGGGCGGCGCCGTGGGCGTGTTCGGAGGCGGTGAAGTCGCCGTTGGCGGCGAGTAGGTCCCCGTTGTGGCGGAAGCAGGTGGCGGCGAGGGCGCGGATGGCGTCGTCGCCGCCGGCGAAGGGGATCAGCATGCCGGCGACGGTCGCGGCCGAACCGGCGAGGTCTAGCGCGAACTCCATCGCGCCGGCCTCCTGGTACGCCTTCGAGATGTCGAGTAGCACCTGCGCCCAGGGCGGGCCGAAGCTGCTCAACTCGTACCGCATGTGCTGCGACTGGCGCTCCGACGACAACGCGAACAGGTAGTGCGCCTCGAGCCCGAGCGTGAGCGCCGCCTGGGTGTCCTTCGCGAACAGCGGCCGGACCAGGGCGGCCAGCTCGACCCCGCGCAAGGCGGCCGTTTCCGGATCGCAGCGGCCCGAGACGGTGGCCAGCGTCATCCCCTCGGCGGGTTTGGTCAGCGCGCACAGCCGTCCGTACTCCTCGAACTCGCCGAGGTGCTCGGCCGCGAGATCCAGGGCCGAGGTCAACGTCGGCGGCAACGGCTGGCTGATCTCGGCGACGACCTGATCGGCCATCTCCCGGTCGGTCGCGAACGCCGATTCCAGGCACACCTCGGCCTCGTCCTGCCGGCCCATCTCGGCGAGGTGGCGGCCCTTGCGGGTGAGCATGCCGACGAGCGTGCGCAGATCCGCCGGGGAGTCCGAGTCGGCCAGCGTGTCCGCGGTCGACACCCCGATCTCGTCCGCCTGCAAAGCCACCTCGAACCGGCCGGCCTCGGCGTGGATATCGGCCGCGACCGCGCTCGCCGTACACAGGTAGCGCGCATAACTCGGCGCCTGCGGAGCGTGGTTGATCTGGCCCGCCAACTGCAGGAACAACCGGATCGCGGCGTCCGCGGAGGCCACGGCCAGGTCGGCGTCGCCGTACCGCCGGAGGATCAGTGCGTTCATCGCGAGGACGCGGGCGAAGTCCGGTTGCAGGCTCGACTCGCCGGCCGAAAGCGCGCCATAGGTGATGACGGCGCTGTCGATCTCCAGTACGGCGGTCGCGCCGTACCCGCGATGCGCCTGGGTCATCGCCCGGCGGGCCTGCACATCGGCCAGTTGCGGCGCCACGTCGACCTGACCCGAGGAGGCCAGCTCGATGTAACCGCTCTCGGCGTTGTCGAGGGCGACCAGCGCCTCGTCGTACCGCTCGAGGGCGTTGAGGGAGGCGGCGAGCTCGTAGCTGGTACTGGCCAGCAGGTGTCGCCCGCGGGAGTCGTTCGGGTAGTTGTCGATCAGCTCATACGCGAGCCGGACGGCCTTTTGCTGGTACGGCTCGGCCTCGTCGACACGGCCTTGTTCGACCAGGACCTGCGCCGCCTCGAGCACCTGGGCGACCTCGTCCTCGGCACGGCCAGGCCGCCAGATACCCCCGCTGTCCACCATCGTTTCGATGCCTTTCTCGCCCCACCAGCCGGCGCCTGTTCTGTTAGGTTCGCCGGTGTTCCCTGGACCTCCAGGGCCGCGCGCAAAAGCCTTGCGAAATTGCCTTGTGGCGCACAGATTAGCGGGTGACGCCCCTCACGACACGCAAAGTCAAACGGTGAACTACTGACAGGCGAGTTACCCACAGGTAGCCTGGCGAGATGAGCGAGCAGACTTCGATTCCTGCTGACCCCGAGCTCGACCCGAAGGCGTCGTACGCGACCGATCAGTCGGTCATCCGCCGCCTGGCCGGTCTGTTGCACGCGACCGCCGGCACCCGGACGACGTACGCGCCGGCCACCGGCCAGCCGATCGCCGACCTGCCGATCTCGGACCAGTCCGATGTGCAGGCCGCGAGCCGGTCGGCCCGCAAGGCCCAGCGTGCCTGGAAGGGTACGGCCATCGCCGATCGCGCCGACATCCTGCTGCGCTATCACGACCTGGTGCTGGAGCATCGGCACGAGCTGAGCGACCTGGTGCAGCGCGAGTCCGGCAAGGCCCGGAAGCAGGCCTTCGAGGAGGTCGCGCACGTCGCGCTGACCGCCCGGTACTACGGCCGGAAGGCGGCGGAACTGCTCTCGCCGCAGCGCAAACTCGGCATGTTCCCGGTCCTGACCCGGGCCGAGCAGCGGTTCGTGCCGAAGGGCCTGGTCGGCATCATCTCGCCCTGGAACTACCCGCTCAGCATGGCCGTGGCCGACGGCATCCCCGCGGTGCTCGCGGGGAATGCGGTCGTGCACAAGCCGGACAGCCAGACACCGCTCACCGCCTTGCGCGCGGTCGAGCTGCTCTACGAGGCCGGGCTGCCGCGTGACGTCTGGCAGGTCGTAAACGGCGAAGGTGTGACTGTTGGCAGCGAGATAATCAGGAACAGTGACTACATCTGTTTCACCGGTTCGACCAAGACCGGCCGGATCGTCGCCAAGCAGGCCGGCGAGCGGTTGATCGGCTGCTCGCTCGAGCTCGGCGGCAAGAACCCGATGCTGGTCCTGCGCGACGCCGACGTGCACCGCGCGGCCGAGGGCGCCGTACGGGCCTGCTTCGCCAGCGCCGGCCAGCTCTGCGTCTCGATGGAACGGCTGTACGTCGCCGACCAGGTGTACGACGCGTTCGTCTCCGCCTTTGTCGGCCGGGTGCAAAAGATGCGCCTGTCGGCCGGGACCGGCTGGGACGTCGACATGGGCTCGCTGATCTCGCAGGCCCAGCTCGACACCGTCAGCCGGCACGTCGACGACGCCGTCGCGAAGGGCGCGAAGGTGCTCACCGGCGGCAAGGCGCGACCCGATCTCGGCCCGCTGTTCTATGAGCCGACCGTGCTCGAAGGCGTCACTCCCGAGATGGAGTGCTTCGACAACGAGACGTTCGGCCCGGTCATCTCGCTGTACCGGTTCGCCGACGAGTCCGAGGCGATCCAGCGCGCGAACGAGGGCGAGTACGGCCTGAACGCGAGCGTCTGGACCCGCGACACCCGCCGCGGCCGGATCGTGGCGGGCCAGCTGATCGCCGGCACGGTCAACGTCAACGAGGGCTACGCCGCCACCTTCGGCTCGATCGACACCCCGATGGGCGGCATGCGAGCCTCCGGCCTCGGCCGCCGCCAGGGCACCGAAGGCATCCGCCGGTACGTCGACCCGCAAGCCATCGCGACCCAGCGCCTACTGCCGATCGCCGCCAGCCACGGGCTCAGCGACGAGGCCTACGCGGACCTGATGACGACCGCCCTGAAGATCCTCAAGAAACTGGGACGCGCATGAGCTACGACTACGACGTCCTGGTCATCGGCTCGGGCTTCGGCGGCAGCGTGAGCGCGTTGCGGCTGACCGAGAAGGGGTATCGCGTCGCGGTGCTCGAGGCCGGTGCGCGCTTCGACGACGCCGGGTTCGCGAAGAACTCCTGGGACAAGAAGCGCTTCCTGTTCGCGCCACGGCTCGGGATGTACGGCATCCAGCGGATCTCCGCCCTGCGCGACGTGATCATCCTGTCCGGTGCGGGCGTCGGCGGCGGCAGCCTCGTCTACGCGAACACCCTGTACGAACCGCTGCCCGCGTTCTACGCCGACAAGCAGTGGGCGCACATTACCGACTGGCGGGACGAGCTCGCGCCGTACTACGACCAGGCCAAGCGCATGCTCGGCGTCACGACGTACCCCGGGATGACGCCGGCCGACGAGGTGATGAAGCAGGTCGCCGACGACATGGGCGTGGGGGAGACGTTCCGCCCGACACCGGTCGGCGTCTTCTTCGGCGAACCTGGGGTCGAGGTGGACGACCCGTACTTCGGTGGCGCCGGCCCGCGCCGCAGGGGCTGCATCAACTGTGGCGAGTGCATGACGGGCTGCCGGCACAACGCCAAGAACACCCTGACCAAGAACTATCTCTACCTGGCCGAGAAGGCCGGCGCCGAGGTCTATCCGCTCACCACCGTGACCTCGGTCGAGCCACTGCCAGGCGGCGGCTACGCGATCGACACCCGCCGTACGTCGAACCGCAAGCGGGTGCGGCGGTTCACGGCCCGCCAGGTGATCTTCGCCGCGTCCGCCCTCGGCACGGCCAAGCTGCTGCACCGCCTCCGCGACGAGGGCAAGCTGCCCGCATTGTCGGACCGCCTGGGCGTGCTCACCCGGACGAACTCCGAATCCCTGCTCGGCGTCATCGCGAACGAGAAGGACGTCGACTACACCCGCGGTGTCGCGATCACCTCGTCGTTCCACCCGGACGACATCACCCACATCGAGCCCGTGCGCTACGGCAAGGGCAGTAACGCGATGTCCTTGCTGCAAACGGTTTTGACCGATGGCGACGGGCCGGACCCGCGCTGGCGGGTGTGGGTGCGGGAGATGGTCAAGCAGCGCAAGAGCCTGCGCAAGCTGTACGACCTGAAGCACTGGTCGGAGCGCACGATCATCGCCCTGGTGATGCAGACGGCCGACAACTCGATCACCACGTACGGAAAACGCGACCGGTTCGGGCGGTGGCGGCTCACCTCGAAACAGGGTCATGGCGCGCCGAACCCGTCGTGGATCCCGGTCGCGAACGAGGTCGTCCGCCGGATGGCCAAACTGATGAACGGCACCCCGGGTGGGACCATCGGCGAACCCTTCAACGTGCCGATGACCGCGCACTTCATCGGCGGCTGCGCCATCGGCGACTCGGCCGAGACCGGCGTGGTCGATCCGTACCAGCGGGTTTACGGCTACGAGGGCCTGCACATCATGGACGGCTCCACGATTTCCGCCAACCTCGGCGTCAACCCGTCCCTGACGATCACCGCTCAGGCGGAACGGGCGATGTCGTTCTGGCCGAACAAGGGTGACGAAGACCACCGCCCGGCGCTCGGTACGGCGTACGAGCGAGTGAAACCCATCACGCCCGCCAAGCCGGTGGTGCCGGCCACGGCACCCGCCGCGCTCCGTTTGCCCATCGTCGAGATCCGTACGACGCCCGCCGAGGCCGAGGTAACTCAATAGCCCGGCTGGGATAGGGGCCTCTGGCAACGGTGTGTGATTGACTAATTGAGACATGGTTGTAACGGAGAGTTCGTGTCGGAATGCCCCTATTCGGGCCGATCGGGCCTTTGTGGGGAATCCCGGCGCATTCTTTAAAGAGCCTCCAGAATTGATGCGGAGGCAGCGGGCCGGGATGACCAGCCTGGAAAGGCCGCGGGAGTCTTGCGCGTTACCCGGGCAGACCCCGGCAGCGTGGCGAGGCGCGAATACTGCGCGAAACCCGCCTGAACCGCTCAGGTCGGCGCAGGAGGAGGCCCGTCGCACCGCTCAAACCGCTGGAATGCGGGAGCAAAGGTGCCGGAAAAGGGAATGAGCCCCTCGGGAACGTTTCCGCCCAAATCGTTTCCCGAGGGGCCCACTCAAGCCGGGGTGAGGCGCCCGGCGTCTGGAATCGGGTCGCCAACCATGGCCAGCGACCCGAGCTCTCTATTACTCACTGTACAGCGCGGAGCAACCGCGTTGGAGTGTTTCGACCTCCTGACGCATCTGTTGCTCCTTGTCACTGTCTGGCGACTACCGGTAGTAACCGCCTCTGCACACATCAACGAGAGGGAATCGAGGGGGTTACGAGTTTCCAGAAAAAAGATCCAGAAAAATTTTCGCGGCGCCCATCGCTTACTGTGGGCCGACCGTTCGAGCAGGCCGTGAGGCGGCCGCTGAGCACGCAGGGAGAGCCATGAGCGAGATCCTCGTCAAAGCGCGCGAGCAGGTTCTGGAGCGGGGCGAGGGCCTCAGCGAGTCAGACCTGATCGAGGTGCTGAAGTTGCCCGACGCATCGATCGACGAGTTGCTGGCGCTCGCCCATCAGGTCCGGGTGAAGTGGTGCGGTGAAGAGGTCGAGGTCGAGGGCATCATCAGCCTGAAGACCGGCGGCTGCCCGGAGGACTGCCACTTCTGTTCCCAGTCCGGCCAGTTCACCTCGCCGGTGCGGGCCGTCTGGCTGAACATCCCCGAGCTGGTCGAGGCCGCCAAGGAGACCGCCAAGACCGGCGCGACCGAGTTCTGCATCGTCGCCGCCGTCCGCGGTCCCGACGACCGCCTGATGTCGCAGGTCAAGGCGGGCATCGAGGCGATCCAGGCTGAAGTCGAGATCAACATCGCCTGCTCGCTCGGCATGCTGACCCAGGAGCAGGTCGACGAGCTGGCCGCCATGGGCGTCCACCGGTACAACCACAACCTCGAGTCCGCCCGCTCCTACTTCGGCGACGTCGTCACCACGCACTCCTTCGAGGAGCGCTGGGAGACCTGCCAGATGGTCAAGGACGCCGGTATGGAGCTGTGCTGCGGCGGCCTGGTCGGGATGGGCGAGACGCTGGAGCAGCGCGCCGAGCTGGCCGCGCAGCTCGCCGAGCTCGAGCCGCACGAGGTCCCGCTGAACTTCCTCAACCCGCGTCCGGGCACGCCGTTCGGCGATATGGAGATCATGGACGGCAAGGACGCGCTGCGCACGATCGCGGCGTTCCGCCTGGCGATGCCGAAGACCATCCTGCGGTACGCCGGTGGGCGTGAGCTGACCCTCGGCGACCTCGGCACCCGCGAGGGCCTGCTCGGCGGCATCAACGCCGTCATCGTCGGCAACTACCTGACCACGCTGGGCCGCCCGGCCACGGCGGACCTCGACCTCCTGGCCGACCTCAAGATGCCGGTCAAGGAACTCCAGAAGACACTTTGACGTCCTCCCCCGCCTGGAGGTGGGGGATTCCAACCCGCTACGTGGAGGTAGCGAGATGAGGTTCACGCTTCAACGGCACAGACCTCGTGCCTCGGCGTGCGGTCACGGCCCGTCCGGCCGCGATATTCCTAGCTGCATTCACATCAGCATGTGCGGTATGCCCGCAGGCGAGGCATCGGAAGGCCGCTTGGTTCTCGCGGTTCTCCGACGCGCAATGCCCGCACGCCGCGCACGTCTGACTCGTGTAGGCCGGGTTGACCCGCTCGACCCGGCCGGGTGCTTTTTGCTCCAGGCGGGTGACGAGCAGTCCCCAGCCGTTAGCGAGGATGCCCCGGTTCAACCCGGCCTTCTGCCGCACGTTCCGGCCCGGCTTCTCGACGGTGCCGCGGGCCGAGCGGGTCATGTTGCGGATCTTGAGGGCTTCGACCCGGATCAGGTCGAACCGACGGGCGATGTCGGTGGAGATCTTCTCGACCCAGTCCTTGCGTCGGTCGGTTTCGCGGGCCCTGAGTCGGGCGATGGCGGTTTTGACCCGGGTACGTCGGTTCGACCCGCGTCGGCACCGCGCGAGCTGCTGTTGCAGCCGCTTCAGCCGGGTCTTTTCGGTGCCGCGCAGTCCGGGGCATGCGAGCAGTTCACCGGTGGACAGTGCTGCCGACACGGCAACACCGCGGTCAATCCCGACCATTTCCCCGGTGCCGGTGCCGGTGCCGGTGCCGGGGGCGGGGATCGGGTCGGGGATGGCAGCGAAGGCGATGTGCCACCGCCCTGCCGAGTCGCGATTGATCCGGTACGACTTCGCACCCGGCACCTGCCGCGACCAGCGGAACTTGATCCAACCGGCTTTCGGCACCCACACTCGGCCCCACCTGCGGTTGAGCCGCTCGATCCGCTGGGCCTGTGGCCCGACGATCCGGAACCCCTCGTGCTGCCCTTCCTTCCGCCAGCTCGGTCGGGAGTGGATACCGCCCCAGAAGTTCCGCCAGGCTTGGTCGAGGTCGCGCAGTGCTTGCTGTTGCACCGTCTGCGACCCGGCCGCCAACCAGGGTTCCGCCGCGCGGGCTTCGGTCAACTGCGTGCACTGGGCCAGGTAGCCGGGGGTGGGTGGCCGTCCGGGTCGCCACATCAGCCGTTGTTCGAGACCCAGGTTCCACACGTACCGGGCGTGGCCGCAGTGCCCCCGCAGCGCAGTCTCCTGGGCTGGGGTTGGGACAAGCCGGTACCTGGACACAACACCAATGGTGGCGCCCGCCACCGACACTTTCCTGAAGGGAGGGAGCGGCGTTTCCTCCTCTGCCTGAAGACAGAGGTTTCCACGCCGCGTACGCGATGAAAACACTGCGCACGATGCTCTATTGCGGTCATTGCGGCGGGCCCACGGCCGAAGGCAATCACGAGGCGTGCGCCCAGGCGCTCGCGATGGAGCCGCCGCGTTACTGCGGCGAGTGCCGGCGGCGGATGGTCGTCCAGGTGCATCCGATGGGCTGGTCCGCCCGCTGTTCCCAGCACGGCGACCTCTCGTCGGATCAGGGTTGACCAGCCCGGCAGCGCCTCCTTCCCGGCAGGCGCTGCCGACTGATCAGGCCTCAGCGAACGGCGTCCGACGCGGCGACCACGTCGACCAGGCCGTGGCCCTTGTCGTACGAGGTGCTGCCGCCGCGCGGATCCGGCTGGTACGGCGCTCCGTTGGTGAACTGGTGTGCGGTCGAGACCAGGGCCGTCTCGACCTGGGCCGGAGTGGCCGAGGGGTTCGCCTGGAACAACTGGGCGACGATCCCGGCGATATGCGGCGCGGCCATCGACGTACCGCTGATGGTGTTGTAGTCGCCGAGCTCGAGCGGAGCCAGCCCGGTAGTGCAGACCGGCAGGTAGATCCGGCACGACGAGGTGATGTCCTCACCGGGCGCGGCCAGGTCCGGGTAGGTGCCGACGCTGCCGTTCTTGCCGCGCGAGGAGAACGACGAGACCTGGCCGTCGCGGGTGCCGGTGGCCTGGTCGTAGTACGACGCGACGGACAGGATGCCGCCGGTCGGGTCCTGCCCGGACGGGTTGGTCAGCGCGGTGCTGCCGTCGCCGCCGTCGTTACCGGCGGCCCAGACGGTCACGACGCCTTCGGCCGCGAGCGCGCGCTGGAGTTTGACGGTGGCGGAGTTCGGGTCGAAGGCGCCGCCGCCCACCGGGCCGTACGAGTTGTTCGTCACCTTGATCGGCGGGCACTTGCTCGCGGGCACGCCGGTGCCACAGGGTGCGGCATGGTTCTCGAGCACCCAGTTGAGCGCGGCGTCGGCGCCGACGATCAGCAGCACGGCGCCGACCGAGATCGAGACGAGCGAGGCGCCGGGGGCGGCACCCTGCAGCTTGGTCCCGTCGGACAGCGTCACGTTGCGGCCGGCCACGATGCCGTTCACGTGGGTGCCGTGACCGCCGACCGCGAGCAGGTCGGTATCGACCGCGCCCGCGTCCAGCGGCAGGCAGGTCGCCTCGGTCAACGGGTCGCAGACGATCTTGAGGTTCCGCACCACTGCCGAACTGCCGTCGGCATTGCGGAAGAACGGGTGACCCGGGTCGACCCCGCTGTCGATCACCGCGACGCCGACACCACGCCCGTCGAGGGCCTTGCCGTCGGCGCCGGTACGAGTCGCGATCGCCTCCTTGCCACGGGTGGCCTGGTGCGACGTACCGAGGTGGATGTCGATCGGCTGGTTGCCTTCGAGATAGGTCACACCAGGTTGGTTGCGAGCGGCAAGGATCTGCGAACGGCTGCCTTCAGCAACGGCCACGCCGATCTTGGCGTACGTCGACAGCAGGCGCAGGCCGCTTGCCTTGACGGCGTTCCGGGCTGCGGCAAGGTCGTTGCCATGGACAAGGACCGTGGTCCGCGGAGTCAGCAGGGACGGTTTGCTCAGCTGGGCGGCGAGCCAGGGCTGGATCGGCGCCGGAGTTGTTGCCACGGCCTGGTTCGGGGCGACGAGCGCTGCCGTCAACAGGGCCGTGATGGCTACCGCAGAAAGGGTTTTCCGCATGATTGGAACTCCTCACAGTGGCGGCGGCTCGCTCTCTTGGGCGTGGTACCGAGCGGGGTTGAGGGCGAAAAGCTACGAGCCGGTAACTGGACAGTAAATGCGTCGGCCGGGGTTGAAAAGAGGAAGAACGAGATGATCTGGTGCAGGAGCGGTGACCGCACGGCGCTGGAGCTGACGCGATGAACGAATTACTGCGGCAGGACGCGGAATTGCTCTGGCATCCCTATTCGTCACTGAGCGAACCGGCTCCGATGCGCTTGGTGAAGGGCGCGGACGGCGTCCGGCTGCGGCTTGAGGATGAAACGGGCAGTGTGAGTGACGCGATCGACGCGATGTCGTCGTGGTGGTGCATGATCCACGGCTACCGCAACCCGGTGCTCGATGCGGCTCTGAGCGACCAGATCGACTCGTTCAGCCATGTGATGTTCGGCGGGCTGACGCACGAGCCGGCGGTCCGGCTGGCCGAGCGGCTGGTCGAGATCACGCCGGCGCCGCTGCGGCACGTCTTCTTCTGCGACTCGGGCTCGGTCTCGATCGAGGTCGCGATCAAACTCGCCCTGCAGTACCAGGTGGCTCGCGGTCACCAGGGGCGGACCGGGCTGCTGACCGTGCGCGGCGGGTATCACGGTGACACCTTCGCGCCGATGAGCGTCTGCGATCCGGTGAACGGGATGCACTCGCTGTTCACGGGTGCGCTCAAGGAGCAGATCTTCGGCCCGAAACCGCCCGCCGGGTTCGACGGCGAGCCGGCCGCGATCGAGGCCTGGGCGAACGAGATGAGCGAGCTCGCCGCGCGCCATGCCGGCGAGATCGCCGCGATCGTGGTCGAGCCGGTCCTGCAGGGGGCCGGCGGGATGTACGCCTACAGCCCGATCTGCCTTCGCATCCTGCGGGATCTCGCCGACGAGCACGGATTCCTGCTCATCCTGGACGAGATCGCGACCGGTTTCGGCCGGACCGGCACGATGTTCGCCTCGGAGCACGCCGGGATCGACCCGGACATCCTCTGCGTGGGCAAGGCGCTGACCGGCGGTTACCTTTCGCTCGCGGCGATGTTGTGTACGTCGGACGTGGCGCACACCGTGTCCAGTGGTCCCGGCGGAGCGTTGATGCACGGTCCGACCTTCATGGCGAACCCGCTCGCGTGCGCGGTCGCGTTGGCGAGCATCGACCTGCTGCTGGCCGACGACTGGCAGAGCACGGTCTCGCGGATCTCCACCGGCTTGAGCAAGGGCCTCGCGGGAGCCGTCGGTCTGCCCGGCGTACGCGACGTACGAGTGCTCGGCGCGGTCGGCGTGGTCCAGCTCGATCGGCCCGTCGACGTACCGCGGATGACCGAGGCCGTGCTGAGCCGGGGCGTTTGGGTCCGGCCGTTCCGGGACCTCGTCTACACCATGCCGCCGTACATCTGCACTGATGCGGAGATCGCGACCATTGGCCAGGCCATCACCGAGGCTGTCGCTTTGGGGGGCCAGTGATGGGGCTGGCGGATTGGCTCGAGCCGAAGGCGGCCGCGTTGGAGTCACGCGGGCTGACCCGGCGATTGCGCCCGCGCGCGGCGGGGGAGGACCTGATCGACCTCGCCGGGAACGACTACCTGGGCCTCGCGATAGACCCGCGCGTGATCGAGGCAGCCGTCGACGCCGTACGGACCTGGGGCACGGGCGCGACCGCCTCCCGCCTCGTCACCGGTACGACGGAACTCCACGCCTCGCTCGAACAGGCCCTCGCGACGTACGCCGGTCAGCAGGCGGGCCTCGTTTTCTCGTCCGGGTATCTCGCGAACGTCGGCGTGGTGACGGCCCTCGGTGGTCCCGGCACCCTGCTGGTCTCGGACGAACACGTGCACGCGTCGATCGTGGACGCGACCCGGCTGGCCCGTTCGCGCGTCGAAGTGGTGCCGCACAACGACGTTGACGCGGTCACGAAAGTCCTTGCCGAGCGCAACGAACCACGCGCGCTGGTATTGACCGAGTCGGTGTTCAGCGTGCTCGGAGATGCCGCGCCCCTGACGTCATTGGCCGCGACGGCGTTGGCCCATGACGCCGTACTGCTGGTGGACGAGGCTCACGGAATAGGTGTCACAGGCAACGGTCGTGGGTCCGTCGCGGCTGCGGGATTGGCCGGTGCGGAGCATGTGCTGGTGACGATGACGTTGTCGAAAGCCCTTGCCAGCCAAGGCGGTGCCGTTCTCGGACCGGCCGTATTGCGGGAGCACCTGGTGAACCGGGCGAGGTCGTTCATCTTCGATACCGGGTTGGCGCCGGCCGCTTGTGCCGCCGCCCTTGCCGCGCTCGACGTACTGCGTTCCGAGCCTCACCGCCCGGACGCGATTCATACGACCGCTGCCCGGTTGGCCGAGGCGGCTGGGGTTTCCGAGGCGGCCGGCGCGGTGGTGTCGGTGCCGATGGCTGGGCCGCGCGAGGCGGTTGCGGCGGCGGAGCGCTGCTTGGCCGAGGGGGTTCGGGTTGGTACGTTCCGCCCGCCGTCGGTGCCGGACGGCATCAGCCGCCTGCGCCTGACCGCGCGGGCCGGGCTATCCCCTGCGCAGCTCGACCACGCTTGCGCTGTGATCAAAGGAGTGATGGCGGGATGAGCGTGCTGCTCGTGACCGGGACGGACACCGGTGTCGGCAAGACCGTGGTCACCGCGGCCCTCGCGGCTTACCTGTCGCGCGGGACGACCATCGTCGTCAGCAAGCCCCTGCAGACCGGGGTAGACGCGGTCGAACCGGGCGACGCCGATGAGGTGCGGCGCCTCGCGGGCGTCGAGGTGCACGAAGGGGTACGACTGCGCGACGCGTTGGCGCCGACCACGGCAGCGCGACGCGCTGGGGTCGACCTGCCGTCGGTCAAGGAGCAGGCGGCCGCGATCGAGGCCCTTCGCCCACCGTCCGGCTGGACCTTGGTCGAAGGCGCGGGCGGTCTGCTCGTCGGCCTCGATGGCGAAGGCCGGAACCTTGCCGATCTCGCGACCCACCTGCCGCACAGTGCCTTCGTGGTGGTCGTCCGGGCCGGCCTCGGCACGCTGAACCACACCCTGCTCACGGTCGAGGCCCTCCGCGCCCGCAAGTTGCCCATCGCCGGACTGGTCGTCGGTGCCTGGCCGGAACACCCCGACCTGGCCGACCGCTGCAACCTCGAGGAACTCCCGGACCTCGCCGGTCTTCCGCTGCTCGGCAAGATCCCCGCGAACGCCGCCGCCCTACCGCCGGAGGTCTTCCGCGCGCAAGCCCAAACCTGGTTCACCTTCCCGCGCTTCTCCTAGCCGCGGCCGGACCGCCAGGTCCACACGGTGGCGCGAAACAGGCCGAACGGGGACGAAATCGGTCGCCGTGTGGACCTGCGCGGTCGCCACACCCGACCCACGTTAGGGGTGGTCGGTGTGGGCTAGTTCGGTGGCTAGGAGGCGGGTCAGGGCGGGCATGCGGTAGCGGCCGGGGGCGATCGGTTCGAGGAGTTGGGCGTCGGCCAGGAGTTCGAGCAGGGCCTTGCTTCGGGTTTCGGCGAAGCCGGTACGACGGGCCAGCGCGCGGGCGTCGATCCGGTAGACCTCGCGCTGGCCGATCAGCCGGAATAGCCGGGCCGCCTCGAGGCCTTCCGGTAGGCGGCGCACCAGGTGGTATCCGGCCAGCAGGCTTTCGCGGACTGAGCGTTGGCCGTCGGTGTCGTCGGTGAGTACGTCGAGGCGGCGGGCGTCGTCGCGGAGGTGGCGTACGAGTTTGGCCGACGTCCAGCGGCAAGATGCGGCGAGTTTGGCGGCGGCGATGCCGATGGCCAGCGGCAGGTAGTCGCACAACCGGACGAGCTCGCGCGCATCCGCCGCGTCGACCGGTCCGGTCCCACTGAGGTGGTGGAGGAGGGCTAGGGCGTCGGGTTCTGGCAAGGGGGCGAGGTGTAGGCGTTTTGCCTCGGGGAGTTCCAGGCGGAGGCGGCTGGTGATCAGGACCGAGCACGACGTACCGGCCGGCAGCAGGGGGAGGACTTGCGCGGTGTCGTCGGCGTTGTCCAGCACGAGTAGCAAGCGCCGACCGGCCGTTGCCGAGCGGTAGCAGGCGACGAGTTCGTCCAACCCCGTCCACGGGCGCGGATCGGCGCCGAGACTGCGAAGAAGCCGGGCCAGCACGGTCCGCGCGTCTGGCGGACGGGCGTGCAGGTCGACGTACAGCTGGCCGTCGGGATAGTGGTGCGCGACATCGCGGGCGACGTTGACGGCGAGGGCGGATTTGCCCGCGCCGGCCGGGCCGCTCACGGTGCGGAAGGCGCCCGGTACGGCCAGCTCATCGACCAGCCGATGGATCTCGCCGGACCGGCCGATCAGCTTCGGCGTCAGACCGGGCAACTCGGCCGGCCGGCGTACCCCATTGACCTGCATGGTGTCCTACCCCCAGAGACGGATGCAGAGGTCCGAGTCTGGTTCGGGGGCAGGAGGGCGGCAATCCATTCGACCGCCGTTCGCCACCCCCGGAAAACCGACCAAAAACGATCACGGTGGACGCCGACCCGCCTTCCTTGGACCACTCGCGGTAGAACGAAGACCAGACGCGACCACTCTGGGCCGGAGGAGCTGGCGGGGGGATTCGCGGCGGAAGACGGTTATGGAGTTGGTGCCGTAGGTTTTTCCGTAGATGCCGTCCTGGACGATGATCGTGTCGATCGCGCCTGTGGACACACTCAGGGTGACGCTGTCGTAACCGCCGTAGAGCATGTAGTAGCCGTCGTAGAACATCCATTGCCGCGTCTGCTTGTCCCAGCCGCGGACCCGGAAGGCGGCCCGGTTCCCGTCGTACGGGTTCTGGTCGTACAGATGGACCGTCAGGTAGTAGATCTGCCGGCGCACGTCACGGCGCCCGACGAGTTTGACGTAGGAGCCGGGCACGTTGCCCCGATAGCTCGTATCCCCATAGAAATAGCCGTTTCGCCAGTAGGCGTACGCGTTGGCGGCCAGTGCGTTCACGATTCCCAGGCCTGCGACGGAGAGGGCGGCCGTGCCGATCGAGATGCTTCTGCGCAACATGGGAACTCCCCAAAATCGACGTCAGAACCACTAACGCTAAGGGGATACGTCACTATTCGCGCCGGATGACAGGAAGGTGCCACGGCGGCAGGAGTTACTGTCTTCGGCATGACCCAATGCCCCGCCCGGTACGACGAGGAGCTCGGGTTGTGGGTCATCGCCGAGCCTCATGCGGTGCGGGAGGTGCTGCTCGATCCGGAGACGTTCCGGCCGGATAACGCGGTGCTCGCGCATACGCCATTGGCCGTCCCCGCGCTGCGGATCCTCTCGGCCGTCGGGTTCGCGCTGCCGCCCACGTTGGCGAACAACGCCGGCCCGTCGCACCGGCCGATCCGGCAGGCCGTGGCCCGGTTCTTCAGCCCGGCCCGGGTCGCCGCGGCCGAACCGTTGACCCGGCGGCTGGTGACGGAGCGCCTGACGGCCGTCCGGGCAAAGCTACAAGCAGGCGGTACGACGGACTTGGTGGCAGACGTGGCGGCGGAACCGCCCGCGTTGGTGCTACTCGACATGCTCGCGCTGACCGACGTCGACGTACCCGCGTTGAAACAGTGGAGCCGGGATTCGCTCGAGCTGTTCTGGGGTTGGCCCGACGCGGATCGTCAGGTGGAGCTCGCGCACAGTGCGGCCGCCTTCTACTGGTGGTTGCGCCAGCGGGTGATCGACGCCCGCAAGGAGCCGGGGGAGGACCTCTTCGGCGTACTCGTCGGGCTGGACCTGACCGACGAGGAGATCTGCGCCGTCGCGTACTTCCTGCTGATCGCCGGCCAGGAGACGACTAGCCAGCTGATCTCGGCCGCCTTCCACCGTTTCCTCGGTACGACGGTTGCGGATCCGGCCGAGGCGGTGGAGGAGGTCCTGCGCGAGGTCTCGTCGGTCCCGACCTGGCGCCGCGTGACCGCCGCCCCAACCGCGCAGATCCCCGAAGGCGCCGGCATTCTGCTGAGTTTGACGGGGAATGGCGGGCCTGCGGACCTGGCCTTCGGGATCGGCATTCACCGCTGTCTCGGCGCCGGACTGGCCCGGATGGAGGCCCGCGTCGCACTCGAGGCCGCCGCCGATCTCCTGCCGTCCCTAAAGCTGACCGAAGAGCCCGAGATGATCGAATTGCTCTCATTCCAGGCACCGGCCCGCCTGGATGTCGAGGTGGCACCGATACGCTTGGCCGGTGACCGCACTTGAGCATGACCTGGTACTTGTCGTCGACTTCGGGGCGCAGTACGCGCAGTTGATCGCCCGCCGTGTGCGCGAGGCCAAGGTTTACTCCGAGATCGTGCCCTCCTCGATGCCGGTCGAGGAGATGCTCGCCCGCAACCCGAAGGCGATCGTGCTGTCGGGCGGCCCCCAGTCGGTGTACGCCGAGGGCGCGCCGCGGGTCGACTCTGCCCTGTTCGAGGCGGGCGTGCCGGCGTTCGGCATCTGCTACGGCTTCCAGGCGATGGCCCAGACCCTCGGCGGCGAGGTCCGTCGTACCGGGTTGCGTGAGTTCGGCCGCACCGGCGTGACGGTGACCAGCGCGGGCACCCTGCTGAGCGGTATCCCCGCCGACCTGAACGTGTGGATGTCCCACGGCGACGCGGTGCACGCGGCCCCGGCCGGGTTCGACGTGCTGGCCGCCTCCGAGGGCGCGCCCGTCGCCGCCTTCGAGAACCTCGACCGCCGCCTCGCCGGTGTCCAGTGGCACCCCGAGGTGCTGCACTCGCAGGCCGGGCAGCAGGTGCTCGAGCACTTCCTGTACGACATCGCGGGCTGCACGGGCGACTGGACCACGGCGAACGTCGTCGACGAGCAGGTCGAGCTGATCCGCCAGCAGGTCGGCGACAAGCAGGTCCTCTGCGCGCTCTCGGGTGGTGTCGACTCCGCGGTCGCGGCGGCACTCGTGCACAAGGCGATCGGCGACCAGCTCACTTGCGTGTACGTCGACCACGGGCTGCAGCGCCTGGGCGAGTCGGACCAGGTCGAGAAGGACTACGTCGCTGCGACGGGTATCCGGCTCGAGGTGGTGGACGCCGAGGACCAGTTCCTCTCCGCGCTCGCCGACGTGACCGACCCGGAGCAGAAGCGCAAGATCGTCGGCCGCGAGTTCATCCGCACGTTCGAGGCGACGGCCCGCAAGCTCGACGCCGAGCGGCACATCGAGTTCCTGGTCCAGGGCACGCTCTACCCGGACGTGGTCGAGTCCGGCGGTGGCACCGGCACGGCCAACATCAAGTCGCACCACAACGTCGGCGGCCTGCCGGATGACCTGCAGTTCGCGCTGATCGAGCCGCTGCGGACGTTGTTCAAGGACGAGGTCCGCGAGCTCGGTCTGGCCCTGGGCCTGCCGGAGGCGATGGTCTATCGGCACCCGTTCCCGGGTCCGGGGCTCAGCATCCGCATCGTCGGTGCGGTCAGCAAGGAGCGGCTGGACATCCTCCGCGCCGCCGACCTCATCGTCCGTACCGAGATCACCGCGGCCGGGCTCGACCGCGACATCTGGCAGTTCCCGGTGGTGTTGCTGGCCGACGTGCGCTCGGTCGGCGTCCAGGGCGACGGCCGGACGTACGGCCACCCGATCGTGCTCCGCCCGGTCACCAGCGAGGACGCGATGACCGCCGACTGGGCCCGCCTGCCGTATGACGTACTCGAGAAGATCTCCACCCGGATCACCAACGAGGTCGACGAGATCAACCGCGTCACCCTCGACATCACCAGCAAGCCCCCGGGCACCATCGAGTGGGAGTAGTCCTCTACCCGGAAGCCGCCTAACAGTATTTCGGTGCAACCTTCTTGTGCTGGGGGTCATCGAGGTATTGAGGGCGCAGGTTGTGCCCTGACCAGTTTTGGAGGGGTCATGCTTCCTGGGGGATCTCGAGCTCGATGGGTACGCGCGTGGGCGGGAGCGGGGCTCGCCCTCGCTCTGGCGGCGACCGGTGCGCTTGGAACGGTCAGCGCGGTGGCGGCGGATGCGCCGGGGACGGTTGACGTGAATCGGATTCCGTCGCGGCAGCCGGAGATCGACGTGCTGGGGGCGTCCCCGGCGGGCGTGCTCTACCGCGTGATGCGCTCCTACAGCGGCGGCGATTGGAAGACGTACCTGAAGCCGACCGGCAAACCGGCCTACCAGGTTTCGACCGACTTCCAGTATCTGGCCGGCGACAAGATCTACGGCCCGCGCTTGGGATACCTCATGATCGGCAGCACGGTCACGAAGACCTGCCCGGAAGCGCTCGCGCCCGCGTACTCGTACCGCGCCGCGCAGGGATCGGCGTACACCTCCTTCGGCTGGATCTCGCGGTCGAACCAGCTGGTGACGGCTGATGCGAATGGCTGCCGCGTCACCGGCACCGTCCCGGAAATCGGCGACTACAAACTCGCCGCCGCGGACGCCACCGGCTACGTCACGATCGACAGCGAGGACGCCGACGGGCGGATGACCCTCGGCTACCACTCGTACGCCAACCCCGGCACCACCCAGCCGATCCAGACCGGCGGCCACAACCGATACGTGCATGGCTTCGACCTGGCCGGATCCGTCGTCACCTGGGCCGAGCTCGACTACAGCGACGTGAACAAGCAGCACGCGTTTGTCGTCCGCTCATCGACGACCGGTGGCGCGGCCAAAGTGACCCTGGTCGAGCGCATGGTCGACAGCACCGCGATCAACGGTACGGCGACCGGTTGGGCGGCCTGTAACTACAGCATCATCACGCGTTGCACCGCCGGGTCCATCAGCGCCGCGGGCGTGATCACCGAGGTGCTGGACAGCCGGACCGCGGCCAGTGACGGCACGCGGTTCTTCGTCGACACGTACGGCGCGAGCCCGGGCGTCGATTCGGCCACGGTCATCGACGGCAAGAGCTGGACCCGTCTCGTCACCGTCGGCCTGCTGCCCCCGCACACGTACAGCGTGGACGCAGCGGCCGGCGCCGTCGCCTATGTCGACGATCAGTCGCAAGCCGGGCAGGGCGAGCGCTTCGTGCTGGCGCGCCGGCCGGTGAGCAAGTCCGGCAACACGCTCACGCTTGGCGCGCAGAAGGTGTCCGGCAATACCGGCGAATTCCCGATCACGCGTGACGGCGACCGGACGGCGTACGAGGATGCCGCCGGCGATCTCTGGCTCACGACCGACGGTGGTACCAAGACCCGCGTCTTCGACTCGAGCGAGAAGGTCGCCGTGGCGTGGACGACCTGGCCGGCGCCGTTCAACCTGTCGGGTCATCGGCTGCTCTGGACCAAGGGCGAGTACACCGGCGAACACTGCGAGCCGTGGGGGTGCTACCCGATCTACGGCAAGGCCCGGTTGATGATGTTCGACCTGCGCACCGGCAAGAATGTCGATCTCGGCGCCACTACGCTGAGCCGGCCGGCCGCGTTGTGGGGCAACTATCTTGTCACCACCGATTCGACCAACCGGATCCTGCGCAAGGACCTCTCGACCGGTGCCGTCGTACAGGTCAAGAGTGCTGGTCCGCGGGTCACAGGGCTGGACGTCAACGGCACGATCGTCGGCTGGTCAACCTGCGCGACGGTGGGCACTGACGCCTGCGGTGTCTCCAAGATCGGCTACAAGGTCGTGTCTTCGAGTGCGCCCGCGGTCGAGCTGACGAGCGCGCACTCGAAGCGGGTCTCGCTGTCGGGCGGCCATCTCGCGTACACGATCAGCTCGGGCGCAGCGCCGTTCACCTTGAAGACGTGGCGACTCGGTACGACCACCACGACCGTGATCGGTAACGCGTACAGCTGGACCGACGAGGTGCCGTTCGAGATCCACGATGAGACGCTGGCCTGGATCGGGGTGGACCGGACCGCGCGGGCGACCCCGCTGGCAGCGTTCGGCGCACGGCCGCGCTATCTCGGAAACGCGAGTGGCGCCGCGTCGTTCGTCCCGTCGGCGGGTCAGCGCTGGTCGCCGTCGTTCCCGATCAGCAAGGCGTTGCCGACCTGCGCGATCACCATCAAGTCGGGTACGACGTTGAAGCGGTCGTTGCCTTGCGCAACAACCACTGGCATCGCCCGCGCCTCGTGGGACGGCAAGGACGCGAGTGGCCGACTCGTTGCCAAGGGCAAGTACACGTGGACCATCTCCGGCTCCGACGCTGACGGCGGCCTGCTCTGGTGGAACGGCTCCGCCAACCCGATCACCGGCACCATCACCGTCGCATAAGCCGCAACCTTTTCGGGGTGAGGGGCATCGAGGTGGGTAGGGCGCGGTTGTGTCCGGATCAGGTCTTTGGAGGGGTCATGCGCGGATCTCGATGGGTGCGGGCTTGGGCAGGCGCGGGGCTTGCTCTGGCACTGGTGGCGACGGGTGCGATGCCTGCGGGGGCTCGGGTTGAGGCGGACGCGCCTGGGACGGTGGACGTTAACCGGATTCCGTCGCGGCAGCCGGAGATCGCGGTGCTGGGGGCCTCGCCGGCCGGGGTGCTTTACCGGGTGACGCGGATCGGGCACCCGCTGGATGCCGGGCCGGGCACGTTCCTGAAGCCGACCGGCAAGCCGGCGTACAAGGTGCCGGACGAATACCAGAACTTGGCCGGCGACAAGATCTACGCGCAGCTCGCCGACGTCACGAAGTATCTGCTGATCGGCACTACCACCGAGCGGACCTGCCCCGCCGCGCTACGAGCCGCCTATCCGTACGGGGGCGCCACTGGATCGCCGTTCACGTCGTTCGGCTGGCTCTCGCACAGCAACCAGCGGGTGACCGCCGACGCGACCGGCTGCCGCGCCACGGGCGCCATCGCGCCGATCGGCAAGTACAAGATCGCGGCCGCGGACGCGACGGGCTACGTCACGATCGACAGCGAGGACATCAACGGCTACATGACCCTGGGCTACCGCTCGTACGCGACGCCCGGGACGAGCCAGCCGATCCAGACCGGCGGCTACAACCGGCACGTCTACGGCCTGGACCTCGAGGGTTCGGTCATCACCTGGGCCCACCACGACTACGCCGACAGCGAGAGGAAGAACTCGTACGTCATCCGCTCCTCGACGACCGGTGGCGCCGCCAAGGTGACCACCGTGCCGCGCCACGTCGACAGCACCGCGATCAACGGTTCGGCCGTCGGCTGGGCGGCGTGCAACTGGAGCGAGATCACGCGCTGCACCGCCGGCTCGATCAGCTCGACCGGCGTCATCACGCAGGTGCTGGACAGCCGGACCGTCGCCAGTGACGGCACCCGGTTCTTCGTCGACACGTACGGCGTGAGCCCGGGCGTCGACTCGGCCACGGTGATCGACGGCAAGAGCTGGACTCGCGTGGTCACGGTCGGCCTGCTCCCGCCGTTCACCCATGGCGTCGACGTGGCGGCGGGGAACGTCGCGTACGTCGACGACCAGGGGCCGGGCGGGGATACGTTGACCCGCCGGCCGTTCACCAAGTCCGGCAGCACGCTGACCCTTGGTGCGCAGCAGGTCTTGGGCGCGATCGGCGATCGGCAGCTCACCCGCGACGGCGACCGTACGGCGTATCTGGATGCCGTCCGGGACCTCTGGATCACCACCGACGGGGGTTTCAAGACCCGGGTCTTCGATTCGAACGAGAAGGTCTCCGTCGCGTGGATCGGCTCGGGCGCACCGTTCACCCTGTCCGGCCATCGGCTGCTCTGGGTCCGCGGTGACTACACCGGTGAGGACTGCGGGCCGTGGGGTTGTGCCCCGATCTACGGCAAGGCCCGGTTGATGGCGTTCGACATCCGCACCGGCAAGAACGTCGATCTCGGCGCCACCACCCTGACCCGGCCGGCCGCGCTGTGGGGCAACTACCTCGTCACCACGGACTCGACCAACCGGATCCTGCGCAAGGACCTTTCATCCGGTGCCGTCGTACAGGTCAAGGCGGCTGGTCCGCGGGTCACCGGGCTGGACGTCAACGGCTCGATCGTCGGCTGGTCCACCTGTGCGACGGTGGGCACTGACGTCTGTGGTGTTTCCAAGATCGGCTACAAGATCATGTCTTCGAGTGCGCCCGCGGTCGAGCTGACCAGCCTCCACTCGGCGAAGGTCGCGCTATCCGGCGGACACCTGGCCTACACGCTGGACTCGAACGACAAGTACACGTTGAAGACCTGGCGTCTCGGTACGACGACCACGACCGTGATCGGCAGCGCCTACGGCTTCGGATTGGCCCCCGCCTTCGTATCGACCGTGCCCTTCGACATGCACGACGAGACGCTGGCGTGGATCGGGATCGATCGGACGGCCCGGCTGACGCCCACGGCGGCATTCACCGCGCGGCCGCGCTACCTCGGCAACGCGAGTGGTGCCGCTTCGTTCAGTCCGTCGGCCGGGCAGCGCTGGTCGCCGGCATTCCCGATCAGCAAGGCGTTGCCGACCTGCGCGATCACAATCAAGTCGGGAACTGTCCTGAAGCGGTCGTTGCCCTGCGCAACCAGCATCGGTATCGCCAGGGCATCCTGGGACGGCAAGGACGCAGCCGGCCGACTCGTTGCCAAGGGCAAGTACACCTGGACCATCACCGGATCCGACGCCGACGGCGGCCTGCTCTGGTGGAACGGCTCGGCCAATCCGATCAGCGGCACCGTCACGGTTGGGTGAGGTCCGACTCCAGCCGATCTGCTTCGGGTCCGCGCTCGCTGGCCCGGAGCAGGTCGACCAGGATCCAGCCCGCCCGATACCAGGGGTCGGAGCCTTCCTCGGCCTCGGTGTGAACCGTGCGCAACCAGGTCTCGTCCACCGGCCCACCCCAGCTGACCACGATCAGCCGCGCGTCGATCGCCTGGTCCTCGTGCCCGGCTTGTTCGTACACGTCGGCCGCGCGCGACATCTGCTTGACCGCACCCTCGGTATCACCGCTGCGCATCGCCACCTCGGCCAAGTTGTACCAAAGGCCACCATCGTGGAACGAAGCCTGCGGATCACCACCCGGCAGTACGTCGAGCACCTGGCGGGCCTGGCCGAAAATGGCGCGGGCAGCCCCGAAGTCCTCGGTGAACATGGCCGAACGCCCGGCCCGGCGCAACGCGACGATCTGGTCGTACGGACGCTCGGCCCGCGCGTAGAGGTCGGCGGCCTGTTGCAGCGGGGCGATCGCCTCGTCGTCGCGGTTGAGCTGTTCGAGCAGCTTGCCCTCTTCCTGCCGGAGGTCGGCCAGCCAGCCCGCGTCCTCGTCGGGGGCGGCCGTCTCGATCAGGATCCGGATCTGGGTGAGGGCGGAGTCCAGCTCGCCCAGCTCGTTGTACGCGTTGGTCAGCACCTCGCGGGCCCGTGACGCCAGCGGAGCGACAGCCGGATCGTCGAGCGCGTTCAGCGCCGCCTCGGCGGTCTCGGCCGCGTCGAGGGGCCGATCGACCTCGAGATAGGCGTCGGCCAGGTCGAGCCTGGTCATCGCCGCGACCAGGCGCTGGGCGGGATCGCTGAGCAACGCGACGGCCTCGGCCAGGTCGGTGACGGCTTCGTCGGTCCGGTCCATCGCGTTCCGGATCATGCCGCGCTGCCGGTACGCCGCGGAGCGTTGCGGGTCATGCGCCGGATCGAGGTCGAGGGCGTCGATGGCCTCGGTGGTGGCGGCCTCGGCCTCGGGGAAGCTCCCGTGCATCGCGAGCAGATCGCCGTGCAGCATGGCGGCGATGACCCGGAGCGGCCGATCGCCGATGACCAGGGGCCGCGTCTGCTCGACCTCCCGCAGGGCATCCTCGTAGCGCCCACCGGCGTACAGCATCAGGGCCAGCGAGAACCGCCAGCCCGCCCGGCGCCGGGGTTCGTCGTTCGCCAGCAGCCGGCGCAACGGCTCCTCGCCGGTCGCCATCCCTTCGTCGTACTGGCCGATATCGCAGAGCAGCCGGCCGATCCGGGCCCGGGCGCGCGTCATCCGCAGCTCGTCACCGGTCCGCGCGTGCACCTCCAGGGCATCCCGCCAATGCGCGAGCGCCTGCTCGGCATCGGTGGCAGCGACCTGCAGACCGCGGAGATCCATCAGCCGCGCCTCCTGCTCGGGCGTACGCATCGAGTGCGGGACCTCGGCCTGGAAGGCGGTGCACGCGGCCGCCGACAGCTCGTTCTCGTCGTTGAACCAAGCCTCCTCGGCCTGATCCAGCAATTCCGGGCCACTCTTCAGGAGCGGCTCGGGGGTGGCGCTCAGGGCGTCGAGGCCCAGCGCAGCCTCGTGCAGGCTGAGCGCGGCTGGCTCGCGCGCGATCCGGCGCTGGTGCGCGCGTTGTGCCGTTTCCGAGAGCGGCAGGTATGACGTCCAGGGCGTTTCGGTCAACAGGCCCGCGATCCGGCGGCTCTGGTGGTCCGTGCCATTGCGCTCGTCGAATCGCTCGGCCAAGGCGGTCGCCCGCTCGGCGAATTCGGCCGCCAGGTCACTCGCCGCGACCTCCGGGTTGATCGCGCCCGCACGTCGTACGGCCAGATCGGGACCGGCGGACTCGGTCAGCAGCCGGAGCGCCGTCGAGGCCGACGCGAGGAAGTTCATCTCGGCGAAGGTGCTGGGTGGATCGTCCAGTTCCGCGAGGTGGTGCTCGATCAGCTCAACCGCCCGCACCTCGTTACCGGTCATCGCGCAGAAGCGGATGTGGTCGGCGAGGCTCTCCAGCTGGCCGGGCTGCGTGCGCAACAGCCGGTAGGCCTTGCGATGGGCGTCGACGGCTTCGGCGGCCATACCCTCCGCGACGTACGCCGGGAGCAGGCTGGTGAGGATCTTCTGGGGTTGCGTGACGCAGGCGAGTTGCTCGTTCAGGACCTGGTGGCCGAGGGCGACGGCCGCGTCGGTGCGCCCGGTGTTGATCAGGTGCTGCACCTTGTCGTTCGGGTCGCAGCCGGCGCAGTCCGACAGGTCGTCGCGCGGTGCGACGGACCAGAGCCGGAACTGCTCCTCGGCCGTCGCAGCGTCACCGATGTGGTCCGCGACGAGCCAGCGGTGCTGGTGCACGGCGTGCAGGCTGTGCCCGCCTTGTTTCCAACGGCGTTCCATGTCGTCCAGTACGGCGTACGCCCGCGCCAGCGGAACCTCGGGGAAGTCGCTCAGGGTGGACGGCACGGACTTGAAGTTCCAGAGCAACTCCCACTCGTGCTCGCCGTACCTCGCCGGGTCGGCATCGAAGTCGGTGACGCACCGGGCGAACGGGACCAGCGACTTCCGCGGTTCGCCGCCGTGCAGGTAGGCCTCGACCAGGTCGAGCCGGGCCGCGAACGCGATCTCCTGGACGCCCTCGGCCTCTGCACGACGTACTACGTTCTCCAAGGCGATCGAGCGGGCCTTGCCGTAGGGGAGGGCTACAGCGTCGTCGAGCTGCTGCTGCAGTTCCACAGTCATCTAGCGGCCATCCTTGCTTTGCGTTGGTACGGCCTGGTCTAGCAGGCCAAGAAAGGAGCGGTTGACCAGAGCCGCGTCAGCCGGACCTATCGGGTGATGGCCCTGCATGAGCGCATGCCCGTACAGGCCTTCTATGCCGAGTTTGACCAGCCCGGGATCGCCGAGGGAGGCCAAGCGCCGTACAAGCGCGCTGCGGTGATTGAGCACCAGCTGCGGCTTACTAGTCTCACGAGTATCCAGAGCGTCCAGTACTTCGGACCAGAGCGCGTCGGCCCTTTCCCGGGTACTGCGCAGCTCACTGGCGAACTGGGCCGAGCGGTCGACCAGGAAGAGCGCGGGCAGACTCGCCGGCTCGAAGGCGCGTACGACGACCTCGCAGCCGACCGCGTCCAGGGTCTGCTGGGCCAGCCGGACGAACGCCCGCAGCGCCAGCTCGGTCGACGGGTCGAGCGTGTCGAAGCTGGTCGCGAGTTCGCTCGGGTCGAACCGCCGGGTCTCGGCGCCCTCGATCACCTGCGGCAGTCGCTCGATCAGCTCGGTGTCGTACGTATAGCCCGCGTTCACGACCGGGATCTGCTGAGCCGCCGCGACCGCTGCGAGCTGGCGGAACTCCTCGACGCTCGTCGCGTACCGGATCTCGCCGTACCGCTCGAGGATCTCGGCGGCGGTCATCCGGCCGAGGTTCGTCTCGAACTGGATCCAGCGGTGCACCAGCCGGAGCATCTCGTCGTCGTGCAGCGCGAGCGCCTTCACCCCGAGGTGGTGGATGGCGAGGAACTTGTCGAGCCGCTCCGGATCGGTCGTCCCGAGCCGGACCAGCCAGCCGCGCAACTGGGTGCCGAGGGCCTCCCGGGTGGACTCGAGGTGACCGTCGTCGAAGAGCGCCTCGCGGCTCGCCGTCGGCCGGAGCTCGGAGGTGTCGACCACGCAGCGGACGAAGAACGCCCAGTCCGGCAGCAGCCCCTCGACGCTCTCCGCCAGCAGCATGCGCTTGAGGTAGACCCGATGCGTGGCGCGCTCGGTGGGATTCGCGGGATACGGCAGCACGAACGCGACGCCGGTCAGCCCCGCCTCGGGACTGCTCAGCCGGATCACGTCGAACGGCGTGAAGCCGAGCCGGTCCTGCGCGTAGCCGACCAGCTCGGCCTTTTGCCCGGGGCCGGTGCCGTCCCAAGGCGCGCGGCCGTCGGTGACGAGCTCACCGTCGACGCGGATCTCGACCGGCAGCAACGAGCCGAACAGCCGGATCAGCTCGACGACCGTGGCCGTCTTGAACCACTGCTCCGCACCCCGTCGCGCGGTCAGGGTCACGGTGGTGCCCTGGGCGTCGGCGGTCTTTTCTGGGGATTCGACGGTGTAGCGGCCGTCAGCGGTGCCGGTCCAGCGGGTCGTCTCGCCGCCTTCGCAGCGGGTCAGCACGGTGATCCGGTCCGACACCATGAACGCCGACAGCAGGCCGATCCCGAACTGGCCGAGGAATTCGTCGCGCTGGAAGCCGATCTCGTCCCGCTTGGAACTCCGCCCGATCGTGGCGAGCAGATCCCGCACCTCGTCCGGCCGCAGCCCGATCCCGGTGTCGCTGATGCTCAACTCGTCCGGCCCGGTCCGTACGTCGATCCGGCCGGGTGCCTCGGGATCCTTGGCGCGGCGGGCGGTGATCGCGTCGACCGCGTTCTGCAGCAGCTCGCGCAGGTAGACGCGTGGGCTGCTGTAGAGGTGGTTGCTGAGCAGATCGACGATCCCGCGCAGATCAACCTGAAAGTTCTCCGCCCGGGCCACATCGCTCTCGGATCGGAAGCCTTCCGCGGTCACCCGTCACCCATCCTTGTGTGCCCTACCCCGGCAGGCGCCGGTGCGACCGAACGCTACGCCATCCCCGGTCTTCCGCCCGGCTGCATCCTTTCTTTGCCGCGAGTGGTCACATCTGGTCCGCTCTGGTCCGCGCGGCAAGAAAGGGCAGCGGGTGATCAGGCGCTCGGGCCCAGGGGCTGACCGCCGGCCGGTGCGGCACCTGGGGCGGCTCCTGGGGCGGGCTCCTTCAGCTCCACGAAGATCGTGTGGGTGGGGCTGTCGCCGATGTTCTCGCCGTAATGCTCCTGGGCGTCGAGCCAGCGGGCCTCCCCGGCCTGCAGTTCGACCTCGACCTCGCGGCCGCCGACGCCGAGCTTCCGGCGGAACGAACTGAGCGTGTACATGACGCTGTCCGGGTGCTGATGGGGCTGGGTGCGATGACCGGGCTGGTCGCGATATTCCAGCACCCGCACCCGGTCATTCTCGAAGATCACCCTGTAGGCGTCGGGATTGGTCACCACCGGATCCAGGTCCATCCCGGCAACGTAACACCCAGCCGACCTCGTGGCCTGGGTGGAACACACGGCGTCAGGCATGGATGTATCGGCTGACGGTGGCTACCTTGTAACTGTCTGCGAGTGCCATTGTGCGTGCTCAAGGAGGGGGAAACGCAATGAGGGTGGGGACCTTTAATCTCAACAACCTCTTCGACCGGTGGAATTTCGCCGGGGCGCTGGAGGTGCTGGAGTCGGGTACGGCGACCGTGCCCGCGACGTACACGTTCGACGACGAGCACCGGCGACGGCTGCAACTCGATGCCCGCGGCAAGCTTTTGGTGGCCAAACCGCCCGCGGACACGTTGCGCGTCGCCGAGCGGCTGCTCGAACCCGATATCGACGTCTGGGTCGTGCAGGAGGTGGAGAACGCCGACACGCTGCGCCAGTTCAACCGGGACCATCTCGGCAACACCTATCCGCACGTGATGGTGATCGACGGCAACGACTCGACCCGGTTCATCGATATCGGCGTGCTCTCGCGCCGGCCGCTCGGCGGGATGACGAGCTGGCAGCGCGCGTTCCATCCGGACGAGCCGACGCGGCCGGTGTTCTCCCGGGATCTGGTCGAGTTCGAGATCCTCGACGACCGCGGCCGGAAGGCGGTGACCGTCTTCGGCACGCACCTGAAGTCGAAGTTCGTCGACTTCACCGCGCGTGATCCCGAGGCGGAGCGGGCCGCGGCCGACCGGTTGCGCCGCCTGCAGGCCGAGACGATCGCCCGCATCATCGCCAGCCGGACGAGTACCCGGCAGAAGTTCCTGTTGTGCGGCGACATGAACGACACGATCGACTCGCCTCAGCTCGCGGCGTTCGCCGAGCTGGGTCTGGTCGACGCCCTCGCCAATCCGGTCGAGGTGGGCACGGTCAAGACCAAGGTCGAGCTGCCGGCCAACCCGGCCTGGACGTCGACGTTCAAGGCCTCGGGGCAGCCGCGCGCCTTCGACCTGATCGACCAGATCTGGCTCAGCCCGGCCCTGGTGCCGAAGCTCGCCGGTGCGTTCATCGGCCGCCGCCGCAAACTGGCGCGCGACGGCACGGACCACGACCCGGCCTGGGTCTCCTTGGACCTCTAGGTTTTCGGCGGCTTGGGGATCAGGGCGTTGATGCCGTCGAGCAGGCGGTCGAGGCCGAAGCGGTACGAGTGCGCGGCGGCCTCGGCCGTGTTCCGGTTGAACCCGCCCGCGTGCCAGATCGCGGTCATGGCGGGATAACGCTCGACGTCGAAGTACGTCTCCCAGAGGTCGTTCCGCTCACCCCACCAGGCGTCGTTGCTCTGCCCGGTACGCCGCTCGATCCGCGCGCTGTCGGCCTGAATACCCGCGGCTCCTTCGACGTACGTCGAGATCGCGAGCGCTGCCGAGTCGACCTGGACCGGCTCGAGCCCGATGCCGGACAGGGCCGCGAGCAGGAACTCCCGTGCGTCGAGCATTCCCGGGCCGATCGGCGGCCGAATGAACGAGACCTCGCACAACCAGTCATGCCGCCCGAACATCGCCAGCGTCTGAGCGGCGTACAACTCGACCTTATCCCGCCAGCTCTCGGGTAGCTCCGGGCCGGATCGGGGGAGCTCGCGCTCCAGGTAGACCTGGTCGATCATCAGGTCCAGCAGCTCGTCCTTCGACGGGACGTAGGTGTAGAGCGTCATCGTGCCAACGCCGAGCGCTTTCGCCACCCGGCCCATCGACATCGTCGCCAGGCCCTCGCTATCGGCGAGCTCGATCGCGGCCGAGATCACCGCGTCCAGGGTCAGCGTCGGCCGCCGCCCGAGCGCGGGCTTGCCGTCGGCCGGCCGCGCGGCGGGCCGGTGGTGCCGCCAGAGCTTCGCGAGAACCCGCGCGGGCTGGCTGCCGCCACTGTGCTCGACCGTCATCGTTCCTGCTGGCTCCCGCTTCGGCGCTGGCTCACTTGTCGGGTCAGATCCTAAGCCCCTGCGGGAGTTATCGTATGCGGTACGATAATTCTGCTCGTGGTGCCCTCGGCCCGGTGCCGGTGGGACTGAGGCGACGGATGAGGAGCTTGGTGTGGGCAAGATCTTGGTGACCGGCGCGACCGGCAGTGTCGGGCGGCTCTTGGTGGACGAATTGGTCGCGGCGGGGGAGCGGCCGCGAGCCCTGACGGTGAACCCGGCGAAGGCGAACCTGCCTGCCGAAGTCGAGGTGGCGAAGGGATATCTCGGCAAACCGCAGACCCTGCCGGCGGCACTGGAACGGATCGACACGGTCTACCTGGCGCCGCTGCCGGCGACGGTGGTGGAGTTCGCGAAGCTCGCCAAGGAGGCGGGCGTTCGGCGGGTGGTGACGTTGTCGGGAGAGCCCGCGGACTATGAGGCGCAGGGCGATCCGTCGCAGTGGCACTACTACGCGATCGAGAAGGCCATTGAGGAAGCCGGGTTCGAGTGGACTCACCTGCGGCCTGGCCAGTTCATGAACAACACGCTCGACTGGGCCGACCAGATCCGCACCACCGGTACCGTCCGGGCGCCGTATCCCGGCGCGGTGCAGACGCCGATCGACCTCGGCGATATCGCGGCGGTCGCGAGCGTCGTACTGCGTGATGACGCCTTCAATGGCCGGAAGTTGCTGATGAGCGGGCCGGAAGCGATCACTCCGCCGGAGCAGGTGGCGGCGATTGGTTCGGCTCTTGGTCGGGACCTCGCTTTCGTAGAGCTGACGCATGAGCAGGCGCTGGCGGAGTGGAGCCAGCACATGCCGCCCGGTGTCGCCGAGTGGCTGCTCGACGGCTTCCGGATGATGAGCGAATACAAGTCCGAACCGGTCTCAACCGTGCCCGACCTCCTCGGCCGCCCCGCCCTCCGCTACGCCGACTGGGCCATCCGCAACGCCGCCGCCTTCCGCTAGACCGGGTGGGTGGGCCCGTTTGCGATCAGCCCGAACATGTGTTCGAATGATGGCATGAGGTGGGCGGGACAGCAAATCGACGTGGACCAGCCTGGGGCGTTGCCCGGGATGGCGTCGATCGCTGGGCTGGTGCGCTCGGTGACGACGCCGGAGTTCCGGGGCATCACCTTTCATGAGGTGCTGGCCAAGTCCGCGCTGAACAAGGTGCCGGGGCAGAGTCGGTTGCCGTTTGATTGGACTGTGAATCCCTACCGGGGCTGCAGTCATGCCTGCCGGTATTGCTTCGCCCGGCCCAGCCATCGCTACCTGGAGCTCGATCCGGGTGCCGACTTCGACCAGCAGATCGTCGTCAAGACGAATGTGGCCGACGTGTTGCGCCGTGAGTTGGCCAGACCTTCCTGGGGGCATGAGCAGGTCGCCCTCGGGACCAACACCGATCCGTATCAGCGGGCCGAGGGCCGGTATCGCCTGATGCCCGGCATCATCCAGGCGCTGGCGGAGTCGGGCACGCCGCTGTCGGTGCTGACCAAGGGCACGCTGGTCCGGCGCGACCTGGAGCTGTTGTCGTCGGCGGCCGAGCAGGTGCCGGTTGGGCTGGGCGTTTCCCTCGCCTTCGCGGCGGACGAGCTGCGCCGCGAGGTCGATCCGGGCGCGCCTTCGGTGCGGGCGCGACTCGATGTGATCCGGGAGATCCGTGCGGCCGGTCTGCCCTGCGGGGTGATGGTGGCGCCGGTGCTGCCCTGGCTGACCGATTCGGCCGAGCATCTCGACGCGCTGTTCGGCGAGCTGGCCGACGCCGGCGCGACCGGTGCCACGGTCGTCATCCTCTACCTGAGACCCGGGACTCGCGAGTGGTTCATGCAATGGCTCGGGGAGGTCCACCCCGAGCTGGTCAAGCGCTACGAGCAGCTGTATTCGCGTGGTGCCTATGTGCCCGAGAGCTATAAGCGAGCCTTCGGGGAGAAGGTCGCGCCACTGCTGCGAAAACACGGTTTCGATCAGGCCTCGCGCCATCGCGGCGATCGGCCGCATCCCGTCCGCGGGCGCTACCCGGGGCTGCCGCGAACGCATCGGCATCCCGAGCCGTCCGTGCAGCCCGCGGTGACCCATCCACCGATCCCTGAACAGGAGGCTCTCTTCTGATATCTCACATACCTGCGGTTCAGCGGTCGGCCTGGGGAGCCGGTCAGTCAGGCGGGCGGCTGTCGTTTTGCCTTGGTTGTTTAGGGTTGACCTGGTGATCAAGACGGAGCTCGACATCGCTGCCAGTCATATCGTGTGGGACTGGAATGGGACCCTGCTCAACGACAACGCCGCGGTGCTTGTCGCCGTCAACGATGTCTGCGCGGGATTCGGCCGTGCCGCGCTGACGCTGGACGAATGGCGCGGGGCCTACACGCGCCCGATGCTCAAGGCCTACGAGCGGGTCCTCGCCCGGACGGTGAGTGCGGAGGAGTGGGCGGAGATCGATCGGCTTTACCACCAGCGCTACGACGAGCAGTTCAGTACGTGTGTGCTCGCCGACGGCGTCCCCGACCTGCTCAAGGTCTGGCATGCGTCCGGGCGTACGCAATCGCTGCTGTCCATGTGGTTCCACGCGCAGCTTGTGCCGGCAATCGCCGACTTCGGTCTCAGTGACCTGTTCCAGCGGATCGACGGCCTGCGTACCGAGGTGGGCGGCGACTCCAAAACCGAACACCTCGCACACCACGTAGAAGCCCAAGGCCTCGACCCCGCGACCGTCGTACTCGTTGGTGATGTCGTGGACGACGCTCTAGCCGCCGCTGAGGTCGGCACGGCCTGCATCCTGGTCACCACCGGCGTAATGACCCGCGCAGCCCTCGAGTCCACCGGCGCCCCCGTTGTCGACTCCATCGCCGCCGCCCTCGACCTAATCCCCACCCGCTAGCCTCCCTGCCCGAGCTTTCGGACGCGAGACGTGACCTCTCGCCGAGAAGGGCTAGTGTCCTGCGCCGGAAGTTCTTCGGTGCTTTCGGTGCCCAGGCACGCACCTCACGGCACTGGCGAATCGTCCACGATGCTGGGCATCGAGGACGCTCCGCCAGCACCGCGATGCACGCACCTGAACACCGAAATCACTCGAACAACTTCCGGCGCAGGACACTAGAGGGTGGTGAGGATTTGGGGGCCGGTGGGGGTGATGGCGATGGTGTGTTCAGCGTGGGCGCCGCGGGTGCCGTCGGCGGAGCGGAGGGTCCAGCCGTCGTCGTCGATGACGTAGACGCTGGTGGCGCCGTGCCAGAACCAGGGTTCGATGGCGATGACGTGGCCGGGGCGAAGGCGGAGGCCGCGGCCGGGTTGGCCGCTGTTCGGGACGTGGGGGTCCTCGTGCATGGTGCGGCCGATGCCGTGGCCGCCGAAGTCGAGGTTGGTGCCGAGGCCGGCGGCGCGGCCGATCTTCGCGATGGCGTGGCCGATATCGCCGAGGCGGGCGCCGGGCTGGGCGGCGGCGATTCCGGCGGCGAGGGCGCGCTCGGTGGTGGCGATCAGCTCGAGGTCTTCGATCCGGGGTGTGCCGATGACGAAGCTGACGGCCGCATCGCCTGACCAGCCGTGCAGGGTGGCGCCGCAGTCGACATTCAGCAGGTCGCCGTCGGCCAGCGGTACGTCGTTCGGCAGACCGTGCAGGACGCCGTCGTTCACCGAGGTGCAGATGACGCCGCGGAACGGTGATCCGGCGAAGCCCGGCTGGTAGCCGTCGAACGGCGAGGTGGCGCCGGCCGCGGCGAGGACCTCGCGGGCGATGGCGTCCAGCTCGCGGGTGGTGACGCCGACAGCGGCCTCTTTGCGTACGGCGGCCAAGGCCTCCGCGACGATTCGCCCCGCGGCGCGCATGCGCTCGATCTCGTCGGGCGTCTTCAGCTCGACCATGACTCTCCCTGAACTAGCGTGATAGTTATACCGGTATTAGTATCATGGCATGGTCAGACCTCCTTTGAGCAGCTGGGACCGCGAGCGCGGCCGTCAGCTCGGCCGGTTGCTGCGCGAGGCCCGCGGTGATCGCAGCATGGTCGAGGTCGCGGCCGAGTGCGGCGTATCGGTCGACGCGTTGCGCAAGATCGAGACCGGCCGGGTGCCGACGCCGGCCTTGTTCACCGTTGCGGCCGTCGCCGCGACCCTGGATATCTCACTCGATGACCTGGTCGCCGCCTGCCACGGCGACGACCTGGAGCCCAGTTGGCAAGAGCCCCGCAAAGCCGTCTGATCGCCGGCGGACGGGTTCCTGTTACCGAACCCTGATCAACGGCTGCCAAACTTTCGCCGGAATGGCGGCGTCTCCCCATCAGGGGCCGTCCGGGCTCGCCGGATGCCATTGCGAGGAGCGCCGTGAGAAGCCCAAGTCGTCGAACCACCGTGGCCGGGCTACTGGTACCGGCCGTGGTGGCGTTGGCGCTCGGCCTCTCAGCCTGCCAGGACGTCGGCCCCGGCGGCAGCCCATCGGCCAACCCGTCATCGCCCGGCCAGCCGACACCCGGCCCGTCATCGCCCGGCCCCCCAACGGGTGGGTCTGACCGGATCACGTTGGTGGCCACGGGCGATGTGTTGTTGCACGAGCGGCTTTGGACGACGGCGCGCATCGACGGTAAGGGCGTATTCGACTTCGCACCAGTGATGGCGCCGATCAAGCCACTCGTGGAATCGGCCGATCTCGCGATCTGTCACTTGGAGACGCCGCTGGCCAAACCCGGCGGACCGTACGCGGGCTACCCCCTCTTCGACGGCCCGCCCCAAATCGCCACCGCGTTGAAGTCCACCGGTTACGACGCCTGTACGACGGCCAGCAACCACAGCTTCGACCGAGGCGCGAGTGGTGTAGACAGGACGCTCGCCACCCTCGAAAGGGCAGGCCTCCGCCATGCCGGCACCGCGCGTACGCCGCAGGAGGCCGCCACTCCGGCCATCCTCGACGTACGGGGTGTGAAGGTGGCGCTGCTCAGCTACACCTACGGGTTCAACGGGATCCCTTATCCACAGGGGCAAACGTGGCGTGCCGGGGTGATCGACGTGGCGGTGATCAAGGCGATGGCGAAGAGGGCGCGCGAGGCGGGCGCGCAGATCGTCGTCGTGTCGTGCCATTGGGGGACGGAGTACGACCAGAAGCCGAACGCGCAGCAACGGTCGGTCGCTCCGGAATTGCTTGCCGATAGCAACATCGACCTGCTGCTCGGGCATCACGCGCACGTCGTACAGCCGATGCAACGGATCAACGGCAAATGGGTGACGTTCGGCCTTGGCAATCTGATGGCCGCGCATCGGCAGCCCTTGTCGACGAAGTCCGAGGGATTGCTGGCGCGATTCACCTTTGTTCGTGGTGGGGATGGGCGGTGGGAGGTGGATAAGGCGGAGTACGCGAGTTTGCTCACTACCGATGCCGTGCCGATGCGTATCCTCGACGTACGGCGTCAGTTGGCCAAACCGGATCAGAGCGCGGCGACCCGGATCAGGCTCGAAGGGGCCCGCAAACGTACCGAATCCGTCGTCAACTCACTTGGCGCCGGCCGCGATGGTGCCACGCCGATCACCCCGTAAATGCTTTGTGTGGTTGGGCGACGTCGTTCTAGGGTTCTGACATGAGTTGCTTGTTTGTGATGGTGCGTCGTGTCCGGGGCAGGGCGCGGCGCGTGGGGATGGCATCCCCTCGATAGTCGTTGGGCACAACGCGTTGTCGCCGCCGCCGGGGTGCGCCCGGGCGAGCTGGTGCTCGATATCGGTGCCGGCCGGGGTGCGTTGACCGCACCCCTCGTTGAGGCCGGTGCGCGCGTGCTCGCCGTCGAACTTCATCCGGGCCGGGCCGATGACCTGCGCCGCCGATTCGCCGCTGACCCGGTCACCGTGATCCGAACGGACGCGGCCGATCTTCGCTTGCCTGGCAGGCCTTTCCGCGTTATCGCGAGTCCGCCGTACGGGATCTCGACCGCCTTGCTGAAGCGCCTGCTCGCCCCTGGTTCGCGCCTGCTCTCGGCCGATCTCGTCCTGCAACGAGCCGTCGCGAACCGCTGGATCGAGGGCAACGCCCCCGGCAGCGGCCGCTGGTCCCGCCACTACGACCTCGCCCTAGGCCTCCGCCTACCCCGCAAAGCCTTCACCCCACCACCCCGCGTCGACTCCACCGTCCTAACCATCCGCCGCCGCTAACTGAAGGCTGCAGCCCAGCCGAAGCCGGGCTGCAGGCCGGCCGACGCTGGGCTGCAGCCCCCTTGGCGTTAGCCGTGCCAGGAGTGCCAGAGGGCGGCGTAGGAGCCGTTGCGGGCTACTAGTTCGTCGTGGCTGCCTAGTTCGGTTATGCGGCCGTCTTCGACTACGGCGACTCGGTCCGCGTCGTGGGCGGTGTAGAGGCGGTGGGCGATGGCGATCACCGTGCGGCCTTCCAGGACGGCGGCGAGGGATCGCTCGAGGTGGCGGGCCGCGCGTGGGTCGATCAGCGACGTCGCCTCGTCGAGCACGAGCGTGTGCGGATCGGCCAGCACGAGCCGGGCCAACGCGAGCTGCTGCGCCTGCCCAGGCGTGAGCGCGACCTGGCCGGAACCGACCCGAGTATCGAGCCCGTCCGGCAAAGCCTCGGCCCACTCCCGCGCATCGACCGCCGCGAGCGCCTTCCACAACGTCGCGTCGTCGCCACCAGTAGGCAGCGCCATCTCCAAATTGTCGCGCAACGTGCCGACGAAGACGTGGTGCTCCTGCGTCACCAGCGCGACCTGCCGACGGAGATCGGGTAGTTCGAGCTCGGTCATCCCGACGCCGCCAACCGTCACCGAGCCGGTCCGAGGCGGGTGGATGCCCGCGACCAGGCGGCCGAGGGTGGACTTGCCCGCGCCCGACGGCCCGACCATCGCGATCCGCTCGCCGGGCTGGATCACCAGGTCGACACCGTGCAGTACGTCGCGCCCGTCGACGTACGAGAACCGGACGTCGCGGGCCTCCACCAGTTCGCCCGAGGGCTTCCGGCCAGTCGGTTCGCGGTCGTCGGGCAGATCAGTGATGCCGAGTAGGCGCGCCAGCGAGGCGGCGCCGACCTGGAGCTCGTCCATCCACGAGATCAAGCGGTCGACCGGATCGATCAGCTGGTTCGCGTACAGGGCGCCGGCGGTGACCGCGCCGAGCGTGATGTGCCCGTTGATGTGCAACCAGCCGCCGAACAGCAGCGTGCCGACGATCGGGACCAGGTAGGCCACCTCCACCACGGGGAAGAAGATCGTGCGCAGACCCAGCGTGTACCGCTCGGCGTTGTACGAGCCGCGGATATCGGCATCGGTACGCCGTACACGCTCGTCGTACCGCTGGAGCGCCTCGACCGTGCGCGCGCCTTCGACCGTCTCGGCGAGCGAGCTGGTCATCTGGGCATACGCCGCGTTCTCCCGCAGGTAACCGTCCTTCGCTCGCCGGAGGTACCAACGGGTGCTGAGCCAAAGGGCCGGGACCATCGCCAGCAGCGGCAGCAGGATCCACACGCCGACCAGGATCGTCGCGGCCACGGTGAAGACGGTCGTGACGAGCGCGACGATGGTCTCCGGTACGGCGAATCGCACCGTGCGGGACAACGCGTCGACATCTCGCGAGGTGCGGGACAGCAGGTCACCCGTGCCCGCTCGCTCGACCGTTCCGATCGGCAGCGCGAGCGCGTTGTCGACGAACTCCTCGCGCAACTCCGCCAGCACCTTCTCGCCGAGCGCGAACGAGCGGAATCGCGCCCACCGGGTGAGCAGCGACTGGACGACAACGAAGACGGCGATGATCAGCACGATCTCGTTGACCCGGGATGTGGTGGTGCCGCGCTGGACGTCCTCGACGAGGTCACCGATCAACCGCGGCGCGGCAAGGCCCGAGACCGCGGCCAGCCCGTGCAACCCGAGCGTCAGACCGAGCTCGCGCGGGTGTCGCGCGGCGAGGCGGCGCGCATGCCGCCGTACTTCGGCCGTGTTCGCCACCGGCAGCGTCTGCTTCATGCGTGCACCTCCTCTATCTCGTCCTCGGTCTGTCTGGTCACGGTCGCCCGGTAACGCGGCTCGGTGTCGAGCAGCTCACGGTGCTTGCCTACGGCAACAACCCGGCCGGCGGCCACGAACACCACCTCGTCAACCCGGTCCAGCAGCAGCGGGCTCGACGTGATGACCACGGTGCTGCGGCCGGCCCGATGCGCCCGCAACCGGTCGGCGATCCGCGCCTCGGTATGCGCGTCGACCGCGGACGTCGGCTCCACCAGGATCAGCACGGCCGGATCCGCCAGCAGCGCGCGGACCAGCATCAGCCGTTGCCGCTGGCCACCGGAGAACGAACGGCCCTTCTCCTCGACCTCCGACTCCAGCCCGTCGGTCAATGCGACCAGTACGTCGTCGGCGGAGGCCGTCGCGATCGCAGCCATCACGTCGGCGTCGGACGCACGCGCGGCCGGGTCCAACTCGTCGCGGAGGCGGCCGGTGAACAACTGCGCACCCGTATCCGCCACCAGGATGTGACGCCGTACGTCGGCCCGCGTGGCGGCCGCGAGCGGCACCCCGCCGAACGTGACCAGCCCTTCGTCGTACCGCCCGAGCCGGTCCGCGAGCAGCGCGCCCTGGTCCGGTTCGGCGGTCACGATCGCGGTGAGGCGGCCGTGGCGAGCGTGGATCCCGGAGGCGGGGTCGACGAGATCGCCCTGGTCCGGCAACGCGATCGGCTCGGCCGGATCGGCGATCTCCGGGGTGAGCGAGAGCACCCGGTTGATCCGCCCGGCCGCGACCAGGCCGCGCATCAGCTTGTCGGCGGCTTCCGTTGCCGTGCGCAACGGCATGACCAGGAAGGTGGCGTAGCCGTAGAAGGCGACCAGATCACCCGGGCTGACCTCGCCACGGAGGGCGAAATGCGCCGCGAGGCCGACCACCAGCACGATGAAGATGCCGGGCAGCAGGACCTGGGTCGCGTCCAGCGTGGACTGGATCCGGGCAACCTGCACACCGGCGGCTCGCACCTGCTGGGACTCGGTCCGGTAGCGGCGGGAGAACGACTCCTCACCGCCGACACCACGCAGCACCCGCAGACCGGCCACGATGTCGGAGCCGAGGGAGTTCAGCTCGCCGACGGCGTCGCGATGCGCGAACTGGCGGCGCTGCAACGGCCGCAGCATCGGGCCGAGGCAGAACAGCAGCACCGGCACGCCGATCAGCACGATCAGGCCGAGCGTGGTCGACGAGGTGAGCAGGATGACCGCGACCACGACGAAGGCTACGATCGCGCCCGCGAACCGGGCCACCACCTCGAGCACGTTGCCGATATGCGCCAGGTCGCTCGCGCCGACGCTGACCACCTCACCGGTGGCCAGGTGCTTCGGCAGAGTCGCGCCGAGATCGGCTGAACGTCGTACGACGACCTGGACCGTGCGGTAGGCGGCGGTCAGCCAGTTCACCACCGCGAACCGGTGCCGCATGATGCCGGCGCCGGCCGCGATCGCGCCGATACCGAGCAGTACTGCCGTCCAGAACACCAGCCGGCCGCGGTCACCGGCCGCCACTCCCTCGTCGATGGCGCGACCGAGGACCGCCGGCAGGAACGCCTGCGCGGTCATCCAGAGGATGCCGAAGGTCACCCCGCCCGCGAGCGTGGCCTTCTGACCGCGGGCCACCCACCACAAATAGCGGGCCGGCGAGCGGTGATCTGGTGTGCCGGGATCGGCAAGAGGAAGCTGTCGCATAGCCGTTTCAGGCTATGTGCGGCCACCGACAAGCGCACCAGGTTTTAGCGCCGGTAGGTCAGCCGCCGAAGCAGCACCTCGAACGGGCCGCGCCAGCCCATCCGGCGCATCCCCTCCGCGATGACGACGGTGAACGCCCAGGTGCCGATCGCGAGCAAGGCCGTCTGCCAGAGCCGCAGCGAGGACGCGAGATCGAGCAGATACGGGGAGAACGCGACATACCAGACCACCGACTGGGTGAGATAGCACGTCATCGAGCGCTGCCCGGTCGCCTGCAAAGCCGTGACGACCGGACCGTACGGCGCGCGCAGGCGCTGGACCAGGATGGCGATCAGCAAGGCGTACGCCGGACCGCCGGCCAGACCGGTCATCGCGTGCACGAAACCCGCCACCATCACCGGGAACGCCTCGGGCCGGTCGGCGAAACCGGCGATGTACAGGGCCAACGGCAGACCACCGGCGACGGACAAGCCGATGCCCAGGGCAACGAACTTGCTCAGTCCCGCGGGCGGATTCTCGAGCAGGCGCCGGCGGCCGGCCCAGATGCCGAGGAGGAAGGCCGCCGCCGCGGTGACCGCGAACAGGGGTGCGGTGAAGAGGACCATCCAGGACCGCTCCAGCATGCCCGCGAACAGACTCTCCGGGCCGTGATCGAGGATCATCGGCATCGAGAGCAGGCCGTAGAGCGTAGCGCCCAGGATGGTCCAGACGCCGACCCCGATCAGCAGTCGGCGATCACTCCACCGGACCGCGCCGGCGAGCACGACGGCGAGCAATCCGTAGGCCGCGAGGATGTCGCCGACGAAGAGCAGGATCGCGTGCAGTACGCCGAAGACGACCAGCCATCGGCCGCGGCGGCGCAACAGCTTCCGGGTCTGCGTCCAGTCGTTGCCCGCGGCATCTTCGCGTCGGGTCAGCTGCACCAGGCCGTACCCGAAGAGCGCCGCGAACATCGTGTACGACCGGCCGTCGACCAGCACCGTGTTCAGCAGAGCGACGACCTTGTCGACCAGGCTGGTGACGATCGGCATGGCCCGGATCTGCTTCTCGCCGGGTGTCTCCAGGAAGCTGTGGCTGTTCGCGAGCGCGATGAACAGCAGCAGGAGGCCGCGGGCCAGGTCCGGTCCGAGCGCGCGGGCGCTGACCGCGGTCGGCCGACGGCTCTGAGACGTGCCGGTAGTCGTCATGGCCGGAACGCTACGGCCGGAAGGTGGCGCTCGCGTCAGACTTTAGGATCGACTCCGCTAGCCGATCGGCGCTTTGATCGGTCGGGACCACTTCATCTGCTGTTGGGTGGCGGGTTGCCGCACCGCCATCTGGTCCGCCTTCCCTGGATCCATGCTGGTCATCGCGCATCGGGGAGCGAGCGGGTATCGCCCGGAACACACGCCGGCGGCGTACCGCCTGGCTGCGGCGCAGGGTGCCGACTACCTGGAGCCGGATCTGGTCGCCACGCTGGACGGCGTACTGGTCGCCCGGCACGAGAACGAGATCTCCGGCACGACCGATGTCGCGGACCACCCGGTCTTCGCCGATCGCCGGGTGACGAAGATCGTCGGCGGCGAGGCCGTCACGGGCTGGTTCGTCGAGGACTTCACGCTTGCCGAGCTCCGCACGTTGCGCGCTCGCGAGCGAATGCCCGCACTGCGCGCCACCAATACGGCGTACGACGGGCTGGAGGCGATCCCCACCTTCGACGAAGTGGTCGCGATCGCCCGCCAGGAGTCGGCGCGACTCGGCCGGCCGATCGGGATCTACCCCGAGATCAAGCATCCCTCGCATTTCCGGCGGCTGGGGCTGCCGCTCGAGGAGCTCCTCGCCGAACGGCTGGTCGCGCTTGGGCTGGACTCCGCGGGTGGCGAGGTGATGGTGCAGTCGTTCGAGCCGTCCAGCTTGCGCCGGTTGTCGGTGATGACTGGGGTTCCGCTGGTGCAGCTGATCGACGCCGTTGGTTCGCCGTACGACTTCGCGGGTCGGGGCGATCCTCGGTCGTACGCCGACTTGCTGACGCCGGCAGGCCTTCGGGAGATCTCTACGTACGCACAGGTGCTCGCGCCGTACAAGGATCTGGTCATCCCGCGTACTGCCTCAGGGCGGTTGGGAGAACCTACTGGGCTGGTAGACGCGGCACACCGGGCTGGGCTCGCCGTACATCTGTGGACGTTCCGTGCCGAACGGCGTTTCCTGCCGTCGGATATGGACCTCACTGGCGAGTTGGACCGGTTCCTGGCGACTGGCGTGGACGGTGTGTTCGCCGACCACCCGGACGTCGCTGCGGCCGCAGTAACTCGCACTGTCCGGCGGAAGTCGCGCATCTCGGTCTAGCGGCCTCGGAGGGTTCTAGCGGGCTTTACCGGGTCTATCGAGCGAAGCTGCGGCGGAGTTCGGTGAGGGCTGGGGCGCCTGCGACGGCCAGTTCCCGGTCGATGGTCGCGGAATCGGACAGACCGAGTACGACCTTCGCTGTCGTGGTCGGGCGCGCACGGATGAGTTTGACCCGCAGGTACGTCGGAGGGTGGCTCGCGTCGGTACGGGTCTCGCGGATGCGGGTGGCCCGGATGCGCCGGTCGATCTCCCGAGCCGGGATATCGCTCACTGCCCGGCGTACGGCCTCAAGCGGCTCGACGTCACTCCCGAACCGCAGAGCCTTCTCCAGCCCGCGATAGGCCGTATCGGCGATGACGAGCCGCTCCAGCGCGAATGCGGCCGCCTCGGAACCCGCGACCTCCGCAGCCAACCGGTCCGCCAGGTACTCCGCTCGCTGGTCTCCGCGCAGCGAGGCGCGGGTAAGCAGCCAGCGGTAGGCGCGAACGGGCGGACCGACCAGTGCGTTCACGAACCGGGTTATCAGCGTGCCGCTGGTGTCCTCGACGTAGGCCGCGTAGTCGTCCTTCAGCTCGTCGTACGGCTGAGGGCTGAAGCTGCTCTCCAACTCGTCGAGGATGTTCTCCGCGTTCCCAACGACCAGGCTGTGCCGCATGTCGCCGTTCCTGCCGTGGCCGAACTCGTGCGCCAGTAGGGCTACCCGCTGTTGTGGACTCATTGCGGCCCACAGCGGCAGACCAATGCCGACGACTGGCCGCATGCGCCAGCCGATCGCGGTGATCCACAACTCCGGCTCAGCGGTCAGCACCACAGATACGACGGGCCGGGCCTTGGTGGCAGTACTGATCTCGTCCAGGAGGCTGTAGAGCCTCGGCGCCTCGTCGGGACTCACCTGGTGGTGATCCGGGTTGAGGCAGCTGGGCCGCGGCCGGAGCGCCCAGGCGATAACGAACGCTATGGCTGCTATAGGTATGGAGAGCCACTGTGGGCGGTAGACGACGAGAATCGCGATTCCCGCGGCTAGAGCTACCAGTGGGAGCAGTAGAACCAGGAACGACAAGAGGTACGCCGCGACGCGTGCGGCGTCCCAACCGGGCTTGTGGACAGTGCCGTGTTCTAGTTCGCGGTAGAGCGTGTCCGCGAGGCGGTGTTCCAGCTTTTGCCGCCAGGCCGGGTAGGCGTCGTCGACCGGCAGGGGGTCGACGTTCCACTCGCAGGCGTCACACCAGGTGACGAAACGAGGATCGACCCGGAGCTGCTTGTTGCACTGCGGGCAGTGGGTCACTGCCTCGTTTGTCTCCACGGCAGCAGTGTGACGGGGCCGAGCGTTCGGCTGTCAACTGCTGCCGTGAGACGACGTCAGGCAGCGGGCTTGGTGGGCTCGTCGTAAATCCGGCTGGCGATATCGCCCTCCGGGGTCGAGGTGGGCTGGTGGACCGGCTCGCTGCCGGCTTCCGGCATGACCACCCAGGCGACGATGTAGCCGATGATGGCCGCGCCACCGGTGATGAAGGTGAGGCCGACCCAGCCCAGGCGGACCAGGGTGGTGTCGACATTCAGGTACTCGGCGATGCCACCGGACACTCCGGAGAGCATCCGCTCGGAGCGGGAACGGCGGAGGACCTTGTTGGAAAGGTTCGAGAACGGTGCGGTCGAGTTCGTCATGTATCCAGAGTGCGTCCCGTCGGCCCCGCGCCACATCGGGATCGGTACCGAGCCGACCCTGGTCGGACCCCTGACCGCTCTCCGTGAATTGTCGGTGCCACCCCCTAGCCTCGATGGCACCCTAAGAGTGAGGTGGTGCGGATGGACGAGGCGACCGTGCGCAAGGTGCTGCTCGGGCTGCCGGAGGTCACCGAGCACCCAGGCTGGGCTCTCCAGCCGGTGTTCAAGGTCCGGGGCAAGAGCTTCGTGTACTTCTCGGAGGACGGGACGCGCGCTTCGATCAAGGCCTTCCGCGAGGAGCAGGAGGCGCTGGTCGCGGAGAATCCAGAGGTCTACGAGCCGTCCTGGGCGTCGGGCCGGTTCGCCTGGCTGAGCGCCGACTTCGCTGCCGCGGATGAGCAGGAGCTGACGGAGCTCCTGACCGAGGCCTGGCGCCTGACCGCCCCGAAAACCCTGGTCAAACGCCTGGACGCCACCTAGAGCTCCCGGCTGACGAGGACCCAGTTGGGGGAGATGCGGCGTACCTCCTCGAAGCCCTCGTCGCGGAATACGGACAGCGGGCCGCGGTAGAGGTCCGCCGAGGCGACGCGTCCTGCCTTGTCCAGGTCCACGGCGTTGCCCTCGACGGTCGTCGCGCCGTGCTTCCGGGCCAGTTCGACCGCGCCGCGGAGCAGGTGGCTCGCCATGCCCTGGCGGCGATGCCCGACCGGTACGACGAAACACGTCACCGTCCAGACGCCATCCTCGTCATCCGGGGGCGAGGGATGACGCCAGTTCTTCGAGGCGAGGACCCGGGCGTACGACGTACGCGGGGCTATGGCGCACCAGCCGCACGGGGTCCCGTCGTCGTACGCGAGGACGCCGGGAGGCGGGTCGGCGTCGACCTGTGCCTTCAGGGCGGCCCGTTTGGCCTTCGGCGACCGCTCCCAGTCTTTGCCGCGCAGGCGGAAGTACTGGCACCAGCAGCGGGACGGGTCGCCGCGTTCGCCCATCACCGTGACCACGTCGGCCCAGCGCTCCGGGGTCGCGGGCAGCACCTGCACGCTCATATCGGCACGGTACGACGCTCCCACCGCAGGGGCACTCGGAGGTGTGTGGCGGGGAGGGGCTGGCTTGCACTCGCTTGGGTCGAGTGCTAATACTTGGTTAGCACTCGAAGGGCCCGAGTGATAACCAGCGATGGTTGTGACCGGGCCTTGGGTGTGACCGGAGACGGTCTCGATGAGGCATTGAGACGGGGCGGGACGTGACCGCACCGATCGAGGTGTCGTCCGTCGCGGGCATCGGGCCGGCTGTTAAAGAAACTCGACGCGGGAGGACTCGCGGAGAATGCCCAAGCTTATTGCTTTCAATGAGGAAGCGCGCCGCGGCCTCGAGCGGGGTATGAACACCCTCGCCGACGCCGTGAAGGTGACGCTCGGCCCGAAGGGCCGCAACGTCGTGCTGGAGAAGAAGTGGGGCGCCCCCACGATCACCAACGACGGTGTCTCGATCGCCAAGGAAATCGAGCTCGAGGACCCGTACGAGAAGATCGGGGCCGAGCTCGTCAAGGAAGTTGCCAAGAAGACCGACGACGTCGCGGGTGACGGCACCACCACCGCGACCGTGCTGGCCCAGGCGCTCGTGCGCGAGGGTCTGCGCAACGTCGCCGCCGGCGCCAACCCGATGGGCCTGAAGAAGGGCATCGAGAAGGCCGTCGAGGCCGTCAGCGAGCAGCTGCTCGCCCTGGCGAAGCCCGTCGAGACCCGTGAGCAGATCGCCGCGACCGCGTCGATCTCCGCCGCGGACACCCAGGTCGGCCAGATCATCGCCGAGGCGATGGACAAGGTCGGCAAGGAAGGTGTCATCACCGTCGAGGAGAGCAACACCTTCGGGCTCGAGCTCGAGCTCACCGAGGGTATGCGCTTCGACAAGGGCTACATCTCGCCGTACTTCGTGACCGACACCGAGCGGATGGAAGCGGTTCTCGACGACCCGTACATCCTCGTGGTGAACAGCAAGATCTCGAGCATCAAGGACCTGGTCCCGGTGCTGGAGAAGGTCATGCAGACCGGCAAGCCGCTGGCCATCATCGCCGAGGACATCGAGGGCGAGGCCCTCGCGACCCTGGTCGTGAACAAGATCAAGGGCACCTTCAAGACCGTCGCCGTCAAGGCGCCGGGCTTCGGTGACCGCCGCAAGGCCATGCTGGTCGACATCGCCATCCTCACCGGCGGCGAGGTGATCTCCGAGGAGGTCGGCCTCAAGCTCGACGGTGTCGGACTGGAGCTGCTCGGTCAGGCCCGCAAGATCGTCGTCACCAAGGACGAGACGACCATCGTCGAGGGTTCGGGCAACGCCGACCAGATCTCCGGCCGGGTGAACCAGATCCGCGCCGAGATCGAGAAGTCGGACAGCGACTACGACCGCGAGAAGCTGCAGGAGCGTCTGGCCAAGCTGGCCGGCGGTGTTGCGGTCATCAAGGTCGGTGCCGCCACCGAGGTCGAGCTCAAGGAGCGCAAGCACCGCATCGAGGACGCCGTTCGCAACGCGAAGGCCGCCGTCGAGGAGGGCATCGTCGCCGGAGGTGGCGTCGCGCTGCTGCAGGCTTCGGTGATCGCGTTCGAGAAGCTGGAGCTCGAGGGTGACGAGGCCACCGGTGCCGCCATCGTGCGGTCCGCGGTCGAGGCTCCGCTGAAGCAGATCGCCATCAACGCCGGCCTCGAGGGTGGCGTTGTGGTGGAGAAGGTTCGCAACCTCCCGACGGGTCACGGCCTCAACGCCGCGACCGGCGAGTACGTCGACCTGATCGCCACCGGCATCATCGACCCGGCCAAGGTGACGCGCTCGGCGCTGCAGAACGCGGCGTCCATCGCGGCCCTGTTCCTCACCACCGAGGCCGTTATCGCCGACAAGCCCGAGAAGGCCGGTGCCGCCGCAGGCGGTGGCGCGCCCGACATGGGTGGCATGGACTTCTGATCCCCAAGCGGATCCGGAAGTAGCTAGCTGTACGAACGAACAGAAGGGCGGTCCCGCGAGGGGCCGCCCTTCTGCTGTGTCTACGAGCGTTTACCAGCCTTCGATCAGGCGCTTGGCGATGACCGGGCTGAACTGACCGGCCTCGGTGTTCGGGGCGATCCCGCACTTGCCGTCGGAGTCACCCGGCACCTTGATCCAGATCAGCATGTCCGCGCCGCCACCGGCTTGCGAGTTCACACCGAGCTGCCGCCCGGCCGGGTTGCACCATTCGCCGTTCGAGCCCTTGCCGTTGCGGCTGGTGTCGATCACGAAGTTGCTGCCCGCACCGCCACCGAGAGCGGCCTTGATCGCGTTGCCCTTCGAGACCGACTGCGCGGTGGTGTAGTAGTTCGAGACGTTGAGCGCGAAGCCGCGGATGCGGTTCACCTCGACCAGCTTGAGCCGGCGGGCCATCTCGTTCGCAGCGATCCAGGAGTAGTTGCCGCCGTCCATGTACGTCCAGGTGTTCGGGTTCTTCGCCTGGAACTCGCGTACCGCGAACTTCAGCAGCTCGATCCGGGTCGCCTGGTTGGCCGCGGACATGCAGTCGAGCTGGGCCAGCGCGTCGGGCTCGATGATGACCACCGCGGGCCGGCCGCCGATGGCGTTGGAGAACGCGCTGATCCACGCCTTGTACGCCTCGGGGCTGCCCGCGCCACCACCGGAGTGGCCGCCGCAGTCCCGGCCCGGGATGTTGTACGCCACCAGGATCGGCAACTTCTCGGTGTCATCGGCGGCCTTCGCGTACGCGGCGACGGCCGGACCGATGTCGCCACTCCAGCCACCGAACCAGCGCGCGCCTGCCTTGGTCGCGATCCGGTCGCGGATCTGGTTGAGGTCAGGATGGCCGGCGTTGTTCCGGACCCAGTTGGCCGAGTTCGAGTTCGGATCGACGTAGAAGCCGTTCGACATCTCCAGCGGGTTGCCGGTCACCGCTGCCTGCGCGGGCGTGCTGACGCCCGGGATCAGCAGGGCGACGGACAGGGCCAGCAGGGCGGCGAACTTCCGGCGGGGCGGTGCCATCTGGAACCTCTTTCAGGTAGGTCGGACCACAGCGCGAGCCGGGCTTCCCATCACGAGGAGAACGGACCCGGGGTCGCCGATCGTAATCGCGAAGTCACTCAGATGGATCCAAGTGGCAGGAACCGGCAACGCCCTTCCGCAACCGCCGACGGCCGTGCTGGGATCACGCCTGCTCGTCGACTTCGCAGAACGACGCGTAGTGGTCCGCCGTGTAGTAGACGTGCGCGGGTGACGTCTTCTCGCCACCACCGACCAGCCGTCGCGCACCACGGTCGGGCGACCCCGGGGCCTTAGGAGCAGAGGAAGAGCGGGGAGGTTCCGGAATTTGCGCATGTAAGTAGGCCTCCCGATTCAGCTGATGGCTGACTTCATTGGCAATCCGGCGTGGAAACCCCGTCCGAAGGCAGGGAGGAAACGCCGGTCCTTCCTTTTCAGGATTTTGTCGGTGGGGTCGGGTAGGTTTTGTGATGCTGGCCTGCGATAACCAAGCGACCAGCACCAGTACGACAGTTTGACCTTGTAGTGACTGCGGCCGGGCGGGCCGTGGCAGCGCGGTGAGCCTTCTTGCGCAGTTGGGCACGGCTACGATCCGCGAACCTCACTCGCTATCTCCGGGTAGTGGGCTGGAATCCCCCGCCATAGGCGGGGGAGGACGTCAACCCAACTGCGAATACCTGGTGGACGATGGGGTCGCGGGCCGGATAGTGTCTTTGACGCGAGAAGGCCCGCGACTGAGAAGGAGGCGCTATGAGCACCCTGGTTGATTTCCTGGCGCGTCCGGTTCGCTTGTACCACTCGCATTGAGCGAGACCGCGCGCCTCCTGTTGGAGGATCTGTGCAAATCCGTTCCATGGTCGAGACCGATGTCGACCGCATCCTGACCTGTCTCGAGACGCAGTCGGTCAACACGACTACGCCCGAGCGTTTCACCGAGTTCCTGGCCACCCACGCGTACCGGCCGGAGTGGACCTGGCTTGCCGTCGAGGGCGACCGCATCCTGGCGTTGTCCGTCTGGTGGGGTCTCGACGGCTACACGAAGCCCTTCTCACTCGACTGCCTGTACGTCGATGAGTCCGTGGCGGAGCCGGTCGCGCTCTGGGCCAAGCTCCTCGGACGCATGATCGAGCAGTTCGATCCGGTTGATGAACAGCCCGAGTACCACCTATTCCTGCCTACGGACTGGCGGTCGAGCCCTGAGGTGCTTGCGGAGGTTGAGCCACGTCTGGCCGCCGCAGCCGCTGCAGGTCTTACCGGCCTGACCGAGCGCCTGCGCTTCGAGTGGAAGTCTGCAGAAGGCGTACCGGCCAGGTCATCCCGCTTGACCTTCCGGGCCGAGCCGGACGACGAAGCCTTCGTGGACGTCGTCCGCCGGGTAACCGAAGGCAGCCTCGACGCCTCCACTGCAAGGGCTGTCGCTCGCGTGGGTGCGGAGGAGGCCGCTCGGGAGGACGTCGAGGCCTACAAGTCGTTGCCGGGGGACAGGGGCTGGTGGCGGCTCGCTTACAACGCGGACGATGAGCTCGTCGGTTTTGCGTTGCCCTCGGCAAACAATGGCGGCCCGGTCGTCGGTTACCTCGGCATCTTGCCCGAGTATCGCGGCCACGTGTACGTCGATGATCTGCTCGCCGAGATCACGCACATCCTGGCCGAGACCGGCGCCGAGGTGATCCGCGCCGACACCGACTTCGGCAACCTCCCGATGGCCGCCGCCTTCGAACGCGCCGGCTATCACCACTTCGCCACTCGCCTGGTAGCCAGCCACCCCGCGAGCTGACCGCCGGCCACCGCATCACGGCCGACGTCGAACCGTGATGCGGTGGCAAGGCGAAGCGTGTTCCGAGGCTTTCGGGGCTGGCCGAATGCCGTGGACCGGGTTGCCGGCCGGCGCCGACACTTTCGGCAATCTGAGCCGGAAGGACACGACTGTGATCATGCGCAAGACGTTGGTAGGCGGGTTGACGGCGATGCTGTCCGCCGGAGGATTCGCGGTACTGCCGGCTCTACCGGCAGCGGCAGGAGTCACACCGCAATGCACCAAGGCGATCGACCATCTTCCCGACGGGCCGAGCGGAGGCGTCTGGGTGCCGGCGGCGTCGACCAACGCCAGGCTCTGCTTTATGCAGCAGTACAACTACAGCGATGGCGTGTGGGCCCTGCAACGAGCACTCCGCTATTGCTACGGCGAGAACATTGCCATTGACAAGGACTTCGGCCCGGCGACGAAGAGTGCGCTCTCCCGGGTACAGGGCAAGATCGGTGCCTTCCCGGATGGCAAGTACGGACCAGAGACGGCCAAGAAACTGAAGTTCAGCTCGATCAATACCGATGCCGCTTGGGCCTGCTCGATCCAGACCTTCTAGGACCTCCGATGGATCGGCCCTGCTCGACCAGCCAGCTGAACAGGGCCGGACCGGTCGGGTCGTTGAGCTCGGGATGCCACTGGACGCCTAGCGCCGGCCACGGGTGGGCGCCGGTCCACTCGATCGCTTCGCCGACACCGTCGTCGGCGATGGCGGTCACCTTCCAGTGGTCGCCCGGGTCGGCGACTGCTTGGTGGTGGATCGAGGTGACGTCGCTGCGAGGCCCGAGCAGGCGCGCGAGGAGCGACTCCGGGGTGGTGCTGATCGGATGGCCGTTTGGCCGGACGTGAGCCATCCCGAGGTCCGGGGTGAGTGTGCCGCCGAACGCCACCACCATTACCTGCAGCCCGCGGCATACCCCGAGCAGGGGAACGCGGGCTGCTGCGGCGGCCAGGACCAGCTCGAACTCGGCGTTGTCCCTGACAGGGTTGACGTCCCGGCTGGACTTCGGGTCGCCGCCGTACCGGGTCGGATCGACGTCGCCGCCGCCGGTGAGGACCAGTGCGTCGACGACATCGAGTGACGCGGCGGCGCACCGACCGGCCAGGACGATCGGTGTGCCGCCGGCCGCGAGTACGGCATCGACGTACGACGTTGGCGCGCCGCTGACTTGCAGTTCGCCCCAGAACCGTGGAACGACGTACTGGCTCCCGACCAGGCCGACGACGGGACGCGGCATCGTCGTACGGTCAGACCCGACGGGACGCGGCATCGTCGTACGGTCAGAGGTGACGTGGCGCGGGATCGTCGTGCGGGCGGGCATCGTGGGGTTAGATCGTGACGATGGCGGTGACGCCGAGGGTGATGCCGACGGCGTACGTGCCCAGTGCGCCGATGTCGCGCAGCGGGCCGTGCTCGGCGAGGGTCTTGGCTGAGAGCATCCCGATGGCGTGCGTGGTCCGGACGGCGAAGGCTGCCACGGCCAACGCGTCGACCCACCAGCCGTCGGAGAGCGTGGAGCAGACGAGCAGCAGCACGATCATCGTCGGGATGTACTCGGCGGAGTTGCCGTGGGCGCGGATGGCGATCAGCAGCCTGTCGGCCGGGTCGGTCGGCGCCTGATTGCCGCCGGACGCGCCGCGGGACGCGCGGTGTCTGGTCACGTTGGCGCCCAGGACGAAGAGCAGCACCCCCATCAGGGCGATGCATACGATGGTCACGGTGCTCATGCGGAAACTCCTTCGTAGGTTCGGGATGGTTCGATCAGGCGGCTCACCATCGCGTGGCTGAGCCGGGTGCCGAGTAGGGCGTCGGTCTTGTGCATGCCGCCCGGGCAGGTCACGTTGACCTCGATCAGCCGGCCGCCGATGACGTCCAGGCCGGCGATCGCGAGGCCGTGGCGAACCAGCAGCGGGCGGAGTGCGGCGACGATCGCCCGGTCGGCGTCGTCGATCTCGGCGGCCGCGACCGGCGGTCCGATCCGGAAGTCGTCGGCGCACGGCCGGCGAAGCACCGCACCGACGATGTCGCCGTCCAGCAGGAACAGCCGTTTGTTGCCGTGCGCAACGGCTGGAAGGTATTGCTGGGCGATCACGTGACGGCGGCCGCCGTGGGTTGCCGATTCCAGCAGCGCGATCGCGGCGTGGTCGTCGCCGACGAGCCAGACGTCGAGACCGGCGAATCCGTCGACCGGCTTGACGACCGCCGTACCGACTCTCGCGACGAACTCGCGCAGCCCAGCGATGTCAGCACCGACGTACGTCGGCGGGCACAGCTCGGGGAATCGCAGCGCGACGAGCTTCTCGTGCATCGCGCGGATCCCTTCGGGCCGGTTGACCACGCGGGTGCCCGCCGCCTCGACCAGGTCGAGCAGGTACGTCGTGTGCAGATAGCGCTGCTCGACCGGCGGGTCGATTCGCAGATGGACCAGGTCGAACCCGGCAACATCGAGAACGGCGACGTCGAGCTCGTCCCACCAGGCCTGATCAACGATCCAGCGGTGGTCGCCGCCGGCCGGGCGTCGCGGCCGCAAGCGGATCCGGCGAGCGCGAGCGCGGACTCTACCGTCGGCCACGGCGAGCTCGCCGGGTTCGCAGCACCAGACGTCGAGACCGAGGTCCTGGCTGGCGCTCATCAGGCCGATCGTGGCGTCGATACCCGCGTCCAGCCCGGCGAGCGGGTCGGTGACGAACAGGACGTTCTTCATGCGACCAGCTCCAGGTTCGGTACCAGTTCGCGTCCACGAGCGGCGATGGCTGGATCGCCCGCGGCAGCCGCGCGCCAATGGTCGGCCAGGTGGGAACGCTCGCGCTCGAGCTCCCGAAGCGCGCGGCGACGGCGAACGTCGTCGTACATCAGGTTCGCCAGCACCGCGACGACGCGTTCGACCGCGTCCGGCTCTTGCGCATCGAGGAAGCGGACCTCGAGATAGCTCGCGCGCGGCCGGACGGGCGGGAACAGCGTGCTGAGGTGCTCGGCCGGACCACCCGTGGTGAACGCCGTCGCGCCGGCCGCGAACGAGGCGTACGACGCGACCGGGTCGTCGCCGTACAGCACCCGGTCGTCGAACCCGGTCCGCGCCGGATCGACGTCGAGCCAGGTGCTGAGCCTGCCGTCCGGCCCGGCGCTCCTCGCGAACGCGGCGGCCAGGAACGGCCCGGCCAGGTTGAGGACTCGCCACTGCTCGGCGCCGGCCTGACCAGGCCACCAGTCGAGGCACACCTGCGTCGAGGTGGTACGGCGCATCATCCGGCGGCCGGCTGTGCCGATGGTGTCGAAATGACGCTGCATCGCGACGTACCTCGGAGACGTCAGTTGCAGCGGGACTTCGCGTTCCGGGCGCGGGTCGACCGGCAGCGGCTCGATCCGGATCGCGGCCGCGGCGAGGTGGCGCCGGAGCTCGTCGGTGTAGGTGCGAAGCGTGAGCGCCAAGGTGGCCGGGTCCGGTACGCAGGGCAGGCTCAGCTCGAGTTGGCCGCCCGGCTCAAATCCGACGTACGGCGCGGCGACCGTCGGCTGGGCGGCTCGGCGTACTCGCTCGATCGGGACGGTGGCTCCGGTGGTCGCGTCGGCGACGAGGAACTCCTGCTCCACGGCGACTCGAGTGGTTCGGCCGCGGCCCCCGGCGAACAGGCCCGACACGATCGGGCGAAGCTCTTTGGTGTGCATCGTTCCCCCTGATACTGTAAGGATGCCTGTCGAAATATTGGAAGGAATCCTTACGGATGTCAAGAGTCAACTTGACTCGGCCTGATCGCAAACCGCTGATTGCGCTGGTCGACCGGGCGAACCGGGCGCTGCAGGCGGACATGGTGCAGAACGCGCACCGCCGTGGTCACCCGGAGATCAAACCGGCGCACAACTCGGTCTTCGCGACGCTGGGCGAGAACGGCGCGCGGGCCGCGGACATGGCCGCGCGGGCGGGCATCACCCGTCAGTCGATGGGCGAGGTGATCCGCGACATGGTCGACCTCGGCATCCTCGAGATGCGCCCGGACCCCGAGGACCGGCGCGCCAAGCTCGTCACCTACACCGAGCACGGCCGCTGGATGGCCGGCCGGGGCTACCAGCACCTGATAGAGCTCGAGCGAGGTTTCGAGGAGGAGTTCGGCGAGCAGGAGTACGCCACCGCCCGCGACGTCCTCGCCAGACTAGTCGACCTCCTAGACCAATGGGCCACCACCGAAACAGCCGCCTCCGAAGCAGCCGCCTCAGGCTGACGCGCAAGCCGTGGTGTGACCGGAGGCGGTGGCACGATGGCGGTTGTGAGCCGTCACCATGCGTCCGAGTCGGAACTGCCGCCACCTGGACATGTTGGGCTTCTGGCCGGGACGGGACCCTCTGGGCGCCTGGTCCATGAGGAGGTCCCTGCTAAGCGGTTGGCCGATGGGGCGTACCAGCTGACGGCAACGCCTGCGTTGGTGCGCGGTTGTGCGGCGGGGGACATCGTCCAACTGACAGCGGACGGCGGATTTCAGGTCACGAGCCGAGATGGCAATGTCGCCATCCAGGCATTCGTCGACACCGAGTTCACGGCCGGCGAAATTCAGCACCTCACGGCCGCCTTCGAGCCGCTGGCCGGTGTCGTCGAAGCTCCCACCCACAGGCGCTTCCTGGTCGTCACGGTCCCGGTCCGCGCCGGGTTCGAGGCGATCGAGGCAGCGATGGCCAACTGGCATGCCGCAGTCCCAACCGCCGACTGGTCTTTCGGAAACGTCTTCGCCGACGACGGCACTCCGCTGAACTGGTGGCACACCGGCTAGTCGGGAAATGACCCGGTTAGGTGGGCTCAACGTTGCTGTAGGGCAGCGAGAGTCGCGGCAGCTTCTTTGGTGAGCAGGTAAAGATCGAGGTTGTCCGGCTCTGCGTTAAAGGGGCTGAAACCGAACCTCGTCCACCAGCTGCGCGCGGTCGGGTTGAGGGCATTGACGACCACGGCTTTGCAGGCGGCCTTCTCGTTAAGCTCGATCGCTGATGTCAGGACGTGTTGCACCAGAGTTGATCCGATGCCTGCCCCCGCGTATCGCCGATCGACTGCCAGACGGCCGCACAGCAGCACGGGGACCTGTTTCGGTGCTCCCTTGGCGATGGCTGCGGGCGCTGAACTCAGGTCGAGGCCGCTCATCGTGAGAGTTGCGTAGCCCACGATCCGGTACTCGGCGTCGGCGACCACCCAGGTGGCGGCGAAGTCCTTCCGTCGATTCTGTTTCGAATACTGACGTTGCCAGGTGTTCAGGCTCTCGTCTGTGGACTCGAAGTAGTCCCGATTGTGCTTTTCGAAGTCAATCGCCGCTGGGCGATATAGCTCAGTCAAGCCACTTCACCTTCACAGGGCGACGCAGAGCGTCCAGCAGGCGCTCGTTGACCTCTGCCGGTGCAGACATGACCTCGGCGAACGCCTCGGCGCTGGTGGCACCGAGCTTGATCATGCGACGCTCGGCCATCACCTCTTCTGCGCGCTGGATCCCGGCCTGAAGCACAAACGCGGAGGTCGACAGCGATACAGCGCTGGCGGCCTCCTCCAGGAGTCGCTTCGAACTCTCGTCCACGCGGACTTGTAGCCGCTCGGCTTTCATCTCGGTCATGTGCTCACAATGGCATCACATTGCCGGTATTTCAACCCCGTTGGGCTGCAATTTGGAGCACAATGGCAGTACGTGCGGGTCAGGCGTGGCCGGATTGTTCTTCGGGGGTGGATTTGCGGACTACTAGGCGGGTCCAGGCGCCTACGTAGATGCGGTCGTCGGGGCCTAGTTCGCGGCGTTGGCCTGGGGGGAGGGGGTCGGTGGGGATGGGGCCGGCGGCGGGGCCTACGTAGGTGCCGTTGGAGGACTGGAGGTCTTCTACCCACCAGCGTTGGCCGTCGGTGCTGAGTTGGGCTTGGCGGCGGCTTACGCCGGTGTCGTCGCCGCAGTCGATCTGGGGGGAGATGCCGCGGCTTTTGGAGGGGCGGCCGACCAGGACGCTCTTTTCCAGCAGGGGTACGACGACCGGGAGGCCGGGGCTTGGGCACGGGTCGTCGCTTTGCTGGAGGTCGTACCAGTCGGGGTCGATCCAGCGTTCGACGACCCATTCGCCGATGCTCGCGGGTGGGGCCGCCGGCGTTGGGGGCGGCGTACCGAGGTCGAGCGGGGAGGTCGGGCGCGGCATCGTGCCGGTGGTGAAGTCGTACCCGCAGGATTCGCAGAAGAGGGCGTCCGGTGGGTTGGCCTCGGCACAGTTCGGGCAGGCCTGGGTCACCGGGGCGGCCGGCGTCAACCCGGACGCCGCCGCAGCACCCAAAGACGAGCCGCCCGCAGCCGAGCCGCCCGCAGTTGAGCCGCCTGCAGCCGGGCCGCCCCCGGCGGAGCCCACGGACGACCCGCCACCACTAGTGGCGGCGGCGTCCATTGGCAGGCCGCAGACGTCGCAGTAGTCGGTGGAGGCCGACGGGTGGCCGGAGGGGCAAGAGCTCATTTCTTCACCCGGGTGGTCTTGGTGGACGCGGTATCGAGAGCCATCTCGTCCAGCTTGTCGACGGTTCGCTTCAGCCGGACGATACCCGTGGCCGGGTCGTCGACCTCGACCACCTTGCGCAGCCGGGAGGTGGCCTCCTCGTTACCGGTCTGGGCCGCGAGCTGGACCGCCCGGCCGAGCTTGGTCGTCGCGGTCGCGGTGTCCCCGGCGGCCTTCGCGGCGAGCCCCTCCTGGATAGCGTCAGCGAGTTCGGTTTGCCCGGTGTAGTGCGCGACCTCCGGGCTGATCCGAGTGGTGAGCGCGTCGTCGTTCGACCACAACGCCTTGACCAGCCCCTGTGCCACGACCTGATCGCCGATCGTCAGCTGGACCCGGGCCGCGAGCTGCTCCTGCCCGACCGCCTTCGCCGCCAGCCGGATCGCCACATGGTAGTCGCGGGACTCGTCGCCCCACGAACCGGTCGGGTACGACCCGGTCAGCGCGTTCACCTCGGTACGACGCGACGTCAGGTCTTCCACGGTCGGCGCGACCTGGCGTACGAACAGCACCTGCGCGCCCTGCGGAGCCCACACGCGCATATCGGCGGCCGCGATACCGCGAGCCATCGACGCCTGGATCAACGACGCGAACACCTCGGCCATTTGGTGGGGAGCCGGGATGATGTCGACCGTACCGAGCAGGGCTGTCGCGATCCGGCGTACCTCGGCCACCTGCCAGCGGTCGCCGACACCACGGCAGTCGCACTGGAACTGCCCGGTGACCGCCTCGATCGTGGCGGTCAGCTGCTGCGGCGTCTCGTGCTGGTTCTCGCCGTCGGTGAGCAGGATGGCGTGCTTCTGCGACAGCGAGGGCACGGTCGAGAAGACCCGGGCCGCGAGGCGCAGCCAGGTGCCCATCGCCGTACCGCCGTCGGCGTAGAAGCGGGAGACTGCGTCCTTCGCGGCGGCGCGCGCGTTCGGCTCCATCCGGACCATCACCGGTTCGGCCGAGGCCGGGAAGGCCAGCTGGGCCCGGTCGTTCCCGGAGATGACGGCGAACCAGACACCGTCGAGGATCTGGTCGATCGCGGCCGCGGCGGCGGTCTGCGCGGCCCGGATGCCGTCAGCGCCCATCGAACCCGAGGTGTCGACGATGATGATCTCGCCGGCCTCACCGGAGCCGGACTGCCCGGCCGAACCAGCGCCGCTGGCGGTCACCGTGACGATGGCGTGTACGTCGGTCCCGCCGTCGGGCAGGAACTCGTTCTGGTAAACGGAGGCGGAGAACTCGGCCATAGTCAGATCCTTCCAGCGGCAGCGGGTACGCGAGCAAGTGCGACGGTGATGTTGTCCATGCCGCCCTGAGCGTTCGCCCAGTCGACAAGAGCCGACGACATGGCCAGCGGCTCATCGGCGTGCTCAGCCGCGGTACGTCGTACCAGCTCGCCGAGCGGAACAGCTTCGGAGCAGTAGTTCCACAGACCGTCCGAGCAGACCAGCAGCCAGCCGGCGCTCTCGGTGGTCAGGCTCGTGGTGGTGGGCGTGTGGTCGGGTGCGTCGGTTCCGAGCCAGCGCGTGATCGCGTGCGCGTGCGGACCGGTCTCAGCCTCCTGACGCGGCACGCCCTTGGCGATCAGCTCGGCCGCCCACGAGTCGTCCACGGTCAACCCGACGGCCTCGCCGTTGTCGGGGAACCAGTACGCGCGGCTGTCGCCGACGTTGCCGGCCACGATCAGCCCGTCCTCGAGCACGGCCGCGACGAACGTGCACGAAGCCGGGTTTGTGCTCTCCGGGCTGGTATTCGCGAGTACGGCCTCCTGCGCGGCATCGGCGGCGGCCTTGAACCGGGCCACGATCGCGCCGACCCGGGACGTGTCCGTGCCCATGCCCTGGGCCCGGCCGACCGCGAGCACATCGCGAGCGGCCTTCGCGGCGGCGAGGCTCGCCACGTCGGAGTCGGTAGACGAGGAAACCCCGTCGCAGACCACCAGGATCGCCCGGCTGCCCGGTTCGGGATCGGCGGCCAGCGCGGCGGCGTCCTCGTTGCGGTGGTGCCGGATCCCCCGGTCGCAGGTCATCCCGACCCACGGCGCCGGCTGCTCGTCGAAGTGGTCGCGCGGCTTGGCCGCCTTCGTCCCACAGGTCTGGCAGTAGCCGTCCTCGCCGACGACACCACCGCAACTACGGCAAGCGGTTGTGACAACCGCTGGCTTCGACGCCATCTCGACCGTTGCTTCATCGGGGGACGCGGAAGTGAGAACCGAGCCGCAGGCCTCGCAGTAGAGGTCGCCCTCGTGGACGCCGCCGCCGCAGGTGGGGCAGACCAGTCCGGTGGTGGCAGTCATCGCAGTGTCCATCCTCGAACATCGTTGGCCAGGTCGACCAGTGTGACGCGGTCTTGTCGTGTCGGCGCTTGAACGGCCAGTTCACGGTATGCGTGCTCAAGGCCGTTCCGCAGCTCCGCCTCGGTCGCGATCCGGTCCGCGATCTGTACGTCGGGCCGCTCGCCGTTGGTCAGCACCTCGTCGAGCGCCGTACGGAACACGCTCGCGGCGAGGTTCGCGCGGTCGACCGGGTCGATCGTCAGCCGGCCGATACTGTCCATCGCCGCCGCCAGCGCGGGGAGGCCGCGACCGGATGCGGCCAGCAGGCCCGCTCGTTGGCGCCGGGCCCGGATGTACGCGCCGTTGGTCGGCGGCACCAGGTCGAGCGCGGCGATCGCGCCGTCCAGGTCGTGCTGCGCCCGGATCGCGGCGAGCCCGAAGGCCGACGGCGCGATGTAGTTCGCGTCCGTACGAGCGCAGGTCAGGTAGAGGCCTTCGGCGACCTCATGCTCGCCACTCATCTCGCAGGACAACGCGAGCGCCAGCTTCGGCGCGAGCTCACCCGGCACCTGGCCGTACACCGCGTTGAACGCCGAGCGCGCGGCGGCCGCGTCCTCGCGGGCCAGCGCGACCAGCCCGGACATCCAGACCGCGCGCCACTCCCACGGGTCTTCCTCGAGCATCTTCGAAACGGCCTGGTCGACGGTCGTTAGCTGACCGCATTCCAGTGCCGCGGCGGCGATGTTCAGGTTGACCTCGGCCGTCATCTCCGGCGCGGTCTTCAACGCCTCAAGCCGGGCCGCCGGATCCGGCACGCTCACCGTGGTCAGCCAGCTCGCCATCTTGTCGGAGTGATCCGGGATCAACTCGGGCAGCCGCTGCCACACCGGCGACGTGTCGTCCGGCGCGGGCGGCGAACCGAACAGCAACGACGACGTGGAGTGGGCCGCCGCGCCGATACCCGACTTGGCCGCGACGACTTCACGCAGTACGCCGAGGAGCTGCACGCGGAACTCGTCCGCCGAGATGAACCGGTCCGCCGGATCGGGCGCACAAGCCTTCAGCAGCAGCCGGTAGAACGAGTCGAACTGCTGGAACAGCGCGATCTCCGAGACGGGCGGCAAGGACGAGAGGTACGTCGACTGGTAGCCGCGGAACTCCATCGCCAGCACGGTCAGAGTCCGGCCGAGCGTGTAGATGTCGGACGCGATCGACGTACCGACCTCGGGTACTTCCGGCGCCTGGTAGCCGACCGTGCCGAAGATGGCCGAGTCCATGTCGTCGATGTGCCGCACGCCGCCGAGGTCGATCAGTTTGACCGCGTCGCCGACCTGGATGATGTTGTCCGGCTTGAAGTCGCAGTAGACCAGGCCGAGGTCGTGCAGGTACGAGAAGGCGGGCATGATCTCGACCATGTACGCGATCGCCTGGTCGACCGGCAGCGCGTCGTACACGCCGTTGTTCGCCGCCATCCGCTGCTTGAGCAGGGTTTTCAGCGACGTACCGCCGACGTATTCCATCACGATGTAGCCGGCGCCTTCGTGCATGACGAAGTTGAAGATCTCGACGATCAGCGGATGCTCGACACGAGCCAGGAACTGCCGCTCGGCGATGGCGGCCGCGGTGGCGTCCGGGTCGTCCGAGTTCAGCAGGCCCTTGAGCACCACCCAGCGGTCGGCGACGTTCTTGTCCCGGGCCATGTAGATCCAGCCGAAACCGCCGTGCGCGAGGCAGCCGGCCACCTCGTACTGCCCGCCGACCAGGTCACCCGCCTGCAGCTTCGGGGAGAACGAGAACGGGCTGCGGCACTTCGGGCAGAAGCCCTCGGTCCGGCCCGGCTGATCGCCGCGCCCGCGTCCGACCGGTCCGCCACAGGTCGGGCAGTTCCGGCGGTCCTCCGGGACCATCGGGTTCTCGAGAATGGCGTGCGAAGCGTCGATCGGCGCGATCGTCGGGATCGTCGTCAGACCGGCACCGAGCCGCGCGCCGCGCAAGCGGGTCGAACTCGTGCCGAGCTTGCGCGTCAGCTTGGAGCCGGATTGGGCCGCGCGGGCCGAACCGAGCGCGGTGGACGCCAGTCGGTTGGACGCGCGGGACACCGTTGAGGGTGAGCTGATGGGTGCCTCTTCAGGAGCAGCTGCAGAGGCTGGTGAGCCGCAGACGTCGCAGTAGCCGTCGAGGATCGTGCCGGTACAACCCGGCTGGGTGCAGGCGTTGGTCGTCATGGGGTCCCTCCTGTGGCACTACTCCGGCCGGAGTGGCCCGAGGCGGCGGTAATGCTGGTGTCCAGATAGGCCTGGTAGGCCGCGATCAGGGCGCCGAGCCGGATCAGGTCGACCGGTTCGGCGGCAAGGGCCGCACGCCCTCGCCGGTAGAGCTCTTCCAGGTCCTCGTTCGCCGTACCGGCCTTGATGCGGTAGGCGTCCAGCCGTCCGGCCAGCTCGTCACGCCGTTCCAGCGCCGAGCCGTACGCCGTCTGCGCCTGCCCGAGCGCACGTCGTACGGCGTCCAGGCGGCCGAGGTACGTCGCGAGGGCGTCGGGCGTGTTCGGCACGGGCCCGAGCGCGGTGACATCCGGTACGGCGAGGCGTGGCGCGGGCGATACCGACGCCACGCAACGATCCGCGACAGCCCGTACGGCGATGCCCTGGGCCTCGAGGTCGTTGCGTAAGGCACGCGCTTTCGCGACGTCCTCGGCCCGCTCCCGCCGAGTGGCGCCGCCTACTATCAGGTCTCGCTCGGCGCGGGCGGCGTCCATCTCGAGCGGGCCGGTGAGCCCGCCGACATCGGCACCTCGCTTGGCGCGCTCGGTCGCGTCCGTGACTCGGCGGTCCAGCTCGTCCAGGGTCTTCGCGGCCGTGTCCCGGAGGTTCGCCGGTTCGCGGCCGACCAGGTCCCGGATCCGCTCGACCTGCACGCGCAACCCCCGCAGCCGCGCGGCCAGATCGGCATCACCCGGGTCGAGCGCGAGCCTCGCCCTCAGGGAACCGGCCAGCGCATCCGACAAAGTGCATGCCTCGGGCAACGAAACCGCGAGCGAGCCGTTCGTACCGGGAGTATCGAGACCGCCCCAGATCAAGGTGGTCAGGCGCTGCGCCTCGGCCTGACCGACGCGGCCCGAGTCCCACGTGACCAGCAGCAACTCGTACCGGTCGGAGACCGACTTCCAGACGGCCATCGAGAGCATCACGTCCGGACTCAGCGCATCCGCCTCGGGGGAGTGAAGGGCGGCCTCGTCCAACTCGTCCAGCTCGGCGCGACGGGTGTCCCGCCAGCGGCCGAGGGCGTCCAGGTAGTCGAGCATCTCCTTGGCCGGCACGGTCGAACCCATCTTGCCCGGCGGCTGGGGAGCGATCGCCGTCATGGGGTCCTGCCGTAGACAGCCTTCGGCGGCGCGGGTGCCGGGCCGAGGGCGTCGCGCAGCCAGCGGTCGTACGCCGCCTTCCAACGACCGTCGGTGCGCATCTGCTCGAGTACGCCGTTCACGAACCGGACCAGGTCGGGACGGCTCTTGGAGATGCCCAGACCGTACGGCTCGGCGGTGAACGCGGCGGCCTTGATGACCTTCGCATACGGGTCTTGCGCGGCCAGGCCGGCGAGCACGGTGTCGTCACCGGTGATCGCGTCGACCTTGCCCTGCTGGAACAACACCAGGCAACCGGTGTGCGTGTCGGCCGGTACCGCGATGACCTTGGGGAAATCCTTGATCTTCTCGAGGCTGGTCGATGCCGCCGGGGCGCAGACCTTCTTACCAGCAAGGCTTTCCAGGCCGGTGGCCTCGGTCTCGAGTGGGACGAGCACCTTCTGGCCGGCGTGGTAGTACTCGGTGGAGAAGGCGATCTGGCTCCAGCGGTCGCAGTTGATCGTCATGTTGCGCGCGACGATGTCCACACTGCTGTTCTGCAGGCTCGGGATGCGCTGGGCGCTGGAGATGACCCGCAGTTCGAGCCTATTCGGGTCGCCGAAGATGGCCTCGGCGACGGCCCGGGCCATGTCGATGTCGAAGCCCTCGATCTGGCCGTTGATCGGATTCCTTGCCCCGAGCAACAACGTGTCGGCCGAGACGCCGACGATCAGGCGGCCGCGGTTCTGGATGAACTTCATCGAGGAGTCGGACGGCATGGCGTTTGCCGCGGGCAGCGGCTCGGTCGGCTGGTACGACGCGACCGGGTTGCTGCACTTCGGTTGTGCCGACGCCTGCGCGGACGGGGGCGGTGCGGGCGTGGTCTTCTGCGGCACGGCGGTGTTGGCGTAGTTCCCGCTGCTGCAGGCGCTTGCGAGGAAAACCACTGCCACTGCGGCGACCAGGTGCTTGCGGTTCATCGGTACTCCTCCAGTCGCTGCGACAGGCCCCACCAGGCGAGCAGTGCGACCAGCAGGCCGATCGGCAGGCCTAGCCACGCCCACACCGGCAGCGAGTTACCCGCGCTGAGCAGGTCCGTGCGGGCAGCGTTGCTGGTGGTCTCCAGGGCCGCGCCGGACGCCTTGTCGAAACTGTTGAACGCCTGCGGCGAGTTCAGCGCGAGCGTGACCGCGCGGTCCCAGCTGCCCGAATCGTCCAGCTTGCGGATCTCTTGATGCACCGCGACGTAGCTGTTCCAGCTGACCGTCAGGGCCGACGCGCCGCGTACCTTGGTCCCGGCCACGCCGGATTGCTCGCGGGTCGTGTTCGACGCGGTCAGCCACGCCTTCTCGAACGCGGCGCCCGAACCGCGGGCGATCAACGTCAGGCTCTCGTTCGACTTGGCGTCGAAGGCGGCGACCCGGGCGCGGGACAGCGCGATCGTGCCGGCGTACGTCGTATCGCGCACCTCATCGGCCGCATTCGACGAGCCGATCAGCACCGAGCCACCGACGATCGTGGTCAGCGCGACGACGAGCCAGGCGGCCACCAGCGGGATGTTCGCGTAGCGATGACTCCGGCGAGCCAGCCAGAACAGGGCGAACCCGATCACGACCAGCGTGAGCAGCCCGCCCGCGACGACCCAGGCGGTGCCGCGGCCGGTGCCGTTGAGCTCGGTCTCGAGGCGCTTCTCGTTCGCGCTGACGAGTGCCGTCAGGACCGGGAGGGCGTCGGTCTGCAGGGCGGCGTTCGCGTCTTTCAGGTACTGCGCGCCGACCGGCAGGGCCTGGCGGTTGTTCGCGCGGGCCTGCTCGATCAAGCCCTGGTACGTCAGCACGGTCGTGTTCAGTACGCCGAGGGCCTCCGCGTCCGCGGGTTGTGCCTTCGCGGCCTCGGTGATGAGCTTCGACGCGGCCGCCATCGAGTCGGTGAAGTGCTGCCGCTGTGCGGGCGGTTCGAGTCCGCCACGCAGGAACGCGTTGGTGGCGTCCGCGTTGGCGCTGACCAGGTTCGTGTGGATGGCCTGGATCCGGACGAGCTGAGCCGTGTTCGCCTCGGCGCGGTTGAGCGAGCCGTCGGCCTCACGGAATCCCTGGGCCGCGCTCAAGCCGAACGCGATGCTGACCGTGACCAGGATCAGCAGCCAGGTGCGGATCCGGCCGGGCGTGCCCTCGAACCAGACGGCGACCGGGTTCTCCCGCGCAGGCTTGAACGGGGCCGGCTGCCAGCCGTTGCCTTGCTGCTGCGGTTGGCCCTGGGCCGGGTACGGCGACTGGGCGGGTGGCGCGACCGCGGGTGGTGCCGCCGTCTGCATCTGGCTCATGCCGTCTCTCCCTTGTCGGGTCCCTCAGGTGCCTCAGGTGCTGCCGTGTCTGCTTCGGGTACATCAGCCGCTTCGTCCTCGGCTTCGAGTGCTTCGGCCTCGGGTGGTTCGGGTGCGGGGGTCTCGTCGGAGAGGTCCGCGGCCTCGATCTGACGCAGCTGGTCGGTCGTTGGTTCAGTAACGTCGCGGAGTCGCCAGGCGTGCCGTCCGATCGCCGCTTCGAGCGTGTTGCGCGCGAACCGGCCGTTGCCGAACGACGGCCCCCGCGGGGTGTGCTGCAACATCGCCATGAACGCGTCCACTGCGGCCGGCACCAGCTCGTAGTCGGCACCTCGGGCCAGTCCGACCAGGATCTCGATCAGCTCGCCATCGGTGTAGTCGTCGAACTCGATCGTGGTCCGGAACCGGCTCGCCAGCCCGGGATTCGCTGCGATGAAGTCGGCCATCGGCTCGGGATAACCCGCGACGATCACGACCAGGTCGTCCCGGCGGTCCTCCATCTCCTTGACCAGAGTGTCGACCGCCTCCCGCCCGTATTGGTCGGCGCCGCCCGCACCCGCCGTGAGGCTGTAGGCCTCGTCGATGAAGAGCACACCGCCTGCAGCCGACGCCACCACTTCAGCGGTCTTGACGGCGGTCTGCCCGAGATAGCCGGCCACTAGTTCGGACCGGTCCACCTCGATCAGTTGGCCCTTTGAGAGCAGGCCTAGTGCCTTGTAGATGCCACTGACGAGTCGTGCGACCGTGGTCTTGCCGGTACCGGGGTTGCCGACGAATACCAGGTGTCGGGTGATGGTCGGACTCTTGAGGCCTGCTTCGGTCCTGAGCTTCTCTACCCGCAGTACGGCGACTTGCCGGTGTACCTCGCGTTTGACCCGCTCTAGTCCGGTCAAGGCGTCCAGCTCGGCCAGTAGCTCCTCTACCGTCCGCTCCGGCTCCACCTCTGCCGCGACGGCCTCTGCCGGTACGGCCTGTGATTCCGTTTGCGCCGAGGGGCCCGGGGACGACGTACTGCTTGGGCCTAGAGCCGAGGCGGCCGGGTTCGACGTACTGAGAACTCTGGCGCCTGCTGCCTGGAGCTGCGCGGCTGCGGCGACCGAGGCGTTGCCGACGACGCGCATGGTCGGTTCGCCGAGCGTGCAGGCGGCGGAGGCCAGCTCTGCGAGGGCTTCGGCGTACGCGACCTTCTCGGGCGAGTTCTGCGTGACCAGTTCGGTCAGTACGGCGGTGGGGGAGCCGCGCCAACGCCGGCCACGGACGGCCGCGTCGAAGAAGTCCTGGACAGTCGCACCCGGCGTGACCGCAGCCCAGTCGGCAGAAGCGCGTGGTGCCGACTCCGCAAGGGCTGCCGCGAGGGAGAGCCCTTCGGCGCGGGCATGGTCGGCCGGGACGCCTGCCCGGGTTGCGACGGCCAGCAGGGCGTCGAGGGCATCCTTCAGCTCTTTTCCGGTCATGGCCCTCCTCTTCCGGGTGGTGGTGTCAGTGGCCCCTGGCCGGGCTGGTTGCCAAGATCGGGTGCGGGGGTGGTTCGGATGTTCTGGTCGAGGGCGAGGCCGCCGCCGGTGGACGCGTGACCGAACTTCTCGGCGAGGAATCTGCCGTGCGCGACCAGGGCCGCGGCATCCGCCCGGTTGACCGCGTCGGCGACCTTGTCCATCGTGGCGCCGAGCAGGTCCAACTGGTCGATCAGGATCATCAGCGAGGTCTTGCCGCGATCGACCGGCCGGCTGTCCGCCCACTGCCTCGGCAGCCGCAGGTATCCGCTGATCGCCTCGGGCAGATAGTCCGTCGCCGTGGCCATCACCGAGTACGCCTGCGGACTGCCGGTGCCGAGATTCGCCAGCCGCGGAATGGTCTCCCGCACGATCCGCACCACCCGGCCGACGCGGTGGGCGACCACGGCGGGCACAGCGCCGTCCGCGACCAGCTCCTCGACCCGGACGAGGGCCGCCAGCAGGTCGTCGGTGGTGGGCGCCCGCGGTACCGGGGTCGGCTCAGGCTCGCGACGCCTGCCGGTGATCCGCGCGAAGAACCCGCCCAACGCCATCCGTCCTTACTGGTTGCTCTTCCTCGTCCCTGGTCTGCCGGCCGACGGTTCCGTGGCCGGCGTCAGCGGCGGGTGTCAGCGGCCGATCTCGAGGTCGAGCGAACCCTGCACGACCCGCTGGTCCTGGTTGGCGACCCGGTCCAGGTAGCTGCGGGACTTGGTCACCTCGGTCTCCAGCGTGCCGATGGTGGCGGCCATGCTGTCCAGCGCCTGGACCTTGAACGTGTCGATCGCGTCCATGGTGGCGTAGATGTTCTGGAACGCCGCCTGCAGCTGCGGCAGGCCGATCGTCGCCGAGGCGGCCTGCTGCTGAATTGCGACCGAGTTGTCCCGCAGCATCTGCGAGGTGCGCTCGATCATGCCGCTGGTAGTGGTGTTCAGCGCGCTGATCTGGTCCAGCACCAGCTTCTGGTTGCCGAGGGCCTGCGCCACGATGACCGCCGTACGCAGCGCCGACACCGTCGTGGTGGAGGCCCGGTCGACGCCCTTGATCAGCTCGATGTTGTTCTTGATCACGATGTCGATGGCCAGGTAGTTCTGGATCGACACGGCCAGCTGGGTGAGCAGGTCCTGGTGCTTCTGCCGGACGTAGAACAGCACGTCGTCGCGCAGCGCCCGGGCGCGCTCAGGGTCGGTGGCCTCGAGGTTCGCGATACCGGCCGAGAGCTTGGCGTCGAGCCGCTCCGCCACGTACACGTACTGGTTGAGGCGGGTCATCGCGTCCCAGAGCTGCTGCTTCTCCAGGTTCAGCGCGGCGTTGTCCTTGCCGAGCTCGTCCTGGCCGTCCCGCAGCGCGTGCAGGATGCCGTCGAGATGGCTCTGCGCCGACTGGTACTTGCGGAAGTAGTCCTCGATCTTGTCGCCGAACGGGATCATGCCGAGCAGCTTCTTGACCCCGGTCGCGTCCTTCGGGTCGAGGTCCTCGACCGTACGGCGCAGGTCCAGCAGGGTCCTGCCGACCGTCGAGCCCTCGGACAGGCCGCCGCTCTGCAGCGCCTTGACGGGGGACTGCAGCAGCCGGTTCGAGCTCTCGGCCGCGTGCCGGATGTCGACGTCACCCATGCTGCGCACATCGGTGGCCTTCGCGGCGAACTCCGGCGAGCGCGGTGCGGTCGTCATCAGCGAGCCGAGGAAGCCGTCGACCTTCGCGTCCAGCCCGGGCAGCGCGGCCGGATCGACCGCGGGCGCGAGGCTCGGCGCGGCCGTAGCGGCTACCGGCTGCGGCGGCTCGGGTGCGGTGAGTGTCAGCGCAGGCGCTGCAGTGGGCGGCTGCAGTGGGCTCGGTGCTGCCTGCCCCTGTCCCGCGTTCGGTGCATCCGTCATCGTAGTTCCCCTCGATGGCCCCCGCGAGCGGTCGCTCGCTTCCCCTGTCGCTTACGTACGCAGTGACGCGCACACAATCTACGCGGTTCCCAGGATCAACGGACGGCACAATCCAGCAACGATGCGGCTTGGCCGTTTACCGCGGGGCCGTGCGGTCCAGCGTGACGAAGGCGTACCCGTCGTGGGCCTCGCGGGCGGTCTCCGTCCAGGCGGTCCGGTCGAACACCGGGAACGTGACGTCACCCTCCGGCGCCTGGTCCACCTCGGTCAGCTCCAGCCGGTCCGCGTGCGGCAACGCCTGGAGGTAGATCTCGCCACCCCCGGCGACGTACAGGTCGTTGCCATCGGCAAGCTTCAGCGCGTCGTCCAGGGAGTGCGCCACCTCGACACCAGGTGTGGACCAGTCGGATTGGCGAGTGACCACGACGGTACGGCGACCCGGCAGCGGGCGGCCGATCGAGTCGTACGTTTTGCGGCCCATCACCAGCGTGTGGCCGAGCGTGAGCCGCTTGAAACGCTGCAGGTCTTCGCGGATGCGGAACGGCAGGTCGTTGTCCCGGCCGATGACGCCATTGCTGCCGACGGCCGCGATCAGGATGATCGTCATACCGCGATGGGCGCCTTGATACCGGGGTGCGGGTCGTAGCCGATCAACTCGATATCGCCGAGTTGGTAGTCGTCGATCGAGTCGCGCTTGGCGAGCTGGAGTTGCGGCAGCGGGCGCGGTTCGCGGGTGAGCTGGAGCTCGGCCTGCTCGAGGTGGTTCAGGTAGAGGTGCGCGTCGCCGAGGGTGTGCACGAAATCGCCCACCTCGAGCCCGGTCTGCTGCGCGACCATGTGCGTGAGCAGGGCGTACGACGCGATGTTGAACGGCACGCCCAGGAAGATGTCGGCCGACCGCTGGTAGAGCTGGCACGACAGCCGCCCGTCGGCCACGTAGAACTGGAACATCGTGTGGCAAGGGGGTAGCGCCATGTTCTCGATCTCGGCGACGTTCCATGCGCTGACGAGGTGGCGGCGGGAGTCCGGGTTCTTCTTGATGGACTCGATGACGGCCTTGATCTGGTCGACGTGGCGACCGTCGGGCGTGGGCCAAGAGCGCCACTGGTAGCCGTAGACCGGGCCGAGTTCACCGTCGGCGTCGGCCCATTCGTCCCAGATCTTGATGCCGTTGTCCTGGAGCCACTTGACGTTGGTGGAGCCGCTGAGGAACCAGAGCAGCTCGCCCACCACCGACTTGAGGTGGACCTTCTTGGTGGTCAGGATCGGAAAACCCTTGGAGAGGTCATACCGCGTCTGGTGGCCGAAAACGCTCAGCGTCCCGGTGCCAGTCCGGTCCCCCTTCTTGGCCCCGTGTGCCAGCACATGGTCGAGCAGTTCCAGATAGGCCTTCACAGCTCAAAATCTACTCACCCCTTGGCCGCGACCGCCCACGCCACCCCGAAGCAGGCGGTCGTAGTGGGCGCCGCCCGCCGCATGGGGTGTGCGGGCACGGGTACCGGATCAGCGCGGTCGGCCGGTTCGCCCGCTCGCATGGCGTCACCGGTCGACGGCACTCAGCCACCTTCAAGTCGGTGGGAGGCGCGATGAACGAACAGGGCCGTTCTCATGATCACGACCATCATCGGGATCTGGCGGCGGAAGTGACCGGTGCGCCTCCGGCCCTCAGCGCGCTCACGCTCCGACTGATTTTGGCCGCTTTCGGACTAGTTGTCTGCGGCGGTGCGGCCGTGCTGTTCGCCCTCCTCGGCCTACCACGAACCCTCGTCATCCTCGCAGCGGTGTTCGCCGTCATCGCCGCCGTGGACCTCGTCATCATCACCCGCCGAAAACTCCACGGCGAGCCCGGCTGACTGCCCGCCTTTTCCGGGCCTCGGGTGGTCGTAGACGTCCGCAGCGGACGCCCAGGACCACACGAGTTCCGTTCCCGCCTGCCTGAAAGGTTTCAGGCGTCGGTCGTGTGGTGCTGGCGATCCGCCAGGCAGGGAAAGCGGTTCGTGTTGGATGGGTGCGCCGTTTGCTGTCAGGTTCGCCGGGCACTGGGCCAATACACCCTTTCTTGAAGGGAGGCCCTGAGATGGATAACGCTCCTGGCACGCTGATTCGCTTGGATGACACCGCGCTGACCTTGGCCGAACCGGCCGACGACTTGCGTGGTCGAAAGGTCGTTGATCGCCATGGCGACGAGGTCGGCAATGTCGACGGTCTGCTCATCGACGAGAAGGAACGACGGGCACGGTTCCTCGAGGTCGGTTCCGGCGGTTTCCTCGGCCTCGGTGAGAAGAAGCAGCTCATCCCGGTCGATGCCATCACCCGGCTCGAGGAGGACGTCGTCCACATCTCCACCGAACGGACCCACGTCGCCGACGCGCCGCTTTACGACCCTGAAGTGGTGCCGGAACGCCGGTACTACGAAGACCTCTACGGCTACTACGAGTTCCCGCCGTTCTGGGCACCCGGCTACATGCCCCCCGGCTTCCGCCGCTGACCGGGCCCGGCACGGGTTCGGCGCTGACCGGGTCCAGTAGGGAGAGAACGATGGGCACTTGCGAGGTGTGTGGCAACGACTACGACGCCGCATTCACCGTGATCACCGCCGACCAGCGGCAGCACGTCTTCGACAGCATCGAGTGCGCGGCTCACCGGATCGCCCCGACCTGTGCGCATTGTGGCTGCAGCGTGCTCGGCCACGGCGTCCAGTACAGCAGCACGGTCTTCTGCTGCGCCCACTGCGCCCAGACCGCCGGCGTGGTCGAGGCACGCGACCGAGTCTGACAACTTCAATCCGCACCAGCATGTAGCAACCTTGGTTGACAAAGGGCGTGGCTGTCAACCAAGGTTGCTACATGGATGTTGAGCTGAAAGACCCCGGCGAGGGTTTGGCGGCGGTGGTCGCCTTGCGGCGGCTGGCGGATCGGCTGGAAGACGGCGAGGTCGAGCGGGCGATGGCGGCCGGCTGGAGTTGGTCGGAGGTTGCCGAAGTGCTGGGGGTCAGCCGGCAGGCGGTGCACAAGAAGCACGCGCGCAGGTTGATCGCGGCTGGAGTCGTACAGGGGAGGCGGTCATGAGCACTGAGTCGGACGTCCGGAAGATCCTGGTCGATCACGCGCGGGAAGAAGCGCGAATCGACGGATCGGCGACCATCGAGGCCGAGCACCTGCTGCTCGCACTGGCCACCCGGGACGGCACCTCGGCGCAACGCGTATTGGTCGAGGCAGGCCTGGATCGGGAGGCTATCCGGCTCGCACTCCAACGGGAATGGCAGGAGAGCCTGGCGGCCGCCGGGGTGAACGTCGATGTCTCGGCACTACCAATCTCATCGCCAGACCCCAAGCGGAAGCCTGGGATCGGAGCGACAGCGCGGCTGGCGTTGGAGCGGTCGATTCGGGAACAAACCGGCGGAACCGTACGACGAATCGGCCCCAGCCACATGCTCGCCGGCTTGCTCGCGACCGACCGAGGCCGGGTTGCTCGAGCCCTTGCATTGGCCGACATCGACCGCGAGCACCTCCTCGCACAAGCCATCGCCGCCGAGAAGTAGAGCCGGCGGAGGGTGAGAAGTAGAGGCGGCGGGAGAGCACGGCGACAGCGATGAACTTCCTTGTCGCGGCAGCGCTGACCATCGCGTGCGCCATCGGCCTCTGGCGTAGCAAGCCGCAGGCATCCCGCGCAGGGGCGGTACTGATCGGGGTCTGGGGGATCGGCCTGATCGGGGCCGGCGTGTTCCGCACCGACCCGGTCAGCGGCTACCCGGCCGGCACCCCCGGAACCGTCGAATACACCACCACCGGAATGCTGCACGACGGCTCCTCCATACCCGGCTTCCTGGCCGTGGCCATCGGGATGCTCGTCTACGCCGTGTGGTTCGCGAAGCGGCGATCGCCCGCACTCGCGACGTACTCGCTTATGAGTGCGCTCGTCTTCGTAGCAGCGATCGAGCTGGCGAATCTCGCCTTCGCACAGTCGGCCGAGCTGGTCGCATTCGGCGGCTTGTTCCAGCGCATAGGCGTCATCGTCGGCTGGGCCTGGATCGCGCTGGTGTCCCGCCACGCCCTCACTCATCTTCGCTAGCAGGCGCACGACGTCCCCCCACGACGCAGGAGGCGTACGACGTCCGCCACGACGCGAGGTGGGCGACGTCCCCACGCGACGCACGAGGTGTGCGACGTTCCCACGCGACGTACGCGGAAGCGGTGTGGAGTTTGCGGTCGCGGGTACCGGATGTCCGGCCACACGTACCCAGGTTTCCGGCGGCGAAGGTTCACGTCAGTTGGGCCCGGCCGGTCAGTGCCTCGGCGGTGTGGTGTTCGCGGTGGAGGAGGCAGGTCATGACGGACCCCTGGACCTACCCGACCGATCGGTACTACTACAACTGGTGGGAGGGGCCGGTGCCGCCAGGTCATCCCACAGATCGCGAGATCAAGTCGGTCGTGGTGGACCGGCTCAAGGAGAACCCGTGCACGAAGGACGAGGACATCCGGGTGGACGTCAAGCAGGCCGTGGTCATCCTCGGTGGCGAGGTGTCGTCCTGGCTGGCCAAACGAGCCGCCGGCGACGATGCCTGGGACACACCGGGCGTGGTTGACGTCAGCAATCAGCTGAAGCCGCGCCGAGCCGACTGACCGCCCGCCACCCGCCACGTACCGCGCCACGCCGCGCGCCACGCATCGCGCGACGCGCGATCACTCGTCGTCCTTAGGTGGGGTGCGGTCTACTACGTGGCCGTTCTTCCAGATGGTGTGGATGGCGCGCAGGGCGGTGATGTCGGTGGTCGGGTCGCCGTCGACGAGGACGAGGTCGGCGCGGCGGCCGGGGGTGATGCGGCCGCGGTCGGTGAGGCCGAAGTGGTGGGCCGGGCCCGCGGTCGCGGCGGTGAGGGCGTCGGTGGGGGATAGGCCGGCGCGGACGAGGTGGGTGACCTCCATCAGCATGCTGACGCCGTTCGCGTTGGCGCGGATGGGGGCGTCGCTGCCGGCCAGGATGGGGACTCCGGCGGCGTGCAGCTTGCGGACGTTCGCGGTCGCCACGCGCAGGTATTCCGGTCGCGGTGGATTCGGGATCAGGCTGAGAAAGTACTGCTGGTGCGGACTGAGCCAATCCGCCACCCGCTCATCCTCCAGCAGCTCGGTCGCCCCGACACCCGAGTCGATGACCGAGAACGTAGGCATGACGAAGACCCCACTGCGCTTGATCGCCCGCACGTCGTCCGCGGTCGCCTCGGCATCCGCGAAGACGTGCACTAGACCGTCCGCACCGGCCTCGGCCGCTTGCAGGTAGACGCCTCGCCGTTCGGCATGGCCGACCGCGCGGAGGCCGTGGTGGTGGGCGGCGGCGATGACCTGTTCGACCTGCCGAGCCGTCAACGTGGGCAGGGGTTGTCCCGGCCGGCCCGGCTCCGAGACGAACTTGATGTAGTCCGATCCCTCGGCCACCCGGTCGGCGACAAAGCGCTCGATATCGGTGTCGGGCTCGACCCGGGGCAGCGGCCAGTCCGGGGCGAACGGATGGCCGCCCGGCACGGTGATGCCGTTGCCGGCGCACCAGAGGTCGGCCGTCGTGGTCTTGGCGGTCGTACGCCGCTGGGCGCGCGCCGCCGGTATGAGATCCGGGTTGTTGAACATGTCGAGCTCGGTCGTGACGCCGAAGCGCAACGCGTCCGCCCGGCCCTCCGGATACGTGTGCACGTGGGAGTCGATCAGCCCGGGCAGCACGGTCCGCCCGCGACCGTCGTACACCTTGAGGTGGTCGAGCAGCGGCAGGTGTCCGGCGGCCAGGATGTGCCCGCCGGCGACCAGCACCGAGCCGTGCTCGATCACCCGGCGGCCGTCGAAGATCCGCACATCCCTTATCAGGAAGCCGTTCGGAGCAGGTGAGCCCGCCGCCAGACCGGGACGGGCGGTCATGGCGGCGACGGCGGGCAGCATCGCGAGGACGTGACGTCGGGTCGGCTGGCTCATGACCCGAACGTAGGCCGGGTCCAGTCGATCAACCACCGACCTTCGGCTAAACCAAACCGACCTAAGTAGCTGGCTAGATCGTCTCGAAGGCCGCCATCATCGCCATGTCCTCATGTTCGAGATTGTGGCAATGAATCATGTACTTCCCCTTGTGTGCCGTGAATTTGATCAACACCTCGACCACTTCCGACGGCCGCACGTCCACCGTGTCCTTCCACCCCGCGTCGTACGGTCCCGGCTTGGCGCCACCACGCGACAACACCTGGAAAGGAGAGAGATGCACATGTACTGGGTGATGCACGTCCGTCACGAACGACCAGATCTCGTATTCCCCGAGCCGCGGCCGAGCCTCCATCCGCGACGGGTCGAACGCCCGCCCGTTGATCGACCAGTCGGCATGCGAACCACTCGCGCCCTTGCGGAACCGCCACTGCCGTCGTACGACGCGCTTGGGGGTCTCAACCACCTGGTACGACGAGAGTTTCGCCGGAATGGCCGAGTCGTCCTTGGCCGCGCGCGCCACCTTGAACCGCATCACCTGGGCGGTCGAGCCCGAGCCGAGCCGGTTGACCAGCGTCACGTCGGACCCCACGGCGTACTGGCTGAAATCGATGATGACGTCGAACCGTTCAGCCGGTGCGATGACGAGGCTTTCGTGCTCGATCGGCTTGTCCAGCAGGCCTCCGTCGCTGCCGATCTGGACGAACCGGCTAGGCCCGCCTTCCAAATGAAGTTCATAGCGTCGGGCGTTGGAAGCGTTGAGGATGCGGAAGCGGTAGCGGGCGGCGTCCACCTCGAGCACTGGCCAGGGCGCGCCGTTGACCAGGATGACGTCACCCACAACGCCTTCCATATAAGCGCTTTCGACGCCGGGCGTGCTCATCAACGTCGGGTCGAGTGCGGGATAGCGAAACGAGCCGTCTGCCTCGAAGGCGCGGTCCGCGATCACCAGCGGCACCTCGCGATCGCCTGCAGGCAAGGGCAATGCCTCCTCTTCGGCGTCGCGGATGAGGTGCAGGCCGACCAGGCCGCGATAGACCTGTGGCGCGGTGAAGTCCATCCGGTGATCGTGGTACCAGAGGGTGGCGGCGCGTTGCTCGTTCGGATAGGTGTACGTGCGCCGCCCCTCCCGTACGTCGCCGGGCATCGCGTGGCCGCCGTGGTGCTGGTGGCCACTGGGCATACCGCCAACAGGGTTCACGAGGTCCGTCGGCCAGCCGTCGCTCGCGGACGGGGTGTGCCCGCCATGAAGGTGGACGACCGTCGGGACGTCGAGTTGGTTGACCTGCTCGACGGCGATCGTGCGCCCGCTGCGTACGTCGAACGTCGGCCCGGGGAACTGCCCGTCGTACCCGAGCACCTCGGTCCGCAGGCCAGGCAGGATTTCCAATTGAGCCTTGCGCTGGGTGATGCGGTAGTGGTCGACGCCGTTCGCCGTCCGGATCGGCTTCGCGACGGACGGAATCGGCAGTGGTACGGCGAAGGCTTCGGGCAGGGGCGCCTGGCTCTTCAGCAGCTCGCCGGCTTGCGACGGCTTGAAGTCGAGACCGCAGCCGGAAAGCCCCACGGCCATACCGGCAACGCCGAGAAAGCCTCGTCGGGAAAGGGTCATGCGGCGACCTCCTGTCGCTCGGAGCGGACGCGGCGCGGGCGGACCTGGCGCGCGGCCGGGCGGAACGACCAGATCGCCAGCAGCACGACGGCCACCACGATCGACGTACCGAGGGGAATGTGGACCGACATGGTCTGGGTGTGGCCCAACGTCATCTGCGTCATCTCGGCGATGAACAGGCCGATCGAGGCGAGCACCGGCCAGCCGCGGCCGCGACCGGCGAGCCAGTAGAGCGCGGCGACGAAGATCTGCAGGAAGGCCAGCATCCAGATGGTCGAGCCGAGCGGGCTGTGCACGGACATCGCGTCCACCTCGCCGGACAGGAAGTAGCCAGCCATCACCGGCTGAACGACGACCAGGGCGGCATGCAGGACCAGCACGATCCTCAAGAGAACAAGCGTCATACCGCAGCCCTCCGGCTGAATTGGGCCGCCGGCTGGAAGGTCCAGATCGCGAAGGCGGTGCAGGCCAGCAGCAGACCGACGCCGAGCGGGACGTGCAGGGTGAAGGCGCGGTTGAAACCCATCACGATCTGGAGCGTCTCGGCGGCGATGATCAGGGCGGTCGCCAGGGCCGGCCAGCCAGGGCCACCACGCCGCCAGTAGATCGTTGCCGCCAGCAACTGCACGAGCGCGACGAGGACCAGGCCGCTGCCGATCACCCCGTGCCCCTGGATCGCGCCGACACTGCCGGACAGGTAGGAGCCGGCCAGCACGGGTTGCAGGAAGACGGCAACGGCATGGATCAACGCGGTGATCCGCAACAGCAGCAACATGCTCGCCATAGTAGTAGCCTGGCTACATGTAGCGCGACCCAATTAAACCCTGACCTCACCCCGGAAATTCGGGTGACAGCCCTGAAGCGCCCGCCTACCTTAGCTGCATGGCTTCCTACTTCTACCTGTGATCTCTGACCGGTCCGCGGTCTCCTTCTCAGTCATTCCGCGGCCGGTTTCGCCTGCCTTTCCTGGCAAGAGACGAGGAGGAGACGCCCTATGCGCGCGCCCCTGGATAGTCATCTGACCCTGACCGAGGTCACCGTTCGCCATCCCGATCACCTGGTCCTCGACCGCGTCACGCTGTCGATCCGGCCCGGCGAGAAGGTCGGTGTGGTCGGTGAGAACGGCTCGGGTAAATCCACCCTGCTCCGCCTGATCGCCGGCCTGCAGCACCCGACTGACGGCGAGGTCTCCGTTGCCGCGCCCGGCGGCATCGGCCACCTGGCGCAAGCGCTCGACCTCCCCGGCTCGGCCACCGTCGCGGACGTCATCGACCACGCCATGGCCGACCTCCGCATGCTCGAACGGGAGATCGCCGCGGCCGAGGCCGACCTGCAGGACCTCGACGCGTACGGCGATCTGCTCACGGCCTACGAGCAGCGCGGAGGTTACGAGGCCGACTCCCGAGTGGACGCCGCCCTGCACGGGCTGGGCCTGCCCGGCCTGCGGCGCGACCGCCTGATCGGGACGATGTCGGGCGGCCAGCGGGCGCGGTTGGCTTTGGCCGCGATGCTCGCCTCGTCGCCCGAGTTGATCCTGCTCGACGAACCGACGAACCACCTCGACGACGACGCGATCACGTGGCTCGAGCAGCACCTGCGCCGCTTCAAAGGCACGGTCGTCGCGGTGACGCATGACCGGGCCTTCCTGGACGCGGTCACGTCGACCGTGTTCGAGGTGGACGCCGACACCCACGCGGTACGGCGCTATGGCGACGGGTATGCCGGACTGCTGCGTGCGAAGGCGTCCGCGCGGCAACGCTGGCACCAGCGGTACGACGACTGGGTGGCCGAGGTGGCGCGGCATACCGAGTTGGCGGATCGGGCGACGGATTGGCTCGACGGGATCTCTCGCAAGAGCGCGAAGGACGGTTCGGGTGCGAGTCATATGCGGTCGTCCGCGACCAACACCGCGAACCGTATTCGCAATGCCCGCGAGCACCTGCGGCGGTTGGAGGCGGACCCGGTGCCGCGTCCGCCCGAGCCACTCGTCTTCAGTTCGCCTCTGGCCGGCGCGCTGGCCGGTGGCCTCGAGTTGGACGGCGTGGTGCTCGGGTCGCGGCTGCGAGTGCCCGAGTTGTCGCTGAAGGCGGGGGAGCGGTTGCTCGTCACCGGGCCGAATGGTGCGGGCAAGACGACGTTGCTGCGGATTCTCGCGGGTGACCTGACGCCGGATCACGGGGACGTACGACGATCCGGCCGGGTCGGGTTCTTCCGGCAGGACGATGGTTCGCCTGGTGCCGAGAGCGTGCTGACGCGGTTCGCGGCCGGGCGGCGGGGATTGCCTGAGGAGCATCGGGAGGAGTTGCTGTCGCTCGGGCTTTTCCGTGCGGAGGATCTGGCCAAGCCGATGGCCGCGTTGTCGATTGGTCAACGGCGACGGGTCGATCTGGCTCGGTTGATAACGAGGCCGGTTGATCTGTTGCTGCTGGATGAGCCGACGAACCACCTCTCGCCGGCTCTTGTCGATGAGCTCGAGCAGGCGTTGGTCGGCTTTGGCGGCGTGCTGGTCCTCGTCACCCACGACCGATCGCTGCGTTCGACTTTTGCCGGTCGAACGCTGCACCTCAACGCCGGCCAACCCGCCCAGCTCGCTGCGTGAAGCCAGGGTGAGGGCCCGCCTAGCGGACGGGCCCTCACCAAACGGCGTTCAGGTCAGACGCCCGAGAGGGCTGACGCTGATGCCGGCGCGTTCGCAGACCCAGTGCGGGTCGGGGCCGAGCTCGGGCTCGATGCGGAGCTCGTGATCGGCCAGCTCGTCGCACGCCGTACAGCGTGGCCAGCGCACTCCCGAGTCGACCAGGCGGTCCTGCACATCCTGCGCGACCAGGCCGGCGATGTGCTCCGCGCCGTCGGGCCATTGGTCCAGCCACCATTGCCGGCCGGCGACGGCGTCTTCGAGCAACGACACCATCACGGGATCGTTGAAACCGCGCGCGGCCAGGTCGTGAAGCACCAGTGCGCGAGCGGTCAGCAGGACATCGGGATCGTTCATCGTCCATCAGCCTGCCAGACGCCACCGACAACCCAAACCAAAATGCCCCGTGTCCGACCGGACACGGGGCACTATCGGCTCAGGCAATGCGGTTAGGGCTCGGCGCTCAGGCAGTGCAGTTCGGGTCGAGCCGATCGGCCAGCGCGAGCTCGTGCCGGGCGGTCGCCCGAAGGGTCGCGCTGAGGCGTGCGCGGAGGCTCCGCACGGCGCTCGTGGCCGGCGCACGACGCGGGATCGGGTCCGGCTCGTGGATCTGCGGGGCGTCGGGCAGGGCCGACTGCGCCAGGGCGCGGGTGTTCTCGATGGCAGTGCTGCCGGGAATCCAGGACATGGCTGTGCTCCCTTCTGGAGCTTGAAAATGGGTGTGAAGTCAGTTGCGGGGCGCCGGGCCACTGGTCGAACGGACGACCAGTTCGGTCGGCAGCAGGATCTGGCGCTCGGTGGCATCCGGGTCGAGCAGGAGGCGGCCGATGGCGCGCCCCTTGTCCCTGATCGGCTGCCGGATCGTGGTGAGTCCGGCGGTGGCGGCAGCAGGGATGTCGTCGAAACCGACCACGGTCAGATCGCGTCCGGCGGTCAGGCCGCGGGTCTGCATCGCCTCCAGCGCGCCCAGGGCGAGGACGTCGCTGAGCCCGACGATGGCGGTCGGCCGGTCTTGGGAGTCCAGCGCGAGCTCGGCGGCGGCGCGACCGGAGGCGACCGCGTTGTGCCCGCCGGACATGATCCGCATCCGCCCCTCGCCGAGCTCCGAGAGCAGGCCCTTGATGCGCAACCCGCAGTCGGTGCAGGTCACCTCGGCCAGATCGAGCTCGACCGCGGTGGAGCCGGCCGGTTCGTTGTTGTCGACCAGCACGATCAGATCGCGATGCCCGAGCCGGGCCAGATGCCGGCCCATCGCCGCGGCCGCCGCGAACTCGTCGATCGCGACCCACTGGCTGTCCGGATCATCCTGCCGGTCGGTGGAGACGAACGGGATCCCGCGCGCCTTGATCGTGTCGAGCGCCGGATGACCCTCGGCCACGCAGAAGATCGTGGCCGCGTCGATCGCCGCCTGCCGGACCGCCGTCGTACTGCCCTCGGTGTCGGCATCGCTGATCGGCATCAGCAGCAGGCTGGTGCTGAACTGCTCGGCGATCTCCGCCAGGCCGGCGAGGAAACCGACGGCATACGGGTCGGAGAACGCGTACGAAAGCTTGTCGGTGAACAGCACGCCGATCGAGCCGGCTTTGCCGCTGCGCAGGGTGCGCGCCGCGGCGTCGGGCCCGGCGTACCCCAGCTCGGTGGCGGTCGCGAGGATGCGCTCGCGCAGGGCGGTGGAGAGCTGGCCCGGCTTGTTGTACGCGTTCGACACGGTCGACGGCGAGACGCCGACGGCCTGTGCGACGGTCTTGATGGTGACGCTGGGGGCCATCTCGCACACCTTTCTGTATCGTTCTTCTAAATCGTTCTAGAAAAACGATACAGAAACCATCCTGACGCGTCAAGCGCTGGTCAGAAGGGCCCGATGAACCCCGACACGCCTGGTCACAAGGGACCGATGAACGGTGACACGCGGGGGCGGGAGGGACCGATGAAGGGAGAGGTGGCGGGGAGGCGGGAGTGAGGTGGGAGAGGATGGGGGGATGGGAGCGTTGCTTGAGGTGATCGCGTTGCATCCGGCGGATGCGGAGGCGGCGCAGGAGGGTGGGGCGGACCGGCTCGAGCTGTGCGCCTCGATGGACTACGACGGGTTGTGCCCGAGCGTGTCTACGGTGAGCGCGATTCGGCGTAGTACGGATCTGCCGCTGCGGGTGATGTTGCGGTCGTTCGACTCGTTCACCGCCGACGGCGCGGGGATCCAGCGGTTGGCCGGGCTCGCCCAGCAGTACTTGTCGGCGGGGGCGGACGGGTTCGTGCTCGGGTTCCTCACGCCGGACGCTGAGGTCGACGTCCAGGCGACGACGGCGTTGGTCGAGAGCTTCGCCGGGACGCCGTGGACGTTTCACCGGGCCATTGACGCCGCGTTGGATCCGCGGAAGGCCTGGCTGGCTTTGCGTACGTTGCCCGGGCTGGACTGTGTGCTGACGGCTGGAGCGGTTCGAGGCGTCGATACCGGGTTGGACGACCTGTGCCGCCTGGCCAAGGATGACGCGGCTGTGGCGGCCGTGACGATGGCTGGTGGTGGGTTGAAGCCTGAGCATGTGCCGTGGTTGGTGGGGTCGGGGGTACGGCGGTTCCACGTCGGGTCGTCGGTGCGCCGGGATGGTTCGTGGACCAAGGCGTACGTCGACTCGCGGTTCGTCCGGTCCTGGCGCAACCTGCTCGACGCCGAGACCGGGCGGCACGGATGATCCTGATCGATCCGCCGGTTTGGCCGGGCTGGGGCAGGGTTTGGTCGCATTTGGTCAGTGACGAGTCGTTCGAGGAGTTGCACGCGTTCGCGAAGGCCGCGGGTATCCCGGCCAAGGGCTTCGACCGCGACCACTACGACGTGCCGTCCGAGCTGTACGACGAGATGGTCGCGCTCGGGGCCTTACCGGTTGCGAGCCGGGTGCTGGTCCGCCGCCTGATCGACTCCGGATTACGCCACCGCAAAGGCTCCAACGATTAGCGCAGGGCGGCGAGGCGTTTGCCGTCGCTGAAGACCGGGCGGCCGGAGACCACGGCGACGGTCGGACGGGCGCAGGTCACCGCCTTGGCGTCGGCGGCACCCGCGACGCTGACCAGTGGTCGCGGCACGACGCCGGCGGTTCCGATCATCACCGGTGCGCAACTGCCGTCCGCCTGCGGCATCAACGTCAGCATGCGCCCATCCGGCAACTGGGCGAACCCGTCCCGCGGGTACGTCGGCTGCTGGAGTTGAACCGGCACCGGCAGCAGGTGGTGCCACTGCGGCGTCCCGTCGGCAGGGCTGGCCGCGGCCACGTCGTACGACTGGGGCTGTCCCGGATCGCCGGGAGCGCGGCAAGCGACCATGACGAGGGATGAGCGAGTGGCGGCGAGCTGTGCGTCGCAGGAGTCCGGGCCGAGCCTGGGGCGGGGTGTGCCCGGCACTGGCGCTGACCAGGTCAGCCGGCCTTCACCGGCGTCAACCGTCCACTGGTTCAGGGTGCCACCGGCTGCGGCCGTCCAGAGCAGACCCGAGACCAGGCGCGTGTCCGGTACGGCGACGATCTGGCCGACCCAGCTCTGCCGGTCCAGCTCGGAGGAGAGGTTGAACTTGAGACTCAAGTCGACCTCCCACCGGGCTTCACCGTTGTCCAGGTTGATCCCGCGGACGATCGCGCTGTTGCCGTCACAGGCGTCAACAACAACGGCCAGACCGGCCGTGAGCGTGCCCTGAGTCACGGCACAACGCGAACGAGCCTCCCAATGCGTAGGCGCGCTCACGCCGTGGGAAGCGAGGTTATTGCCTTCAGCGACCAGTAGCCGGTCCGCGTCGACAGCGAGCGCCTTGCCGTCGGTGTGGACGTCCGCGAGCACTCGACCGGTCATCGCGTCCAGCACGGCGTACGTCGGGAGGTCGATGCCACTGCGCGTACCCGGTCCGCCGTACGGCAGGTAGGCCGCAAGCGTCTTACCGTCGTTCGAGACGAGTAGACCGCGCGAACCGGTCTTGGCGGCGTCGTCGACGTCAGCGCGCGAGTAACGCCAGCGGACTTCGCCAGTGGTCGCGTCGGACATCACTACGCCATCGGGTCGTAGCTCGGCGATTCCGCCCGCAGTGCCGGCGATAGTCCCCATGGCGGGCACCTCGCGGCTCCACGCCAACTGGCCGTCCAGGGATACCGCCATCGTCCCGGGCGCGTTGGTGGCCGTAGTGCTGACCGTGTTCGCCTTCTCCAGCCGAGCCTGGACGAACGGCTTCCCGGCGGCAATGGCGACTAGGCCGAGGATCATTGCGCAAGCGACGACTGTGCCCGCTGCGAAGACTCGACGAGGTTCAACCGCGTAGAGCGGCGTAGCTCGTAGCCGTCTGGCCAGCGCGAGCAATCCGCCCGCAAGCATGAAGGTGATCGACCCAAGCAGGAAGTACGGCCAGCGCTCACTCAGAGCGGCTCCAAGCCGTGCATCCGGCCAGGTCAACAGGGAGGCGGCCACACCGGCTGCACCACCTAGGCCCAGCAAAGCGGCCAGCATGATCAGTAGGCGCTGCCCCGGCGCACGGCGGAACCAGGCGCACGTAATCCCCGCAGCAAGCGCCGTGCCGAGGATTGGCGCCCACACCGGGTACGACGTGAGCTGGTCCGCGGGGACGGGCCAACGCGCGGCTGCGGCCATACCCCGGCCGACGAGCACCGAGGCCGCGACAGTGGCTCCCAGGGTCGAACCCAGGTAGACGAGCGGGATGAGCCCAGCAGCCGGTCTAGCCGTTTGAGGAAGTAGTGCGGCCAGCTCGCGCTCAAGGTTGGCGCGGGCCGACTCCTCCCACTTCTCGTGGGCCCGCTCGGACGTGTAGAGGGGAGTGGCCGCAAGGCGCTCGAGCACGGCGCTGCGGCCGCGGGCGAAGTCCCGGTCGGGCACGTGCTCGTACTCCCGGCGGATGCCCGCGGCGTACTCGTCGTACCGCTCCTGGTCCTGGCTGAGGATGCGGAGGTCCGCGTCGCAGAGCACGGCGCCGTTGCGATCGCCGTCCTCGACCCGGTGGGTTCCGGTCAGCCGGATCAGCCGGCCGACCTCGGCCACGCGCTCGGGGGCGACCCCGTAGGCAGCCAGCTCGAGCTCTGCCAGTTGGGCCGAGACCTCTTCGTTCTCACCGGGATCGGCCTGCGGATCGTAGATCGCGTCATGGAACCAGCCGGCCAGCCGGACCGCGACCGGGTCATCGGTCAGATCGGCCAGTTCGTCGATCACATCGAGCACTTCGGCCAGGTGCTGGAGGTCGTGATAGTGCCGGTGCTGCTCGCCGTATCGGGCCAGCAGATCCTCGCCGAGCGGCTGGGCGTCCGGCAGCAGGCGATTCCACCGGTCACGCAGCTCCATGGCCGTGAGTCTCGCATCGCACAGTAGCCAGCAACGAGTCGATTTCGATTCCGGTTAGGGTCGTGGCCAAAGCGATATCGGCTCGTCATAAGGAGGTCACCATGCGCTTCGGTTTGGTCGGGACCGGTCCCTGGGCCCAAGCGACACACGGCCCGGGCCTGCAGGCGGCCGAGGGCGCCGAACTCGTCGGGGTTTGGGGCCGCGATGCCGCCAAGGCGAACGCACTCGGTGACCAGCTCGGGGTCAAGGGATACGACGACTACGGACAGTTGCTGGAATCGGTCGACGCGCTTGCTTTCGCCGTGCCACCAGCCGTGCAGGCGACGATGGCGATGGAGGCCGCGGCGATCGGCAAACACCTGTTGCTGGACAAGCCCGTCGCCGATACCGCCGAGGACGCGGCGGCTTTGGCCGACGAGGTCGCGAAGGAAGGACTGGCCACGGTGGTGTTCTTCACCGACCGGTTCAATCCCGAGGTGCGGGCCTGGTTCGCCGAGGCGGAGCAGACCGGTGGCTGGAAGGGCGGCTGGACCAGGATGCTGGCCTCGCTGGACGCGCCCGGCAATCCGTATGCGAACTCACCCTGGCGGCGCGAACAGCGCGGCGCCCTCTGGGACGTCGGTCCGCACGCGTTGTCCAACCTGACCGCGGTGCTCGGCCCGATCACGGGATTGACCGCGGTGAGTGGTGAGGGCGACCTGGTTCACCTGGTGCTCAAGCACGACGGTGGCGCGACCAGCACGGCCAGTCTGTCGCTGTCGGCGCCGCCGGAGGGCAGCAACTTCGATACCGGGTTCTGGGGTTCGGGCGGCGTGATCTCGCCGCCGGAGCGGAGCACGCCCGTGGTCGAGTGCTTCTCGCTGGCCGTCACCGAGCTGATCGCGGCCGCGGAGTCAGGCGACTCGCACCCGACCGACGTCGTCTTCGGCGCCCAGGTCGCCGCCCTCCTCGCGGGTGCCGAGGCGCAACTCGCAGCCGGCCGCTAACTAGCGGAGGGCGACGATGGTGCCGTCGCGCTGCGCGGTGAAGACCTGGTTGCCGAAGGCCCAGGCCTCCCGGCTGCAGGTGACGCCGTCGGGCAACTGGGCCTGACGGAAGCCGGTCCGCGAGACCACGTTCAGCTGGCAGCCCTGGCCCGTCCGGGTCAGCGCGACCACGCGGCCGTCGGTCGTGACCGCGACCCGGCCGCGCGGATCGATCGGCGCGACGTGCTGCCAGGCGGTCCGGCCGGTACGGCTGTCGATGGCGGTGACCACCGAGGTGTCGTTCGTCCGGGTCTCCGGGCCGGGGCAATCGACCACGATGACCATGCGCCCGGACGGCATCAGCAGCGTGCGGCAGGCCCATTGTTGCGGGACCTTCCAGCGCCAGCGCTCCGCGCCACTGCGTGCGTCGATCCCGACGAGCGCGGTCGCCGGGTCGGAATCGCCGTCCGGCTCGACCGCCGCCACCACCAGGTCACCAACGACCATCGGCCGCCGGTAGCCCTCCTTGGTTGAGCGCTGCCAAAGCTGCTTGCCGGTGTCCACGTCGAGCCCGGCCAGCTCGTCGCCGCTGCTACCGCACTCGTGGCTCAGCAGGCCCACCACGACACCGGCCGTGGCCGCCGCGTTGACCTCCGTGCAACGACCCGGCTCGTACGTCCAGCGGATCCGCCCGTTGACGTCCACCCCGCGGAGCTTGTCCGAGCCGGTGGCGAACGATTCGCCCGTGACCAGCGGGTCCGCGTTCTGCACGACCTGGTCTTTGTCGTCGCGAGGCCAAGCCGCCGTACGACGTCCGGTGTCCGCGTCGAGCACCACCTTGCCGAAGCCGGGGAAGTCGGCCAGGACCAGGTCACCGCCGTTCAGTGCGTAGAGCTCAGGCGAACGCGAATCCGTGTCACTGCGGGTGTAGCGCCACCGGATGTCGCCAGTAGCCGGATCGAGCATCTCGACCACGCCACTCCGGCCTGCGAGCGCAATGCCGTGTTTGGTGGCCACAGCCTCTTCTAGCCAGCCGGTGGCCTCGTCGTTCGTCCAACTGACCTGACCGTTCAGCGTGGACTTGGGGGCGGGCTGGGCGGCTTGTGTGGCCGGACGGACCCACTCGTTCGCATTGAGCAGGTACGCCCGCGAGACCGGCTGGACGACGGACAGGAGGACTAGGGCGATCACTACCGCTACTGCGAACCATGAGAGCTGCTGGCCGTGGTTCCGGGCCGGGAGATACCTAGTCGTTCTAGCGCGCAGTAGCGATCCTGCAATGGCTGCGGCGCTTGCGATGGCTACAAGGACTAGTGCCGCGATCAGTAGGGGCACGCGGAGGCCTACGCCGTTCACGGAGTTAGTGACCGGAATACGTGCCCAGGTGACCAGGAGTGCCGTGACGGACAGAGCGAGGATCCCGCCCGCAATGAGCCCCGCACGCTGTCGCCCGCTTCGTGCGCACCTGAAGAGCACGGCAGAGATACCGATGGCCAGAAGCGCCACTAACAGCGGGAAGACGACCGAGTCCGGCTCATCCGCCGGGACCTGCCAGGGTGCGCCAGAGGCGGCTGCGGCAACCGCTGCGGCCGCAATCGCTCCAAACGTCGCAGTAGCCGTCAGAGCCGCACTGGACCAACCACGCCAGGGTGCGGGAATCGCGCTGTCCACGGATTCCAGCTCTGCCTGCAAGTTGGCACGGGCGCCCGGCCCCATCCGCTGCTCGGCGTACGGCGTCCGGAACAGCGGCGTCTCCTCGGCCAGGAGCAGGCCCAGTTCGTCGTACCGCCGTTGCAGGTAGGCGTCGCGGTCGTCGCTGGCCCTACGTAGCTCGGCCACGTGTTCGGCATACCAGTCCGGTGCCGCCGCCAGGTGCGCGTTGACCGCGTCCAGCAGTACGTCGCCGTTGGCGTCAGGCCGATCCGGGACCAAGTCGCGCCGATCCGGCGCCACGCCGTCAGAGCCGGTACGGCGGATGAGGCGGGCCACCTCCGCCGTACGGGTCGGGTCGATGCCGTGGACGGGCAGCAGCCGTTCGGCGAACCGGGCTGAGGCCTCGGCGTCCTCGGCGGGGCTGCCGCCGGGGAGATGCTCGGCCCGGTGGAACCAGGCGGCGAGCCGGACGGCGGTCGGATCGGTGCTGAGCTGCACCAAGAAGCCCAGCGCCGTGAGCACGATCTCGAGGTAATCCTCCCCATAGACGCGGCGGGTCCGGGCGGAATAGCGGGCGATCAGCTCGTCGGCGAGGGCGGCGGGGGCGCTCAGGGTCGCCAGCTGAGGCAGCAGCTCGTTCCACTTCGCGCGCAACGTCACGGCGGTAGTCTCCCAGGCACAGGGTGCGATCGCGCAACTGCAACGGGTCGTCATCCCACGGTATGACAACGATTCCTACCAGGGTTCTACATCATGCCCGGGTAAGATGGGCCCCCGAAATGATGTGGTGGCTCGTTGCCGAGAACAACAATGGCGGATATGAACCTGGTCGAAGCGCTGCCACAGGCCGGCTGTGATGGGCTGGCAGAGGCAGTGATCGACCTCGCCGCCATCCAGGCGAACGTGCACCGATTCCAGCGCGTTCGCCCCGGCCTCGAGGTGATGGCGGTCGTGAAGGCGGATGCCTTCGGCCACGGCATGATCCCGGTCGCACGCGCCGTGCTGGCCGCGGGCGCGACCTGGCTGGGCGTGGCCCGGGCCGAGGAGGCGCTGCAGCTGCGCGAGGCGGGTATCACCGCGCCGATCCTGGTCTGGCTCTACGGTCCGGACGATCTGGAGCTGCTGCAGGACGTCGAAGTGAGTATCGCCGGTCTGGCCGAGCTCGAGCAGGCCGCCGCCGCTCCGAATGTGCGAAGCGTGCACCTCAAGCTGGACACCGGGATGCACCGCGGCGGTAGTTCGGCGGACCAGTGGATCGAGCTGACCCAGACCGCCGCACGGCTCGAATCCGAGGGGCGGTTCAGGGTTCGCGGGCTGTGGTCGCACTTGTCCCACGGCGATGAGCCGAGTGGCGTGCACAACCAGCAGCAGCTTGACATCTTCCGCGCCGGGGTGGTGCTCGCGCGTCGTGCCGGGCTCGACCCGGAGTACCTGCATCTCACGAATTCGGCCGGCACCATCACGCTGGACGCCCCCGAGCTCAACCTCGCCCGCATCGGCGCGGGCCTGTTCGGTATCGACGAGACCGGCGCCGGTCTCCAGCCGGCCATGCGGCTTTCCGCCAGCCTGCTCAAGGTCCGCCGGATCCGGGCCGGCGAGGGCGTCTCCTACGGACACGATTACGTCGCCGAGCGCGACACCACGATCGGGCTGGTTCCCCTCGGGTATGCGGACGGCATCCCGCGCGGAGTGCAGGCGACCGTGCTGGTCCGCGGGGTGCGAGTGCCGATCGCCGGGCGGATCGCGATGGACCAGTTCGTCGTGGATCTCGGTGATCTGCCCGCCACCCCTGGTGACGAAGTGGTCATCTTCGGCAACGGTTCCGAGGGTGAGCCGACCGCCGCCGATTGGGCAGGCTGGGCGGGCACGATCCAGCATGAGATCTACTGTGGCATCGGCGCCAGAGTGCCCCGACGTTATCTAGACCCGGCTGAAAACACCGGATCTCCCCGATAGAGAGGCAGATATGACCACCAGCTCCGTGACGGCGGCCGCCCAGCAGCGCACGCCGCGGATGACCGTGGCCGTGATCATGGGAGGCGTCAGCTCCGAGCACGACGTGTCCCTCGCCAGTGGTGGAGGTATCGCCGACGCCGCCGAGAGCCTTGGGCACCAGGTGATCCGCCTGGTGATCGGGCGGGACGGCAGCTGGACGACGAACGGCACTCCCGGCCTGGACGCCGCGCTCGCCGCGCTGCGCGCCTCGGACGTGGCCGTGCCCGCGATGCACGGCGAGGGTGGTGAGGACGGCACCATCCAGGGCTTCCTCGAACTGCTCGGCGTGAAGTACGTCGGCAGCGGCGTCTCGGCCAGCGCGCTCAGCCTGGACAAGCACGCCACCAAGGCGGTGCTGGCGACGCACGGTATTCCGGTCGCGCCCGGGATCGCGTTGCGCGGCGAGGCGCTGACCCAGGCCGGATCCGACGCGGAGGACGCCGCCGTACAGCTCAAGGAGGCCGGTGTCGCCTACCCGGTGTTCGTGAAGCCCGCATCCGGTGGTTCCAGCTTCGGCGTCAGCCGCGTCACCGAGACGGCCGGGCTGTCCGCCGCGATCGCCGAGGCCGCCGCGCTGGATCCGCAGGTGCTGGTCGAGCAGGAGATGATCGGCCGCGAGATCGACCTGTCCGTGATCGAGCTGCCCGACGGCTCCATCGAGGTCGGGCCCGCGCTGGAGATCCACAGCGACCCGAACCAGCCGTTCTTCAACGCCGAAGCGAAGTACTCCAGCGCCGCCACCGAGTTCATCATCCCGGCTCCGATCGATCCGGAGCTGGCCGAGCGGCTGCGGTCGACCGCCATCGCCGTGTTCAGGACGATGGGCTGCCGCGGCCTGGCCCGGGTGGACTTCTTCGTGCTCGAGAACGGTGAGCCCGTGGTGAACGAGCTGAACACCTTCCCCGGTTTCACTCCCGCCTCGCAGTACCCGCGCATGTGGGCCGCGACCGGTCTGAGCTACGCCGACGTGGTGAACGTGCTGCTCGCGACCGCGGTGGCGGACCGCGCGTGACGACATCCCTGCCGGTGTTGCTCAGCGACGAGCTGATCACCCGAATCCCGGTGGTCGAGTCTGGGGAGACCCTGGTCGACCTGCGCGAGCGTGGCATCGCCTGCGCGCGGACCGGTCCGACCCCGGGCACGGCACATCGCCGCGTCCGGGCCGGGCTGGCCGAGCGACTCGCCATCGCCGACGGCTTCCTGCCGGCAGGGACCAGGCTGTACGTCGCGGAGGGCCTGCGTCCGTCGCGGGTCCAGCAGGAGATCTACGACGGCTATCGCGCCGAGCTGGAGCGCCTCCACCCGGGCATCGCGCCGGAGGACGTGCACGTGCTGGCCAGCCGGTTCGTCTCGCCGATCGAGGTCGCACCGCATGTCGCCGGTGGCGCGGTGGACCTGACCCTGATCGACGCCGAGGGCAAACAGCTCGACCTCGGCACCGAGATCGACGCGACGCCCGAGCAGAGCGATGGCGCCTGCTTCTTCGCGGCGACGAACGTGTCCCGCGAGGCCCGGCAGAACCGTTCCCTGCTCGCCGACGTGCTCACTGCCGCCGGTCTGGTGAACTACCCGACCGAGTGGTGGCACTGGTCGTACGGGGATCGCTACTGGGCCTACTCGACGCGTCACCCGCACGCGCTATATGGACCGGCCTAGCTCGTAGGACCTGGCCATCCGGCATGCTGCGGGGATGCGTTTGCTCCTCAGCCTGCTATTCCTGGTCGCACCTGTAGCGCCTTCGCCCACAGTGGAGGAGGTCGCCGCTGGGTGGCAGGTGAGCCCGGTGTACGTCCATCCGTCGCAGCAGGCGCTGATGCCGACCGCCGAGGCTGAACGGTTGGCCCTGCGGGTTCAGTCGCACCAGCCGGCCGTGCGGATTGCCGTAGTACCTGCGGCCGCTCTGAACGAGATGGCCGGCTCCACGCGGGAGCAGAAGGCGCGAGCCTTTGTGGACGCTGTGGTCGACACGTGGCGCCAAGACGGCGTGTACATCGTGGTGTTCGGTGGAGCGCTCGTCTGGAGTAGTGCCGTTGGGGTCGATACGCCGATCGGTGAGGTCCTGACGGATGAGTTGGACAACTACTCACGGTCTGACCCGGTCGGGCTGCTCGACGCCGTACTGACTCGCATAGGCGTTGCGGAATCTCCTGGCGGGAATGGCTGGCTATGGGTCCTACTGATCGCTCTGGTCGTCCTAGTCGCGGCAGGCCTCGGGCTGTGGCGGTGGAAGCGTAAGCCGGATAGGGAACCGCCGCCGCTGTACAAGCCGTCGTACGAGGTGCTGCCGGACGAGGCAGACACATTGGCCGAACGACGACGTCTGGCCCGTGAGGATGTGACCAGGTTCGGAGAGGAGCTGGACGCGGCAGACCTGGCAGTGGATCGCGAGTTGGTCGCGGCCCACGCGCAGGCGGCGATGGACGCATACGCCGACGCAGGTCGTCTGGCCGACCTGGAGCAGGATGACGAAGGCCTGCGGGCTTTGCGGGCCACTGTCGAGTACGGACGTTGGCGACTGGCTAGTGCGCAAGCTGTTCTCGCTGATCAACCGGTACCGCCCAGGCGTGCCGCCTGTTTCTTCGACCCGGCTCACGGGATGTCCGTGACCGACTGGATGTACACGCCGCCGGGCGGGAAAGCCCGGGAAATCCCGGTCTGCGCTGCTTGCCGGGACAGGCTCTCGGGAGGAGCTCAATGAAGGCCTTACTGGTACTCGCGACTGTGCTGCTCTGGACACCTGGTGTCGCCGCCGCCTCGCATGTAACCCCAACACCTACGCCCGGCAAGTCTCCGAGTCCGAGCACCAGCAAGCCGCGGTACGTCTACACGCCGCCGGACACGAAGGGAGACCGTCAGGCCAGGCAGGCCAAGATCGAGCAGTACATGGACGATGTCGCACTCAAACTGGCGGATCCCGGCGTTTATGTCGGGGACGACGACGAACTGAGCAAGTCCCAGGTGGACGATCTCAACGAGGCGGTGCGGAAGGCGCCCGTGCCGATGCGGATCGCGGTCATCCCGGCCGCGAACCTCAACCTCAACACGTCCAGCTATGGCTCCAGCCGGGTCAAGCTCGCCTGGGAAGGTGAGGAGATCCCCGACCAGTTGTACGACCGGGTCGGCGTCGAAGGCATCTATGTGGTGCTGGTCGACGCGTCGTCGGAGCGGAACGGGCGCGGGCTGCACGCGGTCCAGCGCGCGGACAAGGGTCCGACGTACCACGTGGAATCGGCGGTGGACCAGGCCGTCGACTGCTGCGCGCCGAACTACAACAAGATGCTGAAGAAGTTCATCGAGCGGGCCCAGGTGGTCAACAAACCGCTGTACGTCGACGCCGCGCCGTATGCCGGGGGAGTGGCCGGCGTCGGCGTGCTCTGGTGGGGCGGTACGACGCTGGGTGCGAGGCGTCGTCGGCGTCAGGAGCAGCAGGAACACCTGGAAGTCGTGCGGCCAGTGCTGACCGAGGAGATCATCGACTTCTCCAAGCAGGTCTCGGCCTTGCCGACGACGTTGGACCCGCAGCAGTCGAAGCTGATCCGGGACGTGCTCGACACGATCGAGAAAGCCCGGCAGCGCTTGGACAAGGCCAAGGGCGACAGTGATGTCGAGGCCATCACCACCTTGCTCGGATCGGCGAGGTACGCCCTGGTCTGTCTAGACGCCATGCGCAACGGCAGGCCTATCCCGGAGCCCACGCCGCCCTGCTTCTTCGACCCGCGGCACGGGCCTAGTACGGGTAAAGCCGTCTGGGCGCCGGAGGGCGGGGTCGAGCGAACGGTGGAACTCTGCGACGAGTGCGCCCGGCAGCTGGCCGAGAACAAACAGCCCGCAGTCCGGATGGTCGACGTACGCGGAACCGCCCGGCCGTACTGGACGCTGGGCGAGGAGCTCGCGTCGTACATCGACGGCTACTGGACGAACGGCGAGGACCGCTGGACCTTCCCGGACCAGGATGCTCGCCGGGCCGGTGCCGCGATGCGTGCGCGCTGGGCGAATGACCGGCCGTCGGCGCGCTTCAGCCGGTGGAGTGACGATGTCGGGACTTCGATGAGCAGCTGGGGCTCGGATTCGGGCAGCTCGTCCTGGGCCGACGACGATGACTCCAGCAGCAGCGGTGGCAGTAGCCGTAGGCGCTCGTGGTCGTCCCGCACTCGTTCTAGCGGCGGTGGTTCCAGCCGCAGGTCGTCGCGCCGCTCAGGAGGAAGCAGGGGTTTTTAGAGCGGCCAGTACGCCGTTCAGCAGGCCCGGGTAGAGCGTGTCGAGGTCGTCCCGGCGGAGGTTGATCATCCGCCGGGTGCCGACGATGCGCGAGGTGATGACGCCTGCCTCGCGCAGGATGCGCAGGTGGTGAGTGCGGGTCGACTTGCCCACCGGCAGCGGGAACTCCCCACACGCGATGCCCTCGGCCGGAGCCGTCGAGACCACCCGCAGGATCTCCAGCCGGACCGGGTCGCCCAGCGCCTGCAGCACCTGGTCCACCTTGATCTCGGACCGGTCGGGATGCGGCAGGACTTCGGGCTCGCTCATGGCTCAATAGTACGACGACTGTCGAAGTTCGATGAATATCGTAGTACGATCACCATCGAACTTGTTGTCGTCGAGGGGTGAGCCGATGTCCGCACGCATCTACCTGCTGGCCGCTGGGGCTTTTGCCGTCGGGACCAGCGCCTATGTGGTCTCTGGGGTGCTGCCGGCCGTCAGCTCCGAGCTCGACGTTTCGCTGACGGCCGCCGGGCAACTGGCGACGGCCTTCGCGCTCTCGTACGCGATCGGGGCGCCACTGCTCGCCACGGTGACGGGTCGCTGGGAGCGTCGTACCTTGCTGCTGGCCGCCCTCCTGATGGCAGCCCTCGGCAACGTCATCGCGGCCGTCGCGACGAACTACCCGGTGCTGATCGTCGGCCGGGTCGTCGCCGCCCTTGGTGCCGCCGCGTACACCCCGGCCGCCACGCTCTTCGCGACCGGCCTGATGCCACCGGAAGGTCGCGGGCGCGCGGTGGCGATCGTCTTCGGTGGCCTGACTTTCGCACTCGTGCTGGGGGTTCCGGCCGGCAGCCTGCTGGGCGACAGCCTCGGGTATCGCGGCGTCTTCGGGCTGATCGCGGCCGCGTCGGTAGTGGTCGCCATCGCGATCGGGACCCTGCTGCCGAGAGTGGACGCGCCGCCGGTGGTCGGGCTGCGCGAGCGCTTCGCCGCGGCGGGCGATCGACGGGTGCAGACGGTGCTCGCGATGACCGTGCTGTCGGTGCTCGCCGCGATGAGCGTCTTCACGTACGTCGTACCGTTGCTGGCCGAGACCGCCGGACTGACCGGGTCGATCGTCGGCATCCTGCTACTGGTCTACGGCCTCGGCGCGGTGGTCGGCAACGTCATCGGCGGCCGCGCGACGGACCGCTTCGGCAGCATCCCGACGCTATTGGTGAGCATGCTGGTCTTCGCCGGCTTGACCGCGCTGCTGCCGGTGACGGCGACTTCCGTGATCGGCGCAGGGGTGTCGTTGTTCGCGCTGAGCCTCTTCACGTGGGCGTTCAACCCGCCGATCCAGAACCTCCTCCTGGAGCTGTCGCCCAGTGGCGGCCTCCTGCTATCGCTGAACGCCTCCGCGATCTACTTCGGCGCGGGCCTCTCGGCCGTGGTCGGCGGCATCGTCATCAACCTCGCCGGCATCCGCGTCCTCCCCGAGGTCGCCGCCCTCCTAGCCCTCGCCTCCCTCGCCCTCCTCCTAACCCTCCGCCGCCCGGCCCCGGCTAAGGCCGCGACGGAGGAACTGGAGACCGCTTCCGCCTGACCACCGAAATAGGCTTACCGCAGCGCGTCTGGCAGAGGTTCGCTGTGGAGGATGGCGAGGGAGGTGACGGCTCGGGTTAGGCAGACGTAGAGGCGGCGGAGGCCGGTGCGTTCGTCGGCCTCGGCGGCAACGATGGCCGCGGGCTCGAGCAGTACGACGTGGTCGAACTCGAGACCCTTGGCGAGGCTCGCGGGCACGATGTCGAGATGGGCCTCGGCGTCATCCTCGTCACCCAGTACCGAAAAGCTCAAACCCTTTGCGGACAAGGCTTTCTGGGCCGCCGGTACGAACGAGTCCGGCAGAATCAGCCCGATCGACCCGAGCCGATCAGTCAGCCCGGCGACGGCCGAGACCGCGCCCGCGAGGCTGTCCGGCGTTTCGCTGATCTCGAGCTCACCACGCGCACGTCGTACGGCAGTCGGCGGCGCGAGGTGTGGCGCGATCTGTGGGAGTAGCCGCGCGGCGTACTCGATCACCTGACCGGGCACGCGGAATCCGGCCGTCAGCTCCTCGGTATGCGCTCCCGCCTTGCCGAGATGCCCGAGCGCCTCTTCCCACGAAGGCGTCGCCCACGGCGTGGTGCCCTGCGCGATATCGCCGAGCACGGTCATCGAACCAGTCGAGCATCGCCGCCCGACGGCCCGCAGTTGCATGGCCGAGAGGTCCTGCGCCTCATCGAGTACGACGTGGCCGAGGCTCGGCGTACGTTCGACCAGGTCGGCGGCCTCGTCGATCAGCGTGGCGTCCGCGATCGACCACTTGGCCGCGCCTGCCGTTCGCGGCGCCTTTTCCCAACGCAGCAAGGCCTGCTCGTCGGGAGTCAGCACGCCCGCAGCGTGTTCGGCGAGGAACGCCTCGTCGGTGAACAACCGGAACACCAGCTTGGCCGGGTCCAACGCGGGCCAGAGCGCATCGGCGTACACCTTGACCGGGCGGCTCCTGGCCACCGAATCCTGGACGCGGTCATCCGGCGAATCCCCGGCCGCCTCCATCCGCGTCAGCACGGCATGGGCCAGGCGCTGCGGCAACATCGCCCGCCCAGCGCCGTACCGGATGCCACGTCCTTGTAGCTCGGTCACAAGTTCCTCAGCCAAGTACGCCGGGACGCGCCATCTGTGCGAGCCTCTGGGCACTACTAGCGGCTCAGTCGGCACCTTCACGTGTGACCAGACAGCGCGGCGTAGAACCTCGGCTAGACGCGCATCCCCTTTGAGTACGTCGACCTGGGCCGGACCGGGCCCAGTGATCTTTACGCGCGTCACCATCTCTTCGACGGTCGTTTGCTTGGCCTCGATCTCGCCAAGTGCGGGGAGTACGTCACCGATGTACCGAAGGAAGCTGGCGTTAGGACCGACTACTAGCACGCCTGCCCGGCTGAGCTGGTCCCGATAGGCATAGAGCAGGTACGCCGCTCGGTGGAGGCCTACGGCGGTCTTACCGGTTCCAGGCGCTCCCTGGACGCAGATGGTGTCACCGACGCCCGCACGAACGATGACGTCCTGCTCGGGCTGGATCGTCGCCACGATGTCGCGCATCGGGCCGGACCGCGGGCGCTCGATCTCGGCGTCGAGGATGTCGCTGTGCTCGTCGATACCAGCGGGCGCGGTGAGGTCCTCATCCTCGAAAGCGGTCATCTCGCCATGGGTGAAGCCGAACCGTCGCCGCGTGCCGACACCCATCGGCTCGGTCTTACTGGCCCGGTAGAACGGCACCGAGATATCGGCCCGCCAGTCCACCACCAGCGGCTCGCCGGCCTCGTCGTTCACATGGCGGCGGCCGATGTGGAAGGTCTCGGTAGTGGGCTCGAGATAGTCGAGCCGGCCGAAGAACAGGGGTACGTCGGGATCGTCCTCGAGCTCCTTCATCCGCCGCCAGATCGCGGCCTTCAGGAACGCGGTGTTGACCGGGTCGGCGCTGGCGATCTCCAGCGAACCGGTCTTGGCCCGCATCGCGGCGAGCGCCTTGCGAGAGGTGGCGAGATGGTCGCGCTCGGCGATCAGCGTCGAATCGGGTATCGGAACCTGGTCGGACATGCAGAGCCCTCCGCGTCGCGGCTGAACAAACAGGGGGTTTCCCGCCTTCAGGGGGTTCCGGGAAAGCCCAGCCACGTTACTCGACCGGGCCCGGCCGCTCCACCCAATTAACCGGGGCCGATTGCGGACAGATCTCTCGACAGGGACGGCGGTCCGCCCTAGCGTCCGGATTGGAAAACGTTTACCGCCTGAGCCTCCGAAGGATCCGCCCATGACCTTCCGCCGAGCAGCGGCCCTTGTCCTCGCGGCCGCCCTCACCACTGGCGCAGCTGTCGCCGGTACCGCCTACGCCGATGGCCCGGCCCATGCCCGCCCGCAACTCGAGAAGCTCGATCGCGGCCTGGTCGCGACCACCACCAGCGAGGGCGTCTTCCTCAGCTGGCGACTCCTCGGCAAGGAGGCGACGGGCAGCACCGACAAGGGTCTGACCGGGACCGACTTCAACGTCTACCGGGACGGCAAGCGCGTCGCCACCGTCACCGACAGCACCAACTACCTCGACAAGTCCGGCAGCGAGACCTCGCGCTACCGCGTCGTCTCCGTCGTCAACGGCCGCGAGCGAGACCGCAGCGACTCCGTGCAGCCGTGGTCCAACGGCTATCGCGAACTCCCACTCCGCAAGCCCGCAGGCGGCGTCACCCCGGCCGGTGAGGCCTACACGTACTCCGCCAATGACATGAGCGTCGGTGACGTGGATGGCGACGGCCAGTACGAGTACGTCGTTCTCTGGAACCCGTCGAACGCCAAGGATGTCTCGCAGATCGGCTACACCGGCATCGTCTACGTCGACACCTACAAGGCCGACGGGACCCTGCTGCATCGGCTGGACCTCGGGCCGAACATCCGGGCCGGTGCGCACTACACCCAGTTTCTCGTGTACGACTTCGACGGCGACGGCCGCTCCGAGATGATGCTGAAGACCGCGCCCGGTACGAAGACGACGCGCTACGACAGGTCGGGGCAAGTCCAGTCCGAGCGCTACATCACGATGCCCGCAGCTGATCGCAAGGCGGGCTACACCAACCAGGACGACTACCGGGTCAGTAAGACCGACTACTACGAGCACCTGGTCACGATGTTCCAGCAGTGGCAGGACCAGGCCGAGGTCAAGAGCGGTCAGTGGCCGGCGACTCTCGAAGCAGCCTTCGGGATCGACCAGCGCTACCAGTACCCGCTCAGCCGCGCCGACGCGACAGCACTGGTCGACTACTTCATGGACGTCTACGCGCCTGCTCGCAGTACGCGCAACCTGCTCCGCAACTTCGAGGGCTTCATCCTCAGTGGGCCCGAGTACCTGAGCGTCTTCGACGGGCTGAGCGGCCGCGAGTTGCAGACCATTCGCTACGAGCCGGGACGTACGGACGACGGTCTCCGCTGGGGTGACTACGCCATGGCGCGTATCGAGCCCGGCAACCGCGTCGACCGCTTCCTGGCCGGTGTCGCCTACCTGGATGGCTCACGCCCGTCTGCGGTGTTCGCCCGCGGCTACTACACACGTACGACGATTGCGACGTACGGCTGGAACGGCTGGCGGATCACCAAGGGCTGGGCGATCGACAGTGGCTGGACCCCGATGACGAACCCGTTCAACGACGGCCCACACGGCCGGGACGGCACTGACCCGGAGTACGGGTCCATCACGACTCAGGGGTTCCACTCGATGAGTGCTGCGGACGTGGATGGCGATGGGAAGCAGGAGATCGTCTACGGCTCCGCCACGATCGACCACGACGGCAGCGTGCTCTACAGCTCCAAGGACGTCATGCCGCCTGGTAGTGCCACTCCCGGCGAGATCTCCCGACTCGGCCACGGAGACGCCATGCACGTGACGGATATCGACCCGCAACGCCCGGGCCAGGAGATCTTCACCGTGCACGAAGGCGCCACCTACGCGCCGTACGGCTATGCCCTGCGAGACGCGGCCACTGGCAAGGTGCTCTACGGCGAGTACTCCGGTCGCGACACAGGGCGTGGCATGGTCGGCGACATCGTCCCGGAGGAACCAGGCCTGGAGACGTGGGCCATGCGCTTGCGTACGGCGGATGGCGACGCCCTCGGCACTGCACAGCCCGGGACCAACCAGAGCATCCGCTGGGCCGCAGACATGACCACGCAGATCGTCGACGGCGCAGGGACCGTCACGCCGACCATCAAGGACTGGCGGCGCGGCACCCTGCTCACAGCGACAGGGACTCTCACCAACAACGGCACCAAGGGCAACCCGTCACTGGTGGCCGACATCCTCGGCGACTGGCGGGAAGAGCTACTGGTCCGCACAACCGACAGCAACGCGATCCGCATCTACCTGAGCACCGAGGTGACCGACCGCAAGCTCTACACCCTCATGCACGACCCCCAATACCGCGCCGAGGTAGCCCGCCAGAACACGGTCTACAACCAGCCCTCCTACACCAGCTTCTACCTGGGCTCCGACCTCAACTGGTCAACAGTGCCGCTACCGGCCAAGTAGCCGAAGTGCCGGTGGTCCCAGTCGTAGGGACCACCGGCACTGTCAGGCGAAGAGGTTTTCGGAGTCGATGATGGTGTAGGCGTAGCCCTGTTCGGCCAGGAAGCGCTGGCGGTGGGCGGCGAATTCGGCGTCCACGGTGTCGCGGGCGACGATCGAGTAGAAGCGCGCGGTTCGGCCGTCGCCCTTGGGGCGCAGGACGCGGCCGAGGCGCTGGGCCTCTTCCTGGCGGGAGCCGAAGGTGCCGGAGACCTGGATCGCCACCGAGGCCTCGGGCAGGTCGATGGAGAAGTTCGCCACCTTGCTCACGACCAGCCGGTTGATCTCACCCGTGCGGAACGCCTCGAACAAACGCTGCCGTTCCTTCACGGTCGTCTCGCCCTTGATCACGGGACAACCAAGCCGTTCGCCGAGCTCGTCCAGCTGGTCGATGTACTGACCGATGATCAGCATCGGCTCGCCATCATGGTGGTCGGCGATCCGCTTCACCAGGCGCGACTTGGCCGGCGTCGAGGCGGCCAGGCGATAACGGTCCTCGGGCTCGGCCGTCGCGTACACAAAGCGCTCGGTCTGCTCGAGGTCCACCCGAACCTCGATGCAATCCGCGGGCGCGATCCAGCCCTGGGCCTCGATGTCCTTCCACGGCGCGTCGTACCGCTTGGGCCCGATCAGCGAGAAAACGTCACCCTCGCGCCCGTCTTCCCGCACCAACGTCGCCGTCAGACCGATACGCCGACGCGTCTGGAGGTCCGCCGTCATCCGGAAGATCGGCGCCGGCAGCAGGTGCACCTCGTCGTACACGATCAGACCCCAGTCGCGCGCGTCGAAAAGCTCGAGGTGCGTGTAAACGCCCTTCCGACGCGTCGTCATCACCTGGTACGTCGCGATGGTGACGGGCCGGATCTCCTTGCGGGCGCCGGAGTACTCGCCGATCTCGTCCTCGGTCAAAGTGGTGCGCTTGAGCAGCTCGTCCTTCCACTGCCGGGCCGAAACCGTGTTCGTGACGAGGATCAGCGTGGTCGCGGAAGCGCGCGCCATCGAGGCGGCGCCGACGATCGTCTTACCCGCGCCGCAAGGCAGTACGACGACACCCGAGCCGCCGTGCCAGAAGGCGTCGGTGGCCTGCTCCTGGTACGGACGGAGATCCCAGCCATCGGTGACAAGCTCGATCTTGTGCGCTTCGCCGTCGACGTAACCGGCCAGGTCCTCCGCGGGCCAGCCGAGCTTCAGCAGGGTCTGCTTGAGATGACCGCGCTCGGACGGATGCACCAGCACCGTGTCCTCGTCGATCCGCGCACCCAGCAGGGGCTTGATCTTCGCGCTGCGCAGCACTTCCTCGAGCACGGGCCGGTCGGTGCTGACCAGGATGAGGCCGTGGTCCGGGTGCTTCTCGAGCCGGAGCCGCCCGTACCGGTCGAGGGTCTCGGCGATGTCGACCAGCAGCGAGTGCGGCACGGGATACCGGCTGAACCGCAGCAGTACGTCGATGACCTGCTCGGCGTCATGCCCGGCGGCGCGCGCGTTCCACAGGCCGAGCGGGGTGAGGCGGTACGTGTGCACGTGCTCCGGCGCACGCTCCAGCTCGGCGAACGGCGCGATCGCCTTGCGGCAGTCGGTCGCCTCGGGATGGGCGGTCTCCAGCAGCAGTGTCTTGTCGGACTGGACGATCAACGGTCCGTCGGTCACTGCGGGTCTCCTGTCAAACGACAACTCAAACGACAACTCGAACGACAACGTGGGGCAAACGAGCGTGTGCCCGACCTACCAGTCTGCCTGATGCCGCAAAACGCGGTCAGCTCTCCACCAACCGGGCGGCCGCGATCCGGTGCAGCGCGTACGTCCGCGGCTGGTCGGCGTCCACGTCGTACGCCGTGAGCCAGCCGTCCGCCACCCGGACCGGCTCCACGATCCGCTCGGACGCCTCGCCGTTGTGGTCGACGTACGAGATCCAGGTCCGGACGCCCGCCTCGGCCGCATTACCGAGCACGCCGATCGTTTCCGCGGGCGCGGCCAGCACGTCGGGGGCGCCGCCTTCGGGTCGATCGTCCGCGAGCCGATCGCCGACCCGGACGTTCTCCAGGACGGCCTTGACCTGGTCCTCGGTCAGCTCGATCGTGCTGTCGGCGAAGTCCCGACTGGTACGGCGCCGAACCGGCCGGCCTCGTCGCGGCGCCGGCGCGGTGATGTGCACGACACCGTCGAACGTCTCGGCCAACGGCGTGAAACCCGCATCGCGCAACCGCGTCAGCACCTGGTCGGGGGAGGCGGGCGAGACCAGCACGGTCGGCGCCAGCCGGCGGAACCGCACGCCCGGCATCGTCGTACCGAGTAGTCGCGTGATGACGTCCTCATCATCACAGCGCAGGTACGTCGAGGCCGCGCCGATCCGCAGCACGCCATGCCGCCGGGCCACGTCGTCGATGAGATAGCTGAGGGGTTGCGGAACCGGCGTACGCGAGTGCTCGGTCAACCACGCGTGCAGCTGCGCACTGGTCCGGCCGAGATCGAAGGCCCGGCGGATCGAACCCTCGCTGAACCGGAAAACCCCGCCACCACCATGCGATTCCGCGTCGGCCATCGCGGCCAGCTCGTCTTGCACCGAACGGACCAGCGGCCCGGGCGCGACAGCGGTGAGGTCGGCCTGGAGCAGCACGTGATCGACCGGCTCCGGCACCAGCGGCTGGATCGCCTCGGCCAGGTCGGCGCCTTCGTCCAGCAGCGCATGGGCGTGAGCGGCCAACGCGCCCAGGCCGGTCAGACCGAGCAGCGCGGCCTCGGCGATCGTCCAGCGCACGAGGTCGTCGCGGAACGGGCCGCCGCGACGCGGGCGGTGCCAGGCCACCCAGGTGACGAGGGCGTCCTCGCTCACGGCCGTGCCCGGTTCGGCCAGGGCCAGACCGCGCATCGTCAGCAGGCGGATCTCCGGCGCGAGCAACCGCTCCAGGTCAGGCGCCAGCGCGTTGACCAGGCGCTCGCGCGCGGCCGCGGTGGCGCCACCGGTATCGCGGCGGCCGACCAGACCGATCGCGCGCTGACCCGCGAACCAGGCGCCCACCAGGATCGACCAGCGATGCGCGGTATCGAGTTCGAGCCAGTCGTCGTACGTTGCCGTGGGCAACCACAATTCGGTGTTGCCGACGTCGGCCGGTGCGAGCAGATCAGCGGCGTACGCGATCTCGAGCACCAGCGCGACCGTCTGCTCGTCGAGACCGAGACGTCCGGCCAGCGAACGGGTCTCGCGTACGCCGAGGCCGCCGGTCCGCAACACGGGCGGCGGTTCGGTGCCGAGCTGTTCGAGCGCTTGGTCGACGTGGCGGACGAGGTCCAGCGCGGCGCCGGCGGCGGCGCGATCCGCGATCCCGGCCGACACCGGTCGCCCGGCGAGCGGCGGTGGCACGGGCTGGGTGGTGGCCAGCACGCGACCGCCGCGCAGGTGCAGCCCGATCTGGCGAGGCAGTACGACGGTGTTGGGGTCGCGCGGTACGACCAGCCCACGGGCCAGCAGGCGCTCGACCGGAGTCTTCGCGGACGCGATCGTGACCGGGCGATCGGCCTTCTCGACCGAACCCGTCGGCGGGCCCCAGGTCAGTTTGGCCAGCACCTCGCGAGCCTCGGGACCGGCGTCCTCGATCAGCTGGTCGAGATCGCCGAAATGCCGGGCAGTAACCGGACCGAGCCCGGCCGGCGTAGGCCCGAGCAGCTCGTGCACGGCCCGAATCGGCCGCAAATCGTCATCCGGCCCCCACACCAACGCGAGCCTGCGCAGCTCGGTCAGCCGCGGGTCCACGACCTCAGCCGGCTGGCCGACGCCTTCGCTGAGACTGACCAGATCGACCGGCTCTGGTAGTGCCGACAAGGCCTCCAGCAGGTCGACGCTGAACTCGTCCAGCCGGTTGATCGCTCGTGCCGCGGAAGCGTTGGTGGTGACGCGGGCCGCGAGCTGCCCGGTATCGGACGGCATCGGTGACGCGAGATCGGGCCGATGGCGCAGCAGGTAGCCGAGCTCGTCATCGCCCCAGCCGCGTAAGGCCTCGGCGAGAGTACGTGGGCGGGTCCGCTCGGAATTGCTCATCCCTCCCACGATACGGCCCCCAGCCGCCCCTCCTCCCCACAAGCCACCGAACCGGGTGCCGTACACGCACACCGATACGACGTCGGGTGGGCGGAGAGATGCGCTTTAAGCTGACAGATGGGCCTTAATGCCGTCAGATAGGCCCGGCCAACCGGGTGTCGATGGGCTTAACCGAGTGGCAGTCATCTGCCCGACACCCGTCACGAACAGCTCAACCCGCTTCCACCCCGGTGCTGCCGCCCGAGCCATAGCCTTCCCCACAACCACCAGAAGCCACGGCTGCCCACTCATGTTCAGCCCTCGCTATTCGGCGGCGCCGGCGTGGCCGATTCGGTGGAAGCCGAGGCGTTCGTAGACGGCGGCTACGGCGTCGCTTTGGGCTGAGAGGAGGACGGTTTGGATGCCGGAGTCGTACGCATTTTGGACCAGGCCGCTCGTCACCGCGGCGGCGAGGCCTTGGCGGCGCATGGACGGCAGGGTGGCGACGGCGACGATTTCGGTGCTGTCCTTGACCGGCTGGTGCGCGCCGCTCGCGACGATGCCGTCGGGGCCGAACGCCGCGACCGTGACGGTCACACCGGACTTGGCGCGGGACAACTGCGACTCCACCCGTTCCGCGGTAAGCGAGAGCGCCACCTCGTCCCGTTCGGCGATCCCGGCCGGGCCGATCGCGGTGGTCGGGTCCGAGAAGGCCAGTTCCGCGACAGCCCGAGACTGCGCGTACTCGGCCTCCACGAAGTCCAACGACCGTACGGTGAACGCGTCGGGCGGAAGCGCGACCGGCTTGAAGTCAGCCCGGTCGAGCACCAATAGCGGGTGCTCCGTGACCGTCAGACCCGCCTCGCGAGCGGCCGGCCCGAGCGAGGGGCAGACCTCCATGACCCACTCGATGGCCAGCGGTACGTCGTACTCGGCACAAGCCGAACGCAGCAGCTCGATATCGGCCGCGGTGACCTGCTGCCCGGCGCGGGGACGCGCGTAGTACGGCCAGCTGATGGTCGAGCGGAACAACGTGAACGGGCCGACCTCGATCTCGGTCGACCCGGACAGCGGTACGGCGTGCAGGTATTCGTTCACGTGCTCGAGCAAAGCGGCTCCAACGATCGGCGTTCCGACCGCAAAGCGAACCACCTCCGCCCGACCGGGGCAATGGGTTATTCGATCGTCAGCTCCGCCCGGTTGGCGTAGAAGGCAACGTGATCCTTGATTTCCGCCACGGCGTCGTACGGCGCCTCATAGGTCCAAACCGCGTTGACGCCCTGGTCGCCGATCGCGGGAATGCTGTAGTAGGACGCGTCGCCCTTGTACGGGCAGTACGTCGAATGATCGGTCCGTTTAAGCTTCGTGAAGTCGACGTCCTTGCGCGGGATGTACTGCACGCCTGGATAAGTCGACTCGCGCAACGTCAGCGCGCTTTTCGTATCGGCCAGCACCTTGTTGCCAATCCTGACGACCACCCGGTCGGCGTTCGGCTCGACCGTGATGGGGTGGTCCGGACCCGGTACCAGCACCTGCTTCTCCGACATACACTCTCCAGTCCTCGACTGAAAGTTCCAACCCACGCACGACCGACGGGTATTCCCTAACCGGCGAGTTGGCGAAAGAACTTCTGGATGTCGGTGACGAGCAGCGAAGGTTGTTCCATCGCGGCGAAGTGTCCGCCCCGGTCGTACTCGGTCCACTGCACGATGTTGTTCGTCCGGTCCGCGATATGCCGCAACGGGATGAAGTTGTCGTGGTGGAACGCGGCCAGCGCGGTCGGCGTGGTCGACGGCTCCAGCGGTTCACCCCAGTACGGCGCGTGGGCGCGTTCGTAGTAGATCCGGCCCGACGATCCGGCCGTACCGGTCAGCCAATAGAGCATCACGTTCGTGAGCAGGTGATCCCGGTCAACTGCGTCCGACGGGTCTGTCCATTCCTTGAACTTCTCCGCGATCCACGCCAGCTGGCCGACCGGCGAATCGGTGAGCGCGTAGGCCAAAGTCTGCGGGCGCGTTGACTGCAGGTCCGCATATCCCTGCTTCTCGCGCATCCACTCCTGCTGGCGCTGCCACGAGGCCAACGTGCGTTCGCGTTCTGCCGGACTGAGCGCGGCCAGTTCGTCGGCTGTCGGTAAGGCTGCCGCAGAGGCGCCGGGCAGCAGGTTCAGATGTACGCCGATGACGCGGTCTGGGTGGATGCGCCCGAGTTCGCGCGAGATGGCCGCGCCCCAGTCACCACCTTGGACGCCGTACCGCTGATAGCCCAACCGGCGCATCAGCTCGCCGAATGCCGCGGCGACCCGGCGATACTCCCAGCCGGGTTCGGTGGTCGGGCCGGACAGCGTGAAGCCCGGGATGCTCGGCAGCACCAGATGGAACGCGCCGGCCGGATCGTTGCCATGGGCCTGCGGATCGGTCAGCTGCGCCGCGACCCGGGTGAACTCCGCGAACGAACCCGGCCAGCCGTGCGTCATCACCAGCGGTGTCGCGTCCGACTCGGGGGACCGGATATGCGCAAAATGCACGTTCGCGCCATCGATGGTGGTGGTGAACTGCGGCCACTCGTTCAGCTCGGCCTCGGCGGCACGCCAGTCATACTCATGCCGCCAGTACGTCGCGAGCTCGCGCAAATAACCCAGCGGTACGCCGTACGCCCAACCAACGCCGGGCAGTTCGTCCGGCCAGCGCGTGCGGTCGAGTCGCTCGTGCAGATCGTCCAACTCAGCCTGCGAAACGGCGATCCGGAACGGGTGCAGGTCATCGGTCACCGGGCAAACCTAGAGCGGCTGGAGGCGGACGACGAGGCAGGGGCCGCCGTCGAAGGTGCCGCCGTCGATCGCGAGGACGCGGCCGTCGGCGTACAGCAGGGGACCGGTGAGCTCGGCCGGTTCGATGCCGAGTTGGTCGGCGACGATGCTGTGCCCGTGCACGAGTCGCCGGCCACCGAGGCGCCGCATCAGGTCGTCGGCCACGACCGCGCCATCGGATCCGCGGAAGGCGTACCGAGCGGTCATCCGGCGCCACATCTCCCACCAGGCGACCAGGTCGTCGCTGTGCAGCTCGGCGCGCGCCGTCGCGTTGATCTCCTCGACCGAGTCACCCCAGTCGAGATACTCGTCGTTGTCCGAGTGCATCAGCAGGTAGTCGCCGTCGAGCGCCAGCAACGGCAGATCCGCCAGCCAGGCGGCATGGTCGTCGGTGAGCAGCTCCTGGTCGCGATCCCGCCCGCCGTTGAGGGTCCAGCTCACCTCGAAACTGCGGCGCCGGATCCCGTCGTGCGGGACCTCGGTGCTGCCGAAACGCTTCATCCCGAGGGCCAGGATCTCGTGGTTACCGAGCAACGCCCGCACCTCGCCTTCGGTCGACTCGGCCTGCTGCACGAGTCGCCGTACGACTTCCAGGACGCCGATGCCGTCGGGGCCGCGGTCGAAGAAGTCGCCGAGGAACCACAACCGCGCCGGCCGACCGAGCCAGTTGCCGGCCTCGTCGGTCAGGCCGGCCCGAAACAGCGAGCCGATCAGCTTTTCCGGATGGCCGTGGATATCGCTCACCACGAAGACGGCCGCCACTGGTTTCACGCTGCGCTCACCCCCGCAGCGTGAGCACGATGTTGAGCACCGAGACGGCCGTCGCAACCAGGCATGCCGCGAGGGTAGTCGGCCGCTGGTTGGTCAGGTCGCCCATGACACGCCTGTCTGTCTACTGCCAGGACCACCGGACTGTTACGGACGCCTCGACCGTCTGCTGCCCGGGCGACACCGCGATCTCCGGAGAACCCGCGGCCCTGCCCTTCAGTGGGACGGCGAAGTCCATCGGCTCGTAACCACCGTGATTCCGGCTCTCGATCACCGAGTCGATCACGCCCAGCTCCCGCCCGGCCAGATCGGCCAGATGCCGGGCGCGATCCCGCGCATCCGCGAACGCCGAATGCCGCGCCTGCTCCACCAACGCGGTCTTGTCGTCGATGTCGAACGAAAGCTGGTCGAGACCGAGGTCGTTCCCGACTGCGGCGACCACTGCCTTCAGCAGCCGGCCGAACCCGGTCAGGTCAGCGGTCGACACCGACAGGGTGTGCGAAGCGCGATAGCCCGTCACGCGCATCCCGTCGCCGTACTCGGGAAAGACGTTGACCGAGCTGGTCCGGATGTCGGCAGCGGCGACACCCTGACCGATCAACGCGGCCTTCGCGGCTTCCGTCTTGCCAGCGACGGCATCCACGGCATCGGACACATCGCTGGCACTCCGGCCGATACTCAGTTGCAGGCGAAGGAGATCGGCGGGCGCCTGCGCCTGGCCGGTCCCGGTAACAGTGATCCCAGAATCCATTCGCCCAGTCTGTCAGGTGGCACCGACTAAACCCCGCGATGTTCCCTGGAACTTCGGACCCGCGACACCCGGGTGACCCCGAGCAATGTGACGGTCGAACGACAACCGATCTGAGGGGCAGTTTTCTATGCGCAGGAAAGCTTTGATCGCGTCGTTGCTCACCGGCGCCGTACTCACCACCTTGACGGTGACCGGCGCCGACGCCCGGGGGCGGGAGGCCGATGTCGCCCGCGCCTTCACCAACGCCGGTCTCTCCACGCCGTGGCAGCGGGTTGCCAAGATTCCGCTGAAGTTCCCGACCCATCACCCGCAGGGCTTCGCGCTGGTCGGTGATCCCATCTTCATGTCCACCGTTGAGGTGACCGAGGCGCCGGTGAAGTACCCGGTGCCGGTCGACGGCTATGACCGGTCGCCGGGTAAGGGGCAGGGGCACGTGCTGGTCCTGGACCGGGCCGGCAACAGCTCGCGGACATCAAGGTCGGCGAGGCCACGATGTACCACCCGGGTGGAATCGACTTCGACGGCCGATCGGTGTGGGTGTCGGTCGCGGAGTACCGCCCGAACTCGCAGACCGTCGTCTACAAGATCGACCCGGTTACGCACGCCGTATCCGAGCAGTTCCGGGTGAAGGACCACATCGGCGGCATCGTGAAGGATCGTCGGACTGGCCACTTGCACGGCGTCAGCTGGGGTTCGCGCAAGTTCTACGACTGGACGGGCAAGGGCAAGCAGGTCTCCGTGAAGCCCAATCCGAGTCTGATGGTCGACTACCAGGACTGCGACTACGTGGCCAAGAGCAAGCAACTCTGCAGCGGGCTCATCGGCCTGCCGGGCCCGACCGGTACGCCGTACGAGTTCGGCGGAATCGCTTTGCTCGACCTCGCGGACGACAACCGGATCCTGAAGGAACAGCCCTTCCCGATGTACGGCTCGACCGGTCACATCGCGACCCGCAACCCGTTGGCGTTCGAGGTCGACGGCGCCAAGATGCGCATCCTCGCGGCCCCGGACGACGCCGACGCCCCGGCCGGAACCGAACTCCTCATCTACGAAGCCCCCCTTCCCACCTAACCCAAGCCCCACGCCAGTCGCCCCACCGCCACCCCTATTCCGAGGGTCGACCCTCGGAATAGGGGGTGGACTCGCCAAATTTGGAGTGTCGGCGCCCCATTCCGCGTGTCGACCCCCGGAATAGGGACGACGACGCCGGCCGCCTGCCGATGTGGAGGGGGTTAACTCCCGCGGTTGTGGGTTAACCCCCGCGATCTGAGGGGTAACCCGTGATCTTGGGGGTTAACGTCTGAGGTGCTGGGTTCCGGGCCGACTATTTCGCACCGGAACCCAGCACTTCAGGGGATAGCGCACGATTTCGTGGACGTCAGACGCCCAGCACCCGGGAAACTCGACGCAACCGGTCAGACCCCACCCGTCCCCCGAATAGCCCGCGGTACTTGGTGTACCCGGGCCGGGTCAAGGGCGCGTCAGCGTCACCGCCAGGTGATGAAACCCTTGACGCGGACCGGGTACACCAGACAATTCGGAAGACTCGGGGGGACGGGTGCCCACCAGATATCCGCCCGCACCAAGCGACCAACGCCCGCCCGCCAAGCGACCAACGCCCGCCCGCACCAAGCGACCAACGACCGCGCCCCACTACCCGCCTGACCGTTCGCCGCGGGATCAGGCGGAAGCGCGGGGGACGATTCGGGCCGGGATGTCGTGTTGGTGGCACAACGCGAGCAACCCGGTGCCGTCGATCAACTGCAGCGGTTTGCCGTTAGCGAACTGGTAGCTCGACGGCCCGAACCCGCTCGTCGTGATCAAGATCCCCTTGGTGGCCCCCGCATCGGCGACCGTCCCGAACAGATCCCGCACAGCAGACGGCGGCACGGTCCGCGTATAGAGCTTCGCCTGCACAACGAACTTCCCACCAGTGATCGGCCGTGGATCGTAAGCCACACAGTCGATTCCGCCGTCATGCCGAGACCGGAACAACTGCGTCTCCAGCCCCATCCGCGTCAGCAAGTTGTGCACCAACTGCTCGAACTCCTCCGCCGTGAGCTCAAGCAAGTTCGGCCTGCGATCGATCTCACTGATCACGTCCACCGGATCGATCACCCGTGGATCGGCCAGGTCGAACTCCAACACGGGCTCAACCGGCTGCAACTCCTCAGGATGACGTGAAACCTCCGCCGCGAAGTAGTGCCGTACACAAGCGACCGGATCGAGCTGGTCGAGCACCAGCGCCGTGAACTGGGCACGAGTAGCCCGCAACGTAATCAGGCAAGGCCGCACATCGCGCCCAGTCGCGAGATCGACCGAGTGGACCATTCCGTTGAAGACGACTGTGTCCACCATGCCGTACCGGTCGCTGCCGAAAGTCAGATGCAGCGCCCGCAAAGCCAACTGAGCCACCAGGCCCTGGTACAGCCGCCGGATCTCAGCCTCAGCCCGCGGGACCGCCACAACCGCGTCCCGATCTTCGTCATACCTAAAGGCCGCATCGACCGGTACGACGGACAGATCCGGCAGATCCCACTCCAACGCCAGCAACGTCGACTCCGGCACGTAGCCGACCTTGCGCCGCTTGGGAAACCCGCAAGGTTCGGGAATGCGGTCGAGCACCTTCTGGAAGTACCGGCTGACCGCGCGCCGATCCCCGGACTGGACCGACCGCTGGTACGCGTCGACCCGCTCATGCTGCTCGGCGGCCTCATCGTCGAGCCGTCGCTGTTCCTCGGCCTCCACGCGCCGGGCCCGCGTGACGCGTTTGCGGCGCTCCTCCTCGCTCTCACGATGGGCCTCGATCGCGGCGGCGAACCGCTCCTCGGCCGCCCGAAGCCGCCGGGCAAATCGCTTTCGACCGCCGGGCCAGTACCAGGGGCCGGGCGGAGCGGGGACGAAATCGCCCCAGACCGGTGCGGGCTGGGGCAGGGCATCGATGCCGGTGACGGCCGGTGGGGCTCGTCGCGGCGCGCGTTTCAGCGCCTGCAGGTCGACTCCGCTCACATCGATCGCGAGCGCATCGGCGAGGACTGCCTGCAGGTCACGAACCCGTTCCCGCACCGCGGCGGTCCGTTCCGCCGCCTCTGCCGTACGGGCGGGCGGACTGTCGCCGCGGGCAGGTCGCTCCGAGGACCAAACCATGCCTCACACCTCTCACGCTCCAGCGTAGGCGAGTCGACACACTGAGCGACCGAGTTGCACGGAGAGTTAGTCAGGACATTCCCACCTGTCCATTTCCCGTTCGCCTGACAGTCGAACCCGCTTTCGACTGCGAATCACCCCGGCGCTTGCGGCGCGGGGCTCTGGCGGAGTGGCGGCGCCGTTGGCAACATGGCGGAATGACGACGATGCCTTCGTACGCGTCCGGACCGTCCGAGGTCCCGCTGCTCGGGGAGACGATCGGGGCCAACCTCGAGCGCACCACCAAGTCGTACGGCGATCGCGAGGCGCTGGTGGAACTCGCCAGCGGCAGGCGTTGGACCTACGCCGAGTTCAACGCCGACGTGGACGAATTCGCGCGCGGCCTGATCACCAACGGCATCGAGAAAGGCGACCGCGTCGGGATCTGGGCGCCGAACTGCGCCGAGTGGACGATCACGCAGTACGCGACGGCCAAGATCGGCGCGATCCTCGTCAACCTCAACCCGGCTTATCGCACGCACGAACTGTCGTACGCCCTGAACCAGTCCGGCGTGAAGCTGCTCATCTCGGCGACGTCGTTCAAAACGAGCGACTACCGCGCGATGATCGACAACATCCGGGCCGACTGCCCGTCGCTGACCCAAGTCGTCTACATCGGCACCGACGACTGGACCGACGTAGCAGCGGCCGCCGGCGAGACCAGCGCCGAAGACCTGGCCAGCCGAATGGCCGAACTCAGCTTCGACGACCCGATCAACATCCAGTACACGTCGGGCACGACGGGTTTCCCCAAGGGTGCAACGCTTTCCCACCACAACATCCTGAACAACGGGTACTTCGTCACCGAGACGATCGGCTTCGGTCCGGACGATCGCCTCTGCATTCCCGTGCCGTTCTACCACTGCTTCGGCATGGTGATGGGCAACCTCGGCTGTACGACGCACGGCGCCTGCATGGTCATCCCCGGCCCGGCCTTCGAACCGGCTGCCACGCTGAAGGCCGTCCAGGATGAACGCTGCACCGGGCTCTACGGCGTACCCACGATGTTCATCGCCGAATTGGGCCTGCCGGACTTCGCGTCGTACGACCTGTCCTCGTTGCGCACCGGGATCATGGCGGGTTCGCCGTGCCCGGTCGAGGTGATGAAGCGATGTGTGGCCGATATGCACATGGCCGAGGTGGCGATCTGTTACGGCATGACCGAGACCTCGCCGGTGTCGACGCAGACCCGGCGCGACGACGACCTGGATCGCCGTACGTCGACAGTGGGCCGGGTGATGCCGCACGTCGAGGTGAAGCTGGTCGACCCGGCCACGGGCCTGGTGGTGCCGCGTGGTGAAGCCGGGGAGCTTTGCACGCGTGGGTATTCGGTGATGCTCGGCTATTGGAACGACCCGGACAAGACGGCCGAGGCGATCGACAAGGCGCGGTGGATGCATACCGGCGACCTCGCGGTGATGCGTGACGACGGCTACGTGAACATCGTCGGCCGGATAAAGGACATGGTGATCCGTGGCGGCGAAAACGTGTACCCGCGCGAGATCGAGGAGTTCCTCTACACCCATCCGGATATCGCCGACGTGCAGGTGATCGGCGTACCGGACGACAAGTACGGCGAGGAGCTGTGCGCGTGGATCAAGCTTCGCGACGGCGCGACGCCTCTGGACGCGGCAGCGGTTCGCGAGTTCTGCAGTGGCAAGCTCGCGCACTACAAGATCCCGCGCTACGTACTGCTCGTGGACGACTTCCCGATGACCGTCACCGGCAAGATCCGCAAGGTCGAAATGCGCGAGAAGTCCCTTGCCCTACTTGGAATCGAAGGCTCAGAGCAGTAGTGACAGCTCCATCAGCTTGAACAGGCATCAGTAGTCGGCCGAGGCCCACCCGCGCAGTCCGGTCTTCTGCTTTTCCATGGCCCGCGTCGTGGGCGCGTATGGTCGAAGACCTAGCCGCTGGAGGTGTGGCGTGAGCTACGGAGATGAACGAAACCGGCGCGACCGCGAAGACCGGGATCGCCGGGACCGCGAGGACCAGGAACGGCGCGACCGTGAGGAGCAGGAACGACGCGACCGTGACGAGAAGGAGCGGCACGACCGTGAGGAGCGGGAACGGGAGAACGCGACCGCCGTTAGCGGGAACGAGTAGCCGAGGGGCCGGACCCGATCAAGGGCCGGCCCCTTTGCCCTCTTTGGAGGATTAGCGGACGGCGGCCAGCGCGGCGTCATCCTCGGAGCCGAAGTCGTCTTCGAGTTTTTCGGGGGAGTAGTCGAGGTCGATGCCGGCGACGTCGGCGCCGATGGCGGACTCGATCGCGCCGAGGCGGCGGGTGGCGCGGTCGCCGGCGTACGTCATCAGTGCGGTCGGGTTGATCTCGGGCGGCAGTTCGGGGCTGTGCTCCATCGCCCACTGGATTTGCGTCAGCGCGTGCGGAAGCAGTTCCTCCATCGTGTCCGTGACGACCTTCCAGTTGGACTCGTCGGCGGCGACATGGCGGCGGCAGGTGAACGTACCCCAGGCCATGTGGCGGCGTTCGTCGTCACCGATACGGCGGATGAGCTCCTGCATGCCGGGCAGTACGCCGCGTGCCGTGCACAAGAGGTTCCAGGCGTGGTAGCCGGTCAGAGCGAGTGTGCCTTCTACTACGTGGTTGTACGTGACAGAGGCGCGCACTTGGTTTGCCGGCGACGGGTCATCGCTCAGAGACTTCAGGGCCACAGGTAGCGCCTCGTAGAAGATCGCCCGGTAGCCCGGATTGTCCTCGACGTGGTGATGCAGGTCCTCCTTGACGCCGACAGCGTCTAGCCAGAGCCGGAAGACCTGGGTGTGCTTGGCCTCTTCGAAGCAGAACTGCGTCAGGTACATCTCGTCGCCGAATCGGCCCTCCGCCGCCATGGCCTGCATGAACGGCTGCAGGTCCTCGGTGACGGCCTCCTCGCCCGCGATGAACTGTGCGCACAGCATCAGCGCGTTGTGCCGCTCGTTATCGGTGAACTCCTCCCAGTCCTTGGCGTCCTGGCTGAAGTCGAGGTCAGCCGGGTTCCAGAACTTGCGATTCCCCTTGTCGAACAGGCGTAGCGGCAGTGCGTCCCAGTTCAGCCCGCCCGCTCGCAGGGAGGAAAAGCCAGTGCGATGCAACGTGGTCATAGTTCACCTCTCGGAAGCCGCGGACAGGAAAGGGCCGAGCACCCGGGCGACCTCGTCGGCGACCGTCGCCGGGGCACCCGCGGGATTGACGATGTGGCTGAGTACGACGCGCAGCGCGATGTCCACGCCGAGACGCGCGTCGTCGGGCGAGACGTCCGGCCAGTGCGAACGGACGTGCGTGTCGAGTCGTTGGTGGCACAGCTCGAGGATCTGATGGCCGCGCGTGGTGAGCAGTTGGCTGGCCTGGTCGGACCCGGGCGCGGTCAGGGCCGCCTTGATCAACGGGTTGTCCGAGGCGAGCGTCAGGGCCCGGTCGACGGCGGCGCGCAGGCCGGCGATGGCGTCGCGCTCGTGCTCCGCGAGGGCCTCGTTGACCAGCACCAGGAAGCGCTCGGTCTCGCGGGTGGCGACGGCCTGCAGGACATCCCACTTGTCGCCGAGTTCGTTGTAGACGGTCTGCCGGGATACGCCGGTCCGCCGCGCGATATCGGCCATGCGCAGGCCCTCGTATCCGCCGGCGACCAGGGCGTCGTACGCCGCGTCGAGCAGCTCATCGCGCAGTCGCCGCTTGGTCCGCTCGGAGAAGGAGGCCATGTGGTCATAGTTGACACTTCGGATAAAAGTGTCAAGAGGTCGGACAAAGCGTCACCGCATGTAAAGGTCGGCTGTGGACGTGATCCGTCCACAGCCGGCCAGGCGCTCCATCGCGAGAGCGCCGATGATCGGCCCGAGGGCAGACTCGGCCGATCGGTCGGGGCCGCACCTCCGCAAGTACGGCTCCGTGCTCCGGGTCCGACCCCAGTGCGGGACCCTGAACACAAAAGAGTCTATGTGCCCTTATTTACTGCACTTTGGGTTGTCCGGACTCCGAGATGCACCGCCGGAAGGCTGGCCGGTCAGACCTCCGCGTAGGGTTGAGGACGTGTCAGCAGCAGAGATCCGCCCCGCCGAATTGCCGACAACTCTCGTTCCGGAACTCGTGGTCGGGTTCGACCTGGACATGACGCTGATCGATTCCCGGCCCGGTATCAAGGCCGTGTACGACTTGCTGGCAGCCGAGACCGGCGTGGCGATCGATACGGAGCTGGTGGTCTCCCGGCTCGGTCCGCCGCTTGTCTGGGAGATGGCGAACTGGTTCCCGCCAGAGCAGATCGACGCCATGGTCGCCCGCTACCGCGAGCTCTACCCGACGTACGCGATCACTGGATCCGACCCGCTGCCGGGAGTGCCTGAGGCGCTTGCGGCCGTGCGGAGCTTGCACGGGCGGACGGTAGTCGTCTCGGCCAAGTACGCGCCGAGCGTGAAGCTCCACCTCGAGCACCTCGGTCTGGACGTCGACGAGCCGGTTGGTGACCTCCATGGTGCAGAGAAGGCCGTTGCCCTGAGGGAGCACAGTGCCGGCATCTACGTCGGTGACCACGTCGCTGACATCGACGGAGCCCGTGCCGCGGGTGCCGTCGCAGTAAGCGTTGCGACGGGCCCGTTCACCGCAGGCGAGCTGAAGGCGTACGGCGCTGACGTCGTACTCAACGACCTCACGGAGTTCCCTGGCTGGCTCGAGGACTACGTGTTGGAGCAGCGGCTTGAGGCGCTCATGGCCTCCCTTGCCGAGCACAGGAAGCTACTGGTCGCCTTTAGCGGTGGAGCCGACTCTGCGTTCCTCCTGGCGGCCGCAGCCCGTGCGATCGGCCCTGCGAACGTGGTGGCCGCTACGGCCGTCAGCCCGAGCCTCCCGCTCGCAGAACTCGAACCGGCCGCAGCTTTCGCCGACAGCCTCGGCGTACGCCACGTCACGCCGCCGACGCATGAGATGGAGCGAGAGGGTTACCAGGCCAACGCCGGTGACCGTTGCTACTTCTGCAAGGCGGAACTCGTCGAGACCCTGCAGCCCATCGCCGACGACTTCGGCATCGAGGCCATCGCCACCGGTACGAACGCCGACGACGCGGTCGCCGGCTTCCGCCCGGGTATTCGCGCCGCCCACGAGCGTGGTGCGATCACGCCGCTGAGGGACGCCCGGCTGACCAAGGCCGAGATCCGCGAGGCCTCCCGGCGCTGGGGCCTCGTCACCTTCGACAAGCCCGCGGCGGCCTGCCTGTCGAGCCGGATCGCGTACGGCATTCGCATCACGCCGCGCCTGCTGGCCCGCGTCGACCGTGCCGAACAGGTCGTCCGGGACCACCTCACGTCGTACGGCGTGGAGAACGTGCGAGTGCGCGACCTCGGTGGCAAGGCGAGTATCGAGATCGACGCCGGTCTACTCGCGAAGGTGGACGCCGCCACGCTGGAGGAGCTGGTGAGGGCCGAAGGCTTCGACGCGGCCGCTCTCGATCCGCGCGGATTCCGCTCCGGCGCCATGAACGAGCGCCTCGCGAACCCGGAGCAGTACCGCTAGAGGATTGGTATCGCAGAGGCGCGGGGACCATCGTTCACGTACGCTAAGTAGCCGGCACCAGCCGGAGTAACCGTCCCCTGTTCCGACGAAGACATCGAAGAGGTTTCCCGTGCCTGTAGGCAAGGTCAAGTGGTACGACGCCGGCAAGGGATTCGGCTTCCTCAGCAAGGACGAAGGCGGCGACGTCTACGTCCGGGCCGAGGCTCTGCCGGCTGGTGTGACGAGCCTCAAGCCGGGCCAGAAGGTCGAGTTCGGCGTGGTCGAGGGACGTAAGGGCGAGCAGGCGCTGCAGGTCCGCTTGATCGATCCGCCGCCCTCGGTCGCGAAGGCGATGCGGCCCAAGCCGGAGGACATGGTCACGGTCGTCGAGGACCTGATCAAACTGCTCGACAGCATCGGCGAGAACTACCGCCGCGGCCGCCACCCCGACAACAAACTGGCCCACAGCGTCGCGACCGTGCTGCGCGGTGTTGCCGACAAGCTGGACGTCTAGCGAGCGTGCATGGCCTCGATACCGGCGATGACGGTGTCGAGGCCGAGCCGTCACGCGCTCAGCAGGAGATACCCCGCCGCCACCGAACCGATGACAGCTCCGCCGTAACAGAACATGGTGATGATGGCGCTGAACCTCTTGAGCTGCAGGCCGTCATAGAGGGTGTAACGGAAGCGATGCGCCCAGTGGAACAGCGCCAACGCGCAGAGTCCGAACAGGATCAGCTTGGTGAGGGGATGCTGCAGCACCGAGAGCAGATACGCGTGATCCGGAGCGGTCAGCCAGCCCAGCGGGAACGCGACGCCGAACAGGAACAGCAGGACCGGAACCATCAGTGCGGCAACCATGCCGCCGGCGCTGAACAGCAGCCAGAGCAGTGGTTCCGGCGACCGGCGGGTCATCGGAGGATCACCCAAGCGGTGACGGCGGACAGCACCAGCCAGAGCAGGTAGTGCGCCGCCGCGATCACGCGGGGCGGGACACGGCGACCGCGCATCCGCACCACGATGGCCTTGGGTGCCAAGCCGAACCAGGTCACCGCGTGCAGCAGCACGAAGAGCAGGGCGACAACATTCAGCACGAGCACCCAGGCGCGCCCGCTCCAGTCGACGAACCGCTCGTACTCCCCACTGCCCGCACTGATGGCGCTGACCAGCAGCAGCAGGTACACAACGAACCAGGCGACGAACACACTGCTGAGCTCGCGGAGCACGAACACGAGGTATGAGCGACGCTCAAGCCACCAGAAGGTGGAGACCGGCCGGTGATACGGATGGGGCGTATCAGTCATCGTGCGCCCCTGGGCAGGAGGAAGTCCTTGAGCGCATGGGTGGCCGCGGTGAGCTTGTAGCGCTGGATGGCGCCGGCAGGGTCGACGTCTTTGGGGCAAACGGCGCTGCACTCGCCGACGAAGGTGCAGGCCCAGATCCCTTCGGGAGACGACAGTACGTCGCGACGGTCTGCGGCTCCCTCGTCCCGCGAGTCGAGGTTGTAGCGCTGGGCCAGCGCGATGGCCGCCGGACCGACGAACTGCGGGTCGAGCGCGTAGACCGGGCAGGCCGAGTAGCAGAGCATGCAGTTGATGCACATGCTGAACTGCTTGTACTCGTCCATCTCGTCCGGTGTCTGCAGGTACTCGCCCTCGTCGAGTGGCTTCTCCTCGTCGTGGACGAGCCAGGGCTTGACCGTCGGCAGCTTGCTCATGAAGTCGTCGATGTCGACGACGAGGTCGCGGACCACCGGGAAGTTGCGCAACGGCTCAATCCGCACCGGGCCCGGCGCGTAGTCGGTGAGGAAGGTGGCGCAGGTCAGCTTGGGCTCGCCGTTGACGGTCATCCCACAGCTGCCGCAGATACCCATCCGGCAGGACCAGCGGTAGGAGAGCGTGCCGTCCAGGTGGTCCTTGATGTGGTTGAGCCCGTCGAGGATCGCCCAGTCGGGGCGTAGCGGTACCTCGTAGGACTGCAGCACCGGTTCGGTCTCCAGCTCCGGCCGGTAGCGCGCGACCTCGAGGGTTATCCGGTCCGCCATGGCAGCTACCTCCCGTACACGCGTTCCCCCGGTGGCCAGCGAGTGATCGTCACCGGGAGGTATTCGACGCGGCCTGCGCCGTCGGGCTGATGGTGGATCAACGAGTGCGCCAGGTATCGCTGATCGTTCCGGGCCGGGAAGTCGGTGCGCTGGTGCGCGCCGCGCGACTCCTCACGTTGCTGGGCGCAGGCGATGATGCTCTGCGACACGTCCAGCATGAACGAGAGCTCGAGCATGGCGATGAGGTCGGTGTTGAAGGTCCGGCTGTGATCCTCGACGGCCGCGTCGGCGAATCGCTCGCGCAGCTCCAGCAGCGTGTCGGCGGCCTTCGCCAGGGAGTCCCCGTCGCGGAAGATCCCGGCCCCGTTCTCCATGGCGCTCTGCATCTCGGTCCGGATGTCCGCGATCCGCTCGCGGCCCTCGGCATGCCGCGTCAGCTCCCGCTCCAGCCGGCGCTCCTCGTCGTGGCCCTGCGCGAGCACGGCCGGGGAGACGGTACCGGCCGAGCCGGCGAACTCGGCAGCGGCCAGTCCGGCGCGAGCACCGAAGACGAGCAGCTCCGGCAGCGAGTTGGAGCCCAGCCGGTTGGCGCCGTTGATGCTGACGCAGGCGACCTCCCCGGCGGCGTACAGGCCGTCCATCGGTGTGGCGCCGTGGATGTCGGTGTGGACGCCACCCATCATGTAGTGCACCACGGGCCTGACCGGGACGAGCTCGGTGACCGGGTCTATGTTCTGGTACTTCGAGCACAGCTCCCGGACGAAGGGGAGCTTGGCGTCGATGAGCTTCGCGCCGAGATGGCGGAGGTCCAGGTGCACGATCGGCCCGTACGGCGTATCGATGGTCCGGCCTTTGTCGAACTCGTGCACGAACGCCTGCGACAACCGGTCACGTGGTCCCAGCTCCATGCTGCGCATCACCGGAGTGGGTTCGGGTTTGCCGAGGTCGTAGTCCTGCAGGTAGCGGTAGCCGTCCTTGTTGAGCAGCCAGCCGCCCTCGGCGCGGGCCGCCTCGGTGATCAGGATGCCGGTGAAGGGCAGGCCGGTGGGGTGGTACTGGACGAACTCCATGTCCTTGAGCGGCGCACCGGCCCGGTAGGCGAGCGCCATCCCGTCCCCGGTCTTGATGTTGGCGTTGGTGGTGAAGGGGTAGACCCGGCCGCAACCCCCGGAGCACACGATGACGGCGCCGGCGGTGATGGTCTCGACCCGGCCGGTGGCCAGCTCGATGGCAACGACGCCCCGAACCTGCCCCTCGTCGACCAGCAGCTTGGTGACGAACCACTCGTCGTACCGGACGATGTCGGAGTAGGAGAGCGCGGTCTGGAACAAGGTGTGGAGCAAGTGGAAGCCGGTCCGGTCGGCGGCGAACCAGGTGCGCTTCTTCTTCATGCCACCGAAGGCCCGCACCGCGATGTGCCCGTCGGGCTGCCGGCTCCAGGGGCAGCCCCAGTGCTCCAGCCGGAGCAGCTCGCGCGGAGCCTCGTCGACGAAGGCCTCGACGGCATCCTGGTCGCACAGCCAGTCGCTGCCGGACACGGTGTCGTAGGCGTGCTCGTCGAGACTGTCGTCGGCACCGGCGACCGCGGCGGCTCCACCCTCGGCGGAGACCGTGTGACTGCGCATGGGGTAGACCTTGGAAACAATCGCCACGCTCAGCCGCGGATTGGCTTCCGCCACGGCGATGGCCGCCCGCAGGCCGGCCCCGCCGCCCCCGACCACCACGACGTCGTGAAAGGCGGTCATGCCTCGTGGTCGCCGCTGTGCTCGTCCAGCAGGACCTTCCCGTCGTGGCGGACGGTCCTGATCCGCACGCTGCCGTCGTGGAACTCGTGCCGGATCAGGCGGCAGCCGCACGCGAAGAGAGTGTCGTCGAAGCTGAGGCCCTCGGCATCGCCTTCCTGGCTGCGGTCACCGTCCACGGTCCTCCCGCACGGCGCCCGCTCCTTGGTGAAGTGAGTGGTGGTGCCGGTCATCGTCGACCTCCTCCACGGCGAATGTTGTGACGGAGCTCACATCATCGATAGTGCTCCCGTGATCGCTGCTTGTCGACCCGGCGAGGACGACCGGCCTCGGGTGGTCAGCGGGGTGGGCGGCTGCCAGGGGAGCGGCGGCGGAAGGGGGAGGTGCGGGGCTGGTTTTCCACGGTCGGGTCCTTTGCCCAGTCCTCCTCGGCGGCGGGAGGGGACGGCGGCGCGTCGTCGCGCCACCAGTGATCGTCGGTACGGCGCTCGGCTGGACGTCCGTCGGTGCTCAGGATCGTCGTCGCGTCGCCATTGTCCCGCCGCCGCGGTTGCTGGTTCACCACGGTCGGGCTCGCGGCAGGTCGCGCTGGCGGGCCGGTGCGGGAGGTGGGCTGGGGCTTTGTGGGTGGGGGGCCGGAGGGGTCGCGGTTAGGGCGGCCGACGGGGGTGGTGGAGGGGCGGTAGCGGACGACAAGGAACACCACGATGAGCAGCACTGCCGCGAGGAAGCCGAAGCCCAGGCGCGGGATCAGCGGCAGGACGATGCCGCAGCCGCCGCCGAGCACCCAGGACAACTGCAGCACCGTTTCCGAACGCGCGAACACCGATGTCCGGACGGTCTCCGGCACGTCCCGCTGGATCAACGCGTCCAGCGAGAGCTTGCCAAGTGAGCTGCACAATCCCGCGACCAGGCCGAGCGCGATCAGCATCGGCAACCCGTAGAAGATCGCGACGAGGATCGCGACCGTCGCGTCCGCGAGCAGCACGACGAGTACGACGGCCTCGGGTTTACGGGCCTTGAGCAACGATCCGAGCAACGTGCCGAGACTGTTCCCGATACCGGCCGCGGCGATCACCGCACCGGCCAGCACCGCACCGTCGAGCCCGCCGATCGGCTTGTCCCGCAGGAGAAACGCCAGGTACATCGTCAGGAATCCGGACACGAACCGCAGCCCCAGGTTGCACCGGATCGCCCGCGCCACCGCCGCCGTGATCGCGCGACGCCGAGCCGCCTTGCCCTCGGCGCCGGTCATCTCCTCTTCTTGGGGCGAGTCGACCCGCGAGGGCAACCGGATGGCCAGCACGAGCCCGACCGTGTAGACCAGCGCGGCCCAGCGCAGCGACCACGCCGGGCCGATCTGCGCGAGCCCTCCGGCGATACCGGCCGAGACCGTCGCGCCGGCCACGCCTGCCAGCGAGATGCGCGAGTTCGCCGTGACCAGGGTGATGCTCTGCGGCAGCAACCGAGGTACGGCGGATGCCCGAGTCACGCCGTACGCCTTGGAGGCGACGAGACATCCCAGCGCCGCCGGGTAGAGCCACGGCGACACACTGCCGGTCATCGAGGCGGCGAGGCTCCAAACGAGGAACCCACGCAGTCCGAGCGTGGCGCCGATCGCCCAGCGCCGCCCGTGCCGGAAGCGGTCCAGGAACGGCCCGATCAGCGGTGCCATCAACGCGAACGGCGCCATCGTCAGCAGCAGGAACAACGCGACCTGGTCCCGCGCCTGGTCACTCGGTACGGCGAAGAAGACCGTGCCCGCGAGTGATACCGCGAGGGCCGTATCGCCGGCGGCGTTGACCGCGCCGAGCTCGATCAGCCGGGACAGACCGGACTCGCCCGCGCCCTGGGCAGTCGTCAAACCGCGAATCCGGCGCCCGGTCGCACGCCCGGCCCGCCCGGTGGCTCCCGCCGTACGACGTGAGGCCGACGCGACTCCGGCCGCTCCTACCTTCGACGCCTGGCCGACCTTGCGCCGCGCCTCGGCCAACTGCTCGCGCCGTCGCTCCCGCGCGACCCGCTTCGCCTCGGCCAACCTGGCCGCCTCGGCGGGATCCACGTCCGCCTTGTCTCCGCCAGAGCCGCGTGATCCGAACGGCAGGCGCCCCTTCAAACCGCCGACCCCGAACGTCGTACGACCGCTCTCGTTCTCTTGGCGTTGCCCGCCTTGAGGCTTGGAGTGGGGTGGTTCGCCGGAGCCGGTACGCCGCTGCTGCCCGGGCTCGTTCGGCCCGGCCGCGGGGTGGCGGCGGCCGTGCGGGCCGTCCGGCCTGTCGTCGCGGGGATCCATGGGCTCCATCCTGCCTGGTCGCAGGTCAGGTGGCAGCCGCAACGCACGGATTTCTGCCGGTCCAGGAGCGGGTTCAAACCAGCACCGGACGATCCGCCCCAGGGATTCGAATGGCGGCCGCGGGCGTGCGAGAATAGTCGATTGTGACTCCCGTCAAAGCTCCGGACCAGGTTCGCGCCAAAGCCGACGCCATTTGCGTGGCCGCGGTCGATGCGGCGCGGGAGGCCGCTGTCGAGGAGGCGGGGGCCGCGCAGGTCGGTGCGCACCTGTCGTACCGGGTCGAGGGCGAGCGGCTGCTCACGCACTACTTCGCGTCCACACACCCGGGGTATCTCGGCTGGTGCTGGGCCGTCACGCTGACTCGCGCCTCCCGGGCGAAGGTCGTCACCATCAACGAGGTGGTGATGCTGCCCGGCGACGAGGCGATCGTCGCGCCGGTGTGGGTGCCGTGGTCGGATCGGGTCCAGCCCGGCGACCTCCGCCCCGGTGACCTCTACCCGACCCCGTTGGACGACCCGCGGCTGGAGCCCGGTTTCGCCGACACCGGTGCGCCCGACGAGGTGCTCGAGGTGGTCGAGGAGCTCGGTCTCGGTCGCGCCCGGGTGCTCAGCCCGATCGGCCGGGACGACGCCGCCGAGCGCTGGTACGCCGGAGAGCTCGGTCCCGAATCGCCGATCGCCCAGGCCGCGCCGTACAAGTGCTCGTCCTGCGGTTACTGGATCCGGCTGGCGGACAGCCTCGGCCGGGTCTTCGGCGCCTGCTCGAACGAGATGGCCCCGGGTGAGGGACGCGTGGTGGCGGCCGACTACGGCTGTGGCGCGCACTCCGATGTCGTGGTGGAGTCGGTCGAGAGCCCGTCCACCGAGCACGCCTTCGACACCACCGGCTACGACGACCTGGACCCGGTCTCCGAATCGGCTTCGACATCGGATTCGGTTGCAGAAGAGGTCGAGCCGGTAGAGGTGCTGGATGGCGCCGGGCCCGCCTCGGTCGCCGCCTCCGTAGAGGATGTACCCGAGGCCGTGCCCTCCGTCGAGGCACCGGTGGCCGAAGCAGAGGCCGTCGAGGCGCTAGAGTCGTCCGAGGACTGACCGGTCGTCGGCTCTTCGGTGGTGAGCTTGCCGCTGGGAAGTAGCTCGGTGGTGGGCTCGGGGACGCCCCAATCTGCGACCTCGTGCTTCCCTGCCGCGAGGTGGCCTTCGATCGCGGCCCAGCGACGGCGGGTGTAGAACAGGCCGATCAGGCCCAGCCCGGTGCCGGCGACGGCGACCCAGATCCACCACTCTTCGCCGCGCGCCTCCAGCTCGGACCGGAAGATCAGCAGCACCACCAGCGCGATCAGCCAGGCACCGATGCCGACGGCAACGGTCGGCACCCCGCTCAGGTCCAGCGGTTTGACCTCGGCATGCATCAGCTCGCCGCGAGCCAGCTGGCTCGTCGGGTCGGTCCGCTTCGGGCCGCTCTTCTCCGGGCCCTTTTCCGGAACTGCGTCCCTCGCGCTGTCATCTGCCACCCCTCCACACTAATGCCCGGCTCCGACAATCCCTTGACAGGCTCGTCCCGCCTGCCCAACGCGGACCACTTAGGCCGCAAAGGGCACAGACCTGCCGAATCGCTCGCCAGTGTCGGAGCTACCTGTAATCATTCCGCCATGAGTACGTCCGAGACCACGACGGCACGCTCGAGCAGCGGCCCCCTCGACTCCTTCTTCAAGATCAGTCAGCGCGGGTCCACGCTCGGGCGTGAGATCCGTGGTGGCCTGGTCACCTTCTTCACGATGGCGTACATCGTCGTCCTGAATCCGCTCATCATCGGCACCGTCAAGGACGGATCGGGCCAGTTCGTCGGCGGCGGCACCGACCCGGCCGCCTCGATCGCCAAGATCGCCGTCGCCACCGCGCTCGCGGCCGGCGTGCTCACCATCCTGATGGGCCTGGTGGCGAACTTCCCGTTGGCGCTGGCCACCGGTCTTGGGCTGAACGCGTTCGTCGCCTTCTCGATCGCCACCAAGATGACCTGGGCCGACGCGATGGGCCTGGTCGTGCTGGAGGGCCTGATCATCCTGATCCTGGTGCTGACCGGCTTCCGCAAGGCCGTCTTCGAGGCCGTGCCACGTCAGCTCAAGGTTGCGATCAGCGTCGGCATCGGCTTGTTCATCGCGTTCATCGGCTTGGTCGACGCGGGCTTCGTGCGACGGCCGGCCTCCCCGACGGCGCCGCCGGTGGAGCTCGGCGTCGGTGGCACCCTGCGCGGCTGGCCGGTGCTGATCTTCGTGATCGGCCTGGTGCTGGTGGTGGCGCTGTACGCGCTGAAGGTCAAGGGCGCGATCCTGATCGGCATTGTCTCGGCGACGGTGCTCGCCGTCATTCTCGAGGCGATCGCCAAGATCGGCCCGCGTTCGGATACCAACCTCGGCGGCTGGGGTCTGAGCGTGCCGGAGCTGCCGGACAAACTCTTCATCGCGCCGAACTTCGACACCCTTGGCGAGTTCAACCTGTTCGGCTCGTTCAGTCAGGTCGGCGTGATCTCCGCGCTGCTGCTGATCTTCACCCTGATGCTGGCCGACTTCTTCGACACGATGGGCACGATGACGGCCATCGGCGCCGAGGCCGGCCTGCTCGACAAGGACGGCAACCCGCCGAGCACACAGCGCATCCTGATCGTCGACAGCGTTGCCGCCGCAGCCGGTGGTGCCGCCTCCGTCTCGAGCAACACGTCGTACATCGAATCAGCTTCCGGTGTGGGCGAGGGCGCGCGGACCGGCCTGGCCAGCGTCATCACCGGGTTGTGCTTCCTGGTGGCGATCGTCTTCGCGCCACTGGTCACCCTGGTGCCGTATGAGGCGGCCACTCCGGCGCTGATCCTGGTCGGCTTCCTGATGATGACCCAGATCAAGGGTGTCGACTTCGATGATCTCGAGATCGGCATTCCGGCGTTCCTGACCATCATCCTGATGCCGTTCACCTACTCGATCACCGCGGGTATCGGCGCCGGATTCGTCTCGTTCGTGCTGCTCAAGATCATTCGTGGCAAGGCCAAACTGGTCCACCCGCTGATGTGGGTGGTGTCGACGCTGTTCGTGATCTACTTCGCGATCGGCCCGCTCGGCGACTGGCTGACCTGAGCCCGGAGCGCCAGATAGTCACGACGTTCGGCGAACACGTCGCGAAGCTCGTCGGTCATGTTGTCGAGGAAGTCCTCGCGATAAGTGGCGTCGGTGAGCAGCGAGATCGAGTAGTAGAGGCCGGTGAAGGTGGCGATACCCGTCGCCACCTTCACCAGTGCCTCGCTGAGCAGTAGCGAATGCCCGAGCAGGTTGAAGTTCAGCTGCCAGGTGCCGTGGTCAATACCCCATGATTCGTAGATTGGCTCGCTGATCGCCAGCGTGCCGAAGGCGATGAAGAAGGCGCCGACTCCGACGCTCACCACCAGCACCTGCAGCCATTGCCGCAGCACCAGGTTGACGGTCAGGTTGAGGCGCTGGATCCGGCGTAGTGGCGGGCTGTCAGCCGCGACCTCCTGCACGATCCGCTTGAGCTCGCCCGGCAGCCGCAGCACCAGGAAGGCATCACCGAGCAGGGTGAACAGGACGACCGCGACAACGATGAACACCGTCGGCATACCCGAGAAGACCTGCCACATCTCGGTGTTGACGAACAGCACCAGCGAGAACACCAGCAGCAGCGGCAAGGCCCGGACCAGACTCGCCACCGAGTTACCGAGTTCGGTCACGATCCCGCGCGCTCCCCAGATCGTCGTACCGATCAGGCCATAGCCGACCACGACGTACACCACGCCGATCAGTAGCAGGTTGCTCGCGGCGATAGCGAAGAACTGCTGGACCTGGCCCTCGCTCGCCAGTGGCAGCAGGGCCGGCAACAACACGAAGACCGCCAGCTCAGGCGTGCCGAAGCGATCCGGGAACGCCCAGAATGGCCGGCCGCGCAACCCGTTGAGCAGGCCGAAGCCGCCGACCAGAACGGCGAGTGCGCCAAGGACGGCGAGCAGGTTCACCCACCACGGCCACTCGAGTGAGGTGGCGCCGAGCATCTCCGCGAGAAAAACCAGCACCAGCAGGGGAGTCGCCCGCGCGAAGATGTCGTGGGTGGGGGAGAAATCCTCGATGAACAGCGGTAACCCGGCTCGCCGGAACCGTTGCTCGTACCTATTCAGATCAGCCTGCTGCGCCATGACAGCAGACCCTAGTGTCCGATTCGTTCAAGACGTGCCTCCGGCGACGGGCCATGCTGGGGATATGACTACTTTCGATACCGCGAGGGAGTTCATCCGCCGCGAAGGCCGGTTGCTCGAGCAAAGGTTGTTCGCGACCCTGTTCGAGGATGCCGATCCGTCCGGCGTGGTCGACGCCCTGCGCGGATACCAGAACCCTGATGGCGGTTTCGGGCATGGCCTGGAGCCGGACAAGCGTTGCCCGGCCAGCCTCGGGCTCGACGTCCAGGTCGCCTTGCAGAACCTCGTCACGGCCGGGACCAACGACGTACCGATGGTCACCCGGGCGGCCGATTGGCTGCAGTCGGTGGCGAGTCCCGAGGGTGCCGTGTCGATGGCGTCCAAGGTGATCGAGGACTACCCGAGAGCGGAACACTGGGGCGATTGGACCTACATCCCCGGGCTCAACCCGACTGCGGCGATCGCCGGCCTGATGCACCAGCTCGGCGTGCAGCACCCTTGGCTCGACCGGGCCACCGAGTGGTGCTGGTCCACGCTCGAGGCGGGTCTGCCGGAGGAGGCGCACTCGCTGCTCGTGAGTACGGTCTTCCTCGAGCACGTGCCGGATCGCGCCCGCGCCGAGTCGTACGTCGAACCGATCCGCGAGTGGTTGCCGAAGGTCTCGATGTACCGCGCCGACGCGGACGATCCGTCGTACGGCGTGACGCCGCTCTGGTTCGCCCCGACGCCCTCGAGTCTTTGGCGGCGACTGTTCACCGATGAGCAGATCGAGGGCCATCTCGACCGGCTCAGGCGTGACCAGCAGTCCGACGGCGGCTGGGCACTTACCTGGGAGCCGCCCGGTCAAGCCGCCACGCTCGAGTACCGCGGCGTCATGACCGTGCAGGCCCTCCAGACCCTGCGTGCGTACAGCTAAATCAGTGCGGCAGTTCGACCGTCACGTGCGGGGCTAGTGCCATGAGGAAGTCTGCCGCGTCGAAGATGGCGCCCGCCGAGGCCACACCCTTCGTCCGCGTCTGCCCGGCCAGGATCCGTCGTACGGCCTCCACCGCCAGTGGTGCGGTGACGGCGTAGATGTCCTGGCCGCTGGCAGTCGCGCGGCGCTCGACCCCCTTGGCGCGGACGAGGACGTCGACGACGAAGGTCTGGTCCGAACGCCCTGACGCGTCGACCGCCTCCGGCGCAGGCGTGTCCTGGTCGAACAGGTCGCGCGCGGCCTCGACGGCCATGTACGTGCGGACCTTGGGCACGGCCAAGTGGCTGGGAACCGTCACGATGTCGGCCATGGAGAACTCGGGGAGGACGATTCGGCGGCCCAGCGGCTCCGGGAAGTCCCAGTCCTCTTTGGTCGACTCGTCATCGTGGTACTGGAGTTCGCCGTCCGTGAACCGAACCCGGCGGCCCGCACGACGCTCGTGCGACACCTGACCCGCTTCCCGCGTGCCATTGGTGGGGTGCCAGCTGCTCAACCCGTACGCGACGTGCACCTCGTCCGCCTCGGTCCACTCGCCCATCGCCGCGGTCGCCAGCAGGTCGCCCAATCCGCCGAAAAAGGCCATCGCCGGCACGACGGCGGTGCCGGCCTCTTGAGCTGCGTCCGCGTAGTCGGCGAAGGTCGAGACGTTCGCTTCGATCTCCGCCGCGACATCGACGTACGGGATGCCGGCGCGCAAGGCGGCCTCGACGACCGGGCCGCTCGTCACCGCGAACGGGCCGGCGGCGTTGATGACGGCCGCCGCACCGGCAAGCGCCCGATCCAGCGAACTCGGGTCGTCCACCGTGGCCGGCCGAACCTCGACGTCGCCCCACCCCGCGGCCAGCTCCTGCAACCGAGCCGCGTCACGGCCCGAGACGACAGTGGTGAAGCCGCGCTCGAGCAGTTCGGCGACGATGAATCGCCCGGTGTGCCCGGTCGCTCCGTAAACCACCACTGCGTTCATTGTTTCCTCCGCTTCAGCTGTTCTGATGCGTCCATTCTTGGGGCGCGGAGTGCTCGAGCGTGATAGTCCGGAACGACACCATGCGTACACTTTCGGACATGCACACTGTCGCGGTGGCTACCGCCGGTCATCTGCTGCACTTCGAGCTCGGAGTGGCGTACGAGATCTTCGGCAACCCGCCGCGCGAAGGCGGCAAAGCCCTCGACTGGTACGACGTACTGCTGTGCGGGCCTGGTCCGATCCAGGTCGGACCGTTCATGGTCGAGCCGGAGTACGGGCTGGAGCGATTGGTCAGCGCGGACACCGTGATCGTGCCCGCCTGCGCCGATGTCGACGAGCCGCCGCCGGCCGAGCTGGTCGACGCTGTTCGGGCGGCCCACGAGGCGGGTGCGCGGATCGCGTCCCTCTGTACCGGGGCCTTCGTGCTCGGTGCCGCGGGCCTGCTGGACGGTCGGCGGGCGACCACCCATTGGGCGCATACCGCGGAGCTGAGTGCCCGGCATCCGCTGGCCGTGATCGACCAGGACGTGCTCTATACGGACAACGGCAGCGTGCTCACGTCCGCGGGCAAGGCGGCGGCCGTGGACCTCTGCCTGCATCTGGTCAACCTCGACCACGGCGCCGGTATCGCCAACTTTGTCGCGCGTCGCCTGGTCATGCCGCCGCATCGGGCCGGCGGCCAGGCCCAGTTCGTATCAACGCCGGTGCAGGTCACGGGCGACCACAAACTGGCCCACTTGCAAGAGTGGGTGCAGGAACGCCTGGACCAGCCGTTGACGGTGACCGATCTGGCGAAGCGGGCGAGCACTAGTCCTCGCAATCTCGGCCGGCACTTCCGGTCGGTGACCGGGCAGGCTCCGATCCAGTGGCTGCTGGTCCAGCGCGTGCGTCGCGCTCAGGAGTTGCTGGAGGCAACCGATCAGAGCATCGAGGCGGTTGCCGTGGCTACCGGGATGGGCACGGCCACGACGCTTCGGCGCCAGTTCAAGCGGATCGTGGGGGTTCCGCCGGACACCTACCGCCGATCGTTCCGCAGCACGCGGTCGGCCTAGCTCACCGCGAGCACGCGGTCGGCCTAACTCACCGCGAGCACGCGCCTTGGAAGAGGCTGATGTAGGAGTAATAGGTGCCGGAGTCATGCTTTCGTTCAATTTCCGAGACCTCGACGCACGAAGCCGCCGGGGCTTGGTCGTCGTCGCTCGACTGCATCTGTCTGGTGATCTCGTAGAGCCTGGGCTTATCGGCCTCGGCGCTGTCGGACGAGATCCGCTCGACGTACAGGTCGGCGTCGACGAGGTCCTCGACTGCCGCCTCGATCCGCGTGGCGGTCACTAGGTCGCTGGTTCCGTCCAGGGGGCGGACGGCGCGCTGGGTGGCGTCGTACAGCTCGTCATCCGTCAGCTGGATCCGGTCGATGCCAAAGCCCGCGATCACGACCGCGATCACCGCGACCAGCCAGTTCCACCAGAAGAGCCACTTGTATCCGCTCACGGTCGGCTCCAATGCGTCCGGCCGTACCTGGGACCGCACCTTCCGATGCCAACGCTCCGGCCCCATCAATGCGCGACCAACCAGCCCGACCGCCAAACCACAAAGACCTACAACAACCACGACCACGGGCTCTCCTTCCAGACCGCTGCTCAACCTAAGCCGTCCCGGGTTCACGCCCAACCCACTCATCGGGCCCCTGTGACACGGCGCGTCGGCCTTCATCGGTCCCTTGCGACCAGTGGCACGGGCCAACCGCCTTTGCATTCGTTCGTCGGAATCCGCCCTCGCAGCCACCGCGGTCCAGTACAGGTCAGCGAACGGACGAGGGCGGATTCCGACGAATGAATGCAAAGTGACGGTGCTGCGCGGGTCGTCGCGGGCGGGCTACGCGCGGTCCGAAGGGACCGATGAACCCCGACACGCCGCGTCACAACGGCCCGATGAGCAGGGGGTGGGCGTTGTTATGTCAGGACGTGGGCGGTTGTCAAGAGTTTAATTAGCAAAGGTAATGAGTTAAGCTAACGATATGCCCAGTGTTGTCGCGCAGCAGGTGAAGAGTGATGTCGGTCTGGCCAGTGCGCTGAGGTCGTCGATCATGCGGCTGTCTCGGCAGATCCGGTGGCAGCGGGCCGATGACGCGGACCTGACGGCGAATCAGCTGAGTGTGCTCGGCGCGCTCGCCAAGCATGACGCGATGACGCTCGGTGAGCTGGCGGCGCACGAGAAGGTGAAGCCGCCGTCGATGACGCGGATCGTGTCCAACATGGAGGCGGCCGGGCTGGTGGTCCGCCGTCCGCATGAGAGCGACAAACGCCTCGTGCTGGTCGAGCTGACCGATGCCGCTCGCGCCCTGATCATCGCGAACCGCCGCCGCCGGGACGAGTGGCTGAAGACCAAGTTGAAGACCCTGACCCTTGAGGAGCGCGAGATCCTGCGCAAAGCAGCACCTGTACTAGAACGACTGGCAGCTCTATGAGTCCGACCTTCCGTGCATTCAAGGTCCGGAATTTCCGGCTCTACGCCTCTGGCGCGATCGTCTCGAACGTCGGCACCTGGATGCAGCGGGTGGCCCAGGACTGGCTGGTCCTGGAGCTGACCCACTCCGGTACGGCGCTCGGCATCGTGACCGGCCTGCAGTTCCTGCCCGCCCTGCTCGTCTCGCCGTATGCGGGCCTCATCGCCGACCGCTTCCCCAAGCGCAAGGTGCTCACCATCACCCAGATCGCGATGGGTTCCGTCGCGCTGCTGCTCGGCACGCTGGCCGTCACCGGTCTGGTCGAGGCCTGGCATGTGTACGTGCTGGCCTTCGCTTTCGGTATCGGCACTGCCTTCGACGCGCCGACCCGGCAGGCGTTCGTGGTCGAGATGGTCGGCAAGGACGAGCTGTCCAACGCCGTCGGGCTGAACTCGGCCTCGTTCAACGCGGCCCGGCTGATCGGCCCCGGTCTGGCCGGTCTGCTGATCGCCTGGATCGGCACCGGCCCGGTGATCATCATCAACGGCCTCAGCTATGCCGCGGTGATCGTGTCGCTACACCTGATGCGGACCAGCGAGCTGCAGACCCCGACGCCGGCAGCCCGGGATAAGGGCATGATCCGCGACGGCATGCGCTACCTCTGGCGCCGGCCGGAGCTGATGATGATCCTCACGGCGGTGTTCTTCGCGGGCACCTTCGGGCTGAACTTCCAGATGACCTCGGCGCTGATGGCGACCAACGCGTTCCACAAGGGCGCGGGGGAGTACGGGATTCTCGGCTCGATCCTCGCGATCGGTTCGCTCACCGGTGCCCTGCTGGCCGCCCGCCGGGTCCGGACCAGGCAGCGGCTGGTGATCGGTGCCGCGCTGGCCTTCGGCGTGATGGTTGTCATCAGCGGTCTGATGCCCAGCTATCTGACCTTCGCGCTGGTGCTGCCGGTCGTCGGCTTCACCGCGCTGACGCTGCTGACCGCGGCCAACGCGACCATGCAGCTCGGTATCGACCCGACCATGCGCGGCCGGGTGATGGCGCTCTACATGACCGTGCTGATGGGTGGTACGCCGCTGGGCTCGCCGTTCATCGGGTGGGTCGGCCAGACCTTCGGCGCCCGGTGGTCCCTGATCGTCGGCGGGTCGCTGACCGTGCTCGGCACCCTCGGCTCGGTGCTGTACTTCTCCCGCCGCCGGGGCCTCTCGATCCGCCCGCGCCTGCTACCCCGTCCGCACCTGGACGTGCTGCCGCAGACCGACCTCCTGGACGCCAAGCGCACAGCCGACCTGGTGGACGCCAGGCGCACGGCCGACCTAGTGGACGGCAAGCGCACGGCCGACCCGGTGCCGGTCAAGCCCGGGCCTGTGCGGCCTGTCAGGCCGCGGGTCGCTTAAGCCGCTAGTGGAAGGCCTCGATGACCGGGGCCATCCGTTCGAGTACGGCCGTCGCCTGCTCTGGCGAGGCGTCGAGGTCGGGGAGCCGGATCATCACTTCGGCGGCTCCGGCCTCGGCGAGTTCGCGGAACCGCCCGATCTGGTCCTCGACCGTACCGGCGTGCACGCTCGCGGCGTACTTGGCCGGATCCTGCCGACGCGGCCGCAGCCGTTCCACCGAGGCCGCGAGCTCTTGGTCGTCCTTGCCGACCAACACGGTCGAGAGATGCGTCAGCGCCACCTCGGCCGGCTCCCGACCCGCCGCCACGCAATGCGCCCGCAGTACGTCGGACTTGTGGCGTACGTCGTCTGCTGAGCCGAAGACGTTCGCAGCGGACGCATAACGCGCTGCAAGCCGTAGCGTCCGCTTCTCCCCGCCACCGCCAACCAGAAGTGGCAGTGGATCCTGCAACGGCCTCGGGTAGCAAGAGGTGTCCGGTACGTCGAGAAGCTTCCCGTGGAAGGCCTTATTCCCAGGGCCCCACATGACGGGCAATAGCCGCAACGCGTCCTCCAGCAACGCATACCGGTCATTGACCGACGGGAAGTCCCAGCCGTACGCCTTGTGCTCTGCCTCGAACCACGCGAGCCCAATCCCGCAGACCGCCCGGCCGCCGCTCAAGACGTCCAGGGTGGCAGCGATCTTCCCGAGGTGTGCCACGTTCCGGTAGGTGATACCCGAGACCAGCGTGCCGAGGCGGACGTGAGACGTACAGGCGGCCAGATACGCGAGTGTCGTCCAGCTCTCGAGGAAGTCGTCCCAAGCCCTCCCAACCTGCGGGATCTGCCTGAAGTGGTCCATCACGTAGATCGCGTCGAAGCCGACAGCCTCGGCTGTAGACGCCACCACCCGCAGCCAATCGCTCATCCCCTCACGCCCGGCTGGAAACTCTCCGAGGTGCAGGCCAAACCGCAGCCCGGTAGGCCGCTCCTGCTGACGTACCAAGGCTGCAGACGCCGACACGAACGCCTCGGGTACGACGCGAACAGCCTGCGGCAAAAGCACCTCGTCGTACCCCTCGGTGTCGAGCGCAGCGCGAACGGTAGGCCAGTTACGCAGTTGCGAGGCCAGTACGTCGGCAGGGATGCGTTTGGCGCGCAGGCGATTCCGTAGGCGGCACTCCTCGGCAGAGGTATCGAAGGCCACCGCAACGCACGCCAGACCGTGGGAACGGGCCAGCGCCAGCCAAGCCGTACGACGCTCCTGGTCGAGCCCTAGCGTGTCGATGACCGTTGTGAGGCCGCGAGCCAGCCTGAGCCGCACGATCTGCTCGAGCAGGTCAAACGCGTCAGCGCTCGCAGTGATGTCGTCCTCGCCCGAACCCGCCACTGCACGCAGTCGGTCGCTAGAGACGATCGTGTCGGCCGGGAAATGCTCCAAAGCCCAGGTCGACTTCCCGGCCGCGCCAGGCCCCACCAGGATCACCACACACGGCGACGGCAGATTCATGAGCATCAGTCTGCCAAGGTCGTACGATCCTCGGATGCGATTGTTCGTTGGAGTTGTCCCGCCGTTGGAGGTTGTCGAGCATCTGGCCGAGTTCGTGGAACCGCGCCGGTCCCATCCGGACGAGGATCTGCGTTGGTCCTCCGAGAGCACCTGGCACATCACTCTCGCCTTCCTCGGCGAGGTCCCCGATTACAAGACCGATGACCTGGCCGAAGGGCTGGAGTTCGTCGCCAAGCGGCAAAAGCCGATCGACCTGCGCTTGAAGGGCGCCGGCGCGTTCCCGGGCGTACCGAATGCGCGCGTCCTCTTCACGGGCGTCCACGATCCCGAGGACCAGCTCGCGCACCTCGCGAGCGTGACCCGCGGCGCGGTGAACAAGGCCGGCGTGCAGGTCGACGGGCGCAAGTTCACCCCGCACGTCACGCTGGCACGCCTCGGCCGCCCGGTCGACGTCCTGCGTTATGTCCGGGTGCTCGATCTGTACGAAGGCCCGGAATGGACCGCCACCGGGTTCGAGTTGATCTCGTCACGTCTGGGCGAGGGCCCGAGCCATGGTGCGGCCTACGACACAGTGGGCGAATGGGAGTTCTTAGGTTAGCCTTCCATAGGTTAGCCATGCCTAATGTCCCAGGAGTCCGCCGATGCTCGCCAACTACCTGATCGGGCTTCGGGAAGGCCTTGAGGCATCCCTGGTGGTCAGCATCCTGGCTACCTTCCTGGTCCGATCCGGTCATCGCGACCGCATGCGCTACGTCTGGTACGGCGTCAGCGCGGCCGTCGCGGTGGCCGTGGCCGGCTGGGCGCTGCTGCAGTTCATCACCGCGCTGACCGCGAAGTCGTTCGTGGCGCAGGAGACCATCGGCGGCATCATGTCGATCCTGGCGGTCGGCTTCGTCACCTGGATGATCTTCTGGATGCGCAAGGCGTCCCGCTCGATCGCGGGGGAGTTGCGCGAACGCCTCGGCCAGGCCCTCGAGATCGGCCCGCGCGCCATCGTCGTACTCGCGTTCCTGGCGGTCTTCCGCGAGGGCATCGAGACGGCCTTCATCGTCTACGCCTCAGCCGCGACGGCCACTACGGCGACGCCGTTCGTCGGCGTCCTGCTGGGCCTCGTCAGCGCGGTCGTGCTCGGCGTGCTGATCTACCGAGGCGCGGTGAAGGTCAACCTGGCCGTCTTCTTCAAGTGGACGGGCGCGATCCTCGTGCTGGTGGCCGCCGGGATCCTCGCGTACGGCTTCCACGACTTGCAGGAGGCGAACATCCTGCCCGGCCTGCACACGCTCGCCTTCGACATCTCGACCGCGATCCCGCCCGACAGCTGGTACGGCGTACTGCTCAAGGGGATCTTCAACTTCAACCCGATGCCGACCGTGGTCGAGCTGACCGTCTGGCTGCTCTACCTCGCACCCGTGCTCTTCCTTTATTTCCGTCCGATCCGCAGCAACGCACCAGCGCCCACGGTGCCGGCCTGATGCTCTATTCCCAGGAGAGAACCACTATGACCTTCCGCCGCGGTCTCGCTGCCGTCGCCGTTCTGTCGCTCACAGCCCTGACTGGTTGTGCCGAGGAGACGCCGGCCACCAAGGACGACGGCACCGGCCCGGTCGCGGTCAAGGCCAGCGACACCGAGTGCGGGCTGAGCCGCTCCACCGTGAAGGCCGGTACGAGCACGTTCTCGGTCAGCAACGGCGGCAGCAAGGTGACCGAGTTCTACGTGTACGCCGAGGGCGACCGGGTGATGGGCGAGGTCGAGAACATCGGGCCCGGCCTGAAGCGCGACCTGATCGTCGAGCTGCCCAGCGGCAAGTACCAGACCGCCTGCAAGCCCGGCATGATCGGCGACGGCATCCGCGGCGACCTGGTCGTCGAGGGTGACGCCGCCCCGCAGATCGACACCGACACCGCGCTTAAGCAGGCCACCGAGAGCTACCAGCGGTACGTGAACTCGCAGTCGATCGCGCTGGAGGAGAAGACGACCGAGTTCGTCAACGCGGTCAAGGCCGGTGACGTGGCGAAGTCGAAGGAACTGTTCCCGGTCTCGCGGACCTATTGGGAGCGGATCGAGCCGGTGGCCGAGTCGTTCGGTGACCTCGACCCGAAGATCGACGCCCGCGAGAACGACGTCGAGCCCGGTACCGAGTGGACCGGCTGGCACCGGATCGAGAAGTCGCTGTGGGTCTCCAACACCACCAAGGGCATGGAGAAGTACGCCGACCAGCTGCTGGTGGACGTGAAGACCGTTGTCGCCGAGGCGAAGAAGGTCAAGCTGAACCCGCTGCAGCTCGCCAACGGCGCGAAGGAGCTGCTGGACGAGGTCGCGACCGGCAAGATCACCGGCGAGGAGGACCGCTACTCGCACACCGACCTGTGGGACTTCCAGGCCAACGTCGAGGGTTCGCAGGCCGCGATCCAGGCGCTGCGCCCGGCCCTGCAGGAGCGTGACCCGGCGCTGGTGAAGACGCTCGATGCCCAGTTCAAGGCGGTCGACGCGGCGCTGCAGAAGTTCCGCACCGCCGACGGCTTCAAGCCCTACCTGCCCACCGACGCCGAGCGTAAGGAGCTCGGTACCGTGATCGACGCGCTGGCCGAACCGGTCAGCAAGGTCGCCGCGGTGATCGCGAAGAAATGACCGTCTCCCGACGCGGTCTGATCGGCGCGGCAGGCGCCGCCGTTGTCGCGGGTGCGGCGGGTTACGCCGCGCATGCGGCCACCAGCGATGAGGCATCGGCGGCCGGCGTCGACAACGCGGCACCGGTCGACTTCCACGGTGACCACCAGGCCGGCATCCTCACCCCGGCGCAGGACCGGTTGCACTTCGCCACGTTCGATCTGACCTCGACGAAGCGCGACGACCTGATCAAGCTGCTGAAGACCTGGACCGCGGCCGCCGCGCAGATGACGGCCGGTCACGACATCGGCGAGTACGGCGCGGTGTCCGGGCCTGGCGTGGCGCCGCCCGAGGACACCGGTGAGGCGGTCGGGCTGCCGCCGTCGCGTCTGACCATCACGATCGGGTTCGGGCCGTCGCTGTTCGACAAGCGCTTCGGCCTGGCCGGGCTTCGGCCCTCGGCGCTGGTCGATCTGCCGCACTTCATCGGCGACAACCTCGATCCCCGGCGCAGTGGCGGCGACATCGCCGTCCAGGCCTGCTCGGACGACCCGCAAGTCGCCGTACACGCGATCCGCAACCTGGCCCGGCTCGCGTTCGGCACGGCCGCCGTGCGCTGGTCCCAGCTCGGCTTCGGCCGTACGTCGTCCACCTCCCGCGCCCAGGCCACGCCACGCAACCTGTTCGGCTTCAAGGATGGGACGAACAACCTCAAGCTCGAGGACACCGCCAAACTCGACCAGCAGCTCTGGGTCCAGCCGAACGACGGGCCCGACTGGATGCTCGGCGGGTCGTACCTGGTGGCCCGGCGGATCCGGATGACGATCGAGACCTGGGATCGGACCTCGCTGGACGAGCAGGAGGCCATCGTCGGACGGGCGAAGGGCTCGGGCGCGCCGCTGGGTAAGGCCGAGGAGTTCGACGAACTGGACTTCGGCCTCAAGAACGAGGCGGGCGAGCTGCGGATCGGCGAGGTGGCGCACGTACGGCTGGCGCATCCCTCCAAGAACAACGGGGCCGAACTGCTTCGCCGGGGCTACAACTTCGTCGACGGCTCGGACGGTCTCGGGCGGCTCGACGCGGGGCTGTTCTTCCTGGCGTACCAGCGGGATCCGCGGAAGCAGTTCATCCCGATTCAGCGTCAGTTGGCTCGCGACGACGTCATGAACGAGTACATCCGCCACGTCGGTTCCGGCATCTACGCGTGCCCGGGCGGCGTACAGCAGGGTGGCTTCTGGGGAGAGCGACTCTTTTCCTGACCTAGTGCCTCGTGGTCCTGATTCCTTTGCACTGGCGGCGCCCAGGCGGGCACCTCGCGGCGTTGGAGAAGCGTCCACGATGCTCCGCATCGAGGACGCTCCTCCGCCTTGCGATGCACCCACCTGGACACCGCCAGCACTAAAGGAATGAGGACCACGAGGCACTAGGCTTCACCCCATGAAGCTCGGGGCAGTTACAGGAATCGCCATTGTCACCGCCGCAGCCCTCGCCGGTTGTGGTGGTACGCCGTCAATCTCGCAGGACGCATTGCAGAACAGCGTCTCCAGCTCGCTGGAGAAGTCGGTCGGCACGAAGCCGGAGAAGATCGAGTGCCCGGGCAAGCTGATCGCCAAGGTCAACGAGGCCACCCGCTGCGTGCTGTCGCACAAGGGCAAGAAGTACGGCGTCGCCGTCCGGATCAAGTCGGTCAAGGGCACCAACGCGAAGTTCGACATCAAGGTCGACGACAAGCCGATGTCCTCCTGATCACATCGGCCGGGCCGGTGCGGGGATGCCCGCCGCGGCCCGGCTACTGTGAGGCGGTGGACCCCCGCACCCGGCGACTCGTCACCTCGGCCGTACTGGCGCTACTCGTTGCCATCGTCATCGTTGCCGCGTTGACCAGGTAGTTCGCTGTTGGCCGCACGGATTGTCGGAGCGGCCCGGTAACCTCCCGGCATGACCACCTCCGCCGGTCGATCGCCGTACCTGCTGCGCGCCGGTCTGGTGCGCGATGTCCGAACCGCCGCGCACCTGACCACCTTCGTCGTGGCAGCGGTCTCGACTGTGCTGATCACCCGGTTGTTCCTGCGGTTGAGCGGTTATCCACAGATCGGTACCGAGGGCGGTCTGCACATCGCCCACATGCTGCCCGGCGGTCTGCTGATGCTGGCCGCGATCACCCTGCTGCTCGCGTTCATCGGCCCGGTGGTGCGACCCGCGGCGGCCCTGATCGGCGGGATCGGCTTCGGCCTGTTCATCGACGAGGTGGGCAAGTTCGTCACCTCCGACAACGACTACTTCTACCGACCGGCCGCCGCGATCATGTACGTCGTCTTCGTGCTGCTGGTGCTCGCGGTTCAGTTCGTGCGGCGAAGACCGTTCGACCCGCGCGAGCATCTCGCCAACGCGGTCGACCACGCCGTCGAAGGGGTCGCGGGCGGGCTGTCCCGGCAACGGCTGGCCGCGGCCTCGGCACAACTCCGGCTGGCCGACGACGCACCCGGCCGGGCCGAGGTCCGTGCGCTGCTCGCCGCGTGTAGACGCGATGACGTTGAGCTCGCCGCGCCGCTGGATGCCGTCCTGGTCCCGCTCAAACGTGCCTTCGGCCGCCTTGCCACACATCCGGCCGCACCACGCGTGGCGGTCGTCGTACTGGTCATCCAGGCCCTCGGCGCGCCCGTTTTCGCGGTGTTGTTCAGCCCGGAGCACCATTTGAACGAGGCGCCGGTCATCGGTGTGGCCGCGGGGAGTCTGCTGTCGGCCGTCTTCACCTTGCGCGGCGCCTTGCGGATGCGGGTCGACCGGCTGCGGGCTGTTCGGCTCTTCGAGGTCTCAGTGCTGATCTCGCTGCTGGTCACGCAGGTCTTCCAGTTCGCGGGGACCCAGTTCTCCGCGGTCGGCGGCATCGTTCTCGACCTGATCCTGCTCGGCCTGCTGGGGGCCGAGCAGGTTCGCATCGAGGAGCAACGCGTCCTGGCGCTACCGCCCGCCCCAGTCGCGCCGAGTTCCGATCAGCGTGGGGCTGGTGGTGGCGACGAGATAGGCGATACCGGCGACGAGTAGGGCGGGCGCGAGGCCGATTGAGGCGATCGCGGCACCGGCCAGTACGCCGCCGAGCGGCATCCCGGCCCAGCCGAGCGACTCGGCCAGCGAGCCGACTCGGCCGAGCAGGTGTCGAGGCACTCGCTCGATGAACAGCGCGCCGAGGATCGGGTTGATGAACCCCACGCCGAACCCGCCGATCAGGCAGACCCCGACGACGACCCACAGCGGGCTGTCCACGGCCATCACCACGAATCGTGGAATGCCGCCGAGCATGAAGCCGAGCGTGAACACGAGCCGACGGGGGACCCGGTCACCCATGGCGGCCGCGAGCAGGGCACCGATGGTCGCGGTGATACCGAACACGGACATCAGCAGGCCGATCTCCGCCGGACCGTACCCCTGGCTGCGAATCCAGACCGGCACCAGCACCGCGTTGTACGCGATGTCGAGCAGGTTCGTCACCGTGATCATCAGGATCAACGCCATCAGGAACTTGTCCTTGCGGAGGAAGTCCCAGCCCGACCGCAGCCTGCGCAGGTAGCTCACGCCCGCCTCGTCGTCCGGCTCATCCTCGGTAGCAGCCTTCTTGCGTGGCGCCCAGATACCGATCAGGAGGGCGCACACAGCGAACGAGGCCGCGTCCACGAGCAGCGCTTGTGCCGTACCTATTGAGGCGATCAGTACGCCGGCGATGGCAGGCGCGATGAATCCGGCAGTGCGATCGGTGGTGCTCTCCAGGCCGGTCACGCGCTCGATCGGGACTCGTGCCGCCTCGGCGATATCCGGGACCATTACGCCTTTGGCCGCGTCGCCCGGACCGCGGAAGACCCCGGCGATCGCGACCAGTGCCAGCAATAGCGGGAACGAGAGGCGGTCCAGCAGTTGCAGGATCGGGATCAGCGCGACCACTACGGCACTCGCGCTGTCCGCGATCATGCTCACGCGGCGCGGCCCGACTCGGTCGATGAGCGGACCGCCTAGGGCCTTGCTCAGTACCAGTGGGGTCATCTCGAAGACGACCACCAGCCCCATCTTGGCCGCCGATCCGGTCGTCACGAGCACCAGCCAGGGGATCGCGATCGCGCTCACCCTGGTGCCGGAGATGGAGACGACGTTCGCGATCAGGAACGCGATCAGCGGTACGCGGTTGGGCGGACCGCCTGGCTGTTCGGTGGGTGGTCGCGGGGTGGCTGGTTGTGGGGTGGTTGATCGCGCGGCGGGCGGGGATTCGGCGGTCGTCATTCGGCTGTCCTCTGGAAGCCCTGGATCTGCACCGAGACCTTCTTCTGGCCTTCCGCCAGCGGCTGGGTGAGATCGGTCCGGTACTTGTCCAGCACCACCAGGATTTCGTCGAACATCCGCTTGGCCTGGTCGCTGGTGAGGTGAAACGCGAAATCCGACAACATTCCCACGTCGCGCCATTCGGCATCGAGGGTCGGGATCTCGTCGATCGCGCGAAACATGTTCTCGGCGTAGATCTGTGCGTTCGAGTGCAGATAAGCCAGCGCGAGCTCAGGATCGCTGTCGAGCAAGGCGTTCTCGTCGAAGTAGGTGCCGCGGTGCGCCGCCTTCCACCAGCGATCCCGAGCGTTGCCGCGCTCTTCGTCGTCCACCACCAGCCCCGCCTCGGCCAACTGCCGGAGGTGGTAACTAGTGGCTCCGGTATTGACCCCGAGCCGACTCGCCAGCGTGGTCGCCGTCTGCGGTCCATGCGCTCGCAACAGCCCCAGCAACTTGTTCCGCATCGGATGCGCCAACGCCCGCAACAACCGGCTGTCCAACGACACATCCAGCACGGGATCCGGATGCCAGGAATGCTCAGCCGGCGCATCCTCAACGACCTGCGCCGCGTCGCTCCCGGCGGTCGCCGTGTCGCTCCCGGCCGTCGCCGTGTCGCCCCCGGCGGTCGCTGCGGCCTGGTCGTCGGGAGTCTTCGGAGTCTGCTCTGGGAGGTGGTCGCGGTCGCTCATGAGTCGACCATAGATCACACAATCTCTTTGCAAAAGCCCTTTGCAAAGAGATTGTGCAGTTTTTTCGAGCTTGCTGGCCGAGTTGTCCACAAGTTCGGAAGTAAGTGCGGAAACGGGCTTGGATCGCGGCATCTTCCCTGCCGAGAGGCTGATGTGGCCGCCGAGATGGTGGTCAGCGGTCCGAAGGAGAGAGGAGCCAGAGATGGTGCGGGTGTTGCTCGAGGAAGCCGACTATTGCGACGTCGCGGCGGACCTGCTGACGTTCGTCGAGGGTGCGGTCGTGTTCTGGAAGGACGGCGAAGAGGTCGCCCGGCAACGACAGAACCGGATCCGCGGTCTGGAGATGCTGACCTCACCCGGCAGACGCGTCGGCGAGGCACGCAAAACCTTCCCGAATGCCTACAAGCCCTGGACCACCGAACAAGAGGAAGAGCTCACCGAAGCCTTCAAGTCCGGCGGCACCATGGCAGACCTGACCAACCTCCTAGGCCGACAACCAGGCGGCATCGAAATGCGCCTAAGACACCTAGGCCTACTAACCGACACCGAACACCTCGCCTAAACCCACCACACGACCCCGGGAGGCGCCGGCCTATGCCTACGGGGAGGCGTTCGCCTAGGACTCCTCGTCGATTGGTCTCATTTGGTGGGCCGCATCTCGCCAAGTTCGACTCGTCATCCGACGGGATCACCTTTGAACCGGCGGCCCACGAAATGTGACCAATCGTCGAGAGTCCGGTTCGACTCGCGCGCTAGCCCACGATTTCCTCGTCAGGCCGCAGGGTGGCCCGCAGCCACACGGCACGTCTGGTCTATCGGGCGCGGACAACAGGGTGCTCGGACGGCTGCTCGGAAGGTGGCAAGGAGTCGGCCAAAGCCTCGATTGGGAGGCCCAAGGAGGCGCCTGAGAGGGCTGATTTGGGCGTCCCGGGAGGTGGTTGCAGGGTCAGGTATTGGGTCTCCGGAGAGGTGGTCGCGGCGCGGTTCGGGCGAGACCGTTTTGTGATGGTGTGGTGCGGTCGGTCAGAATGGCGCGGTGCAGTCTGACCTCGAGCCGCCGACTACGGGCTCCGAGCCTCGCGACGAGGTTCGGGCCGCGCTGCTCGACGAGTCGGCGCTGGTCCGTGCGCTCGGGTCTGGACGGCGTCGCGGCGCGGAGCCTCCGGCGTTCCACCGGGTCGAGTTGCGGTACGTCGATCTCAAGGCTGGGCGGCACCTGCAGCTCACGCAGTACGACGAGCGGCAGGCGCATACCAGCAACGCGGCGGTCGGTGCCGAGGCGGCGAAGCTCGTGGACGAACTACTCGACGAGCCGTACGGCAACTGGCATGTCGAGACCACCGCGGAGACCCTCCAGTTCCGGTACACCAAGAAGGGCCGCCCGCTGCTGCACCGCCAGCAGGACCGGCACGAGCAGGTGACCGGGCACGACCGGCCCAAGGAGCGGTTGCTCGATCCAGCCGCGCCCTTCCTGATCGAGCTCGGCATCAGCGACCACCACGGCCGGGTCAAACCGTCGCGGCAGTCCAAGTACAAGCAGATCGAAGAGTTCTGCAAACTGCTCGCTCCCGCCCTGGACGAGGCAGTCGCCGCCGGCCGCATCACCGCCGTCCGAACCACCTCGACCAGCACCGCGTCGGGCCACACCGCGTCGGGTGACGCCGGGTCGGACCAGGCCGCGTCGGACCACGCCGCGTCGGGTGACGCCGCGTCGGGTGGTGATGGCGGGGAGCGTGTGGGGGTGCGGCCGTTGCATGTGGTGGATTTGGGGTGTGGGAATGCGTATCTGACGTTGGCGGCGTATCACCTGTTGAGTGCGCGCGGGTATGACGTGCGCGTGACGGGGATCGACCACAATCCGAAGGCGCGGGTTCGGAACAGCCGGATCGTGGCGGATTTGGGCTGGCAGGAGCAGCTGCGGTTCGTTGACGGCACGATCGCCGAGGCGGAGCTGGACTCGCCCGCGGACGTGGTGCTCGCGCTGCACGCGTGTGACACCGCGACCGATGACGCGTTGGCTCGGGCGGTCGGCTGGGAGGCGCCGCTCGTGCTCGCCGCACCGTGTTGCCATCACGATATTCAGAAGCAGCTCAAGGCGGGCGAACCACCGGCCCCGTACTCTCTGTTGACGAGGTATGGCATCGTTCGAGAACGGTTCGCTGATCTTCTCACCGATACGTTGAGAGCGGCCGTGCTGCGACAGGTCGGGTATCGCGTGGAGGTGGTGCAGTTCGTGGACAGTGAACATACGCCCCGCAATCTGCTGCTGCGTGCCGCCCGGACGGGTGCCGCGCCGGACGAGGGCACTCAAGCCGAGTACGCCGAACTGATCCGCGAATGGCAGGTCCAGCCGCGCCTCGCCGACCTGGTCCTCCGGCCCGGGGCAGACTCTTGACCGCGCTCGGCCGCGTGCTGGCCGGTTCCGCCGCGACGCTGCTGGCGCTCGCGGCCGCCGCCGCTCCAGCTGCCGCAACGCCGACCGCGGATGAGCCGCCGGCGCCGAAGAAGTTGTTCACGATCCGGGATGACCGGATCACGGAGTCGTCGGGGCTGGCGAAGAGCGTCAAGTTCCCCGGGATCTGGTGGACGACGAACGACTCGAACGACTCGGCGCGGGTTTTCGGCGTCGACAAGAACGGCGAGGTTCGGGCCGTGCTGACGTTCGGGGCCGAGGTGCGGGACGTCGAGGCGCTGGCGATCAGTAAGGACGGCCGGATCTACGTCGGGGATATCGGCGACAACGAGGGCGTGCGGGACCAGATCCACGTCTACTCGATGGCCGAGCCGGAGAAGCTCGAGAACCAGCAGGTCAAGTTCCGGCAGTACGACTTCGAGTATCCCGACGGCGCGCACAACGCCGAGACGTTGATGATCCATCCGCGCAACGACCGGTTGTACATCGTCACCAAGGAGCAGAAGAAGGGCGGGCTGTACGCCGCTCCCGAGGTCGCTTCCCGCGAGGGCGTGAACAAGCTCAAGCGCGTCGGCGATATGCCCGCCCTCGCCACCGACGGGACGTTCATGCCGGACGCGCTGCGGATCGTCGTGCGAAGCTATCTCTCGATGACCGCGATGACCTGGTCCTCCCCTAAGGCGTACGCCACGGTGCAACTGCCGATCGCGCAAGGCGAATCCATCGCGGTCGGGCCGACCGACAACACGGTCGTGGCCGGCAGCGAAGGGTCGAACTCGGCCGTTTACCAGGTTCAGGTGCCACCACGGAAGGCGGCGGTCCCGCCCAAGGCGACGACCAAACCGGCCGATACCGGGGCCGGCGATGCCACCTCGAAGTCCGGCGGAACGTTGCGGTGGATCCTGGCCGGCGCCGGGGTGTTCGCGCTGATCGTGGCGCTGGTGACGTTCCCGACCGGCCGGCGCGAGCGGCAGGACGCGCTGATCGAGCAGCAGCGCCTGGACAAGCTACGCGATCGCGACCAGCGCGACCGCTACAGTCGGGTCGGCGAGACGGGCGAACACGCCGCCTACACCGATGCGGCATACGCCAGCGCAGGCTACGACGAGACCGCCTACGCGCCGAACGGCTACGAGCAAAACGGTTACGACCAAAACGGGTACGACCAGGGCGGCTACGACCAGAACGGTCACGGGCAAACCCACGGCGCCCACGGGCAAGGCGGCTACCCCCAGCACCAGCAGCACCAGGGTGGGCACCAGCAGGGCGGGTTCGATCGCAGTCGGTTCCAGCCGGTCGGGGACTATCACAACCCCGACCGGCAGGATCCGTATCAGGCCAGGCGCTCGACCGTGTAGTCGATCGCCTGGGTGAGCTTCTCCACGTCATCCGGGTCGACCGCCGGGAACATCGCCACCCGGAGCTGGTTGCGGCCGAGCTTGCGGTACGGCTCGGTGTCGACGATGCCGTTGGCGCGCAGCACCGTCGCGACGGCGGCCGCGTCGATCGAGTCGTCCAGGTCGATCGTGCCGATCACCAGCGAGCGGGCGTCCGCGTCCTCGACGTACGGCGTCGCGTAGCTGGACTTCTCGGCCCAGGTGTAGAGCCGGTTGCTGGAGTCGGTGGTGCGCTGTACGGCCCACTCGAGCCCGCCGTTGGCGTTCAGCCAGTCGGTCTGCTCCGCCATCAGGAACAGCGTCGACAGCGACGGGGTGTTGTAGGTCTGGTTCTTGCCGGAGTTGTCGATCGCCGTGGCCAGGTCCAGGAACGCCGGGATCCAGCGGCCGGAGGCGGTGATCTCCTCGACCCGGGCCAGCGCGGCCGGGGACATGATCGCGATCCACAGACCGCCGTCCGAGGCGAAGCACTTCTGCGGCGCGAAGTAGTACACGTCGGTCTCGGTGATGTCGACCGGCAGACCGCCGGCGCCCGAGGTGGCGTCGATCGCGACCAGCGCGCCCTCATCGGCACCCTCGACCCGCTTGATCGGGGCCATCACGCCGGTGGAGGTCTCGTTGTGCGGCCACGCGTACAGGTCGACGCCCGCCTCAGCGACGGCGACCGGACGGGTGCCGGGCTCGGCCTTGATCACGCTCGGGTCGGCCAGGTGCGGCGCCTGCTGCGCGGCCTTCGCGAACTTGGACGAGAACTCGCCGAAGCTCAGGTGCTGGCTCTTCTCCCGGATCAGCGCGAACGTCGCGACGTCCCAGAACGCGGTCGAGCCGCCGTTGCCGAGCACGACCTGGTAGCCCTCGGGCAGGTTGAACAGGTCCGAAACGCCCTGGCGAACGCGGCCGACCAGGTTCTTCACCGGGGCCTGGCGGTGTGAGGTGCCGAGCAGCTTGATGCCCTCGGTGGCGAGGGCCTGAACGGCCTCCGGGCGGACCTTGGACGGTCCGGCGCCGAAACGGCCGTCGGCGGGCTTGAGCTCTTCGGGGATTACAACGTCGCTGGTCACCAGCGGTGCTCCTTCGTCGTCTGGCTTGATACTTGCTCTGCCGACGACGCTGTCAGCTACCAGCAGTGTTCCATATCCGGCTCGCCGGGTTACCTACGGGTCTCACTCGTGTTTCCGGCTGACGGTGTGCATGCCGGTCATGGCCGCCACTGGACCGTCTGGCGTCTCTACCCACTCACCGCAGGCTCCACCGCCCTCAGCCACCGCTAGCTCCAGTGGGCTGCCGTCCATTCGCAGTGCGGGGTGGTAGTACTCGGCGACCTGCTCGGCCGCGCCCTCGATGTAGTGCCCGATCAGTGCTCGCCGGAACCGGTCAGACGTCACATTGGGCGCACTGCCGTGCACGAGTGCTCCGTGGAAGAACAAGACATCCCCGGGCTCCATAACCACCGGTACGGCGTCCCGGACGTCCCCGGCGTCAGGTAGCGGCACTGTCACGTCGGTGAAGCTCACGGACGTATCGGCCTTCTCCGTGCACAGGATCGGCCAGCGATGGCTGCCGGGGACTACGGACAGACAGCCGTTCGACTCGTCGACCGGGTCGAGCGCCATCCACGCCGCCACACACGTGCCCGGCTCGGCCTTCAGGTAGAAGTTGTCCTGGTGCAGGGCCTGTCCCCGCGACCCCGGCGGCTTGAAGTAGAGCATCGTCTGCACGGCGTACGGCGCGCGCCCGAGCATTTCGGTCAGCACCCGCTCGAGTCGATCGTCGATCAGCCATTGCAGGGAGAGCTCGTCCCACCGGTGCATCTGCGCCATCCGCGGATACCGCCGCAGGGGATCGCGGCTGCCCGCCTGGACGCCCACCGCGTCACCGTCGTACGACCCGCGCCGGCGCAGCACCATGTAGTGCTCCCGCAGCCGCTCGACCTCGTCGGTGCCGAACAGCCCGCGGGCCACCGTGTACCCCTGCTGCTCGAATTCGTCCTTGAACGAAGCGCTCATTCGTACCATCCCTGCTCGATAGGTCGTTACTCTTAGCTTGAACGCCGCAAGTCATAGTCGCGACGGAGAATCGACGCGAGGAGTTGCACTTTTGACGCGCACGACGCTCAGCGACGGACCGCCGTTGACCCTTGAGCTGCACAGCCCGCCGACCTTCTGGCGCTGTGAGCCGAGTTGGTACTGGCAGACCCGGCCGCTGCGGGATCACCTGCTCTGGTGCGTCCTCGACGGCCGAGGTCACCTGAGGCTGGACGGCCGGGAGCAGGAGTTGGGCCCGGGCATTTGCGCGGTCTTTGGCCCGGGCGACGAACCAACGGCCGGGCACGACCCGAAGAGGCGCCTCCTGGTCTTCGGCATGCACTTCAACGTCACAAGCGCCACAACCACCAGCAGCGCCACCGGCACCACTGGTGCTCAGGTCGACGTACTGCCGGAGCAGCGCTGGTGCGACGTACCGGATCGGCTGTTGCTAGGGGAGTTGGCCCGCGGCGCGGATACGGCCTACCGGCGAGGTGGTCGCGCTGGTAGACGCCAGGCCGAGTTGTACCTGGAACAACTGCTCTACCTGATCTGGGACGCCTCCACCCGGCCCAACCACCGCAAGGACGCAGCGCTGGAAGAGATCGCCCAGGTGATGAGGCAAGACCCCAGCCGCCAGTGGACCGTGACGGAGCTTGCAGCGCGTGCTGCGTTGTCCCGGGCTCAGTTCACGCGCAGGTTCACCAAGCAGTTCGGCGCCTCGCCCGCGCAGTACGTCATCCAGGCCCGAGTGGACCGGGCACACCAGCTCCTGACCGAGACGAGCATGTCCGTGACCCAAGTGGCGGCAGCCCTCGGCTACACCGACGTGCCCTACTTCAGCCGCCAGTACAAACAACGAACCGGCCGAACCCCACGCCAAGACGCCTGAAAAGACCTAAGCCTCAGCGCGCCAGCGGTCCAGTACAGCGTCGAGGGCCGGCCGGATTTGGTCGCGAGCGGTCTGGCGAGCGATGCCGGACATCAGCAGGAGGTCGTAGTCGGTGTCGAGGTGCCTGGCCGATGCCACCACCGCCAGCGTGACCGCATTCTCGTCGAGCGCGCGACCGGCCGCGCTCCGCCCAACGCGCCCGCTGCCCCTCGTCCCGGCATGCTCCGCGATCTCCTTCGCGCGATCCGACGGGCAGCTCGGGAACAACCGCAGGATCGCGGCCGCCATCCGCTGCTGGAAGTCGGCGTCTTCGTCGACCCGCCGCAGGGCCGCGCGTTCACGTTGCCGAGCCCGTACGTCGGCATCGGCGAGGCATTGCTCCTCGGCTGACTGCAGCGCCGCCTCTTCGACCAGCACGCCTTGCCGCTCGTACCGCTTCCGCGACCGGCTCCACTGGAGGACGATCGCGGACAGCGAACTCTCCTTGCGCGCCCGCCGGGTCAGCGCCGTATCGCCGCGAGGCAGGAACACCAGATGGCCGAGATCGGCGCACGCCAGGCAATGCGGGGCCTCATCCTCCAACCGCAGCAGATCGCTCTCGGTGTCACCGCAATCCGCACAGGTGAAGGGCTTCAGCGGTGCGATGACAACGAGGTCGTCGGACTTGCCGGTCGGCATGAGAGGTCAGCGGTTGAGCCAGGAGGGGTTCCAGCCCTCGATGTCGGTGGCGGGGCGGGTCGCCGGGCCGGAGTAGATGGCGGAGGGGCGGATCAGTCGGCCGGTGCGCTTCTGCTCCAGGATGTGCGCGCTCCAGCCCGCGGTGCGCGCACAGGTGAACATCGAGGTGAACATCGGCGGCGGGACCTCCGCGAAGTCCAGCACGATCGCCGCCCAGAACTCGACGTTCGTCTCCAGCACCCGGTCCGGACGACGCTCGCGCAGCTCGGCGAGAGCCGCCTTCTCCAGCGCCTCGGCCACCTCGTACCGCGGGGCGTCGAGCTCCTGCGCGGTCCGGCGCAGCACCCGGGCGCGCGGGTCCTCGGCCCGGTAGACGCGGTGCCCGAAGCCCATCAGGCGATCACCGGAGTCGAGCAGTCCCTTCACGTACGCGCGGGCGTCGCCGCCACGCTCGACGTCCTCGATCATCGTCAGCACTCGCGCGGGCGCACCGCCGTGCAGCGGGCCCGACATCGCGCCGACCGCGCCCGAGAGTGCGGCCGGTACGTCGGCGCCGGTCGACGCGATCACCCTTGCGGTGAAGGTGGAAGCGTTCATGCCGTGCTCGGCGGCAGACGTCCAGTAGGCGTCGACAGCCTTCACGTGCTTGGGGTCCGGCTCACCACGCCAGCGGATCATGAACCGCTCGGTGATGGTCTGAGCCTTGTCCACCTCACGCTGCGGAACCATCGGCTGACCAGTTCCACGAGCGGCCTGGGCGACGTACGACAACGCCATCACGGCCGCGCGCGACAAGTCGTCCCGCGCCTGCACGTCGTCGATGTCGTACAGCGGGCGTAGACCCCAGGCCGGTGCCAGCATCGCCAGTGCGGACTGCACGTCGACCCGGACATCACCAGAGTGCACGGGCAACGGGAACGGCTCCGCGGGTGGTAGACCCGGCGTGAAAGCTCCATCCACCAAGAGGCCCCAGACGTTCTCGAAGGGGACTCTGCCGACTAGATCCTCGATGTCGACACCGCGATAGCGCAGTGCCGATCCCTCCTTGTCCGGCTCGGCGATCTGGGTGTCGAAGGCAACCACACCTTCGAGGCCATGCTGGACGGTGACCGGCTCTGACATTCGCCCGCGACTCCCTTGTCTGTATCGGCTGCCCACGCAGCATAGGCCCACCACCTGCCAGACGGACACCTCTGTGTGTTGCGGGTTACAGGACTGTGTGAAGCGTGTTACCCACGTCATCCCTTTTGACCACTCGCGGACAAAAGGGAGTCTAGGCTCGCCTTGTGGAGCTAGAAGAGATGCGGGAGACCTACGGCCTCGGCGAGCTGCGTGAGGATCAGGTGCACCCCGATCCGATCGTGCAGTTCCAGCGGTGGCTGGAGAACGCCGTTGCGTTCGGGGTGGCCGAGCCCAACGCGATGGTGCTGGCGACGGCGGATCAAACCGGCCGTCCGTCCGCGAGAACCGTTCTGCTGAAGGGGATCGACGAGCGCGGTTTCGTCTTCTACACCAACCAGCAGTCCCGCAAGGGTGACGAGCTCGCGGCCAATCCACTGTGTGCACTGGTATTTCCCTGGCACGTGATGGAACGCCAGGTCCGCGTGGAAGGCACAGCCTCGAAGTTGCCGCAGGACGAGGTCGACGCCTACTTCGCCAGTCGCCCGCGTGGTTCCCAGCTCGGCGCCTGGGCTTCGCAACAGTCGCAGCCGGTCGAATCCCGCGAGGAGCTCGACCTGCAATACGCGTCGTACGAGCGGCAATGGCCCGACGGCACCGAGATCGCCACGCCGTACTTCTGGGGCGGTTACCGGATCAAGCCCGACTTCATCGAGTTCTGGCAGGGCCGGACGGGCCGCCTGCACGACCGGTTGGCGTACCGGCGTACAGGCGACTCCTGGCAACTGCAGCGGCTCCAGCCCTAGACGTTGACGGGCTCACGCTCATCGGACGAAGGGCGTGGGGCTTCGACCTCGCGGAAGCCGTTGCGCTGCCACCAACGGGTGAGTGCGGGCGGAGCCCACCAGTTGGCCTTGCCGAGCAGGCGCATCGTGGCCGGGACCAGCAGGGCGCGAACGACCGTGGCGTCGAGGGTGATCGCGATCACCAGGCCGATACCGATCATCTTCACGAACACGATGCCCGAGGTGGAGAACGCGCCCACCACGATCACCAGCAGCAGGGCCGCACTGGTGATGATGCCGCCCGTGCGCTGCAGTCCGAGCGCGACCGCCTTCGTGTTGTCACCGGTACGGTCGTACTCCTCACGAATCCGGCTGAGCAGGAACACCTCGTAGTCCATCGAGAGCCCGAAGAGTACGGCGAACAGCAGCACTGGGTTGGTCGCGTCGAGGAAACCCGCCGGGGTGAAGTCGAGCAGACCCGACAGATGCCCGTCCTGGAAGATCCAGACCATCGCGCCGAACGACGCCGCCAGCGACAACACGTTCATCAGCAACGCCTTCGCCGGCAGTACCAGCGAGCCAAAGGCCAGGAACAACAGCAGGAACGTGATGACGATGATCAGACCGATCATCCACGGCGCACGCTCGCCCATGACGTCCAGCAGATCCAGTAGCGCCGCAGTCTCGCCTCCAACCTGCACAGACGTCCCTGCCGGCGGTACGACGCCACGGACCGCCTTGACCACATCACGCGCTGGCAGCTCCTGCGCGGTGTAGGAGGTGTGTACGACAACAGAGGCAACGCCATCCTTGTACCCGTCGACACGAACCGCATCTACGTCCCTAAGCGCCTGCAAGTTCTTGAGGTACGGCGCGAGGCTCTGCTGCGCCTCACGATCGCCAAGCGATGCGTCAAACCGAACCGCCGCCAAGACGTTCGAACCACCAGCACCGGCGAAATCGCTCTGCAGGATCTCCGTGACGGTACGGCTCTCCGAACCCACGGGGAGTGCCCGGTGGTCGACACCGCCGAGTTCGGCCCGCAGGAAGGGGATACCGAGGACCAGTACGAGCGGCACCAGCACTACGACGTACCGGATGGGCCGACGCATCACGCTCTGCGCCAGTCGGTACCACGCCCCGTGCTGGCCCTCGCGCGGCTTGGAGCGGCCAAGGCCGGGGATGCGCAGCTTGTTCACCCGATGTCCCAGCACGGCCAACAGCGCGGGCAGAGCGGTCAAGGCCGCCACCATCGCGACAACCACCGCAGCGGCACCGCCGTACGCCATGGACTTCAGGAACATCACCGGGAACAACACCAGGCTAGTGATGGCCACACCCACAGTGATGCCGGAGAAGGCGACAGTCCGACCGGCGGTCGCCATGGTCGTCACCAGGGCCTTCTCGACGTCATCGCCTTGCGCGAGCTGCTCACGGAATCGCGTCACGATGAACAGCGCGTAGTCGATCGCCAGGCCGAAACCGATCATCGTCACGATGTTGATCGAGAACACGGACACATCGGTGAACGTGGTGAGCGCCCGCAGCACGACGAACGCGCCGAGGATGGCGAGTCCGCCCACGAACAACGGCAGACTCGCCGCGACCAGTCCGCCGAACACGATCACCAGCAAGACCAGCACGATCGGCAGCGAGATGGTCTCGGCCTGGACGATGTCGTGCTCGGTTTGGACGTTCACCTCTTCGAAGACGGCCATTTCGCCACCGAGCTTCACGTCGAGCCCGGCGGGCGTACGGCCGAGCGCGTCCTGGATCCGGTGGTAGGTAGCCAGCCGCTCCTCGGGATCGGCGCCGGCCAGCGTCAGTACGGCATACGTGCTGTGTTGGTCGTTCGAGACGCACGCGGGCGCCTTCGTCGACCAGTAGGTGGCAGTCCGAACGACCTCGCCGTCTGGCAAACCGGCCAGGTGCGAGTCGACCGCCTGTTTAAATTCCGGGTCTGCCACAGTCGCCGCATCACTGCGATAGAGCACGATGACGTCCGAGCCATCCCGCCCGACGGTCTGCTCGAGCGTGCGCACGGCCTTGGCGGCCTCGCTGTTCGGCGCCTCGAATCCGCCGTTCGCGAGCGAGCCGAACACGCCCGTGCCCCAGACGGCCGCCCCGATGACGAACAGGCCGGTCAGGACGAGGAAGGCGCGGCGCCGCCGGTAAGCGAGCCGACCGAGTGTTTCGAACACGGAACCCCTCCGAAGGGCGTACATTGAACAGTGGTCGCGGTAGTGAACACCGTTAACGGTTAACGGTGTTCACCATAGCCGGGACTGAACCTGACCTGTCAAGGAGTCAAAGGTGAGTACTGAAGCGACCGTCGAGACGCGACGGGACCGGCAACGTGCCGCGACCGTCGCCGAGATCAAGGCGGCGGCCCGGCGGCGACTGGTCGAGGGCGGCCAGACCGCGATCGGGCTGCGGGCGATCGCGCGCGACCTCGACCTGAGTGCGCCCGCGCTGTACCGGTACTTCCCGAGTCACGACGAGCTGATCACCGCGCTCATCACCGACCTGTTCGACGAGCTCACCGCCGCGATGGTCGCCGCTCGCGACGAGTACGCGCCCGACGATCTCGCTGCCCGGCTCTACGCGACCGCGCTGGCGCTGCGCGCGTGGGCGGTGGCCCATCCGGCCGAGTTCGGCCTGGTCTTCGGCTCGCCCGTGCACAGCCCGATGCTCGATCCGTACGACGATTCGCCGTGCCATCAGGCCGGGATGCGGTTCGGCGCGGTCTTCAAGGATCTGATGCAGGAGCTGTGGCACCGCCGTCCGTTCCCGATCCCGCCCGACGAGGAGCTCGGTCCGGAACTGGTGGCCCAGCTGGAGAGCCGCGCGGCCCAGTTCGGCAATCTGCCGCCGGGCGCGATCTACCTCAGCCTCAACTACTGGACCCGGCTCTACGGCCTGATCTGCATGGAGATCTTCGGCCAGCTGCACTGGGCCCTCGACGACGCCGGCGCCTACTTCCAGGCCCAGGTCAACGAGATCGCCAGGGCGCTCTCCCTGGATTGCCTGTAAATAAAAGAGACCCGTGAGCGCTTCCTCGATCTTCGAGGGTCAGGCGGACTGACCTGACTGCTCACGGGTCCGGTGACTGGCGTGAAACTGGCTAGCCACATGCCCACTAACTGTGGAGAGCGGCTAGCCCGCCGCCACCTCACGAGTCCGATTGCAATTCATGCGTTGGACCACCTCCCTTCGCGTGTACTGAGAACCTACGTCGCGATCGGCCGGCACTCAACAGATTTACGCCGCAGGCTGACAAGTGGCCGAGATGGTCATCCAACGACCCACGAACGTGGTCCCATTGGACACATGCTGAGGCTCGTACTACTACCGGCCGTGATCCTGGCCGTCGCGCTGGCCTGGTTCGCCATCGCCTCGTATCGCCGGGCGCAGATCGCGGAGCAGCAAGTCGCCGCGCTCAAGGACGAGGTGCGCACGCTGGAGAAGGTGGTCGCGACCGCCGAGCAGGGGTTGCGTACGCTCGCCGGGCATCCGTCCGTGCCTCGCGATGTCGCCGTCTCGGCCGACATCACCCTGGCCGACGTACGACGGCTGCTCGACCGCAAGGAACTCGACGGATAACTCCGCCGTCCAAAGGCTGTCCAAGGCGCAGCAACTCCCCGAACAAGTCGCAGCACATCCCCGAATGACCCGGCGCTATGCCGGCATGACCAGCAAGGAGCACGACCCCAGATGGCGAAGACCCCGAACGTGGCGGCGATCAAGTCGAAGAGCCCGGTGGGCAAGGTGATCGGCGTTGTGATCCTGGTGATCATCGCGATCATCCTGCTGGTCAAGATCTTCAACTTCGCGAACACCGCGACGAATGAGATCGGCCTGCACTACGGCGGCGGCATCATCGAGGATCGCAAGTTCAAGAGCGTGATCGCGCCGGGTTCCACCAACAAGCGGATCGGCCCCGGCGACCAGTTCTACGTCTACCCGATCGACCAGCGCTCGTACATCATCGGCGGCGCCGGCGCGGACAGCTCCGCCGATGACGAGGTCACGGTCGTCAGCAAGGACAACGTGCGCCTCGGGGTGCGGGTCCAGGTCTACTTCACGCTGAACCGTGACCAGGCCATCCTGCAGAACTTCCACGAGCGGATCGGCCTCAAGACCTACGCCTTCACCGAGAAGGGCTGGCACGACATGCTGCGGGCGTACTTCCGGCCGCAGATCGACCGCGCCCTCGCCGCCGTCGCGACCAACTACAACTGGGCCGAGCTCTACAACAACGAGGCCAAGAAGGCGCAGTTCCAGACCGCCGCGGCGAAGGAGTTCACCCGGCTGCTGCCGGCCGCCGTCGGTGGCGACTACTTCTGCGGCCCGAGCTACAACGGCAACAACGGTTGTGGCGAGCTGTCCTTCACGATCCAGAAGCCGAACCCGATGGACAAGGGCATCATCGACGGTATCGAGGCGAAGCAGCGCGCCGAGCTGGCCCGGCAGGCGCAGGAGCAGAAGAACCAGCAGGTGAACGTCGAGCTGCAGTCGGTCAAGGCCCAGGTGGCGCTGCTCGGCGCGCAGGGTTACCTGCTCAAGTCCGCGATCGAGTCCGGCAAGATCCAGTTCATGGTGATCCCGCAGAACGGCAACGTCAGCATCCCGGTGCCGGTGCCGAGCACCACGCCGACGCCGCGTTAGTCAGCGGAAATCGGCCGGGTCCACGGCGATCCAGATCTGGGTCGCGCGAGCGAGGACCCGGCCGTCCGCGTCGTACAAGGTCGTCGCGGTGTGGGTCTTGCGTCCGTCTTCCCCGAGGTGGCGGCCCATCACCACACACGCCTCGTCGGCCGGTGGGCGCGCGTCGACGCAGGTGGTGATCTGGCCGAGTACGGACGGCCGGCCCTCGAGGTCGATCGTCCAGCCGCCCGGGCAATCCAGAGCCGCCCAGAGGTACGGCGTACCGACGAGGCCGTCGGCATCGGCCAGGTCCGCCGACGGGGTCCAGGTGCACGCGGTCCGGCCGTCGCCGAGCGGGCCGGGCCGCAACCGCAGACCGGTCGCGTTCTCCGGGCCGCACGCGAAGCAGGTGGGGAACGGGTGGTGCGCCAGCCCCCGGTACGACGCCTCCGCCGCGCGCGCCTCGGCCGGCTCGACGGGGTCCACCACGGGCAGCTCGTCGCCCGTCCCAACGCCTTCGGCCACCAGGCCATCGGGCCCGGTCAGCTGTACGACGTCGCCGGTGACCGCGAGGTCGAGGTCGATCGTCAAGGGCGGCGGCATCCGCAGGCGGACGCGGATCGGAGTGCGCGCCGGGGCGAGGGCGGACGCGACTAGGCCGGCCGTGTAGCCGCCGTTCCCGGACCGCGCGGGTCCACAAAAACGCGGGTCGATCCGGACGGAAGTGGATTGCGGAATGCTCACCGCAAAGACCCTAGCGCCCTGCGCGGGCGGTGGTTCGACCTCCCGTGCAGGCCTCCGATTTCGGCACTGACGGGACCTTGAAAGGCAACAGGTCGGCATCGGCGGGAAATTAGTCGGCTGAACGCTGCTATTCAAACGGTCGTTTGAACTATGCTGTCGAACAAGCTACGGGCCGTGAGCAGGTGGGGTGCCTGGACGGCCGGTGCTTGGGGGGAAGGAGAACTCTGTGGAAGCACCCGTGGAATCCACCCGGGAAAGGTTGCTCAACGTCGCCGAAGAAAGGTTCGGCGATGGGGGGTACGAAGGCACCTCACTGCGCGCGATCACGGTCGCCGCCGAGGCCAATATCGCCGCGGTCAACTATCACTTCGGTTCCAAGGAGGCGCTGTTGCGCGCCGCCGTGGCGCGGGCGATGGCACCGGTCAACACCGAGCGCAAGCGACGGCTCGACCGGCTTGAGGAGGAGGGCGACGCGACACCGGAGCAGCTGATCCGGGCCTTCGTCGAGCCGGGGCTCAATCTCGCGATCAGGCGAGGTGATCGCGGCCCGACCATCCAGCGGTTCATCGGCCGGGTCGCGTTCGACCCGAGCCCGCGGATCCGCGAGCTGTACGCCGCCGAGGCCGATCCGGTCGAGGGGCGTTACCTGGCGGCGCTGCGGGCGGCACTGCCCGAGGCGCATCCGGAAGCGGTCGCCTTCGGGTACGTGAACATGCTCGGGCTGCTCGCACTGCACCAGTCGCGCACGTTGTCCAAGGCGCCCGGGGCGAGTGACGGGGTCCCGTCGGACACCCAGGATCTGACCGACAGCCTGGTGGCGTTCCTGGTGGCGGCGTTTCAGCAGGGGTTGAGCGCCAATTAAGCCGAGTGTCTCGCTTAAAACGTCTCGAAGCGTCCACGTTTTGCTCATGGATGTTCAAACCGGCGAGTAACGCTGCATAATGGCGCTCCGTGGAGCTCAGTGAAGTCGTGGTGGCCGTCGATCTCGGCGGAACCCGGATGAAGTGCGGCCTGGTCGCGCGCGACAGCACCGTCGTGCATCGCGAGACCAGGCCCACTCCCCGGGAGGCCGGCGGTCAGGCGGTGCTCGACGCACTGGTCGAAACGGTCGTCGAGTTGGCGCAGAAGGCCGCCGCCGAGGGGTACCAGGTGCGCGGCGTCGGCGTCGTCGTACCGGGCATCATCTCCGCTCGCGGTACCGTCCGCGCTGAGAACCTGGCCTGGCTGAACGTCGGCGTACTGGACGCGATCCGCTCGGCCGTCGGCGATGGTCAAGAGGTGGTGCTTGCCCACGACGTACGCGCAGGGGGATACGCCGAGCTGCGCAACGGCGCCCTCGTCGGCACCACCAACTCGCTCTTCCTTCCGCTCGGCACGGGTATCGCCGCGGCCATGGTGGTCGACGGCCGGCTGGTTTCCGGAGACGGATTCGCCGGTGAGATCGGCCACACCCGGTTCGTGCACACCGACGCGGCCGAGCGTTGTGCGTGCGGCCAGTTCGGCTGTCTCGAGACCGTCGCTTCGGCCGCCGCCCTTGCCCGGCGGTACGGCGAACGCACGGGTCATCCCGTCAGCGATGGCTCTCGCGAGGTGCTCGAACTCCTCGCGGCAGGTGATCCCGACGCCGCCGTGGTCTGGGACGAGGCCGTGCGGCCGCTGGTGGACGCTCTGGTGCTTTACACGACTCTGCTGGCGCCCACCCGGATCGCCATTGGCGGCGGGCTGGTCGGCGCGGGGGAGACCCTGCTGCGGCCCTTGCGGGACGGGCTCGCGGCGCGCTTGACGTTCCAGCGGCGTCCGGAGATCGTTGCGGCCGTGCTCGGCGAAGAGGCCGGCTGCCTCGGCGCCGCGTTGATGGCCTGGGACGCGGTGAACTTGAAGTCGGACCCTGAGGAGGGTGAAGCCGAATGACGACGTACCTGGCGGGCCGGATCGTCACCCCGGACGACGTGCTGGAGCGGGCGTGGATCCAGATCGTCGCGGGCGACATCTTCGCGATGGGCCGCCGCGCCGACGGGATGCCCGCCAACGGTGAGCGGCCGGAGGACCTCGGCGACATCACGCTGGTCCCGGGCTTCGTCGACATCCACACCCATGGCGGCGGCGGTGCGTCGTACTCGACGACCGATCCGGAAGAGGCTCGCAAGGTCGCCGCATTCCACGCCAAGCACGGCACCACTACGACGATGGCGAGCCTGGTCACGGGTCCGCTGGACGAGCTGGTCTCGCAGACCGCCTGCCTGGCCGACCTGGTCACCGATGGCGTGATCGCGGGTGTGCACCTGGAAGGCCCGTTCCTTTCGGCCGCGCGTTGTGGTGCGCATGAGCCGTCGTTGTTGCGCGATCCGGTCGAGGGCGATCTGGCCAAGGTGCTCGGCGACGTGGTCAAGATGGTGACGATCGCGCCCGAGCTGCCGAGCGGTCTGGACGCGATCCGGCAGACGGTCGACGCGGGCAAGGTGGCCGCGCTCGGTCATACCGACGCGACGTACGAGCAGATGGTCGCGGGGGCCGACGCCGGCGCGACCGTGGCGACGCATCTCTTCAACGGGATGCGGCCGTTCCACCATCGCGACCCGGGGCCGGTCGGTGCCGCGCTGAACGATCCGCGTCTGCTGCTCGAGGTGATCAACGACGGCTTCCACCTGGATCCGCAGGTGGTCCGGGTGGCGGTGGCCGCGGCCGGGACCAGGCGGATCGCGCTCATCACCGATGCGATGGTCGCGACCGGGATGCCCGACGGCCGGTACAAGCTCGGTGGGCTCGAGGTCGACGTCGCTGCCGGCGAGGCCCGCCTCACCACGGGCGAGAAGTCGATCGCCGGTAGCACGCTGACCATGGACGTCGCGTACGCCAACGCCGTACGGGCCGGGATCTCCCTGGTCGACGCCTCCCGGATGGCGTCGACCGCGCCCGCGGAGGCCTTCGGTTGGTACGAGGTAGGCGCGATCGAGGTCGGCAAGCGTGCGGACTTCGTCGTGCTCGACAGCGAGTACGCCGTCCAGAAGGTGATGCGGGCCGGCGAATGGCTGGACTGATCGGCACGGTCACGCTCAACCTCGCACTGGACGTCACGTACGACGTACCCGAGCTGGTGCCGGGCGGCAGCCATCGCGTCGCCCGCGTCCGCCAGCGGGCCGGTGGTAAGGGCGTGAACGTCGCCCGGGTCGCCTTCGCTCTCGGCCATCGGGTGCTGACGCTCGGCCTGGTCGGCGGTGTGACCGGCGATCTCGCGTTGGACGAGCTCTACTCAGCGGGTTTGACGGCGCTGCTCACGCCGATCGCGGGCGAGACTCGACGGACCGTCGCGGTAGTTGCTTCGGACAACGGTGATGCCACGATCTTCAACGAGGCCGGGCCTTCGGTCGCTCCGGACGAATGGCGCGCCTTCCTCGATCGGTTGCCGTGGGCAAGCTTGTCGGTGCTCGTCTGTTCGGGGAGTCTGCCGCCGGGGATCCCTGATTTTGCGTACGCCGAGTTGGCCGCGCGCGCCCGGGAGCACGACGTACCGGCTGTGGTTGACGCCGGCGGTGCGGCTTTGGTCGCTGCGGCCAAGGCTGGTGCGGTCGTACGGGCTAACGCGGCTGAGCTGCGCGAGGCCCTTGGCGAGGACGTGGTTGTTGCCGATGGCACCCGTCAGTTGCTCGAACTTGGCGCTGCCGCTGCGGTGATCACTGATGGCGCTGCTGGGATGGTTGCCGTGAGCCCCCTTGGCGCCTGGCGTGCGTTGCCGGTTGAGCGCGTGGCCGGGAATCCTACTGGCGCGGGTGATGCCTGCACGGCGGTGGTCGCTGCTGCTGTGGCTGATGGTTCTTTGGATTGGCCCGACGTGTTGCGTGCTGCTGTGGCGGCCTCGTCGGCGGCCGTGCTCACACCTGTTGCCGGGGACATCGATCTCGACGCGTACCAGCGCTGGTTGCCTGCTGTAACCGTGACTACGTTGTAAATAAGGGAGTTTCGTCATGCCGTTGGTTTCCGGAGCCGAGGTCGTGCTGAGCGCGGCGAAGGCCGGTCGTGGTGTCGGTGCGTTCAACGTGATCCAGCTGGAGCACGCTGTCGCGCTGATCGCGGGCGCCGAGCAGGCCGGCGCGCCCGTCATCCTGCAGATCAGCGAGAACGCGGTGAAGTACCACGGCGCCCTCAAGCCGATCGGCGTCGCCACTCTCGCCGCGGCCGCCGCGTCGACCGTGCCAGTGGTCGTACACCTGGACCACGCGATGGACCGGGACCTCGTCACCGAGGCCGTCTCGCTCGGCTTCACGTCGGTGATGTTCGACGCGTCGAAACTGGAGTACGCCGAGAACGTGCGGGCCACTGCCGAGGTAACAGCGTTCTGCCACGAGAACGGCGTTTTCGTCGAAGCGGAGATCGGCGAAGTCGGCGGCAAGGACGGCGTCCACGCCCCCGGCGCGCGCACCCGGCCCGACGAGGCAGCCGCCTTCGTCGAGGCGACGGGGGTCGACGCTCTCGCTGTGGCGGTCGGCTCGTCGCACGCGATGACCGAGCGAACTGCCGAACTCGACTTCGAGCTCATCGGACTCCTGCGCGAGGCAGTCAGCGTTCCACTCGTTCTGCACGGCTCATCCGGTGTAGCCGACGCCGACCTCACCCGCGCGGTCGAGGCCGGTATGACCAAGGTCAACATCGCGACTCACCTCAACAACGTCTTCACCGACGTAGTCCGCCAAGTCCTCGCCAACAACCCCACTCTGGTAGACACCCGCAAATACCTAGGCCCCGCCCGCGACGCCGTAGCCACCGAAGTCGCCCGCCTCCTAACCACCCTAAAAGCCACCTAACCCACCCCCACCACGCCGCCGCCTCCACCGTGCGGCGCCGTGCACGGATCGCGAGTCTGTCCTTGAGCACCACTGCCGAGTGGTCCCGCGCCCGGCTGGCATCTTCCCGAGCGGACTGGACGTTTTCCGGCCGCGAGAACGTCCAGTCCGCTCGGGAAGACGCACCCGCAGCCATCGATAAGCGCTGAGTCGTCAGGTTCCGCCGCCGGTCCCCGTCCCGGCAAGTTTGGCGAGTCCACCCCCTTTTCCGCAGGTCGACCCTCGGAATAGGGCGACGGTCGGTGGCATCGGCGGCCGCACTGCGTGTTTGGGAGTGGCTGGCCATTCGCGAGGTGGGTTACCACCCCGCCAATCCGAGGTGGTAACCCACCCGCACGGTGGTTACCCCCTCGCAATTCGTCGGCCTCGTGGCGATCGGGCTCTTGACCGCGGCAAGGCGGGCGCATTCTGCGACAACCCGCCAATTCGCAAGAACTCAGGGGGACGGGTGCCCACCAACACCACCCGGAATCGGGCGCGCAGGACGAGCCACCTCGCGCCGGATCGCGCGGGATCCGCGGGATCGCGGGATCCGGGGAGGCCGGTCGACGCTGGAGAGGATGGGGTTACATGGAGGCGGCGCCGCGGGTCCAGTGGGTGCGGAGGTTGTTGCGGGCGGTGGTTACCTGGGCGCGGATCGTCGGGTCGGGGACTTCGTAGTCTTCGATCATTCGGCTGAGGGCGTGTTCGATGGCGGCGATCACGGCGTCCTCGTCCGAGACGGGGAGCGGGCGGCCGGCGAGGCCCGTCGTCAGGGTGGACAGGCCCGCGGCCAGTGCCGCGAGTGCGGTCTCCTCGGCCGGGGTGAAGCCGAAGGCGCGCTCCGACCGCTCCGGCATCTTGGCGGCGCTCGGCTCGGAGGCGCTCGGCTCGGGGTCGCTCGACTTGGCTGGGGGTTCGTTGGTGGCGGCCACGCGCTTCTCCTTGGGTTGGTAGAGTCATGGTGCAATGAAACGGGGATGTTTCACAAGGGGCCTGCCGGTGCAGACGGTGGCCATGGCCGGAAGTGGCGACAGCGATGACGGTGACGGTGGAGGAAACGCTGCGCGAGGCGACGGTGGCGGTGCTGGCCGAGCACGGTTGGGCCGGGGTCACGCTGGAGCGGGTCGCGGAGAAGGTCGGGCGTTCGCGGGTGACGCTCTGGCGGCAAGGGCTGACCGTCGAGGTGCTGCTGGATGCGCTGCTGGACGCGCTGGCCGAGGACTTCCGCAGCACGATGTGGCCGGTATTGACCAGCTCGGGGACCGGCCGGGACGGGCTGGTGCGATCGCTGGAAGCCCTTTTCGACTTGGTGGACAGGCATTTGCCGCTGCTGATGTCGTCGGACCTGGTCTTCCATCGCGAGCAGGAGCGCAACGGTTCGGTCGTCTTCATCGAGCCGTTCGAGCGGTTCCTGCGCGAGGGCGCGGAGGACGGTTCGCTGCATCCGCGCGGCCGGATCGACGACGTGGCGGAGATCGTGATGGTCGCAGCCGTGCAGACCTACGTGCACATGCGCGGACGGCACCACTGGTCACGTCGTCGCGTGCGTACCCTCACTCTCGACATCCTGCTCCGCGGCATCGTCGACCCCTGAGCAGACGGACCCGGATGCAACATAGGTGTTGCAAAATCTGCAACGCAGGTGTTTCATAAAGGAGTCAAGCCGAAGCATCGAGAGAGGCACCGCCATGACCCTTCCGTACGCAGAACCGCTGATCCGCCGCGAGCTTGGGCCGCGAGTCATTCCCGAGCCGTTCCGCGTCGGCGAGCCGGGTGGCGATCCCTGCGGCCTGTGCGCGTGGTTCGCCGCCGGGGAAGCGTCCGAGCACCAGCCGCCGCTGTGGAGCAACGACGACTGGGTGCTGTGCCGCGCCACCGAGGTCACCATTCCCGGCGTGGTCTGGCTGACCACGCGGGAGCACCACGACTCGTTCGCCGATCTGCCCGATCACCTCGCCGCGTCGTACGGCCCGGTCGTCGCCAGGGTCGAGCGGGCCATCCTCGCGCTGGAGGACATCGCCCGCGTGCACGTCTACCGCTGGGGTGACGGCTCCGCGCACTTCCATGTCTGGTTCTTCCCGCGCCCGCTGGGCATGCTGGAGGCGCGACGCGAGATGCTGCCCCTGTGGGCGGACCTGCTGCCCGAGGCGCCCGCGGATGTGGTCGCCGATGCCGAGAAGAGGATCGCCGCCGCGATGGAAGCCAGTGACTGAACACCAGCCAACCCCAGAGGACAAGGCGACGAAGCCGGCAGGTCTGGCGCGGCGGCTCGGGGTGACGGATGCCGCGATCATCGGGCTCGGTTCGATGGTCGGGGCCGGGGTCTTCGCGGTCTGGGCGCCGGCGGCTCGCGCGGCCGGCGCCGCCCTGCTGATCAGCCTCGTCCTCGCCGCGATCGTGGCCTACTGCAACGCCGCGTCATCGGCCCAGCTCGCCGCCGTCTACCCGGTCTCCGGCGGCACGTACGTCTACGGCCGCGAGCGCCTCGGCCCCGGCTGGGGATTCGCCGCCGGTTGGGCGTTCGTGATCGGCAAGACCGCGTCGTGTGCCGCGATGGCGCTCACTTTCGCGACGTACGCCGTACCGGGGCCGGAGTGGTTGCGAAGGCTCGTCGCCCTGGCTGCCGTGGTGGCGTTGGCGGCGGTCAACTATCGCGGCATCACGCGTACGGCGCGGTTGACCCGGGTGCTGGTCGGCTGCACGCTCGTCGTACTCGCCACTGTTGTGGTGGTTCTCCTGGTCGCCCGGCCGGATCATGCCCTGACGCTCTGGTCGTACGGCACTTCGCCGTACGGCGTATTGCAGGCGGCCGGATTGCTCTTCTTCGCCTTCGCGGGATACGCGCGGATCGCGACGATGGGGGAGGAGGTACGCGATCCGGCGCGGACGATTCCCCGGGCCATCACGATCGCGTTGGCCGTTGCCGTCGGCATCTACCTGGTGATCGGGATCAGCCTGCTGACCAGCCTCGGCACGGCCGGGATCGCCGGGGCGACCGCGCCACTGGCCAGTGCGGTCAACGAGGTGGGTGCGGACGGCGTCGTACCGGTGGTGCGGATCGGCGCAGCGCTGGCGAGCCTTGGCGCGTTGCTGGCGTTGATCGCCGGCATCGGGCGGACGTCACTCGCGATGGCCCGCGGTGGCGATCTGCCGTCCTGGCTGGCGGCGGTGCATCCACGTTTCCAGGTGCCGCATCACGCCGAGGTGGCGCTGGCCGCGGTGGTCGGGGTGCTGGTGCTCGTCACGGACCTGCGTGGCGTGATCGGGTTCTCGTCGTTCGGCGTATTGCTGTACTACGCGATCGCCAACGCGGCGGCCATCACCCAGCCGCCGGAGCAGCGCCGGTTCCCGAAGGCGCTGAGCGTCCTCGGGCTGACCGGTTGTCTGGTGCTGGCCGTCACGTTGCCGATCGCCTCGGTACTCACCGGCGCGACCGTGCTCGCCATCGGTCTGGCGGGCAGATATCTGCTGAAGCTCAGGCGCTGAGCTGCTGGGCGGTGTCGCGCCAGGCGGCGATCGCGCGGGCGACCTCGGCGCGGTACTGCTCGTCATCGAAGATCAGCGTCGGCACCTGCAGGCGCTCGCCGGCGTCGGGCGGGATCTCGGCGATCGCCCGGGGCCCGTCGAAGACACCGGTGTAGCTGCGGAAGTCCATCCACCACAGCTGGCCGACGATCTTGCGCATCATCGGTGCGACCACGCCACAACCATCGGCCGGACAGGCGCAGTGGTAGATGGCGATCCGGTCACCTGGACGGCTGGGCAGGAACGGACTGTCGTCGGACAGGACCACGTCCGGCGACCACCCGACCTGTCCGGTGGCGGCACCGATCACGTCGACACCGTCGACGAGCACGGTCAGACGCGGGCCCGAAGGCGGGTGTCCGGTTGGTGCCTGGGCGGGAAAATCGACTCGAAGCGCGAACTCACTAGTGTGCTGCATGGCGTCTTGAGCCTATGCGGTATCTGTTAATCCGTCCCGCGTGTTGGACCAGCTGCGGCCATTCCGCAACCTTCCCGCCCTTGCGCCCGGCGATTCGCCGCCTCCCGGTCGACCGCCGGGCACGCTCCCATGGGCGCACGGCCGTGCTGCGGGGGCGATGGCCGACCGGGATTCGTGAGGGTTGCCTCAGTAGTGGACAATAGAAAACGTGAGCGAGCTGATCGATACCACCGAGATGTATCTGCGCACCGTCTACGAGCTCGAAGAAGAAGGCATTCTGCCGCTGCGTGCGCGGATCGCCGAGCGCCTGCACCAATCCGGCCCGACCGTCAGTCAGACCGTCGCCCGGATGGAGCGCGACGGCCTGGTCACGGTGGAGGGCGACCGCCATCTGGAGCTGACCGAGGTCGGCCGCATGCAGGCGATCCGGGTGATGCGCAAGCACCGCCTGGCCGAGCGCCTGCTGGTCGACGTCATCGGCCTCGAGTGGGAGGACGTGCACGCCGAGGCCTGCCGCTGGGAGCACGTGATGAGCGACGCCGTTGAGCGCCGCCTGCTGGAGATCCTGAAGAACCCGACCGAGTCGCCGTACGGCAACCCGATCCCGGGTCTGGAGGAGCTGCAGAAGGACAACGAGGCCACCGCGATCACCGAGTTCCGGCTCGGCGTGGAGCCGCTCGACCAGGTCCTCGACGCCGCCGGGGAGAAGGTCCGGGTGCTGGTCCGCCGGATCGCCGAGCCGGTGCAGACCGACGACGACGCGATGTCCGTGCTGCGCCGGGCGAACGCGCTGCCCGGCCGCGAGGTGGATTCCGCGCTGGACGCCGAGGGTGTGCTGGTCGGCAGCCGCGAGGCCGGGGGCGTGATCAGCGACGAGATCGCCGGTCACATCTTCGTCAGCCGGGTCTGACTGACCGTTAGGTCACACCTCAAGGCTGAGTAAGGCCTTGGCGCCAATGCTGTACGCAGCGTGGCCGGGCGGTAACGTCTGTCCGCGATGCCTGAGAACGATGTCGACTGGCCGGCCTACGTCCGTGAGTTTCACGAGACCAGGCCGGGCAGTACGGAAAGACTGCTGTCCCGCGCCGTCGCCGGCGACCACACCCCGTACCGCTGGCTGGTCCGGGCGGTGTCCGGCGAGGCCAAGCGGGTGCTCGACCTCGCCTGCGGTAACGGCCCGGTCGCCCGCGAGCTGCACGGCCGCTGGGTGGTCGGCGTCGACACCTCCGCGGCCGAGCTGGCGGGTGCGCCCGGGCCCAAGGTCCAGGCCGACGCGCTGCACCTGCCCTTCGCGAACGAGTCCTTCGACGTGGTCACCTGCTCGATGGGCCTGATGGTGATGCAGCCGCTGCCGGCCGTGCTCGCCGAGGCGGCCCGGGTGCTTCGCCGCGGCGGCGTACTGGCCGCGACCGTGCCCGCCATTCGGCCTTTGCGGCGGACGGATTTCCGCATCCTCACCACGCTCACCACCCGGCTCCGGTCGACGCCGCAGTTCCCGGCGGGCAGCGAGCTCACCGAGCTCCGGGACCAGCTCCGCGCCGCGGGTTTCGACGTACTCGAGAGCCAGCGCGAGCGCTACGCCTACCGGGTCAACAACGTCGCCGACGCGAAAAACCTGGTCGAATCGCTCTACCTGCCCGGCACCAGCGACAGCCGCCGTACGTCTGCCGCGACCTGGTTGGGCGAACGCGCCGAGTCCCGCGACGGCCTCGAAATCGCCATCCCAGTCCGCCGCATCGTCGCCATGCGCGGCAAAGTCGCCCTCCACTAGGCTCCGTCTTCCCCTAATCCCGCGAGTGGTCGCGTCTTACCCGACCACTCGCGGCCGGGAGGACGCGGGAGGTATTACCGTTCGGGTGTGAGTACTCCGCTGCGTTGGTCCGTCGTTCGGGTCGATGAGGTGTACGACGGCGAGACGGTTTACCGCGAGCTGTTCGCCGCCGAGCCGACCGCGTTCTGGCTGGACGGCAGCCTGGTCCCGACCGGACGAGCGTCAGTGCTCGGTACGACGACGGGCCCCGGCGCGGAAGTCGTCGTACGGGATGTGGCCGACGGGGATGCGTTCGCCGAGATGCAAGCGCTGCTCGCGACCAGGCATGGCGACGTACCGGCTGAGTTGGCGGACATTTTCTGCGGCGGGTACGTCGGCTTCTTCGGGTATGAGCTCAAGGCCCTGACCGGTGGTGCCGTCGCGCACGAGGCGCCGACGCCGGACTCGCTGTGGATCTGGGCGAACCGGTTCGTCGTGATCGACCATGCGCGGGCGCGGACCTTCCTAGTGGCGGTTCATCCGGATGAGGAGGCGGCGGCCGCCGAGGCGTGGTTGCGGAAGGCGGCGGCGTCGGCCTCGAACTGGTACATGGGATCGACGTCCAAACCCTTTGCCGGGCTCGATATCGAGGCGCATCTCGAGCAGGACCGGGAGGCCTATCTCGCCGGGATCGACGCGTGCCGGGAGGCGCTGGAGGCCGGCCAGACGTACGAGGTCTGCCTGACGAATCGCGTCCGCCTGCCCGCGGTGGTGGACCCGTTCGAGTTCTTCCTCTGGCAGCGCGAGGCCAACCCCGCGCCGTACGCCGCCTTCGTTCGGCATGGCGATCTCGCGCTCGCCAGTTCGTCGCCCGAGCGGTTTCTGGCGGTCGACGCGGACGGCTGGGCCGAATGCCGTCCGATCAAGGGCACGGCTCCCCGCCTCGATGATCCCGAGAAAAACCGGATCGCCGCGGCGGAGCTGGCCGCCGACGAGAAGACGCGCGCCGAGAACCTGATGATCGTTGACCTGATCCGCAACGACCTCGGCCGGGTCAGCATGCCGGGCTCGGTGCAGGTGCCGCAGTTGATGGCGGTCGAGACGTACGAGACTGTGCACCAGCTCGTCACCTCGGTCCGCGGCCGGTTGCGCGACGACGTGGACGCGATCGACGCCGTACGCGCCTGCTTCCCGCCCGGCTCGATGACGGGCGCACCGAAGATCCGGACCATGCAGTTGATCGACGAGCTGGAGTCCAGCGCGCGCGGGATCTACTCGGGCGCGCTCGGCTGGTTGTCCGTGGACGGTCGGGCCGACCTCAGCGTGGTCATCCGGACTGCCGTGCTCACGCCGTCCGAGACGGTCGTCGGCGCGGGTGGTGCCATCGTGCTCGACTCGGACCCTTTCGCCGAGTACGACGAGATGTTGCTCAAGGCAACCGCCACCCTCCGCGGCAGCGCCACGTGACCAAGTTGTTGGTGGCGGATTCGTTTTTGCTGGATGACGGCCGGGTGCGCGGGCTTGAGCTGCATCGTGAGCGGTTCGTTGGCTCTTGTACGGCGGCCGGGGTCGACGCGAACGCCTTCTGGGTCGACGTGATCGCCCGGTTGCCTCGCGGCGGCCGATGGTTCCCACGGGTCGAGCTATCCACCGATCGCGAGCTTTCCCTACGCCTTCGGCCCGCGCCGCCGTTGGGTGGGCAGGTCCGCGTCAGCCGGTACGGCGGCCCGGATCCGCGAGTGGCGCCGACCGTCAAAGGCCCGGACCTCGACGTACTCGGTGAGCTGAAAGTCCTTGCGTACAAGGAGAACCAGGCCGACGAGGTGCTACTAACCGGTCCGGGTGGTGTCGTCCTCGAGGCGGCGTACTCCGCGATCCTTTGGTGGGAGGACGAGACGCTATGCCTACCGCCTTCGGACCTCCCGATCCTGCCGTCGGTCACGGCCAGACTGCTGCGATCACTGGCCGCCGATCGCGGTACGCCGGTTGCCGAACGACGCCGCACGTTGGACCAGTTGGCTGGCCGTGAGGTCTGGCTGGTCAACGCACTACACGGCATCCGCCCAGTAGCCGCCTGGATCGACGGACCACCGACCGGCCCGATCGAACGCGGCCCGGACTGGCAGCTGGCCCTCCGCCAATTAGCCGCGCCGCTTTAGCCATTTGTCCCGACGCCGCGACCTGGTCCCGGCGGTGCGAGCTACCTGTCTCGGCGCTGCGTTGCGGCGATGACGGCGAGGCTGTGCGCGATCGAGGTCAGCGCGAGGGCGTTCACCGCGTCGTACGTGCCGGGCTTCAGCTTGCTGGCCACCGCGGCGGCCTGTGCGGCGTACTCCTGGGCAATGCCAACGGCCTGGTCATGTTCAGAGGTCATCCCCAAACGCTAGCGGCACCGCTGACCTCTTTTGCGTTCATTCGTCGGAATCCGCCCTCTGCCGCCGCGGACCGGTACATGTCCACTGGGCTGGAAGGGCGGATTCCGACGAATGAACGCAAAAGAGGACGTGCTTGGCAGCGGAGCGGGCCAGGTGCTACGGTTCGTTAGTCAAGTAATGAACCTAGGAACCGAAGAACCATGAGACGAACCACGAGGAGGGCGGACGGTGTTCGACGATCGCAGCCCGATCTATCTGCAGATCGCGGAGCAGATCAAGACCGACATCGTCACGGGCGCCCTCGGTGAGGACGAGCAGGTGATGTCGACCAACCAGTACGCCGCGTTCTACCGGATCAATCCCGCCACGGCGGCGAAGGGCTTCGCCCAGCTGGTGGATGAGGGCGTGCTCTACAAGAAGCGCGGCATCGGCATGTTCGTCAGTCCGAAGGCCCGTGAGTTGCTCCGGTCCGGGCGGCGCGAGTCGTTCTTCGCCGAAGTGGTCGATCCGATGATCACCGAGGCGCAGGCGATCGGCGTACCGCTGACCGACGTCATCCAGCACATCGAGAAGGCCAATGCCGAAAAGGGGGAGGAGGCGAAATGAGTGGGCTGAGTGTGCGGACCGAGGACCTAACCGTCCGGTTCGGCGATGTGACCGCCGTGGACGGGCTCGACCTGAGGCTCGCGCCGGGCAAGATCCACGGTCTGCTCGGCCGCAACGGCTCGGGCAAGAGCACGCTGGCCGCGCTGCTGGCGGGCTTTCGCCGGCAGACCTTCGGCCGGATCCTGATCGAGGGTGCCGAGGTCGGCGAAGGCGGCGAGCCGTACGAGAACGCCGCCATCACCAGCACGGTCTGCCTGATCCGCGAGTCCGGCGACGTGGCCCAGCCGATCCCGGTGCGTTGTGCCGTGGAGTTCGCGCGGGACTTGCGCCCGTTCTGGAGCGACGAGGTGGCGGGCGAGCTGCTGGACAAGTTCGAGCTGTCGCCGAAGAAGCGCATCCAGAGTCTGTCGCGAGGGAAGAAGTCGGCGCTCGGTGTCGTGCTCGGGATCGCCAGCCGGGCGCCGCTGACGATCTTCGACGAGTCCTACCTCGGTATGGATGTGCCGTCGCGCAACCTCTTCTATGACGCGCTGCTGGCCGATTACGCCGAGGCGCCGCGGACGATCGTGCTGTCGACGCACCTGGTCAGCGAGGTCAGCGCCTTGCTGGAAGAGGTCGTGATCCTGGACGAGGGCCGCCTCGTCACCCAGGCGCCGGTCGAGACCCTGCGTGGACGCGGTGCCGCCCTGGTTGGCCCGGCCGCAACGGTCGACGAGCTCACCGGCGGTCTCACAGTCCTGTCCGAACAACGCCTGGGCGGCACGAAGTCCACCACCGTCTTCGGCGATCTCGACGACGGTCTCCGGACCAGGGCGCGCTCGGCCGGCGTCGAACTCGGCCCGGTCGGCCTGCAGGAACTCTTCGTCCACCTGACCCAGAACAGCTCGGCCCAGAACAGCTCGACCCAGAACGGCAACGCGACGAACGGCAACGCGACGAAGGAGGCGCACCGATGAGTGCCACTACCAGTGTTACGACGGAGGTGCGGCCGGTTCAGCGGACCACGGACACGGCCGCCAACGTCTGGCGGATCGTCCGGTTCATCGCCTACTCGTTGCGCGCGATGTTGCTCGGCTACTGGTTGATCATGGTGGTCGGGTTCACCCTGGTCGGCGTCGGCATCCACCTCGCGACCGGCACGCTGGACGAGAGTGTCTGGGACTACGCCTCCCAGTCACCGAAATACTTCAGCTCGGCCATCGGGATCATGCTGATGCCGACGTTCTTCGCCCTGCTGGTCGCCCACGGCGTTACTCGCCGCACGATCGCGCAGGCCGGTACGGCGGTGCTGTTGCTGAGCGCCACGGCAACGACGTGCCTGTGGATCGTGATGTACCAGCTCGAGTCTGCGGTCTACGCCTGGCAGGACTGGCCGCAGAAGTTCATGAACCCACACGTCTTCACGAGCAACTCGCAGGTCGGCCTGATCTTCCTCGAGTTCTTCCTGCTGATCATGTCGCACCAGGTGTCGGGCTGGATCATCGCGACCGGGTTCTTCCGGTTCGGCTTCTGGACCGGCCTGCTGGTGCTGCCGGTCGGCCTGATCCCGGCCGTGGTCACCGAGTTCCTCCTGATCGCCGGTTGGGTCGGGCAGGTGCTCGGCTGGGACCGCGCGCCGCTGGCCGTCTCCGTGCCGGTTGTGCTGGCGATCGTCGCCGCCGGGCTCTACGGCAACTACCTGATGATGCGGCCGATCGGGCTCAAACAAGTCAAGTAAGTCCCGCTAGACCCTCACAAATCCTCACTAGCAGAAAGGGCGGCTTCGCCATGCCCGAAAACCTGGTCGTCGTTGATCACCTGCACAAGTCGTACGGCGCCACGGTGGCCGTCGACGATGTCTCCCTGACCGTCCGCCGAGGTGAGATCTTCGGCATCCTCGGCCCGAACGGCGCGGGCAAGACCACCACGGTCGAGGCCATCGCCGGACTGCGGACGCCCGACCGTGGCACCGTACGCGTCGCCGGTCTCGACCCGCGGGCCGACCGCGCAAAGACCACGGCCGTCGTCGGCGTACAGCTCCAGGCGGCCGAACTGCCCGAGAAACTCCGGGTCGAAGAAGCGCTCAGCCTGTACGCCTCGTTCTACCCGTCACCCGCGGATCCCGAACAGTTGCTGGCGAAACTCGGTCTGACCAAGGTCCGGAAGAGTGCCTTCGGCAAGCTTTCCGGGGGCCAGAAGCAACGACTCTCGATCGCGCTCGCCCTGGTCGGCAATCCCGAACTGGCCATCCTCGACGAACTCACCACCGGCCTCGACCCGCAGGCCCGTCGCGACACCTGGGAGCTGATCCGCCAGGTCCGCGACTCCGGCGTCACGATCATCCTGGTCACCCACTTCATGGAAGAAGCCGAACACCTCTGCGACCGCCTCGCCATCATCGACGCCGGCCGCGTAGTAGCCCTCGACACCCCCGCCGGCCTCATCGGCGCCGCCACAACCGCCCAACGCATCACCTTCCGCCTCGCAGAAGCCGCCGAGCTCGACGACGCCATCCTGACCCGCCTCCCCGAGGTCGCGTCAGTCACCCGCGACGGCGCCCGCATCGTTGTCACCGGCAACGACAACCTCCTGGTCCCCCTGATCACCACCCTCGCCGCCCACGGCCACACCCCCCAAGACCTCCACACCGAACGCGCCACCCTCGACGACGCCTTCCTCTCCCTAGCCGGCCACACCTACGCCGCCGCCTAGCCCTCCCGCGCCGCCGTGCGCCCCGCCTCCGCCGTGCGCCCGCCTCCGCCGTGCGCCCCGCCTCCGCCGTGCGCCCCGCCTCCGCCGTGCGCCCCGCCTCCGCCGTGTCGCAATTCCAATCATCGGACCCTCGTGACGCGGCGTGTCGCGGTTCATCGGGCCCTTCTGACCACGCATGTCCTCTCGATCGGAGCACCGACCATGAGCCAGACGCTCACCTTGACCCGGACCGAGTCCAAGTTGTTCCTGCGCGAATGGACCGGCCTGTTCTTCGTCTTCGCGCTACCGCTCGGCCTGCTGGCGATCTTCTCGATGATCAGCAGCGGCGACACCTCCGACCCGGCGCAGAACATCCCGGCGAGTTTCCTGCCGACGATGGCGATCGGGATCGGCGTCTCGATGCTCGGCATGGCGACGCTGCCGATGGTCCTCGCGACGTACCGGGAGAAGGGCATTCTCCGCCGCCTCTCGACCACCCCGGCGCGCCCGCTCAAAGTGCTGCTCGCCCAGCTCGTCGTCCACCTGACGGCCGCCGCAATGGTCGTCGTGCTCATCGTCGGCGTCGGCGCCCTGGCCTTCGACGCGGCGCTGCCCGAGTCGGCGCTCAAGTTCACCGTCGCCGCCCTGCTGACCGCCGCCGGCCTGTTCTCGATCGGCCTGGTGATCGCGGCGCTGCTGCCGACGGCGAAGGGCGCGAGCATCGTCGGCAACGTGCTGTTCTTCCCGAGCATGTTCTTCGCCGGCGTCTGGACCCCCGGCGACGTGATGCCCGAGTCGCTCCGCTGGCTCCGCGACGTCACCCCGATGGGCGCGGGCATGAGCGCCCTCCAGGACGCCTGGGCCGGCACCTGGCCCGACCCCACCCACGTCATCGCCCTTGTGACCGTCACTGCCGTCTGCCTGGTCGTCGCGTCGCGCTACTTCCGCTGGGAGTGACCGGCGAGGTTATGCACAGGGCCTGTGCATAACTTGGGGCGAAGGTGTGGATTAAGTCGCGTGGGGTGTGGATGACACGCCGATGGCGTCCGAATGTCGGATCTCCTTCTGTGCAAGGGGTTGTGCCCGGCCGGATCGGGGAGGTACAACTTTCACACGTCGTTCGAATCCGGACGACGGGATCGGGCGGAAACCGAAGTTCTCACCGACGGGCCACTTCCATGCGCGGGAGCCGCCGGAGCAGACCGGTGACGAGGTCTGTGGTTCAGACGGGTCGTCCGTGAGGCTGGGGACGTCACTTTCCTCTGGCTGTCGATGGGCCCCTCCGACTCATACGCGGAGGGGCCTATCCTTGTCCCCGACTCCTAACGCAACGTGATCCGCAGAGACGCGTGCGAGGTCTCGGTAATGACCCGGAGCTCGGTGCCGCGGGCCGTCTCCACCAATCGGTGCGGCACGGTTCGATCGTTCATCCGCACGGACGCGATCTCCGCACCAGCCGGCAGTACGGCACCGATGGTGAGAGCAGCCGGTACGTCGTTGAGGCGTACGTCGGTGCTCAGCGTCTTGCCGACCTGACGCGCCGATACGTCGATGCTGCCGCGCCCCAACCGGATGTTGCTGGCGGCAACCTTGTTCTGGCCGGCCGGCAGTTGCGGTACGACGCTGAGCTGGTGCCGCCCGAGTGCGGGTGATACCCCGAGGTACTGGTGGACGACCGGCCACAGCACGCCGTACGTTCCCCACGCCTGCAAGTTCATCGAACGGTCGTAGAAAGGCCGATCGATATTCGCGATGAAGTCCGGCGACGGCGCGATCTCCGGCATCGCGCCGGGCGTCTCCCAGACCTTCGGATCGAGTTGGATCCGCGCGTTGCCGGTCGTGTATCGCTGCTGCTGCAATGGCCCGAGTCGTCCGAAGTTGCCCTCGGCAACCGCCATGATCGAGGTGTTGAGCGAGAAGATGCTGCGCTCGCTCTTGACGGCCGAGACCACCGAATCGCAGGACGGCCCCGGGTTGCCGGCGGGATCACTCGTCGGACCGCTGCCGGTGTGGAACAGCCCGAATTCCCCTGTGTAGCAAGGAGTTTCGCGCTGCGCCAAAGCGGTCAGCCCATGAGCCCGTGACGCCAACGGGCCAACCCCGGCGGGCCGGGTCAGTTCGACCTCCATCGGGGTGACGCCGGTCCAGTGCCGCTGGAAGATGGGCTTGTTGTCGTTCGCCGGATCGGCCGGATCGTCGACCGAGTCGGCATAACCCTTGGCCGCGTCCACCCACCACTGCGACTCGAAGCGTCGTTCGAGGTCTTCCGCCTTCGCCGTCGCCCAGGCCTCGACCGCGCCATCCCGGCGGGATGCGGCCAGGTCCGCGAGATCGCGCAGACCCCGCGCGAGGTAGACCGTGCTGTCGAGCTTCTCCACGCCCATCCCGCTGCGTTCCACATTCGCCAGCCCCTCGGGCCAGCCGTCCTTGTCGTCGTCGAGTTCGCGATAGACGTAGCGCAGGTTCCGGACGCTGAAGTCGTACATCTCGTCGCGGAAGCGGTCATCCCCGGTCCATCGCCACAGCAGCGCCACGATGCTCGGGAACTTCACCGTCTCGTCGGTATTACCCGCGCTCTGGTTCGAACCGAAGTACACGTCACCGGTCGGCATCACCTCGTGCACGACCTTGCCGCTGCCCTTGTTCACCTGGTCGCTGATGTCCCGCAGGGCGCGCAGGTGATCCCGCACGGTGTCGAACTGTCCGGCGGCCACCGCGGCGTACGCCGTGTACTCGCCGTCTGTCGCGAACAGCCAGGGGTAGTCCGGGAAGCCCGCGCCGTACCAACGGGCCTTGGGCAACGATCCGGTCGGAGCCGGATAATCCTTGCCTTCGTTGACGTCTCGCAGCTCGAGGTCGCGGGCTTCTTGGACCGAGTCGGCCAGGTTCTGCTTGCTCCAGGCAACACTTTGCTGCAGCAGCGGATCGCCCGGCAGGTCCACCACGGTCTGCGCGGCGACCTTTGCGCGAGAGGCGATCTTTGCCTTGAGCAACGTCCCGGCATCGCGAAGCGCGGACCGGTGTTCGCGGTGCGCGGCGGCCAGGCCCTCGTCCGAGCCGGAGACCGCGAACCACACGGTCGTCGGACGGCCGGGCGCCACCGGCACGCGATACGTCAACCGGCCGCCCGTGCCCTTGCCGAAGGCCGAGTCATCGCAACGCGGCGGCGCCGTACCGTCGGCCGGGCAGACCACCGCAGGCTCCTGCGGTCCGCGATGGCCGGACCCGAGTGCGTGGGCGACGGGTTTGAGGTTGGACCCGGCGACGGCCGCGTAGTCGTGCGCGGCCATGCCCGGCGGCGTGCCTTGGTCGCGGAAGACGAGCGCGCCATCGGCGTACGAGCCGGAGTCCGGGAGGTTCGCGGTCGCGGCGCTGGGAGTGGTCCAGCCCCAGGGGTACGACGGCAGCAGTTCGGAGTGCGCGTCGGTGTCGAGGTCGATTGTGCGGGCCGAATCCGACGCGGTGAAGGTCAGCCCGACCAGCACTGAGCGCATGCCATCCGGTACGAAGTCCGTCCGGGTGAGGCCGACACCGTTGGTCGTGCCGTAGTCGATCCGCTGGTAGCCCTGCCCACTGGTGTACTTCCGGGCGGCGATCCCGTCCCCGAGCCAGTCACCGCCGACGGCGAACCACAGTCCGTCGAGCATCTTCATCGGCTGTGTCCAGAAGCCGCCCATCTCGCCCCGGATATGCCAGCCGGTGGCGGGATAGCGGCCGGTCTCGTCGCCCATCGCGTACGCGCGATCCCCGCTCACCAACGATCGCCGATCGGCCAGGCGGGTGGTCTCATAAAGCTCCGGCCCGACAGAGGCGCTGCCAGGGGGCACTTCGACGGGAGGAGACGCGGCGCTGGCCGGGACGGCGAGGGCGGTGGCGAGCAGGCCCACGATGATGGATCGTCTGACGTGGCGGGGTGTCATGACGGGCTCCTCCTACATCGGATTACCCGGGGCTCGAGCTGCCCCGGATCACGAGTTCAGGTAACAACAGCCGAGTGGTCGCGCGGTGGGATGGTTCGCTGAGCAGCTTCACCAGCTCGGCGGCGATCTCGTCGATCGGCTGCCGCAGACTGGTCAGCCCGGGCTCGACCACGGACGCCAGCGGCGAGTCATCGAAGCCGGTCAGCCCGACGTCCACACCCGCCCGCAGACCACGACGGTTGATCTCGCGCAAGGCGCCAAGGGCGAGTACGTCGCTGAGGGCCACGATCGCGTCGACCGGCCGGTCCGCGTCGAGCAGCTTCGCGGCACCGCGCGAGCCTTCGACGATGGTGTCCGAGCGGCAGGCGACGGACAGGCCACCAACCTGCAGGCCGGCCTCTTTGCACGCGCCACGCCAGCCGGACCGCCGGTCTTCCGCAAGGCCCGAGGTCTTCGGCCAGCCGAGGAAGCCGATCCGCGTCCGGCCGGCTTCGGCCAGATGCTGTACAGCCTGGGCGCAACCGGCCGCGCCGTCCACGTCGACCCACGAACCGGGCTGCGACTTCTCGCCCCAGACCCGGCCGAACGAGACGAACGGGATCTTCCGTTTGGCCAGCCAGGGATGACGCGGATCCTTGGTCTCGGTCTGCGACAGCACGAAGCCGTCCACGAGCCGACGCGCGTGCAGGTCGTCGTACACCCTCATGCCGTCAATGCCCGGCGGCGCGGTGAAAAGCAGGATGTGCCGGCCGCTGGACTCCGCGGCGGCGCAGAGCGCGTGCAGGAATTGGTCCATCACCAGATGTGCCTGGCCTTCGGGCCAGCTGGGGACGCAATAGCCGACCAGCTCAACCGCGCTCGTCCGCAGACTGCGGGCGTTACGGTTGGGGCGGTAGTTGAGCAACTCGATCGAGCGCGTGACTCGTTGCAAAGTGTCGGCGCGGAGCCGGTGCGGCGCGTTCAGCGCGTTCGAGACGGTCTGGACCGAGACCTCCGCATGCGCGGCGACCTCTTTCAGTGTGGCCATCGCGCACCTCCGGGTCGGGACTCGCGGCTTTTGACGCCCAGGTGACAACTTTGAACGTTAAAACCGCAGTCTCGATCGGACTGCCTGACCTGTCAACCCTATACGACCCTTTGTACGGCCGACGGGCCCCTTCGCGTTCGCCGGCCGCCGAACGCGAAGGGGCGCCGAATTACGCGCTGTGTCCGCCGTCGATGGTCAGCTCGGAGCCCGTCATGTACGCCGCACCCGGGCCGGCCAGGAACGCGACGGCCTCGGCCACCTCGGCGGTCGAGCCGAACCGGTCGAACGCGAGCGCGGTCCGCTGCGCCTCGGCGTACGGGCCGTCGGCCGGGTTCATCGCGGTATCGGTCGGACCGGGGTTGACGATGTTCGACGTGATCCGGCGGTCGGCCAGATCCCGTGCGAGACCCTTGTTCATGCCGATCAGCGCCGACTTGCTCATCGCGTAGAGCGTCATCCCGGGACCGGTGTTCCGGGCGGTGATGCAGCTCCCGATGTGCACGATGCGGCCGCCATCGCGCAGGTGTCCGGCCGCCGCCTGCGAGGCGACGTACGCCGCTCGCACGTTCACCGCGAGCACCCGGTCGACCTCTTCGAGCGGTACATCGGCGAGCATTCCCGACGTACCGACGCCTGCGTTGTTGACGAGGATGTCGAGCCCGCCGAGCTCCTCGGACGCCCGCGTCACCGCGGCCGCGACGGCTGCCGCGTCGGCGCCGTCGGCCTGGATCGCGACACCCCGGCCGCCGTACGCCTCGATCTTCTGCACCACCTCGGCGGCCTCGTCGGCGGACCGCAGGTACGTCACGGCGACACTCGCGCCACGCTCGGCCAGGGCCAGCGCGACGGCCGCGCCGATACCGCGGCTTCCTCCGGTCACCAGGGCGGTCTTACCGTTCATTTCGGACATCGTGACCTCTCGGGTAGTTCGTTTCGGTACCTCCAGCAAACGCGGCTGGGCGAGCCGTTGCTGGCGGAAATACGACACCCAACTTGATGTCGTTTTTTCGCTAGTGAACGGTTGACCGGCAGGGGATGCTGGGGGAGTGCATGAATGTGTCGAGAGGTGTGTGCGGGCGGTCCAGTCCAAGGACGCGCGGTTCGACGGCTGGTTCTTCACGGCCGTTCTGACCACGCGGATCTACTGCCGCCCGAGCTGTCCGGTGGTGCCGCCGAAGGTCGAGAACATGCGGTTCTACCCGAGCGCGGCGGCCGCTCAGCAGGCCGGATTCCGGGCCTGCAAGCGCTGCCGGCCGGACGCCAGCCCGGGCTCACCCGAGTGGAACGACCGGGCCGATCTGGTCGCCCGCGCGATGCGTCTGATCGCGGATGGCGTCGTCGACACCGACGGCGTGCCGGGATTGGCAGCGCACCTCGGCTACAGCGTGCGCCAGGTGCAACGCCAGGTGCTGGCCGAGCTCGGCGCGGGTCCACTCGCGATCGCCAGGGCGCAACGCGCGCAGACGGCCCGGCTGCTGATCGAGACGACCGCGATGCCGATGGCGGATATCGCGTTCGCGGCGGGTTTCACCAGTGTGCGCGCGTTCAACGACACCGTGCGCGAGGTCTTCGCGCTGTCGCCGACCGAGCTGCGAGTACGGCGCAAGGGGCAGGCGGTGCCGACGACCGGGATGATTTCCCTCCGGCTGCCGTTCCGCGAGCCGCTCAACCCGGACAACCTGTTCGGCCATCTCGTGGCCACCGGGGTGCCGGGGGTGGAGGAGTGGCGCGACGGCTGGTACCGCCGGACCCTGCGGCTGCCGCACGGGCATGGCGTGGTGGCGTTGCGCCCGATGCCCGATCACATCGCGTGCCAGCTCTCGCTCAGCGACCAGCGGGACCTCGCGATCGCGATCAGCCGTTGCCGCCGGATGCTCGACCTCGACGCCGATCCGACCGCAGTAGATGATCTGCTTCGGAACGACCCGGTGCTGAAGCCTTTGGTGGACAAGGCCCCCGGACGGCGCGTGCCGCATACGGTCGACGGCGCCGAGTTCGCCGTACGGGCCGTGCTCGGGCAGCAGGTCTCGACCGCCGCGGCCCGGACGCATGCCTCCCGGTTGGTGCTCGCGCACGGTGAGCCGATCGCGGATCCGGCCGGTGGGCTCACGCATCTGTTCCCGACGATGCAGGCGTTGGCCGGGACCGACCCGGAGACGCTCGCCTTTCCAAAGAGTCGCCGTACGACGTTCATGACGCTGGTCGAGACTCTCGCTGCTGGGGAGATCGACTTGGGCGCCGGGGCCGATTGGGACCAGGCGCGTGTGCAACTCGCCGCGCTGCCCGGCATTGGCCCGTGGACGGTCGAATCGATCGCGATGCGCGCACTCGGCGATCCGGACGCCTTCGTGGCGTCCGACCTCGGCATCCGGTACGCCGCTCGCGATCTAGGGTTGCCTGAGGCCCCTAAAGCGTTGACCGAGCACGCCCGGGCCTGGCGTCCTTGGCGGGCGTATGCCGTGCAGTACTTGTGGGCCACCGGCGACCACGCCATCAACCGGCTTCCCGAATAGTTGGAGTGTGATGACCGAACTGCGAACCGATCGCCTGCTGCTGCGCCAATGGACCGCGGCCGATCGTGAACCATTCGCCGCCATGAACGACGACCCCGCCGTGATGCGGCACTTCCCGAACCGAATGACGCGGGCCGAGAGTGACGCACTGGTCGATCGATCCGAGCAGGCGATCGTTGCCAACGGCTACGGTCTCTGGGCGCTGGAGGTGCTCGAGACCGGGAAGTTCATCGGTTTCACCGGGCTGGCGCCGATTCGTTTCGATGCGCACTTCACCCCGGCCGTCGAGATCGGCTGGCGGTTGGCGGAGCCGGCCTGGGGCAACGGTTATGCCACCGAGGCCGCCCGTGCCGCGCTCACCCATGCGTTCGGACCGGCCGGGCTGACCGAACTGGTCTCGATCACCGCCGTACCGAACCAGCCATCCCGCCGGGTGATGGAACGCATCGGCATGACGCACGATCCGGCCGACGATTTCGACCACCCGCGGATCGAGAAGGGTCATCCGCTCGAACGGCACGTGCTGTACCGGATCGACCGAGCCACTTGGGAGCAGGCATGCCGCACACCGTGATCGACAGCCCGATCGGCGCGCTGACCGTGGTCGCGACCGACGACGGCCGGTTGTGCGGTCTCTACATGGAGCAGCAGCGCCACCTTCCCGACATCGAGACCTTCGGCGATCGCGTAGACGGCCTGCTACCCGACGTCGAGGCCCAACTCGAGGAGTACTTCGCCGGCCGCCGGACCACCTTCGACCTACCCCTAGCCTTCTCCGGCACCCCCTTCCAACAGGAAGTCTGGAACGGCCTACTGGACATCCCCTTCGGCGAAACCTGGACGTACGGCGGCCTAGCCGCCCACCTCGGCAAACCCCCAGGCGCCGCCCGCGCCGTCGGCCTCGCCAACGGCAAGAACCCCATCAGCATCATCGTCCCCTGCCACCGCGTCATCGGCTCTACCGGCGACCTAACCGGCTACGGCGGCGGCCTATCCCGCAAACGCACCCTCCTAGCCCTGGAATCCACCACCCCCGCTTTGTTCTAGCCGTTCATCGGACCCTTGTGACGCGGCGTGTCGCCCTTCATCGGACCCTTCTGACGCGGCGTGTCGCCGTTCATCGGTCCCTTCTGACCACGCCCGGCGCAGCCGATCAGCCGAAGCCAACCGCCTTCCCCAACGTTCACCGATCCAAATGTCGCTTGTCTGCAGGCCGTATTCGGACCGATGAACGCTGGAACTGTGCGGACAACCCGGCCCATCAGCTGGTCACAAGGGACCGATGAACGCCGACACGCCGCGTCACAAGGGTCCGATGAAGGGCGACTCGCCGCGTCACAAGAGCCCGATGAACGGCTACGGCGGCGGGGTGCAGGTTTCCGGCGCTGGGAGGGCGGGTTCCGACGAATGAACGCAAAAGAAGGTGCCGAAGGTGGCGCGCCTCCGCAGAATGGCGGGATGGATGCGGGCGTGGTGGCGAAGGGGTTGGTGGTGGAGCGGTTCGCGGATGCGCGGGCGGCTTGGCTTGGGGGGAGTGTTGCGCGCGGGACGGCGACGGCGACGTCGGATCTCGATATCACGGTGTTGCTGGTGGGGGCGCCGGCGCCTTATCGGGAGTCACTGGAGTACGGCGGTTGGCCGGTCGAGTTGTTCGTGCATACCGAGGTGTCGCTCAAGGAGTTCCGGGCGAAGGACAGCGCGCGCCGGAGGCCGACGATGATGCGGCTGGTCGGTGAGTCGATCGTGTTGCTCGACACCGACGGCTCTGGGCGCAAGCTCCAAGTGGACTGTTTGGAGGAGATCGCGGCTGGGCCGGCGCCCTTGTCCGAGACGGATTTGCTGCTGCGGCGCTATCACGTGACCGGGTTGCTCGACGACTTGCTGGGGGCCTCGGACAACGACGAGGTCGCCGCGATCGCCGCTGCCCTTTGGGGCGATGCCGCCGAGCTCCTGCTGCTTGGGAATACCCGTTGGACCGGTATCGGCAAAGGCTTGCGCCGCGAACTCCAGGCTTACGACGAGGCGCAAGGTACGACGTACGCCTCGTCGCTGTTGGCGGGTCTGCGCAGCGCGATCAACGGCGATCCGCGGCCACTTGCCGAGGTGGTTGAGGTCGTGCTTGCTACGCAGGGAGGCCGGCTGTTCGAGGGCTTCCGCCTCGCCGCTACGTAGTCGCCTCCGAATTGGCTGCCTCCGCGGCCGCCACATCCGAGCTCGCCACGTCCGAGGTCCCCACGGTGGAGGGCGCTACCTCCGAGGTGGTTGGGGTGGTACGGAGGCGGGTGGCGTACGTGGTGAGGCGGGTGGCGAGGGGTTCGGTGTAGCGGGCGGCGATCGGGCCGAGGATGACGAGGATGAGGACGTACGCCGTTGCCAGGGGGCCGAGGCGTGGTTCGACGCCGACGGCCAGGCCCGCGATGACGATCGAGAACTCGCCTCGGGCAACCAAGGTGCCGCCCGTGCGCCAACGGCCGGCCGGGCGAATACCCGCGCGCTTCGCGGCGAACCGCCCAGTCGCGATCTTCGTTGCCGTCGTCACCAAAGCGAGCAGCAACGCAATCCCCAGCACAGGCGGGATATCCGCCGGATTCGTACTCAGCCCGAAGAACACGAAGAACACCGCGGCGAAGAGATCCCGCAACGGGCTCAGCAGATTCCGCGCACCCTTGGCGACTTCACCCGACAGCGCGATGCCGACGAGGAACGCGCCAACCGCGGCCGAGACCTGCAGCTGCTGAGCGATACCAGCGACGAGCAGAGTCAGCCCAAGCACCACGAGCAGCAACATCTCCGGGTTGTCCGACGAAACGGCCCGGCTGATCACCCGCCCGTACCGCAGGGCCAGGAACAACACAATGCTCACCGTGCCAAGCGAGATCAGCAACGTAAGGCTTCCACCAGCCAAACCAACCCCGGCCAGCAGCGCCGTCAGAATCGGCAAATAGACCGCCATCGCGAGATCCTCAAGCACCAGAATCCCAAGAATTACAGGGGTTTCACGATTACCCAGCCGGCCAAGATCCCCCAGCACCTTAGCGATGACCCCAGACGACGAGATCCAGGTCACGCCCCCGAGCGCCACCGCGGCGACCGGCCCCCAACCGAGCAGCAGCGCGACAGCCGCACCCGGCAAGGCGTTCAGGACGAAGTCGACGATGCCCGCGACGTACTGCGTCTTGAGCGTCCCGACCAGATCCGAAGCGGTGTACTCCAGCCCAAGCAAAAGCAGCAGCAGGATCACCCCAATCTCGGCACCGGTCGCCACAAACGCCTCACTCGCGCCAAGCGGCAACAAACCGCCATGCCCAAAGGCGAGACCCGCCAGCAGATACAACGGAATAGGGGAGAAGCCGAGCCGGTTCGCGATCCGCCCGAGGATGCCGAGCGCCAGCAACAACGCGCCGAGCTCGATCAGCAGCGCCGTGAGGTCGTGCACGGTCTACCCTCCGGCGATCAGGTCGGCGACCGCGTCCACGCCCTCGCGCGTACCCACGACCACGAGGATGTCCCCGGTCGCGAAGCGGAAGTCCGGCGTCGGCGACGGCACTGCGTCCGTACGCCGAAGCACCGCCACGATCGAGGCGCCGGTCCGCGACCGCGCCTGCGTCTCGCCGAGCGTGCGTCCGCTGTACGGCGATCGGGCCGAGACGGGCAGTTGCTCGGTGATTAGGTCGATCTCGAGCTCGTGCAACGGCTGGATCGGCGCGGGCGTCAGCAGGTGGGCGAGCGCGGCGGCCTCGGCCTCGTCCAGCGGCACGCTGTCCTTGCAGTTGTCATCGTCATCCGGGTCGTGGAAACCGAGGAACCGCCGCCCGTCGATGTGGGCCACGATCGAGATGTGCATACCGCCTTCGGTGACCAGGTCGTACCGGGTGCCGATGCCCGGCAACGTGGTCCGGGTCGGGTGCGCCTTCGGTTCCATACCTCTCCCTCGGTTTGCCGGGACATAGAAGTCAATCGTCCGCCGACGCCGCGCATTCCCGGCCGCTGGTGTGAGATGGGTTGCACCTGAGTGCAGTGCACCTAGTTGCATAGGTATGGTCAGGCCATGGCACTGGAGCACGCGATTCTGGTCTCGCTGAGCGAACGGGCCGGCTCGGGCTACGAACTGGCCCGCCGGTTCGACAAGTCGATCGGCTTCTTCTGGGCGGCGACGCACCAGCAGATCTATCGCGTGCTGGCCCGGATGGCCGAGGCCGGCTGGGTCAGCGCGGAGGAGATCGCGCAACAGGGCCGGCCGGACAAGAAGGTCTACACGGTCAGCGCCGCCGGTCACGCCGAGCTCGAGCGCTGGCTGGCCGAGCCGCTCGAGCCGCCGTCGTTCCGGGACGAGCTCGGGGTGAAACTGCGCGGCGCCGAGCTCGGTGGCGCCGTCGACTCCGTGCTCAAAGAGGTCGAGCGACATCGCGAACTGCACGCCGAGCGGCTGGCGATCTATCGCGCGATCGAGCGCCGCGACTTCCCGGCGCCGGACGAGCTGACCGGGCGGCAACTGCATCAGTACCTCGTGCTGCGCGGCGGCGTACTCGCGGAACAGTCGTTCATGCAGTGGTGCGACGAGGTCATCCAGGCGATCAGCAACGACATGAGGGGAACATCCCGATGAGCCAGTACCCGAACCTCCTCGCGCCGTTGGATCTCGGCCACGTGACGTTGCCGAATCGCGTCATCATGGGCTCGATGCACACCGGCTTGGAGGATCGCCTCAAGCACGCACCGCGTCTCGCGGCGTACTTCGCCGAACGAGCCCGCGGCGGCGTTGGCCTGATCATCACCGGCGGGTACGCACCGAACCGCCTCGGCCGCCTCACCCCCGACGGCTCGAAGCTCACCACCCGGCGGGAGGTCCGCGCGCATCGCGTCATCACCGACGCGGTCCATGCCGAAGGCGGCCGGATCGCCCTGCAGATCCTGCACGCCGGACGCTACTCGTACCACCCGTTCAGCGTCTCAGCGTCCTCGCTCAAGGCGCCGATCACGCCGTTCCGCCCGCGCGCTTTGAGCGACCGAGGCGTTCGCAAGCAGATCAAGGCGTACGTCGATTGCGCGGGCCTCGCCCAACAGGCCGGGTACGACGGGGTCGAGGTGATGGGCTCGGAGGGCTATTTCATCAACCAGTTCCTCGCCGAGCGGACCAACAAACGCACGGATCGCTGGGGTGGTAGCGCGGAGAACCGCCGCCGCCTCGCCATTGAGATCGTGCGCGGAATTCGCGAGCGGGTCGGCCCGGACTTCATCATCGTCTACAGGCTGTCGATGGCGGACCTGGTCGAGGGCGGCCAGACGTGGGACGAGATCGTTGCGCTGGGCAAGGAGATCGAGAAGGCGGGCGCCTCGATCATCAACACCGGTATCGGCTGGCACGAGGCCCGGGTGCCGACGATCGTCACGTCCGTGCCGCGCGCCGCCTTCACCGGTATCACCGCGCGGTTCCGGCCGGAGGTGTCGATCCCGGTCGTCACGTCGAACCGGATCAACATGCCGCAGGTCGCCGAGGAGGTGCTGGCTCGCGGTGACGCGGACCTGGTCTCGATGGCGCGCCCGTTCCTGGCCGATTCCGAATGGGTGCTCAAGGCAACGACCGACCGTGCCGACGAGATCAACACCTGCATCGCCTGCAACCAGGCCTGCCTCGATCACGTCTTCGCGAAGCGCAAAGCGACTTGCATGGTCAATCCGCGCGCCGCCCGCGAGACCGAACTCCGCCTGCTGCCGACACGTCGTACCAAGCGAGTCGCCGTCGTCGGTGCCGGGCCCGCGGGCCTGGCCGCCGCCGTGACGGCCGCCGGACGCGGGCATCACGTCGAGCTGTTCGAGGCGGACCAGGAGATCGGCGGCCAGTTCGGCATCGCCCGGCGCATCCCCGGCAAGGAGGAGTTCGCCGAGACCATCCGGTACTACCGCCGCCAACTCGAACTCACCGGCGTAAAGCTCCACCTCGGCCATCGCGTGTCCGCCGCCGAACTCATCGAGCAAGCCTTCGACGAGGTCATCCTCGCCACCGGCGTCAGCCCGCGTACGCCGGTCATCCCCGGCATCGACCACCCCAGCGTCTTGTCGTACGTCGACGTGGTGCGCCACCAACGTGCCGTAGGCAAGCGCGTTGCCGTGATCGGCGCGGGCGGGATCGGCGTGGACGTGAGCGAATTCCTCACCCACGGCGAATCGCCGACGTTGGACCTTCCGGCGTGGCAGGCGGAGTGGGGTGTGACGGCGGAAGGCCGGCTGACCAAGGCTCACGTCGAGCCGTCGCCGCGTCAGGTCTACCTCCTGCAGCGCAAGCCCGGGAAGATCGGCGCGGGTCTTGGGAAGACGACTGGTTGGGTCCATCGGGCGGCTCTGAAGAACAAGCAGGTCGAGCAGCTGCGTGGCGTCAACTACGAGCGAATCGATGACGCCGGGTTGCACATCACCTTCGGCCCCAAACGCGAACGCGCGCAGGTTGTGGAGGTCGACACGATCGTGGTCTGCGCGGGCCAAGAACCCGTCCGCGACCTGGCCGACGCCCTCCGCGCCGCAGGCCTCCCCACCCACCTCATCGGCGGCGCCGACGTAGCCGCCGAACTAGACGCCAAACGAGCCATCGACCAAGGCACCACCCTCGCCGCCTCCCTCTAGCCCGGGTGGGGTGGTTTTGCGTTCATTCGTCGGAATCCGCCCTCTCCCGCCGCATCCGGTGGCGATCCGTTTTCCTGAGGGCGGATTCCGACGAATGAACGCAAAACCAACGGGCGAAGCGGCGATGGAAACAGGCGTACTGTCCCTGGAATGGAGTGGACGAACATCCGGACAGCAGGGCAGTCGGCCGAGTTCGTCCCGGCGGCCGTGCTGAATCTGGTCAGCGACGACTTTCGAACCAGGGATGACGCCTACGCGAACCTCGAGAACGGTGTTGTCCAGCAGAGCCGGCTCTTCGAGGCCGCCTACTACACCGTGCCCCTCCTGATCGAGCTGCTCGAGCGATCGACAGAGGACACCGGCAAGGACCTCATCTACGACCTGCTCTACGAGATCGGCAACGGCTGGGCGGACGACCGCATCACCCACAAAGACGGGACCTCTGAGCCACTACGCGAAGCCTGCCGCCGCGCGGTGCGCGATCACCTCAAGCTCTATCTCCGCGACGTGACCGCCGAAGACGAAACCGTCCGCCGCCGCGTCCTCGACGTCCTGGTTTCCATGGAAGACCCCGCGCGCCCCGGCGAGATCCAGCGCCTGCTCGGCGAAGTCCGCACCACCGATTCCGAAGTCCTCGCCGACATCGCCCAAGCCAACAACGACCTCTAACCCGTTCCTTTCTTTGCGTTCATTCGTCGGAATCCGCCCTCTCCCGTGTGTAGACCTGTACCGGCAGGCGGTGGTCAGAGGGCGGATTCCGACGAATGAACGCAAAGAAGGGGGGCACCTGCCTGACAGGTCAGGTTAGGTGAGGCTATCCTTCACGGCATGCGTGTGGATGGTGGGTTGGCTGGGGAGGATCTGCACCTCGGGTACCACGGGAAACAGGTGGTCGAGGGGGCGTCGCTCCGGATCGAGGCGGGTGAGGTGACCGCGTTGATCGGGCCCAACGGCTCCGGCAAGTCGACGTTACTGCGTGCGTTGGCCCGGTTACACCACGCTGACAAAGGCCGGATCTCCTTCCCTGACGGCACTTCCGCCTTCGACCTCTCCGCCAAGGACTTCGCCCGCCGGGTCACCCTGCTGACCCAGTCGCGGCCGACGCCGAGCGGGGTGAGCGTGCGCGATGTCGTCGGCTACGGCCGCCACCCGTATCGCAGCCGCTGGCGCGATGACGATCGCGACGGCCCGCGCGCGATCGAGCACGCGATGGACGTGACCGGCGTGACCGCGATGGCCGAGCGGGCGGTTGACGAGTTGTCCGGTGGCGAGTTGCAACGCGTCTGGCTGGCGACGTGTATCGCCCAGGACACCGGCGTACTGCTGCTCGACGAGCCGACCACGTTCCTCGACCTGCGCTACCAGATCGAGATCCTCGACCTGATGCGCGACCTGGCCGATGACCATCACGTGGCCGTCGGCGTCGTCCTGCACGACCTCAACCAGGCGGCGGCCGTCGCCGATCGGGTCGCGCTGCTGGATCGCGGCAAGGTCCGGGCGACCGGCACCCCCGCCGAGGTGTTCGACGCGACCGCGCTGACCGAGACGTACGGCATCCAGATCGACGTACGTACGGACGCCCACACCGGCCGCCTGACCGCGGAACCCTTCGGCCGCCACCTCCAACGCCTCGCCTGACCAACACCCCCCAAGCACCACCACCCCCGTAAATAAAGGAAGAACATGCGAATCACCGCCCTGGCCGTCGCCTCCCTGGCCCTGGTCCTGACTGCCTGTGGCAGTAGTGAGACCGTCACCCCCGAGCCGGAGGGCAGCGCTTCGGTCCAGCCGGTCTCGGTGACCGATGCCCGTAACAAGAAGGTGGACCTGAAAGCGCCCGCCACCAAGGTCGTCGCACTGGAGTGGGGCGTCGTCGAGGGCCTCGTCACCCTCGGCGTGATGCCCGTAGGCATCGCGGACACCAAGGGGTACAACAACTGGGTGACCGCGGCCAAGCTCGACCCGTCGGTGAAGGACGTCGGAACTCGTGGCGAGTCCAGCGTGGACGCGATCGTTGCCTTGAACCCCGATCTGATCATCACCACCACCGACGAGGCGCCCAACACGATCGCCCAGTTGGAGAAGGCCGTGCCGGTGCTGGTGATTCGCGGTTCCGACGCGAAGAACGCCATTCCGCAGATGAAGACCAACCTCGACCTGGTCGCGCAGGCCGTCGGCAAGACCGACACCGCCAAGACCGTGCTCGCCGACTTCGACAAGGCCCTTGCCGAGGGCAAGCAGAAGATCACCGCCGCCGGCAAGACCGGTGAGTTGTTCACCATGTCCGACGGCTACAAGCAGGGCAGCACGGTCTCACTGCGGATGTACACGACCGGTTCACTGCTCGGCGCCGTCGCAACTGAGCTGGGCCTGAAGAACGGCTGGACCGGCGCGGGCGACAAGGACTACGGCCTGGCGCCGACCGACATCGAGGGCCTGACCAAGATCCCGAACGGCAACTTCCTCTACATCGCCAACAAGAACGACGGCGGTGACGTCTTCGGTGAGGACCTGTCGAAGAACGCCATCTGGAAGAACCTGCCCTTCGTGAAGAGCAACGACGTGCACCGGCTGCCGGACGGTATCTGGATGTTCGGCGGTCCGAAGTCGACCGAGCAGTTCATCGACGCGGCGGTCGAGGCAGTCACCTCTTGACCCTGCTCAAACCCGCAGCGGCGCAGACCGCCGTACCGGTCGCCCAGCCGGTACGGCGGATCCGCGTCGCAGGCGTCTTCCTGCTCACGATCGCGGCCGTCGTCGTACTGGCCGGGGTGCATCTGACCCAGGGCACGTCGTCGATCGGAGCGGGCGATCTGCTCCGGCTGGCGATCGGCCAGGGTACGGATGACGCCGCCTCGGTCCTGGTCGCGTCGCGGCTGCCGAGGTTGCTCGCGGGCGCGCTCGTCGGCGTGGCGCTGGGAGTCGCCGGCGCTGGGCTGCAGTCGCTCGCGCGCAACCCGCTTGCCTCGCCCGACACGCTTGGCGTGAACGCCGGGGCCTACCTCGCGGTTGTCGTCTTCGCGGCCTTCGGCATCAGCCTGCCGACGTTGCCCGCGGGTGGCGTCGCCTTCCTCGGTGGATTGGCCGCCGCGGTGCTGGTGCTCGCGCTGTCCGCGGGTGGTACGAGCGGGCCGACCCGGTTGATCCTCGCGGGTTCGGCGATCGCGATGGCGTTGGCCGGTTTCACCACGTTGCTCCTGGTGCTCTACCAAGAGGAGACGGTCGGCACGTTCGCCTGGGGGAGCGGCTCGCTGGTCCAGACGGACCTGGACGCCGTTACCCAGATGGCGCCGATCGTTGCCCTCGGCATCATCGCGGCCATCCTTCTTGCCCCGAAGCTGGACATTCTCGCGCTCGGTGACGACACGGCCTCGGTGCTCGGTGTCAACGTACGGCGTACGCGCATGGTCATCACCCTCGTCACGGTGATGTTGTCGGCCGCCGCGGTGACCGTGGCAGGCCCGGTCGGTTTCGTCGGCCTGGTCGCGCCCGTCATCGTCCGGCTGATCGCACCACTGGTGCCCGGGTTGATGCGGCATCGCGTGCTGTTGCCGCTGTCGGGACTGGCCGGCGTCATCGTCGTACTCGGGGCGGATGTGGTGCTGCGCCTGGCCCTTGGTGGCAAGGCCGGTGTCGAGATTCCGACCGGCATCGTGACCATGCTGGTTGGCGCGATTGTGCTGGTCTGGCTGGCTCGGCGCTATCGCGATTCGGGCCCGAGCCGGACGGCCTCCGGGAGTACTCGCGGCCGGTTGCGCAGCCGTCGTACGTTCGTGATCGTCGCGGGCGTGCTCGTCGTACTGGTGATCGGTGCCGCGATCGTGGCCATGCTCGCGGGTGACGCCTGGCTCCGCACGGGCGATATCACGAACTGGGTCAGCGGACGCTCCGGTCGCGCGATCACGTTCGTGCTGGATCAACGCTTCCCGCGAGTCGTTTCGGCCCTGCTCTGCGGTGCGGCTCTGGCCATCGCTGGCGCCACCGTGCAGGCCGTCTGCCGTAACCCGCTGGCCGAGCCGGGCATTCTCGGCATCACCGGTGGTGCCGGAGTTGGCGCGCTGCTGACGTTGATCCTCGCGCCCGCGGCCGGGGTTTGGCTGCTGTCCGGGTCTGCCGCCGTCGCCGCGCTTGCCACGTTCGCCTTGGTGTACGCGATCTCCTGGCGTGGCGGGTTGAGCTCTGACCGGCTGGTGCTGATCGGTGTCGGCGTCTCCGCGGCCGCGACGGCGGTCATCACGTTCCTGATTGTGTACTCGGATCCGTGGAACGTCGCGATGGCGATGACCTGGCTCTCCGGCAGCACGTACGGACGGACGCTGCCGCAGGTGGTGCCGGTCGCGATCGCTCTGGTCGTGCTGACGCCGTTCCTCGTGCACGCTCGTCGCGAACTCGACTTGCTCTCCCTCGACGACGACGTACCGCGCATTCTCGGCGTACGGCTCGAGCGGACCAGGCTGTTCGCCCTGCTCTGCTCGGCCCTGCTCACGGCGGCAGCCGTCTCGGCCATTGGCGTTCTCGGCTTTGTCGGTCTGGTCGCGCCGCACGCCGCGCGGGCGTTGGTCGGCGGGAAGCACGCGCGCGTACTGCCGGTCGCGGCCTTGCTCGGCGCGGCGCTGGTCAGCTTCGCGGACAGCATCGGCCGGACCGTGATCGCGCCCGCGCAGATCCCGGCCGGGCTGGTCACGTCGATGATCGGTGCGCCGTACTTCGTCTACCTGCTCTGGCGCACCCGGCGCGCTTCATAGAAGGAACGATCCGCGTATTGGCGGCCGGATAAGGCCTTCCGGAGCCGGTTAACCCGATGTTCATTCACTGAACAGCCGCGCAGCCCGAATGGGCCATTGCGCTGCGTGCTCAGGTGACTACTTTGCTGTTCACCGGAACTTGATCCCTACCGCCCGAGGTCGATCATGAGTGAACTGAAGTTGCCGTCCCGTCGTTCGATCCTGATCGGGGTGACCGTCGGTGCCGTGCTGGCCGGCGCTGCCACCTCCGTCGCGACCGCGTCGAAGGAGGAACAGCCCCAGCAGGACAAGCCCATCGCGGTCAGCTCGACCGAAGGCGTGCCCGTGCCGGGGCAGCGGTTGCAGCTCAGCGAGAAGGGCGCCCGCGCGGGTACGTTCGCCGCGGCCGCGAAGTCCGCCGCCGGAGTGCAGCGCCTGTGCGCCCAGCAGGACGCCCGCTGGTTGCGCGTCCGGTTCGCCAAGCTCGACCTGGCCGGCAGCGACCGTGTCACGGTCGTCGGTGCGGCCGGCGGTAAAACGGTGCTAACGGCAACCAACTGGCGTGGTGAGGCCTTCTACACAAAGGCATTCCCGGGCCGCTGTGTGACGGTGACGCCGAGCTTTGCCAACCAGAGCAGCCAGTACGTCGTTGACGCCTACCAGGACGGCGCGATGCCATTGCCGGAGGCAACGGTCGTCGTCGCGGCCGCGGGCGACATCTGCGGCTCGGCGTGCAACCAGACGCGCCCGGTGGTGACCAACATCAACCCGGCGGCCGTCATCACGGCGGGCGACAACGCCTACGACAGCGGGACGTTGTCGGAATACAACAACAAGTACCACCCGCAGTGGGGCGCCTTCAAAAGCAAGACGTACCCAAGCGCGGGCAACCACGAGTACCAAACGTCTGGCGCCTCCGGATACTTCGACTACTTCAACGGCGTGGGCCAGGCGACCGGTCGTGCGGGCGCTCGTGGCAAGGGCTACTACAGCGTGGACATCGGCGACTGGCACTTCATCGCGCTGAACTCCAACATCTCCAAGAGCACCGGCAGCACCCAGGAGCAGTGGCTGCGCGCGGATCTCGCGGCGAACACCAAGCCCTGCGTCGCGGCGTACTGGCATCACCCCCGCTTCTCCGCCGGCAACTACAGCGATAACACGTCGATCAGGCCGTTCTTCCAGGCGCTGTACGACTACAAGGCCGACCTGATCATCAACGGGCATGACCACAACTACATCCGGTTCGCGCCTTCCCGTCCCGATGGCACCAAGGACACCGTGAACGGCGTCCGGCAGCTGCTCATCGGCACCGGCGGCAAGTCGCTGTACGGCTCGGGTGGTTCGACCGTGGCGACGATCGAGAAGAAGGAGTACAGCACCTTCGGCGTCGGCAAGCTCACGCTCACCGCGACCGGCTACACCGCCGACTTCGTGCCCGTGGCCGGCCGGACCTTCACCGACACGGTGACCGGCACCTGCCACAACGCCTGACGCGATGTACCTGTCCACCGCGCGGGCGGCCGACTCGACCACCGCACCTCGCCCTGGCGGCACAGCCAGGGCGAGGGTGTCGGGTACGGTCGTCGCCCTCGGCCTGGTCAGCCTCGTCACCGACGCCTCGGCCGAGATGGTCACGGCGGTGCTGCCGCTGTACCTGATGTACGGGTTGAGCCTCGGCTACCTGCAACTCGGCGCGCTCGACGCCCTCTACACCGGCGCGACGGCATTGCTCCGGCTCGCGGGCGGTCATCTCGCCGACCGTCTCGCCCGTCCGAAGGCTGTCGCGATAGTCGGCTACAGCCTGTCGGCCTTGACCAAGCTCGGCCTGCCCGCGGTCGGTGGATCGCTCGGCGGGCTGAGCGCGGTCGTGGCCGTCGACCGGGCCGGCAAGGGCATTCGTACGGCGCCGCGCGATGCGTTGATCACGCAATCGACCCCGGCGCCGGAACTCGGCCGCGCGTTCGGCGTACATCGCGCTCTCGACACCGCGGGCGCCTTGCTTGGCCCGTTGCTGGCGTTCGGGCTGATCGCGGCGATCCCTGGTGGGTACGACGTGGTATTCAGTACGAGCTTCTGCCTGGCCGCGATCGGCGTACTGATCCTGGTCTTCTTCGTCGCCCAACCGCATCGCGCGATCGCCCGCAAAGCCGTCAGCCTGCGCGCTGGTCTGTCGGTCATCACGGCTCCGGGTCTTCGCCGACTCGTGCTCGCGGCAGGTCTGCTCGGACTCGTCACGGTTGGGGACATGTTCTTGTACGTCTCGGTGCAGCGGACGGCCGATCTGCCGCCGGCGGTGCTGCCACTCCTGCCTTTGGGGACGGCGTTGACCTTCATGCTGGCGGCGATTCCCTTCGGGCGACTGGCCGATCGGATCGGGCGGTGGCGGTTGTTCCTTGGCGGTCACGGGTTGTTACTCGGGGCATACGTATTGGTTGCTTCGGGCACCGAGGGGCGGATCGTGGCGGGCGTCGTACTTCTGCTGCATGGGTTGTTCTATGCCGCGAGCGATGGCGTGCTGATGGCGTACGCGGCGCCGTTCATCCCTGACCACTTGCGTGGTACGGGGCTTGCGGTGGTTCAGACGGCGCAGGCTGTCGCGCGTGCAGTTGGGGCCGTGGGGTTCGGCGCGGTGGCTGCGCTGGCCGATCCTGGTCCGACGTTTGCGGTCTTCGGGATCGGGTTGGCGCTTGCGATCGTGGCGGGCGTTCGGTTGATGGCGCCGCGGGGTTTGGCGTGAGCAGGCGCAGGGTTTTGTCGGGGCTGGCGTTGATCGGGTTGGTCGTTGCCTCGGGCACCGGTTATCTCGGTTGGCGGCTTGCCGCTGGTGAAGCGGTGCCTGCGGGTGCGTTGGAGCTGGGTCGTGCCGGCACCATGCTGTACGTCGAACCCGGGTCGGGGCGGGTTCGGCAAGCGCCTGCGGGTGGTGGCGAGGCCTTCGGCGCCGGTCCGACGTGCCATCGGGTCTACGCGGGTGGCGATACGTTGGCGTGTTTGCGTGCGACGGCCGTACCGATGGCGTCGGAACTCGACATCACCGAGGCCGGATCTACCTCACGTCGTACGTTGGAGTTGTGGGGGAATCCCAGCAGGGTAAGGGTTTCCGCGTCGGGTCGGTTGGTGGCCTGGACGGTATTTCGTACTGGTGACACCTATCTCGTGCCGGGGGCGTTTGCGACGACTGCGGGGATTTTCGACCTGCGTCTTGGTACGCATTACGGCTCGCTGGAGGACTTCACCGCGTTGGTGGACGGGACGGCGTACAAGGCCGTCGATCGGAACTTCTGGGGGATCACCTTCGCGGCCGATGACCGGACGTTCTACGCGACGATGGCGTCGAAGGGGCGGACCTGGTTGATGCGTGGAGACCTGGTCACGCGTCGGCTGGTTGCTATGCGGCAGAACGTGGAGTGTCCTTCGATCTCGCCGGATGGGTCGCGGTTGGCCTACAAGTTCCGGACAGGGAAGACGTGGCGGTTGCATGTGTTGCAGCTTCCGTCTGGCGCCGATTGGGCGTTGGCGGAGACGGCTCATGTGGACGATCAACCGGTCTGGCTCGACGATCAGACCGTTGCCTATAGCAAGAATGACGGCGACCGGCCGGGCGTGTTCGCCGTACCGGCTGATGGATCGGGTGTGCCCCGGCGGATCGTGACCGGCTCGTCCCCGGCCGCCGGGTGACCCACGACCACGGCCGGTCGTCGGCACCGCTTTCGCCCAGGGCCCGTCGGTTGCTGGTATGCGTTGTTGTTCCGTTGCTGCTGTTGACGGCGGTGCTCCTGGTCGTACTTCGGCCGCACGGCGACGTGAAGGTCGACGCGCTGCAGGCCGCGAAGGCGCGCGGTCAGGTCACCGCCGTCATCCCTTGCCCGCAAGCGCCGGACGAATGCGATCGCGCGACAGTCCGTTTGACCGACGGCGCGATTGTGACTGCGCGCGTGGTCAAACACCCGCTGGTGCCGCCCGTGCGTACCGGCCAGCGAATCCTCTTGTCCGTGGCCGAGAACGCCGAACCGGCAGACCGCTACCTCTACGTAGACCAGGACCGAAGCCGTCCGCTCCTGGCTCTCGCGCTGGTCTTCGCGTTCGCCGTGGTGCTGCTCTCGCGATGGCGCGGGGTGGCCGCACTCGTCGCACTGGCCGTGACCGCGTTAGTGCTCACGCAATTCGTCCTGCCCGCCATCCTCGGCGGCGCCAATCCCGTGCTCGTCGCGGTCGTCGGTGGTACGGCGATCATGGTGCTGGCGCTCTACCTCACGCACGGATTCAACGCCCGTACGTCGGTCGCGCTGCTCGGCACCATCGGCGCCTTGCTGCTCACCGCCTTGCTCGCCGAGGCCTTCCTACGCCTCACCCGCATCACCGGCCTGAGCGCGGACGGCGCCTCCGAAGTCGCGTCGTACGTCCCCGGCCTCGACGTCCAGGGCCTCCTCATCGCAGGCGTGGTGATCGGCACCCTCGGCGTACTCGACGACGTCACCGTCACCCAAACCGCCGTCGTCTGGGAACTCGCCGCCGCCGACCCGAACGCCAGCCGAGCCGACCTCTTCGGCGCCGGCCTGCGAGTAGGCCGAGCCCACGTCGCGTCAGTCGTCAACACCCTCGTACTCGCCTACGCCGGCGCCGCCCTCCCCATGCTGATGCTCTTCGCCATCAGCGGCATGCCCCAGCTCTACGCCCTCTCCACCGAACAAGTAGCAGTCGAGATCGTCCGAGCCCTAGTCGGCAGCCTAGGCATAACCGCCGCCATGCCCCTAACCACCCTCCTAGCCGCCCTAACCCACCCCACGCCATCCCCAAACCCCGTCATCGGTCCCTTGTGACCCGGCGTGTCGTGGTTCATCGGTCCCTCGTGGCCAAAGGCGCACGCCTAGCTCTTTGCATTCATTCGTCGGAATCCGCCCTCTCCCGTCCGCTGACCTGTACTGGAACGCGGTGGCTGAGGGCGGATTCCGACGAATGAATGCAAAGAAGGGAAGGGCCCGGTCTCCCACGCGTGGTCAGAAGGGGCCGATGAACCCCGACACGCCGCGTCACAAGGGCCCGATGATCGGTATACGACACGCCGGAGGGCCGGAGGGCTGGGGACGGGCGGGGGTTAGGTCCAGTCCCAGGCGATGCTGTAGATGCCGCTGGTGGGGTCTAGTTCGGCGAATTGGGCGGTGTGGCTGGCGCCTAGGGTGAGTTCGCTGGTGGTTCGGTCGTCGCTGACGGTTGTGCTGTAGGTGCGGTAGACGCGGGCCGGCAGCACTCCGGCGGGGAAGGCTAGCTGGATCGAGAAGTCGCGCACGGAACGCTGTACGCGCTGGGTGTGGACGGTGTCGGCGAGACCCGGCCTGGGTTGCAGCGTGTACTGCAGGACGGTCAATTCGCCGAGCCGGAGCGGCTGGTCCAGCAACAACTCGAAGGTCGTGAACCCGGTCGCCTCGTCGTCGCGCTGGCGGCCGGGGCGGCATCCCCTCGTGCCGGTGATGCGCAGCGGTTCGGCCCCGGCGGGATCGGTGCGGAAGGCAAAGACTTTGCGATCGACCTGGTCCCGTTCGGCTCGGGCGACCAAGTGGTAGGTGATGCTGTCGATCCGGCGATCGGCCCCGACGGTTAGCTGCAGGTGCATCCCGATCGACGTGAGGTTGTGCATCACCTCCGGGGTGGAGCCCATGCGTTGCAAGGCGCGCGCCAGACCATCCGGACGGGCCCAGGCCTGGTCGGGCCGGAGGACGCCGGGTTTGTGGCTGAGCCAGCGGCCGCGGGGGCGGGGCGGTCCGAGCAGGGCGGAGAGGGCGCCGGGTTCGACCCCGGCCAGGCTCTCGATGATCGCCAGTGCGCGCAGCGATTCCGGCCGCTCGGGCTGGGTCCGGCCGTGCTGCCAATAACTCAGCGCGGTCTTACTGACGGGAACGCCGTACTCCCGCAGCCGGACCTGCAGCCGGTCCAACGTGAGGCCGCTGGACCGGACCGCAAGCCGAAGCGCCAGGCTGAACGGTCCGGTGGCCAGTGCTTCGTCCAGTCGCTCGGTCTCGACAGGCATGGCACGCACCTCCGGCCCAACAGCCTAATGCGTGATGACCTCCGCGCCGAGTTCGTTGCTGTGCCAAGGGCCGATGGCCGGGGCGTCCTGCCAGCAATGCCGCAGCGTGCCGGCCGCCGTACGGGCGAAGAAGTGCAGGCGCCCGTCGGTGTCCTGCGTGACGGCGCCATCGCCCGCCACTTCGACCGGAATGAGCGTGGTGTCCCAAGGCCCACCCTCCGGCACGCGCTGCCAACTGTGGAAGACCCGGCCGTCGGTGGTGCGTGCGAAGTACGTGAGTTTGCCGGCCGCGTCGAGGTGTGCGGACGGATCGCCCGCGATGGTCGCCGTACCCTCGGCCGTCTCCCGCGGAAGCAGCGCCCACCGCCACGGTCCTTCGCCCGGCGTGCTCTGCCAGCCGTGGATGATGCCGCCCGAGTTGTGCCGCGCGTGGAAGGTCAGACGGCCCGAGATCCCTTGTGCCACAGCGATTCGGCCCGCGGTCGTGGCAGGCGCGCCGGTGCCGTTCTCGAACAGGCGATCGGAGTACCAGGTCTCGCTTCCCGGCGTCGCCTGCCAGCCGTGCAGGATGTCGCCGTTTGTGGTCTGGGCGAACCACGTCAACTTGCCCGACGGGTCCTGGATCGTGACGGGATCACCCGTGATGTGGACCGAGCCGACGTACCCGCCGGACCAACCGTCGGTCGCGGGACGGTCCTGCCAGCCGCGGTAGAGGCGTCCACCACTCGTCCGGACGAAGAAGTTCAACCGCCCGGCGTCATCGAGGGCGACGGCCGGAACGCCCACGGCGGTGTCACCGGTCAAGAGAGGCGTGACTGTACGTCGTACCCAGGAGCCCTCGTCGCGCGTCCACTGGATCACGCCATCGCGCAGACTGACCAGGTTGAGCCGCCCGGCCGGGTCGATCGCGCTCACGGTCGGACTGCCCGCCACCGGTCCCGCGACGAGCTGCCAAGCGGCCGGGTCGGACCCGGTCTGCCGGCCGATCGCCAGATTGCCGTCCGTGCGTACGACGTGCACGAGCGGTTTGCCCGCGGCGTCCTGGCGGGCCCACGTGCCGGGACTCGGCAGGCCCGTCCGGCTTCGCAGGAAGCGCAGATTGTCCAGATAGAGCGTGAGTGGAACGGCTCGGCGTTGGACGCGTAGGTGGATAGACGTGATCTTCGTCAAGTCGTTCACCAGGCCGGCGATCGGTACGACGACCCGTTGCTGCTTGCGCGGTGAAAGGTAGACGGGGTTCCCGGCGTCGAGGTGCACCGGGTCGTGGAAGTCGCAGTGCATCAGGATGAGGTCATCCGAGTCGTTGAAGACGTCGAACGCGACCGCGTCGAACGTGGACCAGTTGTTGCGCCCGATCGACTCCTGCGGCGCCTCGGCCGCGCCGGTATAGAAGTAGACCCCCGGATCGACCGGCGTATTCGCCTGAAACACCAGCTTCGCCGAGGACTTGCCACTCACCACATGCTCGGTTGATCGCGTCGCCGTGACGTACGACGCGCGCGCCTTCCGCACCTCGACGTCGGTCTCGAAACTGTTGACGATGATCTCGTGCGGAGTCGCCGCGCGGCCCACCTCGATCGTCCGGACGAGCTCCTTCCCGGCGATGGAGATCGCGAGATCCCGCCTGCCCTGCAAGAGATCCGCGGTGATTTGGTGGACGTCCGCGCCGGCGGTGCTGGTGACCGACGAGATCTTGCCAAGAGCAACGGACACACTGGTGCCCTTGGCAACGATCACAGTCACGGGAACGTTGTGCGCCGTCGGTTTGCCAGCGCTGATCAGCGCAGGCGTGGCTCCGAACAGCTGCGCCACCTCGGCTCCGACTTGCGCCCGGATCCGGTGGAACGACACCGAGTCGTCCTGATAGTGCAACCCGCCATGGAGTACGTCGTGCGCCGACCGCAAGGCCGACTTCACGTCGAACCGGCCGGTCGCACCCCATTGGGCGAGGAGCTCGGTGGCACGTCGCTCGTACAAGGCGAGGTACTCGAGATCCTCCATGCCATCGCGTAGCGCCTGCAGCCGGACCGTACCGACCGGACCGTCGATGCCGACCTGCTTGCCCGGGTACATCAGATAGCCGTCGCCCGGATATTCGTTCAGCGCGTTCGGCTCGGTCCAGCGGTCGGACCACTGGTAATGGCCGTCGGGCTTGAAGTCGTACTTGCCGAAGACGGTCGTCGACCAGTAGAGGAATCCCTCGATGCCCAGGTGGTGCTGGATCCACGGCAACAGCCGATGGCCGACCGCGCTGTCGGCGGTGAAGACACCCGGCAGCGGCCACTGGTGTCCGTAAGCGGCGTACCACCAGACCAGGTCGCCGCGAGCCTTGAGGGCCTCGACGATGCCGGGCAGTTCCGGTTTGGGCGCGGTGATGACGAAGCACCAGGCGCGGACGAAGTCGAGCAGCTTCTGCGGAGGCGGATCGGTCAGCGTCAGCACATGCGGGATATCGGGCGCGACCGTATCGACCGTCGTGAACAGCTTGCGCACGTTCTCGTAGGCCGTGTCGTTCATCGGCTCGTCCGCGTAGTAGAAGTAGCCCCGGTCGATCAGGCCGCCGCCCAGCGAACGCAGACCGTCGACCACCGCGCGCAGCCGGCCCGTGTCAACGGTGAACCCGGAGTCGTTGCCGCCCGAGGTGTACAGCGGGATGCGGAACTTTCGCAGCCGTGGATCGCGCAGGTACGTCTCGGCGTGGGACAGCCAGACGTCGGGTTCGGGCTCGGGGCCCGGCCCAGGCTTGTACGGTCCAGGGCCGTGCTGGGCGCGCACGGGGAAGTCGTCCGAGGCGAGACGATGCCGCAGCTGGAACTCGTAGTACTTCTTCAGGAGATCGTCGTACCGGGTTGTTCCCCACTGGGCGTCGTGCGCCCACGAGACCTGCTGGTACCAGATGGCCGCGGCGGTGTCGGTACTCGGCTCGTCGGGCAGCTCGAAGTTCCACACCTCGAGGTCTAGCGGAACCGTCACGACGGTGGTGCCGCCGGAGATCGTGATGGTGCCCGAGTAGAGGCCGGCGGGCTGGCCCTTGGGAATCCGGACGGTGATCCAGACTCCCGTGTTGCGATCGGCGACGGCCTGGATTGTTGTCGAGGGCAACAAAGGCACGAGTGCGTCGGGAAAGAAGCCGGAGCCGTATGAGCTCTGCCCAGGTTTGATCTCCGAGTAGTGCTGCCGGAACAGCTCGACCTGAGCCGCCGGGATGGTGCCTGCCGGACCGGCGAGATCAGACGTGGTCAGTCGTACGTCGGCGGTGCCCGAGGTGGTGCGCAGGATGAGCTGGCCCGATTCCTCCTCGTTGCGCGCCGCCTTGAGGCTGATCCGGGTGCCAGGGGTGCCGGGAAAGGCCGAGTCGCGTTTGACCTTCAGGTTCGGCGAGGGCAGCCAGACAGTCACCGGGGCGACGGCCGCTCGCGTGCTGCCGGCACCACTGGTATTGGTCGCGTGGGCCTCGCCGATGAAAGCGGGCACGGTCGCGGTGGCAGCCATCCAGGCCATCACCTGGCGGCGACTCGGTACGTTGGACCCTGGTGGATTCGGCGCTGTGGACATTGGGCGGCCTCCGGCGGAATTATGTTGAGCTCCATCAATATTCGCTGAGGAGCCACAACGTCAACACCCTTCGATCAGGGTGGAATCCCTTTAATCACAAGGTCTAGACCGCCGGACACTCCAGTCGTCCGAGTGGGCCGGAGCCGCTAGCCAGGAGTGCGGTCTCGACGTTCTCGGCGGCGAGGGTGACGGCGCCGAGCGCGGGGGAGTCGCCCGCGAGCGGCGAGACCCGAACCTCCGGGGGCTGCCGAATGTACCGCTCGAGCTCGGTGGCGAGCAGTGGCGCGAGCAACTCGCCGTGCTCGGCCAGGGATCCGCTCAGCACCAGCACTTCGGGATCGATGATCGCGCAGACCGTGCCGGCGGCCGCCGCCATGTCGTGCACGTAGCGCTGGACCGCGTCGACGCCTTGCCGCACGCCTTCGGCCGCGGCGTACAGCGTGTCGGCGACCGGGTCGTCCGTCGCGCCCGACGCGGGCACCGCGCCACTGTGCTGGAGGTGGCCGATCGCGTCCTCCCAGCGGAGTGCGGGCAACAGGCTGAGATCACCGGCCATCGCGGCGAACCCCCGATGCGGGCGGCCGCCGATGATCAACCCGAGCCCGGTACGGCGCCCGGCCTGCAACACCACGAGATCCTCGGCCCCTCGTCCAGCGCCGCGGCGGTGCTCGGCCAAGCCGCAGAGGCGGCTGTCGTTCTGCCCGGCGAGGACGCCTCGGGGTAACCGCTCGCGCAGGAATGCCACCAGGTCGACGCCGGCCCAGTCCGCGATGGCGTCGGACAGTACGACGCGGCCGTCCTCGTCGACGGTGCCGGTGCTGCCGGCCACCGCGCCCCAGACGTCGGCCGGGGTCGTGCCAGTTTCCTGCAGGCATTGCCGAATCGCCTTGTCGACCACGGTGAGGCGACGCCGCCGGGACAGCTCCGGCGTGGTCGGCCGCCGGGTCGATCCGAGCACGTGGCCGTCGAGGTCGGCGATCATCGCGCGAACGCTGTGCGCGCCGATGTCCAGCCCGAGCACCTTGCCCGCGTCGGCACGAAAGGTGTACCGATGGGCGGGGCGGCCGCGTCCGCTCACCACTGGCGGATGCTCGGCGAGCCAGCCGCGGCCGACCAGTTCGCGAACCACCTCGCCCACCGAGGCGCGCGCCAATCCGGTCCGCTCGACGACCTCGGCCAGCCGCAACTCGCCCGCCTGCCGCACGCTATTGAGCACGGCAAGCTCGTTGATCCGCCGCAACTGATTGAGATCCGCGCCGCTACCCATCGTTCCCCCTCACCTGGCCATCCCTGTCCTCAGTATCGCTACATCGGCAGGTCCATCAACGCGAGCCGGGCCGGATTGGTCACGGCCGCGATGCCGGCGATCCGGCCGTCGATCCGTTCTCCACTTCAATGTCGGTCGACGACCTCGGCACTTCGGTCGTCGCCTCCCTGACGGAACTCGACGGCAAGAGGTAACAGACCTCCCTATGCTGCTCGGCATGGATATTCGCGAGCTCGATCAGCAGGCCGGCGTGGTACTCGGGGAAGTTGTCGCCCAGGTGCGGGCCGACCAGCTGTGGCTGCCGACGCCGTGCCCGGACTGGACTCTTCGCGGTCTGCTTCGGCATCTCGTCAGCGAGAACGAGGGATTCGCCGCCGCGGCGCGGGACGGCTCGGCGCCTGTGCAGGTGTGGACCGGTGGACGGCTCGAGGATGACCACGTCGGCGCGTACCGGCGTTCCAGTGAGCGCTTCGCGGCGGCCTTCGTGGACGGCGACGCGCTCGACGAGCCGATGGCGGTGCGCGAGTTCGGCACGTTTCCGCGGCGGGTGGCGGTGAGCTTCCACCTGCTCGACAACGTGGTGCACGGCTGGGATGTCGCGCGCGCGATCGATGCGCCGTACGACCCGCCGGCCGAGCTGGTCGCCGTCGCCCTCAAGGTCGCTCGCCTAGTGCCGACCGCCGCCGAGACCCGCGGACCGGGCGCCGCCTTCGACCAGGTCGTGCCGGCCCCCGACGCCGCGTCCGACCTCGACACCCTGCTCACCCTCACCGGCCGTACCCCGTCCTGGACCTCTCCGGCGATTCAACGGATCGCGCGCGACGCCGGGTAGTCCTTCAAGGTGATGGCGTCCGGTTTGGCCATCTCCTTGGCCATCGCCGCGCGGAACGGCCAGGCCATCAGCAGCCGCGTCATCGTGTTGCGCAGGCGGATACCGGTTCGGCTCATCGGCATCGCCGCCTTCAACCCGCCGGGCGGCAGGGCGGTGCGCTGCTTGACGTACGGCGCGAGCTCACGCTGGTACGCCGCGAAGGCGTCGACGTGGTCGTCGTGCGCGGCCAGCTCACCCGCGAGGACGTAGGCGCCGACCAGCGCGAGCGCCGTACCGTGTCCTGCCAAGGGGGAGCCGCAGTAGCCCGCATCGCCCAGCAGCACCACGCGGCCGCGCGACCACTGCGGCACGGCGACCTGGCCGACCGAGTCGAAGTAGAGGTCGTCGGCCTCCGGGAGGGCGGCCAGGATTTGCGGTGTCACCCAGCCGACGTCCTTGAACGTCTCCGCCAGGAGCTGTCGCTGATCCTGGCGACGGTCGTACGTCAATGAGGTGGAACGGAAGCCGAGTAACGCTCGCGCCTGCAGCGGGTCGTGGTCCGGCCGGAGCGCGACCCAGAGACCACCAGGCGCGCTGTGCACCGTCATCCAGCCATCGAGGTCGACCGGCGCCGGGATGGTGAAGTAGCCCATGTAACCGCCGAGCGGAGTGACGAACGAGGACTCCGGCCCGAAGGCCAGCGCGCGAACCCGCGAGTGCACGCCGTCGGCGCCGACGACCAGGTCGAACGTCCGGGCTGGCGCGTGCTTGAACGTGACCAGCACGCCGTCGGCCGTCTCGGTCAGCCCGGTGATGCTGTCGCCGTACAGGTATTCCACGTCGTCGCGGGTGGCCTCCAGCAGGATCTCGGCCAGATCGCCGCGCAGCAGTTCGATCTCGGCGACCGGTCCCGCGTCGCCGAGCGACTCGACGTTCATCTCGGCCTGGCGGCGGCCGTCGGCATCGACGTAGGCGAACCCGCGTTCGTGCAGCTGCCGCTCGCGGATGGCGGGCAGCAGGCCCATCCGCTCCACCACGTCCTTGGCGATGCCGCGGATGTCGATGGTCTGGCCGCCGGGCCGCGGTTCGGCGGCCAGCTCGACGATGGTGGACCGGATGCCGCACCGGTGCAGCCAGTAGGCCAGGGCGGGACCGGCGATACCAGCGCCGGAGATCAGGACGTTCATGGTTTCTCCTCGGGGTAGTGCACGTACGCTGTATACCTGATGTGTACACAGTACGAATCGGCGCCGAGAAGTCCAGCCATTGGTGAAATGCCCTAGTACAGTGGGGCTTTTGCGGCACGAATTCGGTGGTACGGTCGTCGTCAATGCACTAGTGCGGGAGGAATCATGGATGACGCGCCCTACCTGCGGATCGCCGCGGAGATCCAGCGGCGGATCGAGGCCGGTGAGCTGCGAACGGGCGACCGGGTGCCGTCGACCCGCGCGCTGACGGCGGAGTTCGGCGTCGCGATGGCCACGGCGACCAAGGCGTTGACCGCGCTACGACAACAGGGGTTGGTGCATGCCCGGCCAGGTGTCGGCACAGTGGTCGGCCCTGAGCCGAAAGCGCTGGGACGCGAGGTGCATCGCCGGAAGGCGGAAGGGCAACTCGACGGCGTGGGGCTGAACCAGGAGCAGGTGGTGCGCGCCGCGATGGCGATCGCCGATGCGGACGGTCTGTCCGCGTTGTCGATGCGCCGGGTCGCGACCGAGCTGGGCGTCTCGACGATGGCGCTCTATCGCTACGTCGGCGGGAAGGAGTCGCTCGTCCTGCGCATGGTCGACACGGCCTTCGGTGATTTCCCGATCCCGGCAGCCGTCCGCCTGAACGCCGGTGTCCCCGCGCGCCGGTCCAAAGCGAAGACGAAGACGAAGACGAAGGCGAAATCGAAGACGGAGGTGGAGAGCTGGCGGCCGGCGATCGAGGTGGCCGCGCGGCAGCAGTGGGCGGCATACCGGCGTTATCCGTGGTTGCCGGGCGCGGTCACGCTCGGGCGGCCGCAGGTGCTGCGCAACCTGTTGACGCATACGGATGTGGTGCTGCGCGGGGTGGCCGGTTCGGGGCTGGACGCGACCAACGCGATGTACGCCTCGATCACGATCTTCGGTTATGTGCGGGGGATTGCCGCCAGTCTGGAGACCGAGGCGCAGGCCGAGCAGGACAGCGGGCTCAGCGCCGACGAGTGGGCCGATTCGCAGTACCAGCGCATGGCCGAGTTGATGGTGCTGGACGACCTGGCCGGATTCCGGGCGCTGGGCATGGCCGGCGGATTCGAGTTCGACTTCGACCTGGACCAGCTTTTCGAGTTCGGATTGGGACTCGTCCTTGATGGTCTGCAAACGCGCCTCGAACGCGCGAGCCCGCTAGTGTCCCGTGTCTAAGGTTCCTCAACGGTTGGGAGCGCCAACCGTCGAACAACCTCAGACACGGCACACTAGGCTGAACCAGCTGAGCATCATCCAAGGAAAAGAGGCCCTTGACGTCCTCCACCCGCCGAAGGCAGGGGATTCCAACCCACCACCCGGAGGTAGTGAGATGAGGTTCGCGGATCATTGCCGTGCCCAACTGCGCAAGAAGGCTCACCGCGCTGCCACGGCCCGCCCGGCCGCAGTCACTACAAGGTCTAACCGTGTTGCTGATGCTGGTCGCTTGGTTATCGCAGACCAGCACCACAAACCGTACCTGACGCCCCCGACAAACCCTAAAAATAGGAATCGGCGTTTTCACCCCGCCCCGAAGGACGACGTTTCCACGCCGGACAATCCATGACAGCGCAGCGTCCCGAACCGGAACCAGTCTTCGCCCCCGACGTGCCGGTCGCAGTTCGCCGCCTGTTCGGCCGGAAGCCCGAGCTATTGGTGGCCGCGAGTCATCCGCGCCCGGTTCGCCGGACGGCGTGGTCGGAGCCGATGGCCACGCTCGGCACGTTGCTGGTCTGGATCACGGTTTGCGTGGGTGTGTGGATCCTGGGGCTGATCCTGTTCGCGGTGTTGTTCCCGCCGGACTTGGCCGCCTGGCTTGCGGTCGGTCTTGCCGCGATCGGCGTGTCCGCGACGGCGGTGATCGGCGTTGGTTCGGCGATCGAGCCGCGCGATCGGAAGAAGGCCCGGTCGTACCACGGCAAGTACCTGCTGGCGGCTGACTTCGACGACCCGGCGGCGCGCTTGCTGGTCAGGGCGCAACGCGCGGTCAAGATCGTGCTCGGTGCCGAGGTGACCACGCGTGGCCTGCTGGACGACATGCAGAACGAGCTGGTTCTGCCCGAACAGCTGTGGGATATCGGCCAGGTGCTGCGCGAGCAGACGGTCCTTCGCGCCCGGCAGCGTGAGGTCGCCGGCGGGATGGCCACGGCCGAGCTCGACGCCGTGCTCGGTCCGCAGCGGCGCGCGCTGATCCGCTCCGAGACGGCGATCCAGCGCAAGGTCGAGGTGCTGGAGCGGTACGCCGAGCGCGTTCGCGTCGCCGACGCCGCCCTGCGTGCCGAGGCGGCGCTGGAGGATGGCGACCGCTACATCGAACTGCTCGCCCGGACCGAACCGGCCGGCGATACCGGCACCGTGCAAGGCCTCTCCGACGAGGTCACGCGCCTCCACGACACCCTCGCTCGCAGTATCGAATCCGCCCGCGATGCGGGACGAACCTTGGCGTTACCAGCCGAGTCGTAGGGTGCACGTATGACGCGGAGCGTGATTGTTGCCGGGGGCACCGGTGTGCTCGGATCGGCAGTAACGGCGGAGTTCCTGGCGGCGGGCTGGCGGGTCGTCGTACCGGGGCGGAGTGAGACGACCTTGGCCGCGTTGGGTTCGGGTGACACGTTGCACCCGGTCGTTGCCGATCTGGCCGATCCCGCGGACGCCGCGCGCGTTGCCGAGGTGGCAGTTGCCGATACGGAGGCGCCGTTGCGGGCCGTGGTGAACCTGGTCGGCGGCTTCGCGATGGGTGGGCGGTTGCACGAGACGCCGATCGAGGAGTTCGACCAGCAGTTGCGGACCAACCTGCGCGCGACGTACCTGATCACCCAAGCGGCATTGCCGCACCTGATCGAGGCGGGCGGCGGGGCGATCGTCTGCACTTCCAGCCGTACGGCGCTGAAGCCGTTGCGGGGCGCGAGTGGTTACGGCGTCTCGAAGGCGGCAGTGCTCTCGCTGGTCGACAACCTCGCCAACGAGTACGCCGCGGACGGTATTCGCGTCAACGCGATCGTGCCGAGCGTCATCGACACGCCCACCAACCGCAAGGCGATGCCGAACGCCGATCCCAACACCTGGACCCAGCCCGCCAAGATCGCCTCGGTCATCCGTTTCCTCTGCGAAAACGACACCGTCTCGGGCGCCCAAGTCCCGGTCTGATCTTGTGCCGGAGCGCGAGATCGTCCGGACGGTCCGTAGCGGACTTGCGCTCCAATCGAACGTGTGTGCGATGCTGGATCCGTGGGCACGAACAGGCGCTATCCGAGGGACCCTTCGCCCGACGCCAAGCGCCGGCACTGCTGGGTGCTCGGTACGGCGTATGAGCGCGGACCGTGGCCCGGCCTGATCCTCGAATGGCGCCGGGCGAACGGTGGCGAGTGGATGGCGCGCGTCGTCTACGTGCCGAACCACCGGCAGACGCAGTCGGTCGAGGCGTGGTTCGCGGCCTCGCTGCTCCGTCCGCTCGAGCCGTCCCGCCTTCCGCAGGGCGAGGTCGACTTCCGCTGAGACCTCATCGGGAACCTATCGCGCGTTAATCGGACCTTTATCTCCACCTCACTAGCGTCGCTGACGTTCTGTACCGGATGAGGAACGGAGAGTGTTTTGAGGTCACGAGTGAGGCTCAAGGCCAGCCGTGCCATCGCCGCGCTGACCGGCCTGCTGTTGGTCGGGTCGCCGGCGGCAGCGGCGGTACCAACGGCCAAAATGTCGTATTACCAGCAGAAAGCGGTCTGGGCTATTTGCGATCCAGGCGAGCCACCGGAGGGGATGCCGGAAGACGTCTGGAAGATGATCTGGAAAGACCTCGAGTGCGCCGACGTCGTCGTACCGATGGACTATCGCAATCCCGGCGCCGGCAATCTCACCATCGCCATCAGCCGGTTGAAGGCGAGCGACCCCGCGCGTCGCCAAGGCGTGCTGCTGCTGAATCCGGGTGGTCCGGGCGGCAACGGCCTGCTGATGCCGAGCTTCTTCCGCAATGACGCCATCGCCAAGCCGTTCGACCTGATCGGGTTCGACCCACGCGGGGTGGGCCGGTCCACCGAGCTGAGCTGCGAGGAGCCGTCGAGCCCGCCGCTCGTCGAGACCCGGCCGACCGATGACCAGTTCGGCCGGTTCGCGGCGGACGCCCTCGCCCAGGAACGGGCCTGCGAACAGGCCGGCGGCGGGCTGCGGAAGTTCATCAGCACAGCCAACACCGCCCGCGACATGGACGTCATCCGCGCGGCGATCGGCGAGAAGAAGATCAACTACCTCGGCTTCTCGTACGGCACCTACCTGGGCGCGGCGTACGGCAGCCTCTTCCCGTCCAAGCTCAACCGCAGCGTGCTCGACTCGTCGATGCACCCGGACTGGTTCTACTACGAGGCGAGCAAGCAGCAGGCCGTCGCAGCCCGGGAGAACGTCGACGCGTGGGCCGGGTGGCTCGCGCAACGCGACAGCCGGTATCACTTCGGCAAGACCGCTGCCGAGGTACGGGCAACCCTGGACGCCGTACGCGCACGCCTCGCGAAGAAGCCGGTGCCGTGGCCGGACGCGCCTCCCGGCTATCCGGACATCGACGGTTCGCTGTTCGACATGATCCTCGGTGGCGCCAGTCCCTCGCGGCCGATGTGGCACGAGTTGGCCCTGCTGATCGGCGCGGTTCGGGACGCGAGCCAGACCACGAAGAACGCGCTCACGACGTCCGAGGGCAAGGCCTTCCGGGCGCTCTACGGGGTCATCAAGGAGACGTACAACGGGGTCTTCCCGGCCGTCACCTGCGAGGCCGACTGGCCGAAGGATCTCAAGGTGTACGAGGCGCGGATGCGGATCTTCCGGAAGAAGTACCCGTACGGTCCGGGCGCGATGGCGGCGGCTCCGACGAACTGCACATTCCGGTCGTTTACGCCGCCGGAGAAGCTGGTCGACCTCAAGCGTGCGGGTTATCCGACCGGCCTGGTGGTGCAGGCGGAGTTCGACCCGGCCACGCAGTACGACGGTGGGCCGGCGATGGCCGCCAAGCTGAACAACAACCTCATCTCGATCAAGGACGAGGGCAGTCACGGCATCTACGGCGGCAACGCCTGCGCGACCAAGAAGATCGACGACTACCTGATCAAGGGCATCCTGCCGGGATCGCGAACGGTCTGCCCCGGCGCTCCGCGTCCGGACGTGCCGGTCGACGGCGCGCGGTCCGGCAGAACGCTGACCGATACCGGGCCGATCGACCAGCGGGTGGCGAAGATCATCAAGGCCGGCAAACTCGGCCGCTTCCGCTGATCAAACAGGAATAGGTCTGCCGAAGAGGGCCTCGCCAACTGCCGCAAGGTGGGGGGCGAGGTCCTCGCTTGTTGCCTTCTGCAAGGCGGGCGTGCCGACCGCGGTGCGAAGTACGCCGATGCCGAGCAGCCAGGCCGCGAACAACTCGGTCCGCAAGGCCGGGTTGTTGCCCTGGGCAAGCTCTTGCAACACGTCGAGGTATTGCCCGCAGACCTGGTCGCGAACCCGGTCCCGCATGTCGTCATGCCCGGCCGATCGCAACAGCGCGATCAGCGGATGCTCCCCGGCGTACTCCTCCCACTCGGAGAAGACCAGTTGTTCGAGCAGCTTGGCCGGCAGCTCCTCGATCGGCCCGGCCGGCAGTTCGGCCGCGGCCCCGGGTGGGTTCATCGCCTCGGCGAATAGCTTGGACTTGGAGCCGAAATACCGGAAGAGCAGGGCCGGATCCACGCCGGCGTCACCGGCGACCTCTCGCACGCTGGCGCCGTCGTACCCCTCGCGGGCGAACCGGATCCGCGCGCACTCCAGCAGCCTCGCCCGGGTGGCCTCGCGATCGCGCTTGTGCGTCTCTGCCATGGCTCCAGCTTAAGTCATCGATCGTTGACATCGCCGCGGACCTGGTCGTACGGTGGCTAAGTCATCGATCGATGACTTAGTTGAGGGAGAGCGTATGAAGGACGTAGTGGTCGCCGGGGGAACCACCGGGCTGGGGCGCGCGATCGCGCTGCACTATCTGCGCGAGGGCGCTCGCGTCACCGTGATCGGCAGTACGCCGGCGCGCGGAGAGCAGTTCGTCAAAGATGGCGAGCAGTTCGTCAAAGACGGGGCGGCGTTCATCCAGGCGGATCTGCTGTCCGTGGCCGAGAACCGCCGGGTGGTCGAAGAAGTGCGGGCGCGGCACGACTCGCTCGACGCGTTGGTGCTGACCGCGATGACGCCGTTCCTCAAACGGGTCGAAACCGTCGACGGGTTCGAGGGACGTTCGTGCTCTACTACCTGAGCCGGTATCTGCTCAGCCATGGTCTGACCGACCTGCTGGAACGTGCCGACGAGCCGATCATCGTGAGTCTGGGCGCGACCGGTTTCACCAAAGGCGGGGTGAATTGGGATGACCCGCAGCTGACGCGGAAGTACAGCCCGATGAAGGCGATCCTGCAGGGCGGCCGGGCGAACGATCTGCTCGGTGTGGCGTATCTGCAGGCGCATCCCGACGGCAAGACCCGGTTCATGCTCGACCATCCGGGTTATACGAACAGCGGTACCAACCGGATGCCGCAGCCGCTGCGGGCCGGGTTGAACTTGCTGGCGAGGTTGTTCGCGAAGACCCCCGAGGAGAACGCGAAGCGCATCATCGCGGTGATGGACGACCAGCCCGACCGTCGCTTCATCCCATGGGATCGCGACAAGCCGGTCGACCCGACGCTGTCCAGTTTCGACCCGGACAACGCGCGCCGGCTGTCTGCGTTGACCAAGGACCTGCTCCGCTAAAAAGGTGGTGGACGGGCGCGACTCGTGTCAGCCTGCGGTATGGATGTTGTCGCCTCGCTGCCCGCGTTCCTCCTGGCCGTCCTGCTCATCTCGGCCTCGCCCGGGCCGGCGATGGCCCTGATCTTCCGCCGAGCCGCCTTGCAGGGATTTCGTGCCGCCGTGCCGACCGTGCTGGGGCTGGAGTTCGGGCTCTATCTCTGGGCGTTGATGGCCGGTGCCGGTCTGGCCGCCCTGGTCGCGGCGTCCCAAACGGCGTACCTCGTGCTCCGGGTCGTTGGTGCCGTGGTTCTCGTCTACCTCGGCGTTCAGGCTTGGCGTGCGGCTTGGCGGGATAAGGGTTCGGAGGCGGTTGACGTTCCGGCCGAGAGCGCAGAGCAGGTACGGCGTACTTGGTGGCGGCCGTTCGGCGAAGGGGTGCTGGTGCAACTAGCCAACCCGAAGGCGGCCGTTTTCATGTTCGCGTTCTACCCGCAGTTCGTGCCGGCGGATCGGCCGTTGCTCTCGACCACGGCCATCCTCGCGGCGCTCCAGGTCGTACTCGAGACGGCCTTCTACCTCACCCTCGCGCTGATCGTCGGCCGTGCCCGCAACTGGTTCACCCGCCCGGCCATCCGGCGCCGCCTCAACGCGATCAGCGGCACGGTCCTCATCACCCTCGGCCTGCGAGTCGCCGCCACCTCACGCTGAGGCTCGGGAAAAATCTGACCGAAGTGTCGATCCAGGGTCCATCCCTTCGACGCAGTGGTGAAAGCTAGGGCAAAACCGAAGGAGAAGACCCATGCGTTACATGATCATCAACAAGGCCGACGCCGACTCCGAGGCCGGTGTCCCGCCGACCAAGGAGGTCATCGAGGGCGTTGGTGCGCTGGTCGAAGACCTCGCCAAGGCGGGTGTGCTGCTGGTCGCCGAGGGCGTGCACAGCAGCGCGCGTGGCGCCCGGGTCAAGGTCGACGGGGGTAAGCGCACGGTCACGGACGGTCCGTTCGCCGAGACCAAGGAGCTGATCGGCGGCATCATGGTGATCGACGTCCGCAGCAAGGACGAGGCGATCGAGTGGGCAGCACGGCTGGCCGAGGCCCTTGACCAGGAGGTCGAGCTGCGACTGGTCGTCGAGGCCGAGGACATCGAGGCCGCCGGCGAGGCCGCGGGCCTGTAAAGAGGCTGCCGGTCTAAAGAGGCTGCCGGTCTAAGGAGCACGCCGGTATCCGGGCCGGGTCTGGGCAGCCGAATGAGGTTGCCCTGACCCGGCCGGTGCGGTTCTATCGTTCGGGTGACGGTTACGGATACCCACGGGGCGATCGACGCGGTCTGGCGAATCGAGTCGGCCCGGATCATCGCCGGCGTGGCGCGGCTGGTCCGCGATGTCGGCCTGGCCGAGGAGCTCGCGCAGGACGCGCTGGTCGCCGCGCTCGAGCAATGGCCCGAGTCGGGGGTGCCGAAGAACCCGGGCGCCTGGCTGATGGCGATCGCGAAACGCCGGGCGATCGACCTGATCCGGCGCAAGGAGACGTACCAGCGCAAACTCGCCGAGATGGGCCATGAGCTCGAGATCGACGGCGAGAGTGTCGAGGACGACGTGGAGTCGATCCTGGCCGACACCATCGAGGACGACCTGCTCCGGCTCGTCTTCACCGCCTGCCACCCGGTGCTGTCGACCGAGGCCCGCGCGGCGCTCACGTTGCGGCTGATCGGCGGCCTCAAGACCGACGAGATCGCCCGGGCCTTCCTGGTGCCGGAGGCAACGATCTCCCAGCGCATCGTGCGCGCCAAGAAGAACCTGGCCAAGGCGAACGTTCCCTTCGAGCTGCCGCCCACCGCCGAGCTGAACGAACGCCTCGCCTCCGTGCTCGAGGTCATCTACCTGGTCTTCAACGAGGGCTATTCCGCCACCGCCGGCGACGACTGGATGCGCCCGGCACTGTGCGACGAGGCGATCCGGCTCGGCCGCATCCTCGCCGGGCTGATGCCCGCCGAGCCGGAGGTGCACGGCCTGACCGCGCTGATGGAGATCCAGGCCTCCCGTTCGGCCGCGCGAACCGGGCCCGACGGTGAGCCCGTGCTGTTGCTCGAGCAGGACCGCTCCCGCTGGGACCGCCTGCTCATCCGCCGAGGTCTGGCCGCCCTAGACACCGCCTGGGGCCTGGAGGGAACGCCCGGCCCGTACCTCCTGCAAGCCGCGATCGCCGCCTGCCACGCCCGCGCCACCACCGCCGAGGACACCGACTGGGCCCGCATCGCAGGCCTGTACGGCGTACTCGCGCAAGTCTCGCCGTCGCCGGTGATCGAGCTGAACCGGGCCGTCGCGGTCTCGATGGCCTTCAGCCCGGCCCACGGTCTGGAAGTCGTCGACGGTCTGCTGGACGAGCCATCCCTCAAGGACTACCACCTACTGCCGAGCGTGCGCGGCGACTTCCTCTTCAAACTCGGCCGCCTCGACGAAGCCCGCGCCGAATTCGAACGAGCCGCCTCCCTCACCCGCAACGAACGCGAACGCACCCTCCTCCTATCCCGCGCCGCCGCCTGCTGAAGATTTTTCCGTTCATTCGTCGCAATCCGCCCTCTGCCGTCGGCTGCCCTGTGCTGGTCCGCTGAGCTGAGCGGGCGGATTGCGACGAATGAACGGAAAAATCTTGGCGGTGTTGGGGCCTTGTGACCACGCCGGGTGAAGGAAGTTCACCCGAACCTGTCGAGGAATCCGCCTCAGCTCCGACGTACCCGCGAAACCACCGAGACCTAGGAGGAATGAGATGGGCAAGGTCACCACCGGCGCCACGATGTCCCTGGACGGCTTCATCGCCGGACCGGAGGAAAGTGGCTTCGACCTGCTGTTCCAGTGGTACGGCAACGGCGACGTGGAGATCCCGTCCGCCAGCCCGGACGTACCGGCGATCCGCCTCTCGGCGGCGAGCGCCGGGCTGATCAAGCCGGAGTGGGAGAACACCGGTGCGCTGCTGGTCGGCCGGTATCTCTACGACATGACGAAGGCCTGGGGCGGCCGGCACCCGATGGACGTCACCACAGTCGTGCTCACCCACCAGCGCCCCGAGGACCGTCCGGAGGACGACGACAACTTCGTCTTCGTCACCGACGGCATCGAGGCCGCGGTGGCCAAGGCGAAGGAAATCGCCGGGGACAAGAACGTCGGCGTCAACGGCGGGCAGATGGCCCAGCAGTGTCTGGAAGCCGGGCTGCTCGACGAGGTCGGCGTGGAGCTGGTGCCGGTCCTGCTGGGAAGCGGGAAGCCCTTGTTCGCGGAACTCGGCGCTGTGCCGGTGCAGTTCGAGGGCCCGATCGCGGTCGTCGAGGGCACTGGTGTCACCCACCTGCGCTACCGCGTCAAGAAGTAGCCCTAGCGCCGGGTCTCTCTAGCAGTCGGATTCCTTCTCACGGCCTAGAGGTGTCGAAAACCGGGTGCGGTGTTCGACGCAGGGGTGAGAGACGGGGTGAGCCCGTCGGGAGCAGGAGGAATACCGATGATCAAGGTCAGGTCGAAGGACGGCACCAAGATCGCCGTGGACCGCTTGGGGGATGGGCCTGCCGTGATCCTGGTCGGCGGGGGATCGGTCGACCGGTCGGACAACGCGCCACTCGCGGCGCTACTCGCTGAGTACTTCACCGTCTACAACTACGACCGCCGCGGCCGGGGTGATAGCGACCTCAGCCCGGCCGGTACGCCGTACTCGCCGGAGCTGGAGTTCCAGGACCTGGAAGCGGTCTTCGCGGCCGCGGGCGGTTCCGCCGACCTGTACGGCATCTCGAGTGGTGCGGCCCTCGCGCTTCTCGCCGCCGCGGCGGGCTGCCCGGCCAAGAAGGTCGCGCTGTACGAGCCGCCGTACATCCTGGAGGAAAGCAGCAAACCCCGCCCGTCCAAGGACAACGCCTCGGTTTACCGGGAGCTGGTCGCCGCGGGGAAACGTGATGAGGCCTTCATCCGGTTTGTGGTGCATGGTGTCGGCCTGCCGGCGGAGTTGGTCGAGACCTGGCGGACCGAGCCGTGGTGGCCGAAGCAGTTGCAGCTTGCGCACACCCTCGAGTACGACGCGACGATCATGGGCGAGAGCCGGTTGCCGGTCGACGAGGTCCGCGACTACACCACGCCGACCCTGGTGATGAGTGGCGACTCCGGCTGGGAGTGGATCGAGGCGGCCGCGCCCGCGCTCGCCGGCATCCTCAAGAACGGCACGCATGAGGTCTTGAATGGGCAGACGCACGAGGTCGACCCGGCCGTGCTGGTGCCGAAGCTGCGCGCGTTCTTCGCATGACCGGGCCTGACTTTTCACACGAAGGGGTACTCCGATGAACACCACGACATCCGCCGACGGCACCACCATCGCGTACGACCGCATCGGCTCGGGCCCGGCGCTAGTCCTTGTCGACGGCGCGTTGTGCAGCCGTGCGCAAGGCCCGTTGCCCGAGGTGGCGGGGCAGTTGCAGGACGCCTTCACCGTCTACACGTACGACCGACGCGGCCGGGGCGACAGCGGTGACACCGAGCCGTATTCGCCCGAGCGGGAGATCGAGGACCTCGCGGCCGTTGTCGCCGAGGCGGGCGGTTCGGCGTACGCCTATGGCACGTCGTCTGGCGCCGCGCTGCTGCTTCGCGCTACCGCGGCGGGTGTGCCGATCACCCGGCTGGTCGCGTTCGAACCGCCCTTCGTGGTGGACGACAGCCGCAAGCCGATCCCGGCCGACTGGGTCGACCAACTGGCGGCGCGCGAGCCGGGTCAAGCGGTCAAGTACTTCATGACCAAGGGCATCGGCCTGCCCGGGTTCGTCGTGACGATGATGCGGCTGATGCCGGCCTGGAAGGGCATGACGGCCGTTGCGCACACCCTGCCGTACGACGCGAAGGTTGTCGGCGGCAACTGCTTCGGCAAACCGCTCGACGCCTCGCAATGGGAGTCGATCAAGGCCCCGGCGCTGATCGTCAACGGCGGCAAGAGCCCCGCCTGGATGCGAACCAGCGTCGCCGCCCTGGCCCAAGCCGTCCCGAACGCCCGCCACGAAGTAGTCGCCGGCCAGAACCACATGATCAAGGCCACCGCCATCGCCCCGGTGATCCGCGCCTTCCTGACCACCTGAGCGGCGTGTCACAAGGGACCGATGATGGGCGACACGCCGCGTCAGAAGGGCCCGATGACGGTGTTGTTACTGCTGCGGGAGCATTTGCTGGAGGGCCCAGCCGTTGCCGTCGGGGTCGCTGAAGAAGACGAAGCGGCCCCACGGGAACTCCTGGACCTCGCTGACCTCGACGCCACGCTCCAGTAGTTCCTTGCGGGCGGCGTCGGCGTCGTCGATCACGACCTGCAGGCCTTGTGCGGTGCCGGGCTCCTGCGTGCTGAGGCCCGTACCGATCGCGATCGAACAGGCCGAGCCGCGCGGCGTCAGCTGCACGAACCGGACCTCGTCGCTGATCCGGTGATCGTGGTCCTCGACGAACCCGACCTGCTCGGTATAAAACGCCTTGGCCCGATCCACATCCGTCACCGGCACAGCGACCAACTCGAGCTTCCAGTCCATCAAAACCCCTCCTTCGCCGAAATCTTTGGCCGTTCGAACAGTAAGGCTTCAGCGGTCCAATCGGGCAGTGATGCGATTGAGGTCGAAGCGTTCGCCCGCTGGCAGGGGAGTGCCGACGGAGGCGCGGAGGGTGGCGGCTTTGGTCAGGAGGCGGCGGGCTTCGGTGGGGTTGGCGGTCAGGGCCTCGACGCCGGCCAGGCCTTCGCAGGCGAGGGCGATCGCTCGCGGGTCGCCGACGGCTTCCGCGGTCGCGAGGCCTTCCTCATGGAGGGCGCGGGCCTGTACGGCGTCACCTCGTTGCTCGGCGGCGAAACCGAGTTCCGCCAGGATCAGCGCCACACCGGGCCCGCCGCCGTACTCGCGACACCAGTCGAGCCACGCCCGGAGGTGGAGCTCCGCCTGCTCGAGCTCACCGCGGCGCCGGGCGGTCATACCCAGACCCACCTCGGCGAACTGCACTCCGCGTTGATGCGACTGCGACCGGGCGAGCTCCATTCCGCGCCGGTGGTACTCGTCCGCGGCAGTGAAATCCCCGGCCAGCAGGGCCAATCGCCCGAGGCCGGAGAGCTTGTACGACGCTTCCGTCCACAGGCCGAGGTCTTGCGCGTAGCAGAGGCCTTCCTCGTGCAAGCGGGTTGCCTCGGCGTACTCACCAGAAACCTCGGCAAGGAACGCCAGAACATCCGTGGCACGCAGACGCCCCCAGCGATCGCCGAGGTCGCGGAAGGTGGTCGCACTGCGCACAGCGAGTTCGCGCGCTCTCGCCAGGTCACCGGCCGCCAGAGCGCTGGACGCCTGCAAGGACTCGACCGTGGCCGTACCCCAACGGTCATTGGTCCCCCGAGCCCTCCACCGCTCGCTCGGGCCCGGAGTTCCGAAGCCCACTTGGGCAGAGGCCAGCACGAGGGTTACGACACCTGGATCGCGCGCAGCGTCGTACAGGTCGTCTAGCTCGGCTTCAACCGGATCTACGCCATCACGAACCAGCAAGGTGAAGGCGGCTCGCCACAGTCCTGCAAGTGCCAGGGCGTCCGCAGGACCGGGCATGGCCAGTACACGATCTAGTGACCGCCGCGCCTCGCCCAACCGGCCTCGGACGAACCAGTACCACCCAAGGGCTGTGGTCAGTTCCAACGCCACGGAGGCGTCTCCGGCGTCAATGGCAGAGTCGAGCGCGGTACGGAGGTTCGCGGTCTCCGTGTCGAGTCGGGACAACCAGAGCTGCTGGTCATGCCCTCTGAGGTTGGAGTCGGCCTCAACCGCCAGCGCCAGGTAGTACTGCCGGTGGAGGCTCTCGACGGCTAGACGTTCCTGAAGTCGTTCAAGGCAGTACGCCGTCACAGACTCGAGTAGTCGGTAGCGGGTGCCGTCAGGTGTTGGGACGGCTACGACCAGCGAGCGATCTACCAGTCGTGACACGAGGTCCAGTACGTCGCCGGGCTTGATGCCGTCTCCCGCGCAGACAACCTCCGCGGCGGCCAACGTGCAGCCTTCGGCGTGTACGGCGAGCCGGCGCAGGACTATCCGCTCGGACTCTGTCAGGAGGTCCCAACTCCAGTCGATCATCGCCCGCAAGGTCTGTTGCCTAGCGGGCGCTCCACGCCTCCCGGCGACCAGTAGGCCGAACCGGTCGTCCAAACGCTCGGCAAGTTCGCGTACGCCGAGTGCGCGCACACGGGTGGCCGCGAGTTCGAGAGCGAGTGGGATGCCGTCAAGCCGCTGGCAGATGGCTGCAACGGCTGCAGGGTCGTCCGGCACGAAACTCGGTACGGCGGCACTAGCGCGAGCGGTGAACAGTTCAACGGCCGACGCCAGTTCAAGCGGTGGCACGGGCCAGAGGCGTTCACCGTCGACCGCCAACGACTCCTGGCTTGTCGCGAGGATGCGCAGCCCGGGCGCTCTCGCGAGCAGTACGCGGGCCAGTTCCGCTACCGGTTCGATCAAGTGCTCACAGTTGTCCAAGACCAGCAGAAGCCGTTTGTCCTGCAGCCCTTGGGCCAACCGATCCTGCAGCGGTTCCTCGGCGGAATCCCGCACGGACAATACGGCCGCGACGGCCTCGGCGGGGGACGTTGTACCGGCAAGCTCGACCAGCCAAACCCCATCCGGATAGACGGCCTGGCGAGCGGCCTCAAGCGCCAACCGGGTCTTACCCACACCACCCGAGCCTGTGAGCGTCACAAGTCGGCTTGCGGCGAGCAAGCCCTTCACAGTCGCTACAGCCTCACCACGGCCGATCAACTCGGTAAGCGGCTCCGGCAGGTTGTTCCGCCCCAGAGCCGTGCTGCCAGGCACAGTCGCCTCTTGCCGCAGTACAGCCTGGTAGACCGCAGAGAGCTCAGGGCTCGGATCAACCCCCAGCTCGTCCGCCAACCGCCGCCGCAACGCGTCGTACCGCTCAAGCGCCTCTGCCTGCCTCCCGGCTCCATAGAGGGCCCGAAGATGTACGGCGTGCAGTCGTTCCCGCAGCGGGTGGAGCGTCACCAGCTCGCCTAACTCGCTCACGAGCTCTCGGTGCTGCCCAAGTTCGAGACGTGCCTCGGCCAGGTCCTCCAGCGCGACGAGCCGTTCCTCTTCCAGCCGGGCCCGTACCGCCTCAGCAAAGTCGTACCCGTCATAGGCGGTTCCCCGCCACAGCGCGAGCGCCTCGGTCAACAGCGCCGGGTCCCGGTTCAACCTGGCCTTGGCGACTAGTGCCCGGAACTCCTCGCTATCGACGGCCGTAGCGGCCAGCGCGTATCCCGCCGGGCTAGAGACGACCAGTGCTTTGCCGCCCGGCTCGATCTCCTCCAGGGCTTTCCGCAACTGCCAGACCCGGGTCTGCAAGGTACTCCCCGGATTGGCCGGCAGACTGCCGCTCCAGAGATCATCGATCAACCTGTCCGCCGGAACGGGCCTTCCGCCGTACGAGAGCAGGTCGGCCAACAGCGCCCGGACCTTCTTCTCGCGGATCGTGCCCGGCTTACCGTCTGAGGACCAGACCTGCAGCGGACCAAGCACCCCGAAACGCACACCGTCAACCCTACCCAGGAGCCAACACAGGCTCGCTGGCCCGGTTGTCGGAGGCAGCACGCTCGCGGCGCGCCAGCAGGATGAACGGCAGGACCAGGAGCTGGATACCTGCACCGATGACGTAGGAAGGGCCGTAGCTCCAGACGTCGGCAGACCGGCCGAGGACCGGCTGGATGACCACGCCACCAGTGGAGCCGAGCAGGCTGTCCGACGACAGTACTGTCGCCCGCTGTGCCGACGGGATCAGTCCATTCAGGTAGGCCTGCCTGATCGGCATAGCGGCTGCGAACATCACTGACCACACCGCCAGTAGCGCGAACACCACCCAGAAGTTCTGCACCAGACCCATCAGCGCCAGCACTACCGCGGTGACGCCGGCAGTGATGAGGAGCGCCGACGTACGCCGCCGGAACGCCCTGGCCACCAGCGACACCGAGGCGCCGCCAGCGATCTGCGCTCCGGCGACCAGCCCGGCCGTCAGCCCGGCGATCGCGTAGGAATCTGCGCTGCCGTACAGCTCGAGCAGGTACGGCTGGGCCGCGTAGAAGCCGTACACGCTGACGCCCGAGGCGAAGGGTGCGGCGAGCATCAACCAACGCACTGGCGGGTTGAGCAGACCGTGCTCCAGCGATGCGCGCAGAATGCCGGCCATCTCCGACCTGACCGAGACACGCGGTTTCGGTGCGAAGCCGACGTCGTACATCGACCGCCAGGCCACCAAGAAGGTGAGTCCGAGCAGCACCGCCCGGACGAGGTACGGCACGCCGAGGTTGGTCGCCTGGGCCAGCAGGCCGCCGCCGATCGTGCCGCCCATCATCGCGATACCGCTCGCCATCTGCCCCTTACCGAAGGCCGTGTCCAGCGAGCCGTCGTACCCGCTGGCGGTCAGGCCGTCCACCAGCCACGCCTCGGTGGCGCCGCTGAAGAACGTGAACCCCAGTCCGAGCAGGGCCGACGCCGCCGCCCAGGCCGCGAACGGCGCACTGGTGTGCCACAGCAGCAGATAGAGCAGCGTGGATCCGAACAAGGTGGCCGCGCCGAGCAGGTACGACGTACGCCGGCCGACCGTATCGGCGACCACACCTGTCGGGACCTCGAACAGCACCATGCCCGCGGTGAAGAACGCGTTCGCGGCAAACGCCTCGCCGATACTCAGGCCGGCGTCGAGCAGGAACAGCGTGTTGATGCCCCAGATCATCGACGAAGCACTTGTCGACACGACGACAAGCGTTAGGTAGGTCCGCAGAAGCTGATCCGAAGCCATCAGGCACCTCTTCCGTCGTTGCTGTCACCTGCTACGTCGGAGCGGTCTAAAGCCCATCGACATTGGAGCTAGAGAAAACCTAGAGCGGTCGATCGCAGGGTTAGGGCCTGACAAGAACAGGAAGGACCTTCTGTGAGTAAGACCGATGTGACGGTATTGGGGCTTGGTTCGATGGGGCACGCGCTTGCTGCCGCGTTCCTGGCCAACGGACACCGGGTGACCGTGTGGAACCGCACCCCCGGCAAGGGCGACGACCTGGTCGCCCAAGGGGCCATCCGCGCGCAAGGCCCGAAGGAAGCAGTACAGGCGTCGCCGGTGGTTGTTGCCTGCGTACTGGACTACCCGACGCTGCACGGCGTGCTGGATGGTTCCTGGGACGCCCTGGCCGGGCGGACGCTGATCAACCTCACGAACGGGACGCCCGCACAGGCGCGGGAGACGGCCAAGCTGCATGACGGGGAGTACGTCGACGGCGGCATCATGGCCGTTCCGCCGATGATCGGTGGGCCGAGCGCGTTTGTGCTCTACAGCGGTTCGCGGGCCGCGTTCGAGCGGTACGAGGACATCCTCGGCGAGCTCGGCGCCACACACTTTCTGGGCGAGGACGCGGGCATGGCAGCGCTGATCGACCTGGCGCTGCTGAGCGGGATGTACGGCATGTTCGGCGGCGTCGCGCACTCGGTCGCGCTGGCCGCGTCGGGCGGTCTCGACCCGGCCGAGTTCACCACCTCGCTGCTCGCGCCCTGGCTGGTCGCGATGACCGGGGTGCTCAATTCGATCACCGATGACTCGCCTGCCGACATGCAGGTCATCGCGTTCGGGAACATCGTTGCTGCCAGCAACGACCAGGGCGTTGATCCGGAGTTGCTGAGCCACCTGACCACACCATTTCGCCAGATGATCGGCCCGGACGCGGCCGGTCTCACCCTCGAGGAGATGTTGAACCGATGACCCGAAAAGCTGTAGTCACAGGCGGTACGCACGGGATCGGGCTCGCCACCGTCAAGGCGTTGCTCGACGGCGGTGCCGAGGTGCTGCTGACCGGACGCGACGAGCGCAACCTGGAGAAGGCGCGCGGCGAGCTGACCGGGCGGTCCGCCCACGTGCTGCGGTCCGACGCGGCCAGCCTCGCCGATATCGATGCCCTCGGCAACGAGGTGGGCCAGCGGCTGGGGCAGATCGACCTGCTCTTCGTGAACGTCGGCATCTCGATGCTGGAGCCGTTCGACCAGGTCACCGAGGCGTCGTACGACCGGAGTTTCGCGGTCAACACCAAGGGCGCGTTCTTCACCGCCCAGCGCCTCGCGCCGCTGGTCCGCGACGGTGGTGCGATCGTCTTCACCTCGTCGATCGCGGACGAGGGCGGCGAGTCCACGATGACGGTGTACGGCGGTACCAAGGCGGCGCTGGTGTCGATGGCCAAGGGCATGGCGGGCGCGCTGCTGGCTCGCGATATCCGGGTCAACGTGGTCAGCCCAGGGTTCATCGACACCCCGACGATGGGCGCCGCCGATCTGTCCGAGGCCGACCGGCAGGCCTTCCGCGTGATCGGGGATGAGATGACGCCGATGAAGCGGCACGGTACGGCGGAGGAGGTGGCGGCCGCGGTCCTCTACCTGGCCTTCGACGCCACCTACACCACCGGATCCCGCCTAGTCGTCGACGGCGGCCTCGGCACCGGCATCACACGCGCCTGAGGAAGGTTTAAGGTCGAGGGATGGCGCGGGAGTTGGTGGTGCTGGGGACGGGGAGTCAGGTGCCGTCGCGGAGCCGCGGCCAGAACGGGTATTTCCTGCGCTGGGATGACGAGGGTTTCCTCTTCGACCCGGGCGAAGGTACCCAACGGCAGATGCTCTTCGCGGGTGTCGCCGTCGGCGCGATCACGCGAATCTGCATCACCCATTTCCACGGCGACCACTGCCTGGGATTGCCAGGCGTCGTCCAACGGCTCTCCCTCGACCGTGTCCCGCACACCGTGCAAGCGCACTACCCAGCGTCCGGCCGGGAGTACTTCGCCAGATTGCGCCACGCCAGCTCCTTCTACGAAGTGGCCAAGGTCGCGGAGGAGCCGGCGTACGACGACGGCCCGATCGCGTCCGGCCCGTTCGGCGTACTGACTGCGCTGCGCCTGGAGCACCCGGTCGAGGCCTTCGGCTACCAACTCGTCGAGCCCGATGGCGTGCGGATGTTGCCCGAGGCGCTCGCCGGGTACGGCGTGACCGGGCCGGACGTGGGACGGCTGCAACGCGAGGGCCTGGTGGAGGTGGACGGCCGGGTGGTGACGCTCGACCAGGTGAGTACGCCGAGGGCGGGTCAGCGGTTCGCGTTCGTGATGGACACGCGCCTTTGCGACAACGTCTACGAACTGGCGGATCGGGCCGACATGCTCGTCATCGAGTCCACCTTCCTCAGTTCCGAAAGTGCGCACGCGACGACGTACGGTCATCTCACCGCCCTCGATGCCGCCCGCGTCGCGAAGGAGTGCGGCGTACGCAAACTGGTGCTGACCCATTTCTCGCAGCGGTACGACGACCCGGACGCCTTCCGCCGCGAAGCCGCCGAGGGGTTCGACGGCGACCTGGTCATCGCCGCCGACCTCACCCGAATCGCCGTACCGTCCCGAGCCTGACCTACTTCGCCGTCATGCGCGTGAGTGGAGCCGGCGTCAGGGTCTTGTGGGCCTTCAGGTAGGCGGCGAAAGTCTCGTGGTCGGTGTTGTTGCGGACCGGATTGCTGTAACCGGCCTTGAACGCGGTATAGCCGTCTCCACCGATCACCGTGTACGCCAGCACCGCGACCCGGTAGGTCTTGCCCGGGGCGAGGGCGACACCGTCGATCTTCACGTCTGCCGGGTCGACCCGATCGCCGACGGGACGGCTCGCATCGTAGGAGTAGGCGACGTTCCCCGACACCGCCAGTGGCGCGAACTTCACCGTCCCATTGGGCTGAGTCTGCCATTGCTGCTCGAGCGCGGCGTCCAGCGATTCTCCGGTCAGGCTCACGGTCAGGACCGGATTGCCGTACCCGTAGGCCTCCCACGACTCACCGAGCAGCACGCGCCCGTCGGCATCACCCGGCTTGTTGCTATTGGCAACCAGTAGGTCACCGCGCAACGCCGTACTGCCGACCGCGGGCTTGGCGGCGACGATGCCGAGGTCGGCGGACCCGTTCTGCCGGGCGGTCCACAGATGCACGTCGGCGGCCAGGTCCGCGAACGTGCTCTCGCCGGCCGCGTTCGCGGTCCGGGTGAAGTCGCCGGTGATGGTGGCGACCGGTTCGGCGTACTTGCGCGCGCCGGCGGCGGTCCAGTAGTCGACGATGCGCTGGATTCGGGCGTCCGGGGTGACGTCTCGGGTGACGGCGTGGTTGGTCGAGGTCGTCTTGTCCCGCAGGACCTCACCCGTACGGCGGTCGAGCTGGAGGTTGATCTCGTTGATCAGACGGCCGTGGTTCGCGGCCTCGACGACCGGGCGCGGATTGCCGGCCGGGTCCGGGATATTGCAGTTGAAAGCCGTGTGCCAGTGGCCGGTCACGATCGCGTCGATCTGCGGGGTGACCTTGCGGGCGAGTTCGATCGCGGGTCCGGTCGGGTTGACGCAGTTGTCGTACGTCGGCGATGCGTCGGTACCGCCCTCGTGCATGTTCAGCACGATCGCCTTCACCCCGCGCCGGGTCAGCTCGGCCGCGGCCGCGTTCGCCGACTCCAGCGGATCGAGTGACTTGAGACCCGGCTGGAACGACGTCGAGCCGACGGGGGTGTCGGGAACGGTCAGGCCGATGAAGCCGACCGGGTACGCCCGGCCGTGATCGCTGACCCAGCGGATCGTGTACGGCGCGACGATCGTGCGGCCCATGGCGTCCACGATGTTCGCCGATTGGAACGAGAAGTCGGCACCGTGGAAGCGGCGCCCGGTGGAGTCGGTGAAGCAACTGTCCACCCCGACCTTGCCGAAGCACTTGCCGTTCGCCATGTGGTCGACCAGGAAGCTCTTCGACACGTCCAGTTCGTGATTGCCGACCGCGTCGAACTCCACCCCGAGCGCGTTCATCACCTCGACCGTCGGTTCGTCGGCATGCGCGTCGACCTCGAACGGCCAGCCGGCGAAGCTGTCGCCGGCGGCGAAGAAGATCGAGTTCCGCTGGCCGGCCCAGATGGTGTTCAGATGCGCGGCCAGGTACGCCGCTCCGCCGACGACCTGGGGCTTGCCGTCGGGGCCGACGATGGTGCCGCCGTCGGCGGGGGACGGCGGTCGCAGGTAACCGTGGAAGTCGGTGATCGAGACCAGCTGCACCGGTACCGAGGTGGGAACGGCGTCGGCGGCCGCGCCGAACGCGGTGGGGCTCAGGCCGGCCGCGACAACCGCGACGAGGGCCGCGGCCCTGACGCGTGGGCGGTGAAACATGCGCACAAGTGTCTCCTCAACTGTCCAGGCAAGCACTTTCCGACAGAATCAGACTGCCCCACGATGAACGCCAAGTCACCATCAAACGGCGAGTCGCTGAATCCGGAAAGAATCTGCCCACCCGTTGGCCCCTTCTTTTGCGTTCATTCGTCGGAATCCGCCCTCTCGGCTCAGTGGACAGGTGCAGGTCAGCGGTGAGAAGAGGGCGGATTCCGACGAATGAACGCAAAAGAAGGTGAGCTAGAAGCCGTGGTCGGGGTTGAGGTAGTCGGGGAGGAGGTCGAGGAGGGCCTCGATCGGGCGGCTTCGGCGGCGGCCGCGGGCGGTTGCGACGTACAGTTTCCAGGTCAGCGGTTGCCCGGCCAGGGGTACGACCACCACGTTCGACCCGGGCTTGACGTTGAGCTGTGGGATGACCGCGACACCGAGACCCGCCGCGACGTACGCCGGAACGCTGGGCAGATCCGGCACCTCGACCGTGACCCGGCGCGGCCTGCCCATCGCCTCGTACGCGCGATCCACCACCAGCCGATTGCCGAAACCGCGCAGGGTGTCGACAAAAGGCTCGTCGGTCAACGAAGCCAGCTCGAGATCCCGCCGATCGGCCAACGCGTGCCGCCGGGGGAGCAGCGCGACGAACGGCATCTCCAGGATCGGGTCCGCGTCCAGCCCGGTGAGGTCTGACTCGGGCAGTCCGAGGAAGGCGAGGTCCAGCCGGCTCCGGCGCAGGTCCTCGGCCAGGCCGGTCGAACCCTCGGGCGAGGCGGTCAGGTGTAACTGGACCTCCGGGTGGCGTTCGTGGAAGGCGCCGGCGAGGGCGGCCAGGTCGATCGCGCCGATCCGCGTGAGCGTGCCGATGCGCAGGCTGCCGCGCAGGCCCGTCGTGGTCTCCTCGACCGTGGCCCGGGCCCGGTCGAACGCGGCCAGCGCCGCCTTGGCCTCGGGCAGCAGCGCGGCGCCCGCGGGGGAGAGCGCGACGGCCCGGGTCGATCGCTCGAACAAGGGCGTCCGCAACTCGGTCTCCAGCGCGCGAATCGCCGCCGAAACGGTCGACTGGACGGCGAAGACCCGCTGGGCGGCGCGGGTGAAGCTCAATTCCTCGGCGACCGCGACGAAGTACTCGAGCTGGCGATTGTCCACGACGGCTATTATCGCTCAAACCGATAAGAGCATCCAGGTCTTTTCGTTGGACTCGATGACTCACGAGTGTGATGGTCGAAGGGTGAACAACAAGCTCAGTCATGCGGCCGGTTCGTGGATCGTCGGCGCCGCCTTCTTCATCACGATGGCCTTCGGGACGCTGCCGACTCCGCTCTACGCGCTCTACCAGCAGCGCGACGGGTTCAGCACGTTCACCCTGACGGTCGTTTTCGCCGGTTACGCCTTCGGGGTGATGGCCAGTCTCTATCTCGCCGGTCACCTCAGCGACCGGCTCGGCCGTCGCCGGGTAGCGCTCGCCGCCGTACTGCTCGAACTGCTGTCCGCCGGGATCTTCCTGCTCTGGCCGGAGGTGCCCGGGCTGATCCTCGCCCGGTTCGTCTCGGGGCTCGGCGTTGGCGTCATCACCGCGACGGCCACCGCGCACGTGGCCGAACTGCGACAGCTCGGGCGCCCCGGCGAGCACCCCAGACGCGCGTCGATGCTCTCCACCGCGGCCAACCTCGGCGGCCTGGCCGTCGGCCCGTTGATCGCCGGCCTCCTGGCCCAGTATGTGCGGTCGCCACTGACCACGCCGTACGTGGTCTTCGTGCTCCTGCTCGCGATCAGCGCACTCGGGCTGGCGCTGGTGCCGGAGACGGTGACGCCGCCCGCGGAGCGCGTGCCGTACCGGCCGCAGCGGGTGTCCGTACCGCGCGAGGCCCGCGGCACCTTCCTCGCGGCCGGCGCCGGTGTGGTGTCGGCGTTCGCGATCCTCGGCTTGTTCACCTCGGTCGCGCCGACGTTCCTGTCCGGGACCTTGCACGAGACCTCGCGGGTGCTCGCGGGCGCGGTGCCGTTCGCCGTGTTCGCCGCCGCGGCCCTCAGTCAGATCGTGCTCTCGGCGATGACGGTCCGCAATCAGCTCAAACTCGGTACGGCGTTGATGGCTGCGGGCCTGGTCGCCATCGCCGCGGCCGTCGTCTTTCCGAGCCTCGCGCTCTTCGTCGTCGGCGGCATCGTCGCGGGCGCCGGCGTCGGCCTGGTCTTCCGTACGTCGGTCGCGTCCGCCGCCTCGCTGGCAACCCCTGACTCGCGTGGTGAGGTCCTGGCCGCCATCTTCCTGGTCGGCTACAGCGGGTTGTCCCTCCCGGTGATGGCCATCGGCCTCGCCCTGCTGGTCTTCCCCACCACCGTCGTCCTCCCGGCCTTCGCCCTCTTGGCCCTCCTCGGCGTCCTCTACTCCGCCACCCGCCTCCTCGCCCCGCCCCCAGCCCCCGTGGTCCCGACCGCCGTCTGACCGCTCGGAAAGGTGGTTCGCGGTGTCGGCCGGGGCGAATAGACTTCGTGCTTCAGGCTTTTCGGCTCACTTCCCCGCGAGGTTTTCGTAGTGCTCACCATGCAGGACGCGTTGCTGGCGTTGACGAAGTACTGGACCGACCGAGGCTGCATGATCGTGCAGCCCTTCAACACCGAGGTCGGCGCCGGCACGCTGAACCCGGCGACCATTCTGCGCGTGCTCGGTCCCGAGCCGTGGAAGGTGTCGTACGTCGAGCCCAGCGTCCGGCCGGACGACGCCCGCTACGGCGAGAACCCGAACCGGCTGCAGACGCACACCCAGTTCCAGGTGGTGCTCAAGCCGGACCCGGGCAACCCGCAGGAGCTGTTCCTGGAGAGCCTCGAGGCCCTCGGGATCGACATCCACGCGCACGACGTCCGCTTCGTCGAGGACAACTGGGCCAACCCGGCGACCGGTTCGTGGGGTCTCGGCTGGGAGGTCTGGCTGGATGGGCTGGAGATCACCCAGTTCACGTACTTCCAGCAGGCCGGCGGCATGACGCTGGACCCGGTCTCGGTCGAGATCACCTACGGCGTCGAGCGCATCATGATGGCGCTGCAGGGTGTCAGCCACTTCAAGGACATCGCCTACGCCCCGGGGATCAGCTACGGCGAGGCATTCGGCCAAGCTGAGTACGAGATGAGCCGCTACTACCTCGACGACGCGGACGTCGAAGGCCAGAAGCGCCTCTTCGAGGAGTATGCGACCGAGGCCCGGCGGATGCTCGACGCGCGGCTGCCGGTGCCGGCGCACACCTATGTGCTGCGTTGCTCGCACACGTTCAACGTGCTCGACGCCCGCGGCGCGGTCAGTACGACGGAGCGCGCGAAGGCCTTCGGGCGGATGCGCGGTCTGGCCCGCGAGGTCGCCCAGCTGTGGGCCGAGCGCCGGACCGAGCTCGAGCACCCGCTGGGCCTCGCCGAGCTGCCGGCCGTCGCGCCGGTGCCGACCGAGTTCCCGGTGGTGGACGGCGAGCGCCGGCTGCTGTTCGAGCTCGGGACGGAGGAGCTGCCGCCGAGTGAGGTGACCAAGACCGCCGACGCCGTGCGCAAGGCGCTGACCGAGAAGCTCGGCGCCACCCGCCTCGGCCATGGCGAGATCAGCACCTTCGCGACCCCGCGCCGGGTGATCGCGATCGTCGACGCCGTTCAGCCCGCCGAGCCGGATGCCGAGCGCGTGGTTCGCGGCCCGAAGAAGGCGGCCGCGTTCGACGCCGACGGCAATGTGACCAAGGCCGCGGCCGGTTTCGCCCGCGGGCAGGGTGTCGACGTCAGCGAGCTGCACGACATCGACGTGGACGGCGTGGCGTATGTCGGTGTCACCAAGGCCGATCTTGGCCGGGGTGCCACCGAGGTGCTCAGCGGTGTGCTCGCCGAGGTCGTGACGGGTCTGCGTTCCGACAAGAACATGCGCTGGAACGACCCGAAGCTGTCCTTCACCCGGCCGATTCGCTGGCTCGTTGCGCTGCTCGGTGACCAGCTGATCCCGTTGTCCGTGGGCAGTCTCACCGCCGGGCGCACCACTCGCGTGCATCGCGTCGCCGCCCAGCCGGAGATCGAGATCGCCTCCGCGGACGCCTACCTCGACCTGCTGCGCTCGAATGGGATCGAGGCCGACGCTGACGTTCGTCGTACCAGGATCGTCGCTGATGCGGGCCGGCTGGCCGCGACGGTGGATGGTGTGGTCGACGTTGACGGCGAGACCGCGCTGGTGGACCAGATCGTCAACCTGGTCGAGGAGCCGACCGCGCTGCTCGGTGGTTTCGAGCCGGACTATCTGTCGCTGCCGCCGGAGATCCTCACCACGGTGATGCGCAAGCACCAGCGGTACCTGCCGGTGCGTAATGCCGATGGCGGCTTGCTGCCGCACTTCGTCGCGGTGGCGAACGGCGCGATCGATGAGGCGACCGTGCGCGCGGGTAACGAGGCCGTGCTGCGCGCGCGTTACGAGGACGCCGCGTTCTTCTGGCGCGCGGATCTGCAGACGACGCCCGAGGCGATGAAGTCCGGGCTGGACAAGCTCGCTTTCGAGGAGCGGCTCGGCTCGATGGCCCAGCGGGCGCAGCGGATCGGCGCGATCGCGCTGGCGCTGGCCGAGACGGCCGGGCTGGGCGAGGACGAGCTGGTCACGTTGCGCCGGGCGGCCGAGCTGGCGAAGTTCGACCTCGGCTCGCAGATGGTGGTCGAGCTGACCAGCCTGGCCGGCACGATGGCCCGGGAGTACGCGCGCCGTGCCGGGGAGACCAAGGCGGTCGCGCAGGCGCTGTTCGACATGGAGTTGCCGCGTTCCGGTGGCGACCCGACGCCGGTCACGACGGCCGGTGCGTTGCTGGCGCTGGCGGACCGATTCGACCTACTGGCCGGGCTGTTCGCGATCGGTGCCACTCCGACTGGTAGCTCGGACCCGTTCGGTCTGCGTCGCGCCGCCGCTGGCGTGGTGGCGATCCTGCGCGACCACCCATCGTTGCGCGCAATTACCTTGCCGGTAGGCATTTCCGCGGCGTCCGCGCAGATCGTTGCCCAGGGCATCGAGGTGCCGGAGGCCTCGCTGGCCGAGGTGGCCGACTTCGCCGTACGTCGGTATGAGCAGCAGTTGCTTGACCGCGGCAACGACCCGCACCAGGTTGCCGCCGTGCTATTCCTGGCCAACGCGCCTGTGGTTGCGGACGAGACGCTTGCCGAGTTGCAGCGGCAGGCCGGTAGCGAGTCGTTCGCTGAGCTGGTTGCCGGATTGCAGCGGACCCGGCGCATCGTGCCGGCCGGGACCGAGGCGACGTACGACGCGTCGAAGCTGACCGAACCGGCCGAGCTCGCGTTGCACCAGACGGTCACGAAGGTGCGGGAAGCGCTCGGCTCGGGTCCGATCGGGCTGGCCGACTTCATCGCGGCGGCGTCGATCCTGACCGGGCCGGTGACGGCGTTCTTCGAGGAGATCCTGGTGATGGCCGAGGACCTCGACGTCCGCGCCGCCCGCCTGGGGCTGCTCGCCACCATCCGCGACCTGGCCGCACCGGTGCTCGACTGGCAGGCGTTGGTCTAAAGCTTTAGGACCTTGAAGGGCGTCGGAGGCCAACACCTCCGGCGCCCTTTTTGCGATTACTGTCGTCTGCATGACCAAGTCCGGGGCGGCGGGGGAGTTGCTGGTCGAGTTGCGCCGTGATGGCGGGGTGGCGTTGCACCAGCAGTTGGAGGCCGGGATCCGGGATCGCATTCGCGACGGCCGGTTGCGCCCGGGCGCCGCGTTGCCGTCGAGCCGCGCGCTCGCGGCCGACCTGGGATTGTCGCGCGGTGTGGTGGTCGAGGCGTACCAGCAGTTGGTCGCCGAGGGCTACTTGGTCAGCCGGTCCGGCGGTTACACCCTGGTCGCGCCGGACGCGGCTTGTGGGCTGCGGGGCGCGCCCGCGTCGATGGTGGTCGAGCAAGCGCCGCGGATCGACTTCAAGTACAGCCGGCCCGACGTCACGCAATTCCCGCGCGCGGCCTGGTTGCGTTCGCTGCGGAAGGTCCTGACCGAGGCGCCGCACGAACGCCTCGCGTACCTCGACGGACGTGGTTCCGAAGAGCTGCGGGTTGCGATGGCGGACTACCTCAACCGCGTTAGAGGTACGTCGGCTCGGCCCGGAGATCTCCTTATTTGTAACGGGTTTGCGCAGGGTTCGCGGTTGATCCTGCAAGTGCTGGCGGCGGCGGGATTCCGTCGGTTGGCGGTCGAGGACCCGTCGGACTGGGAGTTGCGGAGTGTCGCGGCGGCCGCCGGGCTGGAGGTCGTCGGCATCCCCGTGCGCGAGGACGGCATCGACGTCGACCGGCTCGAGGCGTCGGGCGCGGACGTCGTACTCGTGACCGCCGCACACCAGTTCCCAACCGGCGTCGTCACCTCGGCGGCCGTCCGCGCGGCCCTGGTGGCGTGGGCCTCGCGGCACGACGCGTTGATCATCGAGGACGACTACGACGCGGAATACCGGTACGACCGGGAGCCGATCGGGGCGATCCAAGGGCTCTCGCCTGACCACGTCATCTACGCGGGTACGGCCAGCAAAACCCTCGCGCCCGGTCTGCGCCTCGGCTGGCTGATCCTGCCGGCACGACTCGTGCCTGCGATGGCCGCCGCGAAGATGGCCGACGACCGCGGCTCGTCCGTACTGGATCAGCTGGCCTTCGCCGACTTCGTGGCCCGCGGCGAGTTCGACCGGCATTTGCGGCGGATGCGTCCGCGTTATCGGGAGTTGCGCGACACCCTCGTTTCGGCCCTGGCCCGGGAGCTGCCGGAGCTCTGCCCGACCGGCATTTCGGCCGGCCTTCACCTGATGACGCCGCTGCCGCTGGACGTTGACGAAGATGCTCTTGCTGCCGCGGCGTTGCGGTATGACCTGGGCGTCTACCCGCTGAGTCCGTACCGCCTGAGCGAGCCGGGACCGCCCGGTCTGGTCTTCGGCTATGGCTCGCTCACGCCCGCGGCCGTGGTGGAGGGCGTCGCGCTCTTGGCTCAGGCCGTCGCCGAGGTCCGCGCCCACATCGCGTAGGTGCGGGCTGGTCGGCCGAGGATGTTCGGTACGTCGTCGGTGAGGATCGCGTTATTGCCTTCGCGTGCCCAGAGTGTGCCGGTGACGATCGCGTCGACCGCGCCTGGGTCCATGCCCTGGGCAAGCATTCCGTCGCGCGCGACCTCGGGATGTACGTCGAACAGGTAGACCTTCCGCCCGAGAACTTCGCCGAGTTGTGTCGCTTGGTCGTCCGCGGTCAGCAGTTCGGGGCCGGTCAACGTGTAGGTCTTTCCGTCGTGCTGGTCGGAGGTCAACGCCTCGACCGCGACGGCGGCCACGTCGCGCGGGTCGATCACGCCGTACCGCGCATCGCCGAGCAGGTTCGGCACCGGTTCGCCGGCGTTGATCGGCTCGAGCCAGGACAACGTGTTCGACGCGAAGCTCGACGGGCGCAGGATGGTCCATCCGAGCCCACTCGCCCGTACGGCGTCGTCGGCTACCTGGTGCCACCGGCCGACCGTACGTCCTGCGGAGTCCGTCTCGCCGGTGCCGATCGCGGAGAGCCGCACTATCCGGCGCACTCCTTGTGCGCGTGCGGCGGTCAGCAGTGCGAGGTCGTGATCCGCGCCGGGTGAGGTCGGCGCGGTGAGTAGAAAGACCGTGTCGACCCCGGTCACCGCCTTCGCCAGGGATTCCGGATCACCAAAATCTCCCGCCACTACCTCGGCCTCCGGCGTGGTGATGCGCTCGGGGTTTCGGGCCATCGCCCGGACCTCCGCACCGCGTTGCACGAGCTGCCGCAGAACTTCACTACCAACAGTGCCAGTCGCACCAGTAACCAGAATCATGCCCACCATCCTTCTGCGGCGGCGTCACCCCGAATAGGAGAAACCGGCACAATCCCACCGCCCGGCTCCCGCTTTAGCATTCATTCGTCGGAATCCGCCCTCTTCCCACCGCGGACATCTGCTGCTCCGCTGCGCTGAGAGGGCGGATTCCGACGAATGAATGCAAATGGTTGGGCGCGTTCGTTGGGCGCAGCCATAGGTGGGCGTTGGATCGGTTTGGCGGCTGGTTTTGCGGGGTTGTGGCTGCGCTGGTGTCCGCTTCGGATCGCCAGGCAGGCACAACCTGCCCTTGAAGCGCTTCACCGGTCGCGAAGAGCAGGGTTGTGCCTGCGTGGAGGTCCGCGGCGGCCTGGGTGGGTCAGTAGAGTTGGTGGATGATCGTTGAGGTTGAGCGGCCGGTTCGGCTTCCGTCCGGGTTGCCGGCTGGGGTGGCGGGGATCAGCCTTGGCGCGATGCGTGCCGCCGGGACGGTGGTCGAGATGCCGGATCACGCCGTCACCCTGGCCGTTCGTACCCGTCCGGATCTGCCGACCGAGTTGGTGGCGATGGGGCCACGGACGCGCGCGATGTACGTCGACGGCGAGGTCGGGCCGTCCTGCTTGAAGATCCGCCTCGATCCGGGACTCGCGACCTCTGTGTTCGGGCATTCCCCTGCGGAGTTGGTCGATCAGGCCGAGGTTCTTGCTGAGCTGCCGACGTCCCGGCGAGGTCCGATGGATCAGCTGGAAACCGTACTGACGATGATCTCCGGCGCAAGGCCCGCGTTGTCGATCGACCTGGTCGAGCGGGCGGCCCGGCTGCTGGGCGTCGGCGTACGCGTGCGGGAAGTCGCCCAGAGCCTGCACGTCAGCGAGCGCCACCTCGGCGACGTCTTCACCGCAGCGACCGGCCTCTCGCCCAAGCACTACGCACGCATCGACCGCGTCCGCACCGTCCTCGCCCAAACCCGCAACACCACCCACCCCCACGACATCGCGCACCCCCGCGACATCGCGCACCCCCGCGACATCGCGCAGACCCGGGACTCCGCGCAGGCCGGGGACGGCCTGGTGAGTGGGGTCCGGAGTGGTGGGTTGGCTGAGGTGGCGGTGGCGGCGGGGTATTACGACCAGTCGCATTTGACCGCCGAGTTTCGCCGGGTGATGGGCGTGCCACCACACGCTTTCGCTACCGGAAAGTTGCCTAGGGCAAGGATGTGTGGGAATGCTTGAGGAGAAGTACGTCGCGACCGGGCTGGGGCGGCTCCGCGTGGAAACGGGCGGGGATGGGCCGGCGCTGATGTTCTGGTCGAGCCTGTTGATGGACTCGTCGATGTGGGCGGCTCAAGTCGAGCACTTCCTGCCGAACCATCGCGTCATCGTGGTGGATCCGCCCGGGCACGGCCGCAGCCAGGCGCTGAATCGCCCGTTCACCTTTGACGAATGTGCCGAGGCGATCGTCCGGATCCTCGATGCGCTCGACGTCGAGCGCACGCATTTCGTCGGCAATTCCTGGGGCGGGATGATCGGTGGCACGTTCGCCGCGACGTACCCGGATCGCGTCGGCGCCGCCGTACTGATGAACTGCACCGCCTCGCTGGCCGGGCGGAACCAGCAGCTCGAGTACGGCGCACTGGTCGCGGTCGCGCGCGTCATCGGTGGTATTCGCGGACCGCTCGTCAGGTCGGCGGTCGACGCGTTCCTCGGGCCGACGACCAAGCAGCACAAGCCCGACGTGGTGTCGGCGGTCAAGGCCGCGATCCGGCGACTCGACTTCAACTCGGCGCATTGGGCCGTCACCAGCGTGGTGCCGCGGCGGCCGGATCAGCTCGCGCTGGTCGCGGGGATCACCAGTCCCGTGCTGGTCGTCGCCGGTGTCGAGGACGCGACCTTCCCGGTGGCGGAGACACGCGCGATGGCGGACGCGATTCCCGGCGCCGAGTTCGTCGTACTCGAAGGTGCCGCGCATCTCGCCGCCCTGGAGAGCCCGGCCGAGACCAACGCCCTGATCGAGTCCTTCCTGGCCCGCCACGCCTAGGTCCTGCGCCCGGCGGTCGTACCGGTTGAAGACCTGGTCGGGAAATATGCTTCGGCCATGGCTTGCCGGTGCGGGATCGAGGTACGTCAGCCCTGGACGTCCCGGGACGACGTATGGAGCCCGGCCTCGTTCGTGGGTGGCCTGGTGCTGCTGGCGATCGGGTTCGCCGTGACGCTCGCGGTCCGGGAGTGGTTCGGCTGGATCGTGGTCGGCCTGCTCGGGTTGCTCGTAGTGATCGCCTGGATCGTGCAGGCGACGCGCGGGCATCGGCGTGGGTGCCTGGTCCGGCGCGGTCTGTGGTTCGGGCTGGCGGCACCGGGCGTACCCATCCGCGTCCTCGCCCAGCTCTCAGTCTGAGCCAATCCCTAGAACAAGCTGGCAGTCGGCTGAGAAAAGCCTTTCCCGGCAAGGGTTTCGGCGTTTTCTCAGCTGATTCACCGATTGCCTTCGACAACCTCTCAGAACCGCGCGCTCTACTCGAAGAGGGAGATCGTCGAAGGAGAGCCGGACATGAGCGAGTACGAAGACCAGGGCAAAGACCAGCCACCCGCGGGCCAACCGCCGCAGCCGCCACAATCGGCCGGGGCGCAACCGCCGATGCCGGCGCCGAACCAGCCGCCGGCGGCCGGATACGACCCGCGCCACTGGCAATACCCGGCCGCGTCGAACCAACCCAACCCGCCGTACGGCGCAGCAGCTCCGGACCAGCCGTCGTACGCCCAGGGGCAACCGCCGTACGCGCCGGGTCAGCCGCAGTACGCGCAGGGCCAACCGCAGCCGCAGTTCGCCTATGCGACGTACGGACCGCCGCAGCTGCAAGGTCATCCGCAGCAGCAGTGGGGTCCGCCCGGGCCGCCGAATCCGCAGCAGACGCGGCGGCGCAAGCGGATCACAATGGCGTTCGGCGCACTCGCGCTCGCCTTCCTCCTGGCCGTCGCCTCGGTCACCTGGGCCGCCGTCCGCAACGAGGCCACGCTCACCACCGCACAGACCAAGTCGAACAATCCGGCGGCCATCGCGGCGGCGATCTCACCCGGACTCGTCAACATCAACACCGTTCTCGGTTACGAAGGCGGACAGGCGGCCGGCACGGGCATCGTGATCTCGTCCGACGGCGAGGTGATCACCAACCACCACGTCGTCGAAGGCGCCACCAAGATCACCGCCACGAACGTCGGCAACGGCAAGACGTACACCGCCAAGGTCGTCGGCTACGACGCCACCAAGGACATCGCCGTACTCCAGCTCCAGAACGCCTCCGGCCTCACCACCGCCTCGATCGGTGACTCGTCGGACGTCGAGGTCGGCGACCAGGTCGTCGGTGTGGGCAACGCCGGCGGCAAGGGTGGTACGCCGAGCTACGCGCCCGGTCAGGTCACCGCGCTGGACCAGGACATCACCGCGACCGACTCGTCCGGCGGTGACCCGGAGAGCCTGACAGGTCTGATCCAGACCGACGCCAACATCCAGCCCGGCGATTCCGGCGGCCCGTTGGTCGACGACAACAGCCAGGTCATCGGCGTGGACGTGGCCGGTTCGGTACCGGCGCCGAACGGGCGGGGCATGTCGCAGACGGCCGACGGGCAGGGCAGCGCGGACCCGGAGGGATACGCGATCCCGATCAACGAGGCGATGGCGGTCGCGGACCAGATCGAGTCCGGCCAGGCGACGGACACCGTGCACATCGGTGGTTCCGCGATGCTCGGTATCACCGTGCTGACCAACCAGGCCGCCGCGGGTGTCGTAGTCGCCGAGGTCATCCCGGACGGCGTCGCCGCCAAAGCCGGAATCGCCGCCGGCTCCACCATCACCCGGCTCGGCGGCAAGACCATCGACTCCGCCGACACCCTGACCAAGCTCCTCGAGCAGCACAAGCCCGGCGACAAGGTCGACGTCACCTGGACCGACCAGTCCGGCGAACAACACACCGCCAACGTCGAACTAGCCCAAGGCCCAGTCCGCTAGCCACCCCCTACCAACGCCGGCCCGCCACCCCTCCGTGGCCGGGCCGGCGTTCGGCTCCCCTCCTTCTGCCGCGAGTGGTCGCCTCTGATCCTCCCGCGAGTGGTCACCTCTGAACCTCCCGCGAGTGGTCAGGTCATAACGGGTCCACTCGCGGGAGGCGGTTCAGCGGCACGCCGTACGACGCACACGGCGCCACCCCAATTCCCAACCACAAATCGGCTCGGGTGTGTGCGGTACGGGTGCTGTTTGGGGTTGGGGGGTGAACGGGTGTTTACTGTCGGAGGGTGAACAGTTGTTCACCGCTGGACCGACTGAGGATCTTCGTATGCCTGCTCGTCGCCCACGGCTGGTTGTCGCCGCGTTGTCCGCCTGTGGCGTGGTCGTCGCGATCATGCAAACGATCGTGGTGCCGTTGCTGCCGCAATTGCCCGCGCTGACCAACAGTTCGCCGGCGAACGTGAGTTGGCTCGTCACGGTCACCCTGCTCACCGGTGCGGTCGTGACGCCGTTGCTCGGCCGTGCCGGCGATATGTACGGCAAGCGCCGCGTCCTGCTGCTCGCGATCGGCTCGATGGTCGCCGGATCGTTGCTGTGCGCCGTCAGTAGGGACCTGACCGTTCTCCTGACCGGCCGCGCGTTGCAGGGTGCTGCCGTCTCGGTGATTCCGCTCGGCATCAGCATCCTCCGCGACGAGTTGCCCGCGGAGAAGGTCTTGCCCGCGATCGCGCTGATGAGTGCGACCCTCGGGATGGGCGCGGCCTTCGGGATTCCGCTTGCCACCTTGGTCGTCGAGTACGCGGATTGGCACACGATGTTCTGGGCCAGCGCGAGCGTCGGTCTGGCCGTCATGCTGGCCGTGATCCTGGTCGTGCCGGAATCCCCCCTGCGGACGCGCGGCCGCTTCGACGTACTCGGTGCTCTCGGCCTGAGCGCTATCCTGATCTGCCTGCTGCTCGCCGTGTCGAAGGGCAGCGTCTGGGGTTGGTCGTCACCGATCACGCTCGGCCTGTTCGCCCTCGGCGCTTTCCTCGTGCCGGTGTGGGGCTACCACCAACTCCGTACAGCCAAGCCGATGGTCGACCTGCGAGTATCGGCACGGCCGGCGGTTTTGTTCACGAACCTCGCGGCCGTGATGGTCGGCTTCGCGTTCTACGCCAACTCGCTGGCCACCGCGCAACTCGTGCAAGAGCCGACGTGGACCGGGTACGGCCTTGGCGCGTCGATCGTCGTGAGCGGATTGTGCCTGCTGCCGGGTGGTGTCGCGATGGTGCTGCTGTCGCCGGTATCGGCCCGGCTGTCGGCGGCGCGCGGGCCGCGGTTCACGCTCGTACTGGCGTCCGCCCTGATGACTTTGGGGTACGTCGTGAGGGTCTTCACGAGTACGAGTCTGACCGCGATCGTGCTCGGTGCGACGGTGGTCTCGGCTGGTACGGCGGTGGCGTACTCGGCATTACCCGCGCTGATCATGCATGCTGTGCCGGTGAGCGAGACAGCGGCGGCGAACGGATTGAACACCCTGATGCGTACGATCGGCCAAGCCGTATGCAGCGCAGTCGTCGTGACGGTGCTGACGAGTTTGGTCGCGACCCATGTGGGTGGTGGGGTGGCGCCACGTTTGGGGGCGTACCAGGTGATCTTCATGATCGCGGGCGGTTGCGCGCTGGTGGCGACCTTGCTGACGCTGCTCATCCCGGCCCGGCGTCCGGTGATCGAAGACGTCCAGCTGGCCGAGCCGCAGAGGACCGCCGCGTGACAGTGGTCGATACGGGCAGGGGTGCGATTCTGCTCGCGGCGCGGCGGGCGTTCGCTCTTCAGCCGTACGCCGCGGTGACGTTGCGCGGGATCGCTGCCGATGCCGGGGTCAGCGCGTCGTTGATCGTGAAGCACTTCGGCAGCAAGGAGTTGCTGTTCGACGCGGTCGCGGACTTCAGCCCGGCCGCCGCCGAACTGCTGGACGCGCCCAATGACGAGCTCGGGCGGCATGCCGTACTGGCGCTGGTCCGGTCTCGCCGCGAGCACAAGCAGGACCTGCTGCTCCGAGTGGTCTTCGCGGCCGGTAGTGGGGATGAGCGGGCGCTGTTGCGCGAACGCTTCCGCGACCAAGTGGTCAAACAGGTCGCCGCGCGTCTGAAGGGCCGAGGCAAAGACCTCCGCGCCGAACTCTTCGCCGCCCACCTCCTCGGCCTCGGCGCCGCCATGGCCATCAACAAAGAAGGCCCGGCCGCCACCGCCACCCCCGAAAAACTAGCCGACCTCTACGCCCCCGCCCTCCAATCCCTCGTCGACCAATAGCCACTCCCGCCCGGGCCGGCGTGGTTAGGCGAGCGTTTGGGCGTGGGTTAGGTCGCGTTGTAGGCGGGGTTCGAGGGGGAGGGTGGGGTCGGAGTATTGGGCGGTTAGGCAGATGGGGCCGGTGTAGTTCAATGCGGTGAGGGTGGTTAGAGCCGTGGACCAGTTGGCGAGGCCGTCGGGGGCTTCGACGTAGTACGGGGTCCAGGCGCCGCCTGTGGTGGGGCGGTAGACGACGTTCTTGAGGTTGACGATTGCGAGGCGGTCCGCGACTAGCGGCAGGGTGACGGTGGGGTCGTCGCCGGCGAGGGCGTCGTGGGCGGCATCCCAGACGACCTTGAAGTGGTCGGTTGGTAGGCCTTCGAGGAGGGCGAGTACGCCGAGCGAGGATGAGACGAAGCGGCCGTGGTGTGGTTGCACTCCCACCTGTACGTCGTACTCCCGGGCGAGCGCCACGACGGACTCCAGCCGCGCGCGCATCCGTCGTACGGACGACGTATAGCCGTCCGCCCCGAGCTCGGCCATGATCCGGATCAGCGGTACGCCCGCCGCCTGGCACGCCGCGAACGTCTCTTCCGCCAGATCACTCGCGATGCTGATGGTCGTTACGCCGTGCTCCCGCAATTGCGCCACAAAGCCCGGCAGCAAAGACAACGCGTTAGCCGGAGTGACAAAGGCGTTATCGCGTACGGGCACCTCCGCACCGGTAAAACCCAAGCCAGCAACGAGTTTTCCGAGTTCGTCACCGGGAAGCGACGCCCAGGGCTTGGTGAAAACAGACCAGATGAACTCAGACATAAACCAGTTCCTTCGCCTCAGCGCGGATCCGCTCCTCGTCAACGACAACGCCAAGACCGGGAGCCGTGGGCACAGCCGCGACAGCCTTGGTGATCGACAAGCCCTCGACGTACAAGTCGGCCAGGAGTTCCGGCCCATTCAGCTCGGCCGGTAACGCGAGTTCCAGTTGGCTGAACAAATGCAGAGCCGCCGCAAACCCAATCCCGCAATCGGTCAATCCGCTGGCCAGAATCTCCATCCCATTGGCCATGGCAACGTGTGCGGTCTTCAGGGCTTGACGAATTCCGCCCGCCTTGCAGATCTTCACGACAACCAGATCGGCCGCCTCAAGCTGAATCGCCCGCGCAAGATCGCTCGCGGTAAAGCTCCCTTCGTCGATCGCGATCGGCAGACTCGTCATCGCGCGCACCCGCCGCATCCCCAACGTGTCTGTACTCGGTACAGGCTGCTCGACGTTGTGAATCCCCGGCACATCCCGCACCGACTCCAGTAGCTGCCGCAACGCCGACGGCCGATAAGACTGGTTGGCATCCAGCCAAATCTGCTTGCCCTCAGCAACTTCAGAAGCAGCCCGAACCGCAGCCGCATCAGACGACGGATGGCCGGAGATCTTCACCTTGTAGGCGTGGTAATCCGACGACTGCAACACCCGCTCCCGAACCACCGACGGCTGGTCGACGCCGATCGCGGAACAGAGCGGGATCTCGTCGCGCAATCGGCCGCCCAGCAACTGATGTACCGGAACGCCCGCGAGTTTGCCCGCCGCGTCGTGCATCGCCAGATCCACCGCCGCACGCGCGAAGGGGAACCCGTTCGACACCGACGGACTGAGCCGCTGGTTGGCCCGGTTGTGGAACAGCTCGACGTCGAACGGCGTGAGCTCCAGCACGATAGGTTCCAGCTGTCGCTTGATCACCACCGCGATCGTCTCGGCCGTCTCGTAACTCCAACTCGGCAAGGCCCGCTGCTCACCCCACCCGACGATCCCGTCCTCGGTAACCAGCCGGACGAAGACGACCAACCCGGCCTGATCCGGCGTACCAACAGCGCCGCTGCCGAGCACGAAACCTTTCGCGAACGGCACCGCGACGGCGAAAACCTCCAGCGACCTGATTCGCGACATGACGTCAGGCCGCGATCGACCAGTTGGCGGGATCGACGTACGACGTGCCGCGCGTGCCGTCGTCCAGCCACTTGAGTACGTCGGCCAGCACGAACCCGGCCAGAGCGCGATGGCCTTCCACGGTGTCGCCGGCGATATGCGGCGTGACCAGCAGCTGACCAGCGGCGCGTACGTCGTCCACGAGTGTTGGCGGTTCGGGGTCGAAGACGTCGAGGGCGGCGAAGAGGCGGCCCGCGACGACGTATTCGAGCAAGGCCTGCTGGTCGATCGCCGGACCTCGCGACGAGTTGATCACGATGGTGCCGTCTCGCATGGCGTCTAGGTGTTTTCGGCTCACGAGACCGCGAGTTTCGGGCACATCCGGCACGTGCAACGAGACGAAGGCGCATTGCAGTACTTCGTCCAGCTCGGCCGTGCGTACGCCGAGGGCGCGCGCCTGCTCGTCATCGAGGTACGGGTCGTACACCACCACGTCGCAGCCGAACGGTTTGAGCAACGTGATCAGCGCCCGAGCCGTCGAACTGGCGCCGAGAATGCCGACCGATTGCCCGGCCAACTCGATCCCCCGCAGGTGACCCGGTTTCCAGGCGCCATCGCGGAGAGCCTGGTCGAACTGGGGCAGGCGGCGCGCGAGCGTGAGCATCGAGGCCAGGCAGTACTCGCCGACGGACCACGCGATCCGGGTGCCCGCGGAGAAAACGGCCACGCCCTGGTCGAAGATGACCGGGTCGACGAGGCGTTTGACCGAGCCGGCAGCGTGGGCGACTACGCGCGGACCGTTGCCGTCGGCCCAGATCGAGGCGGGCAGGTGCGGCGTACCCCAACTGGTCAGCACCACCTCGGCGCCTGCCAGTCCGCTCACGTCATTCCCAGCCCATGTCACCTCGAACCGGTCCTCGAGCAGTTGGCGGGTTTCGGCGCTGCAGACATCCTCAACGCGTTCGGGGCTCATGGCGACGACCAGTCTGGACAACGTCCGGCTCCTCAAGGTTTTGGTGGCATCCGCACGACGACGGTAAGGGCTTTCCGTTATGCTCGTCCAAGCCCATTTCCGCATCGACCGATACCTTCTGGGGTATGGATCTCTCCCTGAACCAGCTCCGGGGGTTTGTCGCCGTCGCCGAGGAGTCCCACTTCGGCCGGGCCGCCGAACGCCTGAACGTGACGCAGCCGCCGTTGACCCGCCAGATCCAGGCCGTCGAGAAGGCGGTCGGCGTCAGTCTCTTCGACCGGACCGGCCGAGGTGTGCGATTGACGGCCGCAGGCGAGGTCTTTCTGTCGCACTGCCGCCGGGTGCTGGCCCTGCTGGAGGTGGCGCCCGAGGCCAGTCGCCGCGCGGCCGAAGGTCAGACCGGCACGTTGCGGTTGGCGTTCACCGCGGTCGGCGCGTACGCCGTACTCGCGGAGTTCCTGACCGAGGTCAACACGCGGCTGCCGGGGGTGAGCATCGCGTTGGCGGAGCTGGTGAGCGAGGACCAGTTCGAGGCGCTCGGCAATTTGCGCGTCGACATCGGGTTGGTCCGGCCGCCGATTCCGCCCGGTTTCGAGTCGGTGCTGGTGCATTCGGAGGACCTTGTGCTCGCCGTGCCGGTTGATCATGAGCTCGAGGGGACGGTGGCGCTGGCTGAGGTGACCGAGGACTACATCGGGTACAGCCCGGAGGGGTCGCGCTATCTGCATGACATCTGCGCGGCGATGATCGGCATGGACCGGTACGTCGTGAGTCAGCTCGCGTCCCAGGTGCCGACGATGCTCGCGCTGGTCCGGGCCGGGTTCGGCTGCTCGCTGGTGCCGAGGTCGATCATGGCGATGGGCGTCGAAGGCGTCCGCTATTGCGAACTCGCCGCCTCCGACGCCCATTCCGTCACGCTGCACGCCTGTTGGAGTCCCGACAACCCCAACCCGGCGCTGCAGCGATTGGCTGAAACCCTCAAGAAATAAGGGCTACTGGCTTTCGGTGAGCACTGATTCGACCACCTCCCGGGGTAGGCCGTGGGTCTCGCGAAGGAAGGTGAAGTCGGACTCGGTCAACGGCCCGCGCTCGTGCAGGCGGAGAACGCGGTCGCGGCCGCGGTCGAGCAGCTGGCGGAAACGCCGTTCCTCGTCGAGCAGGAGTTCGCGGATGCGACCGGGGTCGTCGGGCTGACCGAAGTGGTCGATCGTGTGCTGGATCAGGTCGATCGGCAGCTCCTCCAGGCCGTGCGTCGGATCGAGCCGGCGCAACGTCGTCAGCGAGCGGCGGACCAACCGGCGCAGGACGTAACCCCGCCCGGTGTTGGACGGGCGTACGCCATCCCCGATCACGACGATCGACGAGCGGAGATGGTCCGACAGGATCCGGAATGACGTCTCGTCGGGCCGCCAGAGACGTCGTACGTGCTGCGACCAAGGCCCGAACTGGTCCGTCTCGTACACCGAATCGACGCCCTGCAAGAACATCAGCAATCGCTCGAACCCCATCCCTGTATCCACGTTGGACGGCGTGAACGGCCGCAGCACGCCATCGTCGTACCGGTGGAAACGCATGTGGACGTGGTTCCACACCTCGACCCAGCGCGGGTCTGTGCTGGGGGTGCCCTCGGGTTCGGTATTGCCGGTCCAGACAAAGATCTCGCTGTCCGGGCCGCACGGACCGGTCGGGCCGTTCGACCACCAGTTGTCGTCGACGAGGCGCTCGACCGGTAGGCCGAGTTCGGACCAGACGCGTTCGGATTCGAGATCGGGTCCGACTTCGTGGTTGCCGCCGAAAACCGTTACGTGTAAGCGGTTTAGGCCGAAGCCGTTGGTGAGTAGGTCGTACCCCCAGCGCAGGCTCTGCTCGTGGGTGTAGTCGCCGAGTGACCATGACCCGAGCATCTCGAACACGGTCAGGTGCGAGGTGTCCCCGACCTCGTCCAGGTCTGTCGTACGCAGACATCGCTGGCGGTTCGACAGCCGTCGGTGTGGATGCCGTCGCGTGCCGTCGAGGTATGGCGTGAGGGGGTGCATGCCCGAGGTCGTGAACAGGACCGGGTCGCCGGGCTCGGGCAGCAGGGTGCTGCCGGTGATGCGGTGATGTCCGCGATCGCTGAAGAAGTCTTCGAACGTGCGCAGGACTTTGGTGGATTCCATCGGAGTGCCTTTCGGGAGAAGGCGACCGACAGCTCACGGGCTCCAGGAACGGAAAAACCGGCGAACTGTCGCGTTCGCCGGTTTGCTGGAGTGAACTCAGAAGCTCAGGTCTGATCAGCCGACGGCGCGAACGCCCCGGCTGCTGCAACCCTCACCCAAGTCCTCATACCCGCCATCCTACCAACCCTCTGCCACCCCCTTTTTTTCCGTTCATCGGACCCTTGTGACGCGGCGTGTCGGCATTCATCGGTCCCTTGTGACCAGCACGGCGGGCCCAACGCCTCTGCATTCATTCGTCGGAATCCGCCCTCTCCCGTCTGCTGACCCGCGCCGGTCCGCTGTGGCTGAGAGGGCGGATTCCGACGAAAGAATGCAAGTGACGGACGGCTAGCGGGTCGATGCCGGATGGCGCGCGTGGTCAGAAGGGACCGATGAATGCCGACACGCCGCGTCACAAGGGTCCGATGAACGGAAAAGAGGGGAGGCGGGGGAGTGGGGGTCGTTAGGGTCGGGGTATGGAGTTGCGTGCGGCGGTGAGTGGGGATGCGGGAGTGGTGGCGGGGATTTGGTATGCGGGGTGGCGGGATGGGCATTGGGGGCATATTCCGGAGGCGTTGGTGGCGGTGCGGACGCGGGAGTCGTTTGACTTGCGGGCGGCTGAGCGGGTTGGGGATACCACCGTTTGTACGGTCGACGGGCGCGTCGTTGGGTTCGTGATGGTGGTGGGGGATGAGGTCGAGCAGGTCTATCTGGCTAGCGATCAACGCGGTTCGGGGTTGGCGGCGGAGTTGCTGGCCGAGGCGGAGCGGCAGGTCAGGGCGAATGGGCATAGCCGTGCCTGGCTTGCGGTGGTCGAGGGCAATGCCCGGGCGCGCCGGTTCTACGAGCGCCAGGGCTGGGTGAGCGAGGGCCCGTTCGACTACCAGGCGTCGTCCGCGGACGGCCCGATCGCCGTACCTTGTCTCCGCTACGCCAAGCCAGTCTGAAGCAACGGCTCAGGGCATTCTCCGATCCAGGTATTGCGCCTGATAGAGCGAGGACGGAAAGAGGCCAGGGGTATTGGCGCCTTCGATCAAGCCGGCGGGTTGGGGGAACGGGCCATCGCCGGTGATGATGCCGCGGCACCCGATCGCATAGTTCTGCGCCGTCGGCGGTTTCTGTACGACGAGCTTGGTGCCGGCCGTGTCGCAGTTCCAGCCGACCGAGTGCGACGTCGCCCAGCCGTGCCCGGTGCCGTAATCCCCGCGGTTGTAAATGCCAAGAGTCAGATCAACCTTCGGCGCGACCTCGCGATGGTTGTCCCAAAGCAACCCCTGGCTCCACCGGCGATGGCCTTCGCTCGACGCGAGACTGCCCTCCGCCGTACCGCGGAGGAACACGATGCCCGACGCGCTGCTGGTGCCGTTCGAGATGAAGGCGTGCCGGGCCTTCGAGGCGTAGCAGTCGACGAACAACACCTGCTGGGAGTACGCCTCGCAGTTGAAGTTGTACCGCAGCCCGCCCGTGATGACCGAGGCCGGATCGAGCGCCCGGCAATTCCGGATCGTCGCCCGGGTCGTCTCCACCGTCTCCACTCCCGCCTTTGCGAAGTGCAGGAAGGTGCTGTCACGGACCCAGACGTCCTCCGCCTGCCGGATCTTGACCGCCACCCACGCATGCGCCTCGTCCACGTCGGGATCACCGGCGAACTCGATGTCGATCCGCAGCGACTCCACCCCCACGCCGGTCACCAGGCCCGCGCGGTCCCACTTGTAGAGGTACGACTGCGACCGCTCGCGCCGCAGATGCTCGAACAGCGGTACGTCGACAGTAACGGTGTTACCGCGAATCGCCCGGACGTACCGGTTGTAGGTGATCGGCTGGCTGTCCACCACCCAGGGCGCGTCCTTGCCCGTACCGCCATGGTCGACCGAGGCCAGCCACGCCTCGGTACACGGGTGGACCAGGATGACGTTGTCGCCCCGGCGCAACCCGCTCGCGTCGGCCACTTCGAACGAGCGCGAGCCGACTTGCACCCAGTCGCTGGTGATGTCGGTCCGCGTACCGGGCACTTGGCCGCGCCACCCCGTGCTGGCGCCGCCGCCGACCACGATCACGTCGCGCGACACCGGGACGTTGCCGGTCGCCCGGACGATCGTGTTCTTGGCCGGGTCGGCGCCGTCGCCGGATCCGCGCAGCACGACGCCACTGTGGTTCAGGCGCAACGTACCCGCGACGGGGTAGTCGCCGGGCTCGAGTCGCAACGCGCCGCGAAAGCCGTTCCGGTCGAGTGGTCGGTTGCCCACGGCATCGATCGCCGCCTGCAGGTGTGCGGTGTTGTCGCCGTCAACCGGTCCGACGGTACGTACGGTCCGGACGTGGGGGATCGGGCTGTCGCCGTTCTTGTAACCGGCATGGCTGAAATCCGGGATTCGGTTGCCCTCGGCATCTTCGGCGTACCTGAGCCGGTGTGCCGAGTCGTAGCGGACAACTTCGGACTGCCAGATCCCACTCGGGGCGGCTTGAGCGATTCCGGGGCCGAAGACGGCGCCGCCGGCGAGTGCGCCGCCGAGGCCGAGCAGGCGTCGCCTACTGAAGTCGTACGTCATCGAAAACCTCCTGATGGGCGGATCAGGAGGCTCAGTCTGCGGTCGCGAGCACCGCTTGGCAAGCGCTTGCCGACAGGTGGGAAAACGAAGTCCCGTGAGCCGGAACCAGCCGCCAGGGCAGTTCCGCAGGGCTGAAACGAATCTGCCGCGAGTGGTCGCGTCTGACCCGGCACACCGACGTCTGCTGAGCCGCCGCGTGGACCAGACGCGACCACTCGCGGTGAAGAAGGCACTACCCTGACGGCGTGACTGACGAGGTCGGGCGGTTGTTGCGGACCGCACGGATCCGGGCCGGCCTGACCCAGGAAGAGGTCGCCGAGCGCTCCGGGGTGAGCGTGCGGGCGATCAGCGATATCGAGCGCGGCCGGGTGCGCGCGCCCCAGCCGCGTACGGTCGACGCCCTCGCCGACGCGGCCCGATTCACGCCGGACGAGCGCCAATTACTGACCGAGATCGCGAAGTCGGCCCGTTCCCGGACCGAGGAAGTCGCGCCCTGGGTCGCCGCCGCCCAATGCGAACCGCCGGCCGGCCTGAGCGATTTCGTCGGCCGCGCCGAAGAGCTCGCCACGTTGACCAACCTCGCCACCACCGGAACGACCCGGCCGGTCGCCGTACTGAGCGGGCCGCCAGGCGTCGGGAAGTCGAGTCTGGCGGTACGCGCGGGCCGTTCGCTCGCGGCCGGTTTCCCCGGCGGCTGCCTGTACGTCGACCTGGCCGAACCGGGCGAAGGCGCTGCGCTCCGCCGCCTACTCGGCGCCCTCGGTGTGGCCTCGGCCGAGGTCCCAGCGGATCCGATCGACCAGGCCCGCCTCTATCGGGCGATGCTCACGCGCCGACCCGCCTTGGTCCTGATCGACAACGCGATGGACGAGGCGCAGGTCCGGCCGCTGCTCGCCACCGGCGCAGGCGCGTTCACGATCGTGACCAGCAGGCGAGTACTGGCCGGGCTCGAGGGCGCGGTCTGGATTCCGCTCGGCCCGTTCTCCACGGCGGAAGCAACCGACCTGCTCGCGGCGATCGTGGGCGACGAGCGGCTGGCGGCGGAGGCCGAAACCGCCGAGCAGATCGCGGAGCTGTGCGGACATCTCCCGCTCGCTCTGCGTATCGCCGGCAACCGGCTCGCCAGTCGGCCGTTGTGGTCGCTCGGGCATTTCGCGACCCAGTTGGGCGAGGCGCGGTTGGCCGGGCTGGAGGCGGGGGATCTGCGGGTCGTCGCTGCGTTCACCATGTCGTACCGGCAGCTGTCCGAGTCGGCCGCGCTCGTTTTCCGGCGACTCGCCTTGCTGACCGGGGAGTACCTGTCGGCCGAGATCGCCGCCGTACTGGCCGATCTGCGACTTGCGTCAGCCCGCCGAGCCGTCGAGGAGCTCGCCGACTTCAGCCTGATCGAGCCGGTCGGCTCCGATGGCGGCTACCGCATTCACAACCTGCTGGCGTTGTTCGCCACGGAATGCCTGGCCGCCGAAGAGACCGTCGAGGCGGTCGAAACGGCCGAGCGGAGGATGACCGGCTGGTTCCTGCGTTCGGCCACCGCGGCCGGGCATTGCTTCCTGCCCGAGGTGCTGCAACCTGGGCCGGCCGTGCCGCCAGGGCCCGGAATGGCCTTTGATTGCAGGCATTCGGCGCTCGGTTGGTTGCATCGCCATCGCGCCGATTGGCTCGCGGCCCTGCGCTGGGCGGCCGCGGACGATCGCTGGTCGGCGGAGGTGCTGGCGCTGACCGATGCCCTCCACTGGTACTCCGACCTGGGCGTGTTGCCGGAGGTCTGGCCCGAGGTCTTTCAGCTGGGCGTTGATGTCGCACGGCGGGTGGGCGACCGTGGCGCCGAGGCGGTCCAGCTCAACCTGCTCGGCTGGGCGGTCGGCGTACTGCTGGAGCAGCGGCAAGAGGGGTTGCGCCTGCATCGGCAGGCCCTTGCCGCCGCCCGCGAGGCCGGTGATCCGGTCGAAGAGGGCTGGGCGTTGTTCTACCTGGCGACGCTCGAGCGCGTCACCGGCGATACCGAAGCCGCGACCGAGCTCGCGAATCTCGCCGTCGAGCGGTTCGGCGCGGCGCCCGAGCCGCTCGGCCAGCACATCGCCTGGTCGCTGGTGGCCTCGCTGGACCAGGCCCGCGGCGATTCCGCTGCCGCGCTCGCCGTACATCGTCGTGTCGTCGCGTACTTCCGCCGCTCCGAGCATTCGCCGACCGACGGCACGGGCGCGGTCTTGCTCGGGCATCGCCTGCTCGCGTACGGCGCCACGCTCGCGCGGTCGCGGGAATGGGCCGACGCGATCTCGGCGTACTCCGAAGCGATCGAGCTGTTCCGGGCCGCGGGGATGCGCAGCGGAGAGGCCCGTGCCTGTTACGGGCTGGGGAGTTCGTCTGCCGGGCTCGGGAATCTGGCCGACGCCCGGGAGGAGCTGGAACGGGCGGTCGAGTTGCTGCGCGATACCGGTGCCGGTATCAGGCGAGTGGAGGCACAGGCCGAGCTGGCCGACGTACTCGATCGGCTGGGGGAAACCGAGGCGGCGGCGCGGGTCCGGGCCGAGGCGCTGGAGTTCTGCCGGGAGTGGGATCGCCCCGAGCTGACTGCGGTGGCAGCGACTCTCCAAGACGCCCTGGCGCACTAGCAACCGGCAGAACCGGAAGGCGGGAGTTCTGCCGGTCGTTCTGCGTGGGCAGTGCCGGGTGGTTGCGCTGAACTTGCGAATTGTTAACTCACTTTCCAATTCGGTCTGCCCGCCCCAGGCGTCCCCGAGCCAACCGCAGGAGTGCGACATGTTCCCGCTCAGAAAACTGAAAGTGCCCATGGTGTCGTTCGTCGTCCTGGCGATCGCGACCACCGTCGGCCTGCAATCCAGCTCAGGTGCCACCACCGCCGACGTGTTGTTGTCCCGCAACGCGTTGACGATCACGTCCAGCATCGAGGACAGCAACTTCCTCGGAAAGTACGCCGTTGACGGCAGCACGACGACCCGCTGGGCCAGCGCGGAGGGCATCGACCCGCAGTGGATCCGGGTCGACCTCGGCCAGCCGTCGGCCGTCAATCGGCTGAAGCTCAACTGGGAGGTGGCCTACGCCAAGTCGTACCGAATCGAGATCTCCGACGACGGCGCGAACTTCCGGACGCTCAAGACCATCACCACGGGGGATGGTGGCATCGACGACCACACCGGCCTGGCCGCCAATGGCCGTTACGTCCGCGTCGTCGGCACCCAGCGCGGCACGCCGTACGGCTATTCGCTGTGGGAGATGGAGATCTTCGGCGTCAGCGGTTCCACCGGTGACACGCAGGCCCCGACCGTGCCGACCAACCTGACCGCCGGCACCGTCACCAGCACCACCGTGGCGCTGAACTGGACGGCCTCGACGGACAACGTCGGTGTCAGCGGGTACGACGTGTTCCGCAACGGCGTCTTCGTGGCCTCGGTGGCGGAGAACACCTTCACCGACACCGCGCTGACTCCGCAGACGGCCTACAGCTACACGGTGCTGGCCAAGGACCCGAACAACAACAAGTCGGCGCAGAGCGCTCCGCTCTCGGTCACGACCGCCTCCGGTCCCACCGGGGTGTTCGTGCTCGCGGCGGCCGGTGACATCGCCGACCAATGCACCGCGTCCAGCAGCTCCTGCGTGCACCCGAAGACGGCCAGGGTCGTCGACTTCATCAAGCCCGTCAACGTCATCACCATGGGCGACAACCAGTACGACGACGCCCACTACTCCGACTTCACCAGCTACTTCAACACCTCGTGGGGCCGCTTCAAGAGCATCATGAAGCCCTCGGTCGGCAACCACGAGACCTACTCCTCGCCGGCGTACGACGGTTACCACCGGTACTTCGGCGACATCGCCCGCCCGAACGGCAAGCGGTACTACAGCTGGGAGCGCGGCAACTGGCACTTCATCGCGCTCGACTCGACCGAGGACTCGCCCGGCCTGGTCGAATCCGCACAGCACACCTGGCTCAAGGCGGACCTCGCGGCCAACACCAAGAAGTGCGTCGCGGCCTACTACCACCACCCCCGGTACAGCTCCGGTTCGCACGGCGACAACCCCAAGATGGCCACGCTCTGGAACATCCTGGTCGACAACAACGTCGACCTCGTGCTCAACGGCCACGACCACCACTACGAGCGCTTCGTGGCGCAGGACAAGTACGGCAACCCGAACGCGGCCGGTACGACGCAGATCATCGGCGGCATGGGTGGCACGGACAACTTCTACCCCGTGCACGCCGAGCACGAGGCGACCGCCAAGACGATCACGGACACGCATGGCGTGCTCAAGCTGACGATGACCGACAACTCGTTCACCAGCCAGCTGATCGGTCTGAACAACACGGTACTGGACAGCTCCCCGACCACCACCTGCCACTGACGAGCCGACCATGTATCTAGCCGATACCCGCGCGGCGGGAACCACCAAAGGGAAGATCGGGCGGCGAGTCTCCGGCAACGTGCTGGCGCTCGGCATGGTCAGCCTGGTCACCGATATCTCGGCGGAGATGGTGACCGCGGTATTGCCGCTCTACCTGGTTGTCGGTCTTGGCCTCAATCCGCTCCAGTTCGGTCTGCTGGACGGGTTGTACGCCGGGGCGACCGCGCTGGTTCGGCTGGTCGGTGGGCATGCCGCCGATCGCTGGCGACGGTTGAAGGCCGTCGCCGGCATCGGCTACGGGTTATCCGCTGCCAGCAAACTCGGTTTGCTGGCAGCGGGCTCCTCGGTCCCGGCGATCGGCGCCGTACTGGCCGTCGACCGGGCCGGCAAGGGGATCCGGACGGCACCCAGGGACGCGCTGATCTCGTTGAGCAGCGAGCCGGAAAGTCTCGGCCGCTCGTTCGGCGTCCATCGTGCGATGGACACGATCGGCGCGTTCCTGGGTCCGCTGGTCGCGATGGTGGTGCTCTGGGGCAGCCTGGGGGACTACAGCTCGGTGTTCGTCACCAGCTTCTGCATCGCGACCATCGGGGTGCTGGTGCTGGTCGCCTTCGTCCGTGATCGACCGCCCACCGACGGACCGGCGAAACCCGTTCCGGTGCGGTCGATGCTGCAGCTCCTTCGCATTCCGGGCTTTCGCCGGCTCTGCGGATGGGCCGCCGCGCTGGCGCTGATCAGCGTCACGGATTCGTTCCTCTATCTCGCTCTGCAACGCAACTTCGACGTCAGTACGACGATGTTCCCGTTGCTGCCGCTCGGTACCGCCGGCGTCTATCTGTTGCTGGCCGTGCCGCTCGGGCGGCTTGCCGACAAGTACGGCCGGTGGCGCGTCTTCGTCGGCGGTCATCTGGTGATGGCGACCGCGCTCGGACTCGTCTGTGGTCCCTTTGCTGGCTGGTGGATCGCCGTCTGCGTACTGGTCCTGCATGGCGTGTTCTATGCCGCGACCGACGGCGTTCTGATGGCGGCGGCAGGCCCCTGGCTGCCGGAGCACCTCCGCGCGAGTGGCATGGCCCTGATCCAAACCGGTCAGGCCCTGGCGCGGATGGTGTCCGCCGTTCTGTTCGGGCTGGCCTGGACGCTGTGGGATCTCCGCCCGACCATGATCGTCGTGGCCGTCGGCCTGCTGGTCGTCACCATTGCCGCCGCCCTGCTCAAGCCCTGGGAGAAGCCCGCATGAGAAAGATTTTGGTGACCGTGCTGGGCGTACTCGTCCTCGCCGGGGCGGCGATCGGGTACGTCGTCTCCGCCCGGACCGGGGCCGCGGTGAACGCGGTACCGGTGCAGAACGGGACGATCGAGCTCGGGCCGGATCGGCTGTACTTCCGGAACACCGCGGCCGGGCCGGACGAGGGCAAACTGGCTTCCCTGCCTTCTGCCTCATCGGCTGTGCGGTTGGTGGATGGGTTGAAGTGTGACCGTTTTGCGCTCGCGAAGGGGACGGGGATCTGCCTGGCGCTCCAGCCGGGTGTGCTGCCGCCGATCACGGATGTCGTGGTGGTGGGACGCGATATGTCCGTTGTTTACAAGAAATCCCTGCCTGGTACGCCGAGCCGGGCGCGGGTCTCGCCGGACGGCAAGATCGTGTATTGGACGGTGTTTGTGACTGGTGATTCGTATGCGGCGACCGGATTCTCCACCCGCGCGGGTTTGTACGACCTCGAGAAGAAGCAGCTGGTCAAGAGCATCGAGGAAATGGCCGTGTACGTCGACGGGCGCCGGTATCGCTCGTCCGATATCAACTACTGGGGAATCACCTTCGCCGGGGACGGGAATCGCTTCTACGCGACGATGGCCAGCAAGGGGAAGACTCATCTGGTCGAGGCCGACTACCAGGATTTCAACGGCAAGGCCACTCTGGAGAACGTGGAATGCCCTTCGCTGTCGCCTGACGAGAAGCGAATCGCCTTCAAACAAAGGAATCCGGACGGAACGTGGCGGTTGTCGGTTGTCGAGTTGGCGACGCGCAAGATCGTGCGAACGGCCGAGACCGGCAACGTGGACGACCAGCCGTTGTGGCGGGATAACACGACGTTGCTTTATGGCTTGACTGGATCGGATGGCGGTTCGGACATCTGGTCTGTGCCTGCCAATGGCTCGGGTGCGCCTGTGTTGGTCGTACCGGATGCCGCGTCACCGGCGGTCTTGGCGCGGTAGGGCTGCTTCTTCTCGTCGTCGGTCAGCTTCCTCTCGCGGTAGGTCAGCTTTCGGAGGAGCACCTCGAACGGGCCGCGCAGGCCTCGGTGGTGCATCCAGTTGGCGAGGAGGACCGTGGCTAGCCAAGTGGCGACGGCGATACCGGCGAGGGACGTGACGGTGAGGTGCGGCGTCAGGTTGAAGGCGTACGGCGCGAAGGCGAGCGTCCAGACGAGCGATTGGGCCAGGTAACACGTCATCGACCGCTGCCCCACAGCCGCAAGCGCCGTAACGACACGCCCTCGTCCAACGTTCGTCGGGGTTGCGCTGATTCGGTTGGCCAGAAGGGCGATCGCGGCGGCGTAGCCGAGGCCGCCGAAGTGGCCGGTGGCGTCGTGCAACGTGCCCAGCAGGCCGAGGGTATTCGCGGCCGGCTGGTCGATCACTCCCGCGAGGACGAGCCCGACCGGCAGGCCACCGAGGATCGCCGTACTAATGCCGAATCCAGCGACGCATCGCAACAGCGTCAGGTGTTGGCCGGGCAGTTCGAGCAGTCGGGCCCGAGCCGCGAGAATGCCGATCAGGAACGGCAAGAGCAAGCCAATCGGATACAGCGGCACCAATACCAGCAGAGCCGGCGCCCGATCCATCACGCCGGACCAGATGCCTTGCGGCAGCATCGCCGGCTCAGGCGCGACCGTACTCTCGACCGCCAGTGAACCGCCCAGTGGCAGGCTCGTGATGACGAATGCGAGAGAGGCCAGAGTGACGATCGTGCGGGTCTTCCACCGCAAGGCCGGAACCAGCAGAAACGCGAGAATCCCGTACGCCGCGAGGATGTCCCCGACGTACAGGAATATCCCATGCAGGAAGCCGATCACGATCATCCACAAACTCCTTCGGCGCAGGAGTTTGCGAATAGGCTTCCAGTCTTTGCCGGCAGCCTGTTGGCGACGGTAGATCTGCACCAGGCCGTACCCGAAGAGCGCGGCGAACATCGGATAGGCCCGACCGTCCACAAGTGTCGCGATAAGCCCGACCAAGAACGCGTCGATCCCGGTGGTACCAACCGGGAAACCGCCCAACGCCGGCCCGTTCTGCAGGAAGTAGTGCGAGTTCGCGACGGCGATGAACAGCAACATCACGCCCCGCGCCAAATCCGGCGCAAGAAACCGCTCACTCAACTTGGTAGACGTAGACGCCCCACTCCGACTCTCATTCACCCCACCCACTCAACCCCTCCCCGCCCCACCCCACGTCCACCCAAGGTCTCCGCGACCTCAACTAAAGACGCGCTCCCGCCCCGGTGTGTCGGTATCCCGTTCATCGGTCCCTTATGACCGAAGGCGTGCGCCAACCGCACTTTGCATTCATTCGTCGGAATCCGCCCTCGCCCGCGCGCTGGCCTGTACTGGACTGCGGTGGCTGAGAGGGCGGATTCCGACGAATGAATGCAAAGTGAAGGTGCCTGGCGGGTCGCCGCGGAGAGCCGCGTGGTCAGAAGGCCCGACGTACGCCGATACGCCGCGTCGGAAGGGACCGATGAGCGGGATACACGCCGCGTCGGGGTAGCGGGCTAGATGGGAGCTCGTGGGTCTAGGAGGTTGGCGGTGTGGAGGGCTGTCCAGAGTTGGGTGGGGATGGGGGTGGTGGAGGAGGTGAGGTTGTGGGTGGCCTCGGTTGCTGTGCGCATGCCGATTACTACGCCTGCGACGACGGGGTGGAGGAGGGGGAAGGCGATTGCGGCTTCGGGGAGGGTTACGCCGTGGGATTCGCAGATGTCGGCGATGCGGTTTGCCTTGTCCAGAAGGGCTTTTGACGCGGGGGCGTAGTCGAAGCGTGCGCCTTCCGTTGGACGCGCTGAGGCGAGTAGGCCGGAGTTGAAGATGGCTGCCGCGAGGATCGACACGTCGCGTTCGGCGCAGGTGGGCAGCAGGGTGTCGAGGGCGCTTTGGTCGAGCAGGGTGTAGCGGCCGGCCAGCATCACCACGTCCACGTCGGTCTCGCGTACGAGGGTGGTGAGCATCGTTGGGTCGTACATGCCGGCGCCGATCGCGCTGACCATTCCCTCCGCACGCAGCTCGGCGAGGGCGGGATAGCCGTCTCGCAACGCGTCGTCGAAGTGCTTCTCGGCGTCGTGCAGATAGAGCACGTCGATCCGGTCGAGGCCGAGCCGGGTCAGCGAGTCCTCGACGCTGCGCCGGACGCCGTCGCGGGTGAAGTCCCAGACGCGCCGATGGGTCGCGGGCACCTGGAAGGCTTCGTCCATCCTGCCGTTCGCCTCTTGCGGGATGAGGATGCGCCCGACTTTGGTCGACAGCGTGTACTCGGAGCGCGGCTTGCCCCGCAGGAACTCGCCGATCCGGCGCTCGGAATGCCCGATGCCGTAATGCGGAGAGGTGTCGTAGTACCTGATGCCGCCTTGCCAGGATGCGTCTAGCGCTCCGGCGGCGGTCTCGTCGTCGAGCGGTTCGAACAGGCCGCCGAGCGGACCACCTCCAAAGCCGATCTCGGTCACGGTGACGTCCGTACGGCCGAGCTTCCGCGTCTTCTCCACGACACCACCTTGTCGTCGTACCGAGGGGTCGGGCAACGGGTTTAGGCCTGCTGCAGGTAGCTGCAGCATCGTTGAGGGCTTGCCGCTCGCGCGTCTACGGTCTGCCTTAGTCGCATCCCGCGACGACTAGGGAGTGATGATGGCGACAGGTTTGCGTCGATCCGGTTTGCGCGCGATGGCGATCATGCTGGTGGCGATCCCGGGCGTCGGTGCGGCGGTGGGGACTGCGCCGGCTGCGGCTGAGATGGCGCCCGCGCTGCTGACGGATTGCTCGGCTTTCAGGTACCTCACCACGGCAGGTGAGCCGTACGTGCAGGGCGGCTGCAAGGGAGGTTCCGGGCTCATGAGGGTGAAGGCCTTCTGCAGCAGCAAAACTGCCGACCACACCTTCGACAAATGGGTGTACGGGGCCTGGGTTGGTCGGACAACGGTTTCGAAGGCCTATTGCGGCTCCGCCGGGTTCCAGATCAAGTCCAACGCTTATGGCTACGAACTCCGCTGATCGCTCGGCTCCGATTGGCTAGGCGGCGTACGGCTGGAATCCCAGTGAGTGGTAGAGCTTGAGCGCCGGGTCGTTGGTGGTGAGGACGCGAAGTGCCAGGTGGGTGGCGCCTTTGTGGGCGAGGCGGGCCATTGACCAGGTGAGTAGTGCCCGGCCGAGGCCGATGCGGCGGTCGTCCGGGTGGGTGAAAACCTCAATGGCGAAAGGGCAATCAGGGGTACCGGGCCAAGGTGCTCGACGTACGACGTGGACTACACCGGCGACCCGGCCGTCGGCCACGGCGATGGGTGAGACGGCGGGCCATAGGTCGCCGTACACGCCGTCGAATGTTTCCACCATCCCGAGTCGCGCAGCGGCCAGATCCTGCGCGCCTATCTCCGGCGGGTAGGCGGCCAGATAGGTGGCTGCCATCGCTTCCAGATCCGCCGTCTCGGTCGGCCTGACGAGGTACTTCCCAGGTGCGCCGATTTCCGCAACCTGGGCCAGCTCCGCAATCAAAATCACCCCGTCCGCCATAACCCCGCAGTCTCCCACCCATTTAGGTCACCCCGCGTCGGCATGACTCGCCAACACCGGCACAGGCATCCGATTCGCACCCCCTAAGCACATCGACGCTAATCCAGCACCACGAATTCCGGCTTTCCCGGGTAAGAGCTCCGGGCGGGAGTACTTCGTGGGCCGGGATTAGCGACGATTCGTCAGGATTCGACCGCATGGCCCGAGTTGACCAAGGTGGCCCGCCGCGGGAGCGGGTCGAATCCAGACGAATCGACGCAGGGCTTAGGGGGTGGGGCTGAGTGGGCGTCTGCCGGTGTTGGCGTGCGAGGGGTTGGCGGTGTTGGCGTGGTGGGGACGTAGGGTGCGGGGGTGAGTGAGTTGAGGTTGTTGGGGCGGGGGGTGTGTCGGGGGCAGGTGGTTGCCGGGGCTCGGTTGCGGGGGTTGTTGGCGCTGCTGGCGGGGGACTTGCGGGCGGGGTGCAGTACGGGGCGGTTGGTGGAGGGGCTTTGGCCGGAGGAGCAGCCGGAGAACCCGACCAAGGCGGTTCAGGTCCTCGTCTCGCGTGCTCGTTCGCAGTTCGGCGCCGACCTCATCGCGAGCACCCCGACCGGCTACCGGCTAGCGCTCACCGACGACCAGGTCGACACGTCAGCCGTCCTCCAAAGCGCCAACGCCTGCGCGCAAAGCGCCCGCACTGGTGACCACGCGGCCGCGCTCGGCCATGCCGAAACCGGGCTCGCCTACTGGGAAGACGGCGTCGCCACCGACGAACCCGGCGACGATCCGCTCTCAGTCCTCCGCGCGGCGCGGGCTTCGACGTACCACTCGTTGGTCAAGGCAAGAGCGCTCGCGCTCGGAAGGCTCGGGCGGCGGGCCGAGGCGATCGAGGCGTTGACCCCGCTCACCACGGAGTACCCACGCGACGAGGAACTCCTGCTCGAGCTCCTCAAAAGCGAGGCCGCCACGGCTGGGCCATCCGCGGCGCTCGCGCGGTACGACGCCTACCGGCGGGACCTCCGCGACGAGCTCGGGACCGACCCGGGCGCGGGATTGCAGGCGTTCTACCGCGACCTCCTCCAGGACGACGCCCCGGCCGTGCGCCACGGCGTACCGCATGAGCCGAACGCCCTGCTCGGTCGCGACGCCGACATCGCGGCCGTGACGGGCCTCATCCACTCGTCGCGAGTCACCTCGATCGTGGGACCGGGCGGCCTTGGCAAGACCCGGCTCGCGCAGGTGGTGAGCCGGCAGGCGGAGCAGCGTTCGGTCCACTTCATCAGCCTGGCCGGCGTCAAGACCGACGAGGACGTCACCGGCGAAGTCGCTTCGGCGTTCGGCGTCGGGGAGAGCCTGCGTACGGCGGATCAGCTGGTCGGGATCATCGGCGCTCTCGGGGCCGGGCCGGTGCTGCTTGTGCTGGACAACTGCGAGCAGGTCGTCCGTGGTGTCGCCGATCTCGTGCAGGCGCTGGTCGCGATGACGCAGGACCTTCGCATCCTCACCACCACGCGCGCTCCGCTGGACCTCTCGTCGGAGGCGGTCTACCTGTTGCCGGAGCTCGACCTCCCGACGTCCATCGAGTTGTTCGTTCAACGCGCCCGGGCGGCCCGGCCGAATGCCGAGCTGCCCGCCGATGCCGTGGCGGAGCTGTGCCGTCAGCTGGACGGATTGCCGTTGGCGGTCGAGCTCGCGGCCGCGCGCGTCCGGGTGCTCCAGGTCGCGGAGATCGCCCGTCGGCTCGAAGACCGTTTCGCCTTGTTGCGTGGGGCTGCGCGGGACAAACCCGAACGGCATCAGACGTTGTACGCCGTGGTCGACTGGAGCTGGAACCTGCTCGAACCAGCCGGGCGAACCGCACTCGTACGGCTGTCGATCTTCCCTGGCGGGTTCACGGCGTCGGCCGCCGAGCACCTGATCGACGACGACGCCCTGGAGATCCTCGAGCATCTGGCCGACCAGTCATTGCTCAAGGCAACCGATACTCCAGCGGGGTTGAGGTTCCGGATGCTGGAGACGGTGCGCGAGTTCAGTACGGCGCATCGCCCGGCCGATGACGACGCGCGGCCCCGATTCCTTTCCTGGGCAAGGGAATTCGGCACTGTCCACCACACCCAGCTCTACGAGGTGAACCCAGGCCCGGCCATTCAGAAGGTCCGCGCCGACCAGGACAACCTCGTGCACGCCCTGCGTTGGGCCATCGCGGACGACGATCGCGCCACCATCGCGTCCGTCGCCGCCGTACTCGGGAGCCTGTGGAACCTCGAGTTCAACCACACCCGGATGGCGACGCTCGTACAGGACACCGAGTGGACCCTGGTGCACTACCGACCGGAGCCGGAGTACGTCGAGGTCACGCGTACGGCACTGGCGCTGGCCGCGTCGGGCGTCTTCCTGGTCCAAGGCGCGGTCGCGACGCGTGCGCTGGTTGGCTTAAAGCGTCTACCGGCGGCGCCGCCCGACACGATCATGCGCGCGGTCGCCGTGATGGCCGGTACGGCGTACGAGTCGGCTGAGCGTTTTCCCCTTGTATTGCGGGAGTTCCGCGACAGCGCCGAGCCGCTACTGGCCGGAGTCGCGAACGCCGTCGCGGGCTATCTCGCCGAGGTCGAAGGCGATCTCGACAACGCGATGACGGCCGCGCAGCGCATGCACGACGCGTTCGCCGGTTCGCGTACGCCGTGGATGCGGCTGATGGCGCACCTGCGGATCAGCGAGTTGTGCCTGCAGGTGGAACGAGGGGCCGAGGCGCGGCAGCACATGCTGGCGGCGCAGGCCGAGCTGGGCGTGATCGGCGAACCGGCCGAGATGATGGAGTTCCAGCTTCGGTGGGGCCTAGTGCTGGCCGCGCTGCAGACGGGTGATGCCGACGAGACCGAGCGGCTGCTGGCGCATTCCGCGGGGACGTGGGACGGCGAGGCGGTCGCGATTCCCGATCTGGGGATCCGGGCCGAGATCGCCTTGTGCCGTGGGCAGATCGACGACGGGCTGGCGTTGTGGCGGCAGGCCGTACGGACCGACAACCAGGACAATCCGGCGTTCGACCTGATCGTCGATCCGACGATGGACCCTTGGGTGCTGGAGGTGCAGGCCGCGGCCGTGGTCGCGCATGCCCAGCACGGGCGGTTGGACGAGGTGGCGGACGTCGTCGCCGAATTGCCGGCCAAGGTGTCGCTGCTGCTGAACGATCCGGTGGCCAAACCGGTGTCGATGATGGAGTTCCCGGTTTGTGGTTCGATGCTGCTCGCGCTCGGGATGGTCGACCTCGATCGAGGTGCGACGGCCTCGGGCGTGCGGCTGATCGCGTTGGCTTCGCGACTGCGCTTCTTGCGGAACTTCCAGCCGACCATGTCCGCCGTACAAGCTCGTGTAACCGCCGAAAAGGCCGAAACAGCCGGCAGGCCGACGTACGTCGACTGGGAGTCGTCGTACGCCGGCCTGGGGCGCGGGGAGTTGCGGGCTGCCGCGCTGGCGGCGCTTAGAGACCGGGACATTTAGCGTGACGGGTCCTTGCGGTAGGCGGCGCGGGACCAGAGGTAGCCGATGACCGTGATGACCGCGCACCAGATGATGCTGTAGATCCACTGGTTGCCGATCGGCGTGCCCATCAGCAGACCGCGGATCGTCTCCGTGATCGGGGTGAACGGCTGGTACTCGGCGAACCAGCGCAGGCCGCTCGGCATCGAGTCCACCGGGACGAACGTGCTGCTCAGGAAGGGCAGGAACTGCAGCGGCAGAACGACGTTGCTAGCGGCCTCGGGGGTCTGGCTGACCAGGCCCATCGCGACGGCCAGCCAGGTGAAGGCGAACGTGATCGCGGCGAGGATGGCGGCGGCGCCGAGCCAGTCGCCGAAGCTCGCGTTCGGCCGGAAGCCCATCAGTAGGCCGACCCCGACGACCAGCACGAGGCTGCCCATGGTCAGGATCATGCTGCCGATGACATGCCCGGTGAGGACCGACGGCCGGAAGATCGCCATCGTGCGGAACCGGGCGATGATGCCCTCGGTCATGTCGGTGCACACCGCGACGGCGGTCGAGATCGAGCCGGCCGCTACCGCCATCAGCAGGATGCCGGGCACGAGGTAGTCGATGTACTCGCCGCCGCCGGCCGCGGCCGGGCCGATCGCGCCGCCGAAGACGTAGACGAACAGCAGCAGCATGATGACCGGCATACCGAGTGAGCCGAGGCTGAGGCCGGGATAGCGGGCCGCGTGCAACAGGTTGCGGCGCAGCATGGTGGCGGAATCGGTGAGGGCAAGGGTCAGTGAGCTCATCAGATCGTCGCTTCCTCAGTCGCGGTGGTGGTGTTCTGAGCGCCGGTGACGGCGAAGAACACGTCGTCAAGGTCGGGGGTGTGCACTGACAGCGACTCGACCTCGAGCGAGGCGTCGTCGAGCCGGGCGAGCAGGGCGCGCAGCGAGTGCACGGTGCCGTCGTTCGGGACGCGCAAGCTGAGCGACTCGGGATCCGGCATGGTCTCGTCGAGATACCGGACGGCCAGGTCGAGCTCTTCCGCCGTAGCGAACTGAAGCCGGACGTGCCCACCGGGAACGAGCCGCTTCAACTCGTCGGCCGTGCCCTGGGCGACCAGCTTGCCGCCATCGAGTACGGCGATCCGGTCGGCGAGGCGATCGGCCTCTTCCAAGTACTGCGTGGTCAGGAAGATCGTCACGCCCTCGGCGACGAGCCCCCGGATGATCTCCCAGACGGTCTGCCGGCTGCGCGGGTCCAGTCCGGTCGTCGGCTCGTCGAGGAAGATGATGCGCGGGTTGCCGACCAGGCTCATCGCGAGGTCGAGCCGCCGCTTCATACCGCCGGAGTACGTCGACGCGGGCTTCTTGCCGGCCTCGACCAGGTCGAACTTCGCCAGCAGTTCCTTGGCCAGGCGGCGGCCTTCCTTCTTGGGAAGGTGGTGCAGATCGGCCATCAGGATCAGGTTCTCCTCGCCGGTCAGCAGGCCGTCGACCGCGGAGAACTGTCCGGTGACACCGATCGCGGCACGCACCGCGTCGGGCTGCTCGGTCACCTTGTGGCCGGCGACCTCGACCGCGCCGCCGTCCGCGGTGATGTAGGTGGTGAGGATCTGGACGGCCGTGGTCTTACCGGCGCCGTTCGGCCCGAGCAGCGCGAAGATCGTGCCTTCGGCGACGTTCAGGTCGATGCCGTCCAGCACGACCTTGTCGCCGTAGGCCTTTCGCAGCCCGGTGGCCGCGATGGCCGGGCGATTTGAGCTGGTCATTGCTCCCTCATCTCTTCGGTGTGGTTCTCGCTGTTTGCTTCCACTGTTTGCGTCTGAGAAGAGATTGCGGCCGGCCGGTTTTACGACGGCATCACCGTGGTTTCACCGGGCTTCAGCTGGTTTCACGCCCCTGTGGAGGTGTCGGGGGTGTAGCGAACCGTTGACGAATGAGTGACGAGCTGCAACCTTTGTCCCCTGGCTCGCAAGAAGTTGGCAAATTCACGCAACTTACGTAGACCACCCTGCAGGTTCGGGGCAGACGTGCCCTGAAGCTGCGGCGGTCGCGTCACGCCCGCCCCCACGACCAGCAGAACTGAGGACACATGAAACGGACCCTGAAACGGACGCAGCCCAGATGGCGGGCGATCACCGGCCTGCTCGCGGCGGCCTTGCTCGCGGCCGGGAGCGCGATCATGCCGGCCATTGCCACCGCACGGGTGATCGAGACTTTTGGGACGCAGGCGGTGGCCGCCGATGTGGCCCTGGCGAAGACCGTGTCGGCGAGTAGCGCATTGGGCGGGTATCCCGTGGGCAATAGCGCCGACGGCAACCAGGCGTCGTACTGGGAGAGCAACAACAACGCGTTCCCTCAGTGGATCCAGGCCGATCTCGGCGCATCCGTGAAGGTCAACCGGGTCGTGCTGAAGCTGCCGTCGTCGTGGGGTGCGCGTACGCAAACGCTGTCGGTCCGCGGCAGTACGAACGGCTCGACGTTCACCGACATCGTGGCGTCGGCCGGGCATGCGTTCACCCAGGCCGGCGGTAATACCGTCACCATCTCGTTCCCGGAGACGACTACGCGGTACGTCCGGCTGAACGTCACGGCCAATACCGAGTGGCCCGCCGCCCAGGTCTCCGAGTTCGACCTGTTCGGGCCGGACTCGGGCGGCGGCGACACGCAGGCGCCCACCGCCCCCGGGAACCTCGCGCTGACCGAACCGGCGTCCGGGCAGATCCGGCTCGCCTGGTCGGCGTCGACGGACAACGTCGGGGTCACCGGGTACGTCGTACACCGCAACGGCACGCCCATCACCACGGTCGCGGGCAACGTCCTCACGTACACCGACAGCCAGCCGACAACGGCCACTGTCGAGTACGTCGTCCGCGCGCGTGATGCCGCCGGCAACGAGTCCGGCGACAGCAACCGAGTGGTGCGGAACGGTGAGGGTGGTGGCGCCAACCTCGCCGCGGGCAAGCCGATCGAGGCCTCCTCGCACGTGCACAGCTTCGTCGCGACCAACGCGAACGACCCCAGTGGCACTAGTTATTGGGAATCGAACGGCTTCCCGGCGACGTTGACGGTCAAGCTCGGTTCCAATGCCGACATCACGTCCGTCGTGGTGAAGCTCAACCCGGACCCGATCTGGGGAACGCGTACGCAGAGCATCGAGGTCCTCGGCCGCGATCAGGGTTCGACCTCGTACACGTCGTTGCGGGCGCGGGCGGATTACGTCTTCAACCCGGCGTCTGGCGGGAACTCGGTCACGATTCCGGTCAGCGGGCGCACGGCCGACGTACGGCTGCAGTTCTTCAGCAACACCGGTGCGCCGGGCGGCCAGGTCGCCGATCTGCAGGTCGTCGGCACACCTGCGCCCAACCCGGACCTGGTGATCACGTCGACCACCTGGACGCCGTCATCGCCGAGTGAGACCAGCCCGATCACGCTGTCGGCGACGGTCCAGAACATCGGTTCGGCGGCGGCCGGCGCGACCTCGGTCAACGTCAGCCTCGCCGGCGTGGTCGTCGGCACCGCTCAGGTGGGTGCGTTGAACGCGGGCGCCTCGACCACCGTCTCGGTCAACGCCGGAACGCGGGCAGAGGGCAGCTACACCGTCACCTCTGTCGTGGATCCCACCAACACGATTGTCGAACAAAACAACGACAACAACAGCTACACGGCGCCTACTCAACTTGTGGTCGCGCAAGCGCCGGGTCCTGACCTCCAGGTCCTGGGCGTTGCCTCCAACCCGGCGAACCCTGCCGTCGGGACGCCGGTCAGCTTCAGCGTGACCGTCAACAACCGTGGTACGTCCGCCAGCGCCGCCTCGGTCACCCGCGTGGTGGTCGGCGGTACGACGCTGACCGGCAACACCGCCTCGATCGCCGCCGGCGCAACGGCAACCGTGCCGATCAGTGGAACCTGGACCGCCACCAACGGCGGTGCCACGATTACGGCGACGGCCGACGCGACCAATGTCGTTGCCGAGACCAACGAAACGAACAACGTCTACTCGCAGTCGATCGTGGTCGGACGCGGTGCCGCCGTGCCGTACGTCGAGTACGAGGCGGAAGCGGCCAACTACCAGGGCACGCTGCTGGTGACCGACCCGCTGCGCACGTTCGGGCATACCAACTTCGCCACCGAGTCGTCCGGCCGGCAGTCGGTCCGGCTGAACTCGACGGGCCAGTTCGTGGAGTTCACCTCGACGAACCAGTCCAACTCGATCGTCGTACGGAACTCGATCCCCGACGCCCCGGGTGGTGGCGGTATCGACGCGACCATCAGCCTCTACGTCAACGGCACCTTCGCGCAGAAGCTGACGTTGTCCTCGAAGCACAGCTGGCTCTACGGCACGAGCGATGGTCCCGAGGCGCTGACGAACACCCCGCAGGGTGATGCCCGACGGCTGTTCGACGAGTCGCACGCGCTGCTGTCCGCGTCGTACCCGCCGGGCACGAAGTTCAAGTTGCAGCGCGACGCGGGCGACACGGCGTCGTTCTACATCATCGACCTGGTCGATCTCGAGCAGGTGGCGCCCGCCTCGTCGCAGCCGTCCGGATGTACGTCGATCACGTCGTACGGCGCGGTGCCGAACGATGGTCTCGACGACACCGATGCTCTGCAGCGCGCGGTCACCGACGACCAGAACGGTGTCATCGGTTGTGTCTGGATCCCGGCCGGTCAATGGCGGCAGGAGAAGAAGATCCTTACCGACGACCCGTTGAACCGCGGCCAGTTCAACCAGGTCGGCATCAGCAACGTCACCATTCGCGGTGCCGGGATGTGGCATTCCCAGCTGTACACGTTGACCGAACCGCAGAACGCCCAGGGCGGAATCAACCACCCGCATGAGGGCAACTTCGGCTTTGACATCGACAAGAACACGCAGATCTCCGATATCGCGATCTTCGGTTCCGGCCGGATTCGCGGTGGTGACGGCAATGCCGAAGGTGGTGTCGGCCTGAACGGGCGATTCGGTACCAACACCAAGATCACCAACGTCTGGATCGAGCACGCGAATGTCGGCGCCTGGGTCGGTCGCGACTACGACAACATCCCGGAATTGTGGGGACCGGCCGACGGCCTCGAATTCACTGGGATGCGGATCCGCAACACCTACGCGGACGGGGTCAACTTCTCCAATGGGTCGCGTAATTCCAAGGTCTTCAACTCGTCATTCCGCACTACCGGTGATGACGCGCTGGCGGTCTGGGCGAACAAGTACGTGAAGGACCAGTCGGTCGATATCGGTCACGACAATTCCTTTGTGAACAACACGATCCAGCTGCCGTGGCGTGCGAACGGCATCGCGATCTACGGCGGCTACGGCAACAAGATCGAGAACAACCTTGTCTACGACACGATGAACTACCCGGCCATCATGCTCGCCACGGACCACGACCCGCTGCCCTTCTCCGGCACCACGCTGATCGCCAACAACGGGCTCTACCGCACCGGCGGCGCGTTCTGGAACGAGGACCAGGAGTTCGGCGCGATCACCCTCTTCCCGTCGAACCTGCCCATCCCCGGCGTAACCATCCGCGACACCGACATCCACGACTCCACCTACGACGGCATCCAGTTCAAGACCGGCGGCGGCACCATGCCCGACGTACGGATCACCAACGTCCGCATCGACAAGTCCAACAACGGCGCCGGCATCCTCGCCATGGGCGGCGCCCGCGGCAACGCCATCCTCTCCAACGTCACCATCACCAACTCGGCAGACGGCAACATCCTCATCCAGCCAGGTTCGACCTTCACCATCACCGGCAACTAATCCCACGGGCGTCCGCCCACCCACCCGAAGGCCTCCTGGTCCCGCCCGCCAGGAGGCCTTCCTCGTCTTCTTTTGCGTTCATTCGTCGGAATCCGCCCTCTTGCCACCGCGGACAGGTGCTTCGCCGCGGCGCTGAGAGGGCGGATTCCGACGAATGAACGCAAAAGAAGGGGGCCCCTGCGGAGGTTAGGCTGCCGGGTCGAGGGGGTGTGGTGAAGCGGCGGATTCGGTTGGGGCTGGTCGGGGTGTTGGCGTTCCTGGTGATGTTGCCGGGGATCGTGGCGCTTGAGCTGCGGATGGAGTACGCCGGGGAGGTATCGGGGGAGGCGCGGACCAGAGGGCGGGATGCGGTTTGGTTGGGGCATGCGTGGGTTGATGGGCGGAAGACGGACGCGGATGTCGCCGAATTGGCCAAGCAGTTGGATGGCACGGGGATGCGGGATTTGTACGTGCATACCGGGCCGCTCGAGCATGACGGCACGGTGCCGGCGAAGGTCCATCCGCGTGCGCGGTGGTTCGTGGATGCCGTACATCGGGTGATGCCGAAGGTGCGGGTTCAGGCCTGGTTGGGGGATGTGGTCGCGCCGGAGAAGCGGCCGGCGCTCGACCTGGAGGATCCAGCGGCTCGTGCTCGTGTCGCCGCTTCGTCCGCGCAGGTGCTGGATCTTGGTTTCGACGGGATCCACTTCGACTTCGAGCCGGTGCGGTCGGGGTCGCGCGGGTTCCTCGCGGTGCTGGACGACGTACGCGCGCTGACCGAATCGCGGCAGAAGTTGCTGTCCATCGCGACGCCGCAAATCGACCCGTTGCCGGCCGTCCATCGGGTCGGGATCGCCCTTGCCGGGCAGGGGAAATACTGGTCCCAGGCGTACTTCGCCGAGACCGCGCGCCGGGTCGACCAGGTCGCCGTCATGTCATACGACACGGCCATGCCGATCGAGTCCCTGTACGGCGGATTCGTCGCGCGCCAGACCGCCCTTGCCCTGGAAGTGACCGGCGATGACGTAGACCTCCTGATGGGCTTACCCGCGTATTGGAAGGACGCCGTCGGCCACCGTGGTTCGGCCGAAACGGTCGAGGCGGCCGTCCGCGGCGCACGCCTCGGCCTCGACCGGAACGCGCCCGGACGCCAATCCTTCGGCCTCGCCTTGTACGTCGACTTCACCGCCACCCCAGCCCACTGGGCGGCGTACATAGACGGCTGGTGCACCAACCAGAGCTAATCACTCGCCAACCTCCCTTCCTGCCGCGAGTGGTCGCGTCTGATCCGGGCAGCAACTCAGCCGCGTCGACCGTGCGGACCAGATGTGACCACTCGCGGCAGGAAGAAGAAGACCAGGGGCAAATTGGGTTGTGCTGGGTAGGGGCCGCTGCGATGGTGTGCGCCATGCCGACCTTTTCCGCGCCTGACGGTGCTGAGCTCGCCTATCACGTAATAGGCGAAGGTGAACCGCTGATCTGCCTCCCCGGTGGACCAATGCAGGCCTCCGTCTATCTCGGCGAACTCGGCGGCCTTTCGAAACACCGGCAATTGGTTTTGCTGGACCTGCGCGGAACCGGCGATTCGGCGATTTTCGCGGACGTCACCACCTACCGCTGCGACGAACAGGTCGATGACGTTGAGGCATTGCGCGAGCACCTCGGCCTCGACCGGGTGGACCTGCTTGGGCATTCCGCCGGCGCGAATCTGGCTGCGTTGTATATCGGCCGCTATCCGGAACGAGTCGGCAAGCTCCTGCTGATCACGCCTAGCGTTTTCGCCGTCGGGCTCCAGGTCACCGGCGACGACCGGCTCGAGGTCACGCGGCTCCGGCAGGACGAGCCGTGGTTCGGCCCGGCGTTCGAGGCTTTGCAGCAGATCATCGCCGGCAACGCCACGGGGGAGAGCTGGGCGGCCATCGCGCCGTTCTCGTACGGCCGCTGGGATGTGGCGGCGCAGGCGCACCAGGCGGCCGAGGACGGTCAGCGGAACAACGAGGCCGCGGCGGCGTACGCAGGCGAAGGCGCCTTCGATCCGGACTCAACTCGTACGGCGCTCGCGACGTTCTCCCGGCCCGTGCTGGTACTCGCCGGCGAGGTTGATCCCGGCGCTCCGCCGCGCGTGATCGCCGAGTACGCCGGGCTGTTCCCGAACGCCGAGTTCGCCGTACAACCGGGAGCCGGGCACATGCCGTGGCTGGACGATCCCGACCACTTCGTCGCGACAGTCGCACCCTTCCTGAAGGATTGACCGCGAATAGTCTTATTTTGTTGCCTTTCGTGGGCCCGACCTCGGACGTCGACCTGCCCTACGGCATCACCAGCCTCGAACTCGGATAGGTCCCCCTTGTTTATGCGGCATAAACAAGGGAGGCGGGCGGTTGTGGCGGGTATGCATGGTGAGTACAAGGTGCCTGGTGGCAAGTTGGTGGTTGCGGACGTTGATGTGAGCGAAGGGGTTCGGATCAAGCGCGCGCAGATCAGCGGCGACTTCTTCCTCGAACCAGACGACGCGCTCGAGCGGATCAACGGAGCACTGGCAGGCCTGCCGATCGAGGCATCGACGGCCCAGGTGGCGGCCCGGGTCCGGGCGGCGCTGGGGGATGGCGTCGAGATGATCGGGTTCTCGCCGGAGGCCGTCGCGGTCGCCGTACGACGTGCGTTGACCGGCGCGACCGGCTGGCACGACCACCAGTGGGAGTTCGTGCACGACGTACCGCGTGAACCGGCGTTGCAGATGGCGCTCGACGAGGTGCTGGCCGAAGAGGTCGGCAACGGGGAGCGGCCGCCGACCCTGCGCGTCTGGGAGTGGGCGTCAAACGCGGTCATCGTCGGCAGCTTCCAGTCGCTCCGCAACGAGGTCGACCTGGAAGGCGCAGCCAAGCACAACGTCACGGTCGTACGGCGGATCAGCGGTGGCGGTGCGATGTTCGTCGAGCCCGGCAACACCATCACGTACTCCCTCTACGTGCCCGAGTCGCTCGTCTCCGGCCTCTCGTTCGTGGAGTCGTACGCGTTCCTCGACGACTGGGTCATCGGCGCGCTGAACGAACTCGGCATCGCGGCGACATACCAGCCGATCAACGACATCACCTCGCCCGCGGGCAAGATCGCCGGCGCCGCGCAGAAGCGGTTCGCGGGCGGCGCGCTGCTGCATCACGTGACGATGGCGTACGACATGGACGCCGCGAAGATGGTCGAGGTGCTGCGCATCGGGCGCGAGAAGCTCTCCGACAAGGGCACCACCAGCGCCAACAAACGGGTCGACCCGCTGCGCAGTCAGACCGGGCTCGAGCGCGGAGCCGTCATCGACCGGATGGCTGGTTCGTTCAAGGAACGCTACGGCCTGGCTGAAGGCAAGATCGGCGACGAGACGGTTGCCGAGGCCCAGCAGCGCGTGCTCACAAAATTCGGCACCGAAGAGTGGCTCACGCGGGTGCCCTGACGGACGCCCCGAGTTGGAAGCGCGCGTTGATGAGCATCACCCACGCGGCACAACCTGGCACGGTGGTCAGGCCCAGCAGCGGAGCCTGGTTGACCAGGACCAGTGCGACCGCGCCGACGACCAGGCTGACCAGACTCCACGGCCAGCCGCGAACCGCCGCATAGACGGCGACTCGTGCCACCGAAAACAGGTCAAGAGCAGAGCCCGAAAGCAGTGCGAGCGCACAAGACCCGGCCGACACCAGCAAGACCACCAACACGACTAAGAGCGGGACGAGCGCCGCACCCGGCATCGCGTCGTACAGCATCGCGATGTCAGCCAGCAGCACCCCGACCAACCCGGTCACCACCGCCGAGATCGCCAGCGCACGACGCCAATGCGCCCGATAGGCCGCGACGAACAACCGCACCGGAGGCCGGGAATCGTCGTCTCCCAGATACGCAAAAGCCGCAGCAACCGCCGGCCCCGCGAGCACCACGAGAATCCCAAAGAAGACGGGATAACGCCACGGCTCGGCGACCGTGAGCAACCCGAAAAGCAGCGGAAGTGACCCTACCACGAGCCCAAGATTCACTACCAGGACCCGATGGATGAACGACCAAAGCAGTTCCCAGGTGTCGAGCGTCAGCAAGCGGTTCATTTCATTCCACTGGTGGCGATGCCTTGCACGAAGTACTTCTGCCCGAGCAAGAAGATCACCAGAATCGGCAGCACCGACAAAACCGAGCCCGTCATGATCATCGCGTACTCCGCATCGTATAAACCGACAAACGACCGCAGGCCCAACTGAATCGTCCACAACTTGTTGTCCGTCAAGTAAATGAACGGCCCCATGTAGTCATTCCACGTATGCACGAAAGTGAGTAGCGCAAGGCTGGCCAGCGCCGGTTTCGACAGCGGCAGCATGATTCGCGCCCAGATCCCGTATTCGCTGAGCCCGTCCAACCGCGCGGCCTCGCTGAGCTCATCGGGAATCGTCAGGTAGTACTGCCGCATCAAGAAGACGCCGAAGGCACTGAACGCCTGCAACAAGATCAACGACAGGTGCGTGTTCACCAGGCCGGCCTTCTGCATGATGATGTACTGCGGCACCATGTACGCCTGCCACGGCACGGCGATCGTCGCCAGGTACGCAAGGAACAACGCGTCGCGGCCGGGGAAACGCACCTTGGCGAAGCCGTACGCCGCGAAGCTGCCCGTCAATACCTGCAGGGCCGTGATCGTGATGCTCAGGAAGACCGAGTTGCGCAAGTACGTCAGCAGCGGGATGCGATCCCAGATCTTGGTGAAGTTGTCCCAGTGGAACTCCGCCGGAATCCACCGGACCGGGACGCTGAACACCTCGGCGTCGAGCTTGAGCGACGACGACACCATCCACGCGAACGGCATCAGCACCGCCGCCGACAACACCACCAGCAGCACGTATGCCAGCACACGTCGTACGGACGGCCGCTGTCGTGACGGCCGGTGCTCCAAAACAGGCGGGTCCTCGACTGGCGTCGGCGGAGAGACGGTCAACGTCATCGCTCACTCCTTCGCTGCAAGCGGAACTGGATCACCGTGATCAGCAGCACGATCACGAACAGGACCATCGAGACCGCCGACGAGTAACCGAACCGGCCCTGGGTGATGCCCTCGCGGAAGATCACCTGGGACAGCACCAGCGTCGCGCGGCCAGGACCGCCCTCCGTCATCACCTGCACCAGGTCGAACACCTTGAAGCTCGAGATGGTCAGCATGATCAGCACGAAGAACGTTGTCGGACGCAACGACGGCACGGTGATGTGCCGGAATTGCTGCCAGGCGTTCGCCCCGTCGACCTTGGCCGCCTCGTACAGCTCGCCCGGAATCGTCTGCAGTCCGGCCAGGTAGAGGATCATGTAGTAGCCGAGATCGCGCCAGACGCTGGCCATGATCACGGCCGGCATCGCCCAGGTCGTGGACGTCGTCCAGCCCGGCGGGTTGTCGATGCCGATGGTCCGCAACAGCTGGTTGACCGGGCCGAGGTCCGGACTGAGCAGCATGTTCCACACCACGGCAACCGCGACCAGTGACGTGATGTAGGGAAAGAACAGCGCGGTCCGGAAGAACTGCACCGCCCGCAACTTCTGGTTCAGCAGTACGGCGAAACCGAGGGCCGCGCACAACGTGAGCGGCACATGGCCGACCGCGTAGTACACGGTGTTCTGCAACGCCGTCCAGAAGGTGTCGTTGTGGATCATCCGGCGGAAGTTCGCCAGGCCGACCCACTTCGGGGTGCTGTAGGAATCCCAGTCCAGGAAGGACAGGGCGAGCGAGGCCAGGACCGGCACGAGCGTCAGGGCGGCGAAGCCGAGGAAGTTCGGCAGGATGAAACTCCAGCCCACCCTGATGCTGTGCCGGCGTCGGGCCGCCGCGGTCGTTGGACCGGTTGCGGTGAGGGTCACGGGGCTCAGCCGACCTCGGACTTCACCCGGTTGGACATCTCGGTGAGACCTTCGTCCAGGGACTTCTCACCGGTCATGATCAGCTCGTGCTCCTCGGTCAGGATCTGGTCGATATCCGAGGCCTTGTCGCTGACCGGCATCTCCAGCACGACCTGGTCCGGCTTGAAGGCCTTCTTCGCCACCGCGTCGTTCGGGATACCGGGCAGGGCGAAGTAGGTGTCGAGGATCTGCTGGCTCTGCAGGGACGGCGTCGCGCCCACCTTGGCGACCGCGGTCGCGCCGTCGGTGCCGGCGGCCCAGGTGACGAACTTCTTCGCCGCCTCGGCGTTCTTGGCCTTCTTGTTCACCGCGAAGGCGGTCGGCGAACCGAAGCTGGTCACCTTGCCACCGGCCTCGCGCTGCGGTAGCGGAGCCATGCCCCAGTCGACCTTGTGCTTGCCCGCGGCCTTGTCCGTCAGCAACCTCGCGCCGTACCAGGTGCCCATCGGCATCATCACGGCCTTGCTGGTGGAGAACATGGTGTCGTAGGTGACCTTCTGGCTCGAGGTCGTTGCCCACGGCATCAACGCGCCACTGGTCTGCAGGTCCAGCGTCATCGCGTACTGGTCGCGCATGAACCCGTAGTTGCCACTGAGCAGGTCGCCACCGGTCTGCGCGGCCGCGACGGCCTCGACGACCGATCGCCAGGTGTGCTGGTGCACGCCGTACACCTTGCTCGCGCCGGTGCCCTTGGTCATGCTCTTGCCCAGCGCGGCGTAGTCGGCCCAGGTGAGATTCTGCAGCTTCGACTCGGGCACGCCCGCCTGCTTCAGCAGCGTCTTGTTGTAGTAGAGCACCCAGAAGTCCTGCCGGTAGGGCAAGGCGTAGTACTCGCCGCTGAGCTCGTACGACGTCAGTCCCGACTGCTTCACCGGGTCGAGCTGCTTGGCCTCTTCGGTCAGCGAGGCCAGCTGACCGCGGGTGCCGAAGCGCGCGTAGTCGATGACGTTCTTCATCGTGAGTACGTCGGTGGTGTCGCCGCCGGCCAGCATGGTGGTGACCTTCTCGGCGTAGTCGTCGGCCAGGATGTCGACCGGCTGTACGTCGATGTCGGGGTTGGCCTTCTCGAAGCCGTCGATGATCGCCTTGAACTCCGGAGTGGTCTCGTAGTTCCAGAGGGCGACCTTGAGGATCTGCCGGCCATCGGCGGACTGGCTGGGGGTGTCGCCACCGCCGCAACCGGCCAGCAAGGTCAGGCTGGCGGCCGCAGCGAGGGCGGGGACGAGGTGTCGCTTCACGGCGAAACTCCTTGTGTTGAAGGGGATTAGGCGTTGAGGGCGAAACCCTCGGCGGTGATCCGGGTACGCAGCGGAACGTCCGCGACCCATCGGGCGATCTCGTCGAGGGTGTGGTCGGTCAACCGGCGGATCTCCGAGCCGAGTGAGCCGGCGATATGCGGGGTGACCATCACGTTGGGTACCGAGCGCAGCGGCGAGTCGCCCGGTAGTGGTTCGGGATCGGTGACGTCGAGGATCGCGAACAGCCGTCCCGAGCGGCATTCGCGGGCCAGGGCGGCGGAGTCGATCAAGCTGCCCCGCGCGGTGTTGACGACGGTCGCGTGGTCCGGCAGCAGCGCGAGCTCCGCGGCCCCGATCATGTGGTGCGTGCTGGGCAGCGCCGGCGCGTGCAACGAGAGCACCTCGGCCCTGGCGAGCAGCTCGGGTAGTTCCACCAGCACACCGCCCGCCTCGGCGACGGCGACGGGATCGGCGTACGGGTCGGCGACCAGAACGGTCGGTTCGTCGAGGGTCCGGAGTAGTTCGACGACCCGGCGCCCGGTCCGCGAGAACCCGACGATGCCGATCGTGCGCCGGTAGTTGGACAGGTTGCCGAAGCCGCGCGGATGCCCCCAGCCCTGGTACGCCGTGCTCTCGTCGACGGCGAGGAACGGCGCCTTCTTGCCCGCGAAGATGATCGCCGCGAGCGTGTACTCGGCGACCGGTACGGCGTTCGCGTCCGCGGCGCTGGTGACCGTGATCGGGCGGTTCCACACCTCGTCGTCCACCAGCGGCCGGACGCTGCCCGCGCCGTGGAAGACGGCCCGCAGTCGCGTAGCTGCGTCGAGGCGGTCCCGGGTCAGCCGGGGCGCTCCCCACGAGGTGAACAGCAGGTCCGCCGTGGCCAGCCGCGCCCGGGCCGGCGACGAGTCGAGCTCGTCGGTCCAGACCGGATCGGCCAGCCTGACCAGCGAGGCGAGCCGATCCAGCCGGGCCTGGTCGAAATGGGCCTCGAACGAATCGCGGTCCATCACGATCAGCGCGGTGGGCTTTTGCAAGGTGGGTTCTCCAGACGCTGGCAAGCGGTTACCGTTTCGGGTGTGTGAACATGAGATGTCTTGCTCGAACACAAGATCTACGGCTCGATCGGAACTGATCAGAAACGTTCAGACTCGAACATGGGAGGAATCGGATGTCCGACGACCGTCTGTTCGGGCTGCAACGCCATGAGCGAGTGATGGATGAGCTGCGCCGGCATGGCTCTGTCCGCGTGAAGGACCTGGCCCAACTGCTCGGCGTCAGCGAGTTGACCGTGCGCCGGGACATCGCGGCCCTCGCCGCGCAGAACCTGCTGACCAAGGTGCACGGCGGCGCGACGCTACCGACCGACCTCGCGCCTTCGGGTCCGGCCCGGCGCAGGAGTTCGGCGGCTCCTCGCTTCACCATCGGCATGGTGGTTCCGTCGCTGGACTATTACTGGCCGCCGATCGTCAGTGGCGCCCGATCGGCCGCTGCCGCGCTTGGCGTGCACATCCAACTGCGCGGATCGACGTACGACTGGAACGAGGATCGCCGCCAGATCACCCGCCTGATCGAGGCGCAGCAGGTCCAGGGGCTGCTACTCGCGCCGAACCTGGAGGGCGAGGACGTCGGCGAGATGATCCAGTGGATCGGCGATCTGCCCGTGCCCGTGATTCTGGTGGAGCGGCACCCGCCGCGCTGGACGCCGACGAAGTACCAGCTCGAGTGGGTTCGCAGCGATCACTCGCTCGGCGCCGAGATCGCCGTACGGCATCTGCACGACCACGGTCATCGCAACATCGGCCTGCTGCTTTCCAAGGGCAGCCCGACCTCGGCACACCTGGCGCACGGATGGGGCCTGGCCTGCGCGGATCTCGATATCCCGGCCGGCATGGTGTTGCGCGAGTCGGTCCGGATGGACGAGCCGGGTCATCGCGAGATCGTCGCGCAGATCCTCAAGCAGTGCGACGAAGCCGGTACGACGGCCTTGATCATCCACTCCGACCCGGACGCGATGGCCGTCGCGCAGTACTGCGTCGAGCTCGGCATGTCGATCCCGGAGGACCTGGCGATCATCGCGTACGACGACGAGGTGGCCGGGCTGGCCGAGCCGGCGATGACCGCGGTCCGGCCGCCCAAGTCGATGGTCGGACGGACGGCGGTCGAGCTGATGGTGGCCCGATTGGTCGAGGGCAAGCGCCGCCCGACGCAACGCGTGCTGCTCACTCCCGAACTCGTCATCCGGGACTCGTCGATCGTGCTAGCCCTTTAAAACAAGGGAGGACGTCGTGCCATCGGGCCAATGCGCGACGACGGTTCCGTCGGGGTGGACGTCCACCTTGGGCGGGGTTTTCGCCGTACCGGCTAGTGTCACGACGGCGGCGTACGTCTCGCCGGGGTGCGGTGTCGTGGTGACCAGTGGGATGGCGGTGTGGCTTCCGGTTGGGCCGGCGTTGACCAGGCGACGGATCCCGGCTTGGCCGAAACCTGATACCGAGGAGTGCAGGTCGTTGCCTTCGACAACAGCCTGGCCGGCCTCCATCGAACCTGCCGGAGCATCGTCCCCGGTGATCGGCCAGCCGCTGATCTCCAACGTCCACGACGGATCCAGCTCGGCGGCCGGGTCGACGCGCACCGCCCGGACCTCCTGTCCGCCGTGCAGCAGGGATCCGAGGATGAGGCGCGGCCCTTTTGCGACGCTGCCCGCGCGACCGGATCCGTGCTCGGGCCCATCGTCCTCGTCCGTCTTGACCCAATGTGCCTCGGTGATCGAGATTCCGTACGGTCTCGCCGTGAAGCCGTTGCGATGACTCGGGCCGAGCTCCGGATGAACGATGGCGACGCTGTTCTCGAGCGCCTGGTCCCACGCGCCCGCGGCCATCGACGGCATGGTGTGGGTGGAATAGCCGAGGCGTGCGTACAGCGGTGAGTCCGCGCGTTCGTCGCCCGGATTCGAATGATCCGTGCCGTGGTTGACGATCCGGACGATGCCGTCGTCGCTGGTGCCGTTGACCAGCCATCCCGGCTCGGGCAGCGTCAGCTCGAAGTCGCCGGTCTCGACTGGTAGCGGCAGTTCCGCGTCAGCCCAGACGGGATGTTCCGCCGGTAGCGTGAGGCCGAGCATCCCTTTCACCGCCCAGTACGGCGAACCCGGGCCGGAGTACGACTGCGCCATGGCGGGCCATTCGCCGTACCAACCGAGGTTGAGCAGGCCGCGTTCGTCCGGGACACCGCGATCCAGGAAGTGGCCGAGCATCCCGGAGGCGGCTCGTCTCAGCAGGCCTGGCGGCAGGTCCGTCGCGCCGGTGATCGCGCCGACCCAGAACGGCGCGGCCGCAGCGAAGCGATAGGTGAGGCTGCGGCCTTGGGCGAGCGGCGAACCGTTGGCGCCGATGAGGTGCACGGCCGTTTGCAAGTATTCGTTGAGGCGTTCTCGCCAGAGCGTTTCCCTTTGAGGGTCGCACAAGCCGGGTTCCATGGTTGCCCAGAGCAACGGATAGACGTGCAGGGCCCAGCCGTTGTAGTGGTCGTACGCGCGTTCGGGTCCGTCGGCGTACCAGCCGTTGCCGCGATAGAGCGACTCGTGTACGGCCAGACCGCTCTCGATATCGGCCATCGACCAGGGGCCGCCGACGGACTTGAGGAAGGTCTCGACGACGATCTGGAACCACACCCAGTTGATCGGCGGATACTCCTCGCCGACGACCGTTGCGAGCCAGGCGACGAGTTGCTCGCGATCCCGATCGGCCAGTTTGTCCCAGAGCCAAGGGCGGCTCAGGTGCAGGCCTAGGGCGATCGAACAGGCCTCCACTTTTGCCTGGCCCAACTCGTCGGGTCGCGGCCAGCGGTGGGGGGATTGCGGGTCTGTTCCGACGCGGAGGCCGTCGGCGTACCACTCGGCCAGTCCGTGCGGGTCGACCCCGTTCTCGCCGCGCAGCCGGATCGCGGCGAGGAGGAACGAACGGGCGAATGCTTCCAGGGAGTCGCTGTCCGGGCCGTACGCGCTCGCCGGGCCGGGGAGGTCGATGCGTGCGTGGTCGGGGGAGGCCCAGGGGCGCAACGACAGCAACAGGTTGTCGGCCGTGGCGGCCCACAATTCACGGGACACGGGGGCTCTCCTTGAGCGTGGTGATGGTCAGGTCGAACGACGTCTGGTTGGGGCCGAGGTCGATTACTAGGCGATGTACGGCCGGGCCCCAGACGTCGCTGAGCAGGGGGTCATCGATGGTTCGTTTCTCCAGGCGTCCTTGGCCGAGGTGGGGAGCCCAGGTCAGGCGTGCCTTTGCTTTTGCTTTTGCGCCGGCCAAGGTCTCGACGGTCAACTCGCCTGCGTGGTGGGCGATCGGGCGTCCCGCCAGGACGTGGTGGAGCGTGACGTGGTCCGCGTTCTCCCACTCGTCGTGGACGCGGACCGTGCTCGCTTGCCGGTCCAGGGTTGCCGTCCGTCGCCAGCGGGCGTCTGTTGGGTAGGCGGTCGAGAGGTCGGCCGAGAACGAGTCGCCCTCTGGTGTTAGGCGTACGTCGACCTCGCTCGCCCGCCATTGCGCGCCTGCGGGTTGTTCGTGGCCGGCGATCAGCGGCAGGTTGTGCCATTCGCTGCGTACGACCCATTGCTCGTAACGGCGTTCGGAGAACGAGATGCTCGTGTACGTCGGCTGGCCGAGGTCGATCAGCACGGGCGTACCGTCGACGGCGACGACGTAAGACCCGACGTCGTTGTGGTTGTGGTTCTCCGCGTTATGCCCGCCCTTGATCGCAAGCGCCAGACCTTTCGTCGTACCGGCTTGTTCGCGCGAGACCAACAGCTGCACATCAGGAAGCCAACTCGACGCTGGCAATGGCAGCGCCGCCGGTTGCGCCGCCGGTTGCACCGCCGGTTGCGCCGTCATCCAGTCGTCGTCGAGTAGCCCGGTCAGTGCCCGGCCCAAACCCGCCTTGGCCGAGATCGCTTGGCCTCGATGGGCGGCGGCCTGCGCCCGTACGTCGTGATCGCCGATCCGGCCGCCCCACCGATGCAGGACATGCCAGGGCTGGTCGGGATCAGGCCGTGCCGGTCCATCGCCGACGTTGACGTACCAGCCTTCGCCTAATGCCATCCGCTGCGGATACCGTGCGAGTTCGGCCAGCGGCGCGATATCCCAAGGCGCGAACTCTCCACCCGTGACACGATCGAGCAGCTCCAGCGCCTCGGCCAGCCGCGCCGGCCCGTTCCACCAGTAGGCGTACCCCTCGTCGCAACCACCGTCCGCCGGTAGCGCGGCGAGATAGCGATCGAGGCCGTCGATGGTCAGCTCGACGACGGCCCGCTTGGTGGCCGAATCGGTTTCGAGCAATAACGTTGCCGCCAGCAACTGTCCATGGATCCACGGATTCCAGTTGTGCAGGTGACCGTCGAGCCCGAGCCAATGCCAACGGCGATCCTCGAGAAACGGCCGAATCACGCGCCGCCGTGCTTCCTCGCGAAGGCGCCGCCGAAGCCCCGGAACCCGCCGGTCAAGCGCCGACGCAAGCGCCAAATCCGCCCAAGCCAATATCGAGACCGTCTCCGCGGCGCCAAGATCGAGGTACGGGTGATCCGGATCCGGAACGACCTCCTTCCGCTCCGACGCGAACGACTCATGTGCCGCCCAGCACCAACTCGTCTGCTCGCACAACAGCAGCAACCCGTCCGCCGCCTGGTCGAGGTGCTTCTCCTCCCCAGTCAACGCCGCCGCGAGAACCGCTGCACTCGTACGCCGTCTAACGTCACCCGCAGGACCCTCATACGCCGTACGAACCCCATCCCGCCAATAGCGCGCGTAATCCGACAAGAAAGTCCCCGGCCACGGCACCCCCGCGTCCCTCGAAGCCTCAGCGGCGATCGCGGCAGCCGTCTCCGGGTCGCACGTCTCCCAGGCCGCCCGATCACCGACATCCGGCACGCCAACCCGCGCGCGGGCATGCCCCAACGCCGCAGCACGCACAGGCTCGCCCAAGTCGAACCACCGCCGCGTCAGCGTCACCAAACCTCCAAAGGAAAGCGCTTGCCGCATCCATCCTAAATCGCCCCTCACGGGCAAGGCCCAGGGGCCCACCTGTCCATAGCGCTGCCACGGCCGGACGCAGAATGCGACCCGCGCACGGATTTGGGGATAACCCTCCCGCGAGGTGCCTTATGCGTCGCGCGCGTGCAAACACAAGGAGGCACCTCGCGGCAAGGTTGTCCACAAAACAGCCCGCACGTGTGCGGTTGGGGCTTAGGCGCCGTGGGCTCGGCATCCACAGGCGGCCCGCATTCCGCGTCCGACCGTGGCAGGCCTTCCATGCGACTGGACGCGCCATAACGCGACCACGCATGCCCATTCCCCTCCGCGATTAGACGCGTCATAACGCGACCACGCCTGCCCAATTCCCCCTGCAAGTGGACGCGTCATAAGGCGACCACGCGCGCCCGACCTTCTCGCGAGTGGACGCGTACTGCCGCGACCACTCGGGCGCCGGCCCGCCGATCCGGGCGGCGCCTCGCGGGTAAGGGCGAGGGGGCTCGCCTGTGGATAGTGCTGCCACGGTCGGACGTGGAATGCGGCGCGCGGGCGGATATTGGGGACAACTCTGTCGCGAGGTGCCTTGTTGTGTCGCGCGTGTGCAAACACAAGGAGGCACTTCGCGCGAGGGTTTTCCACAAATCAGCCCGGACGTGTGCGGTTGGGACCTAGGGGCTGTGGGCTTAGCGTCCACAGGTGGGCCGCATTTTGCGTCCGACCGTGGCGGGGATTCAATGCGAGTGGACGCGTCATTACCTGACTACTCGTGTCCAGGGTCTGCGCGGGGGCGTCAGGACGCGACCATTCGCGGGCAAGATCCCCGCGAGTGGTCGCGTATGCGGTGACGACGCGTGCCCCGAGTCCCCGCGAGTGGTCGCGTTGTGCGGTGACGACGCGTGCCCCGAGTCCCCGCGAGTGGTCGCGTATGCGGTGACGACGCGTGCCCCGAGTCCCCGCGAGTGGTCGCGTTATAACGCGACCACTCGTGCCCAAGATCCCGCGAGTGGTCGCGTTTTGACGTGATGACGTGTGGCTAAGGGCCCCGCAAGTGGTCGCGCCCTAACGCGACCACTTGCGGAGGGGAGGAGGGGGTGGGGGTTAGGACTGGGGGATGCGGGTGCGGGGGATGGTGGTGGGGGTGCCGAGGGTGGTGGGGGCGATGGTGAGTTTGTCTAGGTCGGGGGCGAAGGCGGTTGGGTTGCCGAAGACCAGGGAGCCGGTGGAGGTGTGGAGGGTTACGGGGATTGTGCGTTCTAGGAAGCTGTTCCAGGCGTAGGTGTAGCGGAAGTACGCGTGGCCGGCGGGCGTTGTGCTGCCGGTTTCGGTGATGTTGAGGCGGCGGTCGACTACCTGGGGGTTGTAGTCGTGGGCGCCACTTAGCTCGGCGTTCGCGTAGCTGACGACGACGTTGTACTCCCCGGGCTTGTCGAAACCGGGGCCGCGCGGCACCTCGATCGTGTTACCGGCGCCATTGCCGATGTAACCGGCGCCCTTCAGCCCAGACGCGTTGCTGCCCGAAGCAGGCGTGTACGTGTTCACAACGGCAGTGCCGTGACGGACAGCGTTCTCGGCCTCGACAACGACTGCGGCGCTGTCGGCCGACGCGGCTCGGGTCGTGGTGACCTGCTGGAGCAGAATCCCGTTGGCCGAGCTCAACTCGAGCTCGTTGATCCCCTGCACCAAGTGAACCCGTGCCGTAGAACGCCATACGCCAAGGCGCGGTGCACTCAACTGCGTGACCGCGCGCCCGTTCACGCGGATACCAACCTTCGCCGCGGCAGTCGTCCGATAGTCGACGCTGATGTCGTAGTACCCGGTCTCCCAGGCCTGAGCGTAGACGTCGGCCCGCTGACCAGCACCGCGGATGCTGCCGTGACCACGCGCCTGCGCAACGCCGTACGTCACTGCAGCGCCACCGGCATAACGCAGCGTCGACGCCGGGTAGACCGTCGGCTCGCCATCGGTGACGTCCGTCAGCAGGAACTTGTCGAGCGTGATATCCGAGTTCGGCAGCAGGGTGGTCCCATCCGCGCTCGCCCGCAGCGAAAGCGTGTGTTGCCCGGCCGTCAACGGGATCGTCACCTCAGCACTGCCGCGATACTGCCACTTCTGGTACGACGTGAGCGCAAGGTTTGCCGTGTACTGGACCGGCGAGGCCATGACGTTGTCGACGAAGAGCGCATGCCGCCCAGGGGTGCCAGGCGTGGCCCCGATGATCTGGAACCGGTATTTGCCGTCGCGCGGAACGCTGACCGTCCAGTCAGCCTTTGACGTCGGCTGGTTGAAGGACCCGACATCGCGTCCACCGGAGGCGAGGAACTTCCAGCCGCCGCCGGACAACGGGTCCTGGGTGTAGACCGTGGCCGCGGTGAGGTTCGTGTTCTCGGCCTCAACGCTGGCCGCCCACACCTTGCCCGCCTCGAGCGTGCGGTCTTGCTCGGGGGTGACGATGACCTGATACCCGGCGTATCGGTCGTACGTCGGCACCTCGAGCTCGACCGTGCCGTTGACCACGCGAACACCCTTGAGGGCCTTGATCACCGGCGGAGTGCCGGCGACACCTTCGGCCCCGGAGAGTGTGTTCTCGCGGACCTCGATGTCGACCTTGGTGCCGAAGGAGCTGAGACCGGCCAGCTTGAGCGAAACGGCCCCACCACTGCCGCCGCCGTACAGGACAGTGGCTCGCCTGTTCTTGGTATCGATGGCGCCAATGCCTTGCAGGGTGTCGACCGTGTTCAGCGCGGGCGGCGTGACCTTGACCGTCTGGCTGCCCGCGAGATCGCCGTACCACTTGTACATCCACCAGCCGGCGTTGGCCGAGTTGGTCCGCGCGCTGTTGTCGTTGAAGTTGCCGGCGTAGTTCCAGTAGGCGGTCTGCCCGTCGACCTTCAGGTCTTCCATGATGGACAGCCATTGGACGAGCTGCCCGGGCGTGCCCATGTCGCGCAGCATGCCGTACTCGGTGATGTTGATCGGGATCGGGCCGAGGCCGAGGTCCTTCTCGAGCTGCCGGTATTCGGCGAAGTGGGACCGGAAGGTTCTGAGGTTGTCGATGCCCAGTTCGTGCCAGATGAAGATGTCAGGCAGTACGCCGTTGGCCTTCGCGAAAGTGAGGATGTCCGCGGAACGCGCGGGCTGCCATCGGGTGTCACCAGGACCGCCGATGCGCGCATGCCCGAGATTGTGGCGGGCGTACACCTCTTGGATCTTTGTGTAGATGGCCTTCCAGTCAGCGAGGAAGGTCGCCTTCATGGTGGACCAGTTGGCGTACCAGTTGCCGCCGTCCGGTTCGTTGAAGGGGATGAAGACGTAGTCCTTGGGCCGCGAGGATCCGGTCGCTACCGCCTCGGTGACGAACTCGACGACCTCCAGGTAATCCCAGATGCCGTTGGGTTCGTTGCTGTAGGCACCGGTCGCCTGGTTGTACGTGCGGGTGTCGGCAGGGCGCACACCACCGTGGTACGACCAGTCCGGGTAATAGTCCTGGATGTAGATGTACATGTCCTTGCCGTGCTTCTGGAAGAAGCCGTCCTCGACCTTGAGGGCGTCACCGCTGGGATGCTGGGTCCCGTGCGGAGCCTTCTGCGAGGTGTTGGTGATGGCGGCGCCGTTGATGAGGGCCTGCGTCGGTGCGCCTTCGTCGCCGAAGCCGTACAACGTGCCCGTCGCGCCGCCGCGGAACGAGCCGGTGGTCTGGGAGAAGTCGACGCTCAAGGTGTCCGTGATCGCCTCCAGGGCTGCGACCGGCGCGGACAGGCTGCCCAGCGCCAGCGTGGTGATGACCGATGCGGCCACGAGTTTTGCGGCTTTCTTCATTCGATGCTCCTTAGGGCAAGGACCACTGCCTGATGAGGATGCGGAAGGGTGATCTTCAAAGAGCCCGAGACCAGCTCGACAGTCGCGTCCGTCCCCGTCGGATAGACGACTTCAACGCGAGTGGCGAAAACGGGCAGCTGCAGCGTGCGAGTGTCGGTGACTCCACCGCGCCGCCAGATCGCCACCAACGCCTGCCCGCCGGAGCGCAGGCCGTGCACGATCCACTTGTCCTCCCACTCGGGCAGGCCAAGGGGCCAGAACGGTACGGCGGTCGCGATGAACTGGCGGTGAGCTCGATAGGCGTCGACGGCTTCGGTGACCAGAGCTCGCTGGTCGTCGGTCATCTTGTCCAGATGTCCCGATAGGTGCAGGCGGCCGAGCATCCCCGCGGTCATCGTGAACGCGATCTCTTCATCGGTGAACGTGGGCTGGGGATAGGCCCAACTGGCTGCCTGCTCTGGCGCGATCGCCGCGGCGGCCGCGGCCGCGATGGGGGGATACCGCAGGAAGTCCTGCTGGTCACTGGTCGACTGCATCTGCAGGTGGGACAGCATGGCGTAGTCAACGCGCATCCCACCCGACGCGCAGCTCTCGAGAGTGAGGTCGGGGTGCTGGTCGAGCACCTCGTCGATCCACTGGAGGAAGGCCCGGTTGTGGCCCAGTAGTCCAGCTCCGGCGGCGAGTTCGTCGCGGTCGGTGCCGGCGCCGATGTTGATGTTGTAGTCCAGCTTGAGATAGCCGATGCCCAGACCGCCGACGAGTCGGTCGATCACCTCGTCGAGATGTTTGCGGGCCAACGGGTGGCGCAGATCGAGGTGGTACCGGCCGTGTTCGACGACGCGATGGCCATGGCGCAGGAAGAACGCCTCGTCCGGCAGCAGATCCGCGACGGCGCTGCGTACGCCGACGACCTCCGGCTCCAGCCATAGCCCCGGGACCATGCCTCGGTCGCGAATGTGCTGGATGACCTCCGCCAGCCCGCCCGGGAAGCGGTTCGTCGCCGGCTCCCAAGCGCCGACGCTGTCCCACCAGCCAGTGGAATCGTCGTCATACCAGCCGGCGTCGATGCAGAACGTTTCTGCGCCAACGGCTGCCGCGGCGTCGATCAGCGGTAGTAGCTTGGCCGTCGTCGGGTCGCCCATAAGGGTGTTCATGTAGTCGTTGAAGACAACCGGCAGCCGCTCGTGGTCCGGATGTGGCCGCCGATCGTGACGCCGGGCGACCGTCAGGGCCGCGATCACGCCTTCGAAACCGTCCGTGGCAAAAGCGATGGTCGCGGGAACGGTCGTGAACTCCTCGCCAGGGGCCAGCCGTTCGTACCAGTTGTGCTCGGTCTCAGTCGGGCCGAGCAGACTGACGTACAGGCCATCGGTGCGCTCGCCGACTTGCCAGTGCCATGGCCCGTTGTGCTCGATCTGCCAACCCAAGGCGTTGGCCTCGTTGACGACCACGCCAAGCGGCAGTGTGCCGTCGGAGGACCAGGCACCCAACGCCGTACGCGAGAAGGTGCCGCGCGGGTCGTGCTCATGCACGCTCCGATTGAGGTCCGGCATCAACTCGCGGACGCCGGCCGAGCGCCAGCGGTTCTCGGCGAGCCAGTCGTTGTCCGCCCACCACAGCTGCAGAGATTCCAACGGCGAGCCGATGCCGATCACCGCGGACGTGACCCACGTCAGGTCGACGTCCTTGGCCCCGCTGTTGATGACGCGGGACTGGATCCGTAGCGCAGCAACGCCGGGCACAGCGGACAACGTGGTGACGACGGTGAGTCCATCTGCCTGGCTGGTGACGTTGAGCTTGTCCCCCTCGATCGTGTGCCGGCGATAGGTCAGCAGGTGCGCCGAGTCGATATAGCGACGCGCTGACCAGGATCGACCGGATCCGGCAACCCCCACCTCGACAAGGGGGAGCGGAGTGGCCGGGCGAATGACGTCCTGATCGCCGATCCGGACCTGGCTCAGGCGAGCGATCCCGTCGGTGAGGGAGACGGTCAACGAGAAGGGGCCGGGGTTCCAATGGATCGCGGAAGGGCACATAGGCGGCTGGCTCCAGGGACGGGGGAACGGGACCGAACTTGCCGCCGAGGTCTTGCGCTCCGGCGATGTTATCGCTAACACTCTAGCCATGTCTGTGACCGGTCACAATCCTGTAAGCCAAGAAACGACGGCGTCCATCCGCGACGTCGCCCGCGCTGCCGGGGTGTCGTACCAGACCGTGTCGCGCGTCATCAACGACCATCCGAACGTCAGTCCGCAGGCCAAGGAAAAGGTCAACGACGCCATCGCGGCACTCGGCTACCGACCCAGCCGGGCGGCGAGAGCGCTGGCCAACGGTGTGGACCGCGCGGTGACCGTTTTGACGTCGAACACCAGGCTGTACGGCTACGCGGAAACCCTTGGTGGTATTGAGGAAGCGGCCAGGTCGGCCGGTGTCCAGGTCTCCATCCGCGTGCTGGAGTCGGACAGTCCCGAGCATGTCGCGGCAGCGGTCGAGGGGGTCAGCGATCCACGCGCGGGCGCGGTGATCGTGCTGGCGTTCGACCGTGCCGGGGCGCGTGCGCTACAGGCACTACCTGCAAACGTGAGTACGTCGGCGGCAGCGGAGTCCTATCTCGGCAGGCGTGCCCCGGTGTCGGAGAGCGCGCAGTGGGCCTGGTTCGACGACACGCTCGCCGCGCAGCACGCGACCGAGCACCTGCTGGCCCTTGGGCACGAGACCGTCCACCACCTCGCGATCCCTTCCACCACAAGCGTTGGCGATCGGCAACGCGGCTGGAAACGCGCGTTGTTGTCGGCGAACGCGTCCGTTCCGGATGTCGTTCGTCCCCGGAGTTGGAGTACGGCCGGTGCGCATGAGGCGGCGATGCGGTTGTTGCTGGACCCGGCGGTGACCGCGATCCTTTGCGGGAACGACGACCAGGCGCTCGGCGTCATTCGAGCCGCGCATGATCTCGGCATCAGCGTCCCGGCGGATCTCAGCGTGGTCGGTTTCGACGATGTGCCGACCGCCCGCTTCTATACCCCGGCCCTGACCACGGTCAGGTTCGACTTCGCCGCTCTCGGCGCCCGCGCCTTCGAGCTACTCGGGTTCGCGCCCGCGGGCGAGGCGCCGCTCGCGGAACCGACGCTCATCGTCCGCGAAAGCACCGGGCCCGCGCCCAGTCGTCGTACCGCTGTATCTCCGGGCCGCCGGCCCCGGGCAGGAACTCAAGAGAAGAAGGACGACCGATGAACAAAATCCGAAAGCCGTTGATCGCCGCGGCAGTGGTCGCACTACTGATCGCGGGCTGCAGCGACCCGGGTGCCGGCACGGGGAGCGCCGACTCGGGTGCGCCCGCCTCCTGGCCGGAGCAGACGGCAAAACTCGATGGCGTGAACCTCACCATCTGGGCCGCGCAGAACAGTAATACCGTGGCCAAGAAGGTCGCCGAGGACTTCACCACCGCCACCGGCGCGAAGATCAACATCGTCACGGTGCCGGATCCGTATGAGCAGAGTGTGCAGACGAAGGTCGCGTCGGGGGATAAGCCGGATCTCGCCTTCTGGCAGCCGACCGCGTCGCAGTTGACCGCCATCAATGCCAAGCAGAACTTGCAGCCTCTCGACGGCGCGCCATTTATCGACAAGTACACCCCGGCTCTGAAGGACGCCACGGGCATCTTGGACGGCACTCGTTATGCGGCACTGGTGACCGTGCCCGCGGTGGAGGGGGTCTGGTTCAACAAAGAGGTCTTCGCCAAGTACGGCATCACTTCCACGCCGAAGAACTTCGACGAGATGGTGGCCGCGGGGCGCAAGATCAAGGCTCAGGGCGGAGTGCCGTTCTACGAGATGGGCGGCGAGAAGTGGGCGACTCAGTGGTGGGTGCAGGTCCAGCTCGCCGACGCCGCGAAGCTGGGGCTGTGGGACAAGGTGAACAAGGGGGAGGAGAAGTTCACCGACCCCACGATCCTCAACGCGATCAAGAAGTACCGGAGCCTGGTGGACGAAGGACTGTTCAACAAGAACATCACCTCTGCCACTTTTGTTGACCAAGGCAAGGCCGTGCTGTCCGGGCAGGCGGCGATGGCGATTCAGGTCAACACGTTCTTCAGCCAGTTGCAGGCCCAGTCGAACACCGCCGAGCTGAACAAGAAGATCGGCTTCTTCCCGATCTCGCCCGCGGGCAACATCGGAACCAACATCCCCGACCAGTCGAACGCCCTGATCGCCTTCAAGACCGGCGACGCCAAGCGCGAAGCGGCCGCACGTCAGTTCCTGACCTACTGGCTCGGCACGGCCTACCCGGAGTTCGTCAAGGCCCAGAACACCGTCTCGATTCAGGCCGGCGTGGAGACGCCCGCGACCGTTCCGGATGCGCTGAAGGCGAATGCGGCCTCGATCGGGGATTCCGTCGGCTCGATGCAGGTGCTCGCCATCGTCAACCCGGACCTGTACCTCAACCTGGCCAACATGCTGGCCGGCCAAGCGACACCCGAAAAGGTCGCCGAGGCTACCCAGGCCCAGTTCGCGCAACTCGCACAGGCCATCGGCGCGGCAGGCTTCTGAGTCGGTATGTCCATTGCTAAGCGCCAGAAGCCGGCGCAGCCCCTGGCCTTCCTGGTGCCGGCCATGGTCATCATGCTCGTGTTCTTCTTCGTGCCCAGCATCTACAACCTGATCTACGCCTTCAGTGACTGGTCGAGTTTCAAGAGCTCCATCAACTTCGTCGGGCTGCGCAACTTCACCAATGTGCTGAACAACGGAGTCCTGCTGGGGGACCTGAAGGTCAACATCATCTATGCGGTGCTGGTCGCGATCTTCCAGAACCTGTTCGGCCTTGGTCTCGCGCTCCTCCTGGAGGCTGATACCAAGGTCAACCGGTTCGCGCGCACGATGGTCTTCATCCCGGTGCTCATGTCGGCTCTGGCGGTTGGCTACATCTTCCAGGCGTTGCTCAAGCCCACCGGAGCTCTGAACGCTGTGCTGTCGTCCGTCACCGGACAGGAGATCTCGTACGCCTGGCTGAACGATCCCAGCCGGACGTTGGTGTGGCTGACCCTCATCCACGCCTGGAAGTGGATGGGGCTCGCCATGCTCATCTACCTGGCAGGGTTGAAGACCATCAGCTCCGAGGTGCTCGAGGCTGCGCGCATCGACGGGGCAAACCGATGGCGGACCTTCCGCGACGTCAAACTCCCATTCTTAGCGCCAGCCGTCACCTTCAACGTGGCGACGGCTCTGCTCGGATCGATGAACAGCTTCGACATCGTTCAGGCCACCACCGGAGGTGGGCCCGGCCAGACCACCGAAGTCCTCAACATCTTCATCTACCGGACCTTCGGGCAGGGGCTGTTCGCCCAGGCCACCACGATGAGCCTCGTGCTGGTGATCGTCATCTCGCTGATGGCGTTCCCCACGATCATCATGCTGCGGCGACGGGAGCGTGTGCTGTGAGATCACGCATTCAGCCTGCTGTGGCGCTTGCGCTGGTTGGCGTTGTTGTCGGCATACCGCTCTGGCTGGTCATCGTGACCTCGGCCAAGTCCCAGGGTGATGCGCTGAATCCCTCGTTGGCACTGCCCACCGACGGCTGGCACTTCGCCCAGAACTACGCGAGAGCCTTCACCGAGGGACGCGTCGTCATGGCGTTCCTCGGCAGCGCGTCGATCGTGGTGCCTGCGGTGGTCCTCGTGCTGTTGTTCGGCGCGATGGCCGCGTGGGTGCTGGCCCGTCGTACGAGTATCTGGTTGTCAGCCGTGTACGCCGTGGCGATCAGCGGCATTGTCATCCCGCCTGCGGTGATCACGTTGGTGCTGCTCCTGCGGCAGCTCGGTTTGGCCGGCACGCTTGGCGGAATGGTCTTGGTGTACGTCGGTATCTACCTGTCGACGGCCATCTTCTTCATCACCGGATTCATCCGCACTATCCCGCACCAGCTGGAGGAAGCGGCCCGCGTCGACGGTGCGGGGCCGGTCCGGATCTTCTTCACGATCGTGCTGCCGCTGCTTCGCCCCGTACTCGCGACCGCGACGATCCTGATCTGCCTCTACATCTGGAACGACGTGTTCTTCGCGTTCTTCGTCATCGGCGGCCGGATGGACACGCTGCCGCTCAACCTGTTCCAAGTGGCCAGCGCCAGTGTGTACCTGAACAACTGGAACCTCATTTTCGCCTACGTGGTGCTCATGAGCATTCCGCTGCTGGTCGTTTTCGTGATCGCCCAACGACGCATCATCGCCGGCATCACTGGTGGTGCGGTGAAATGAAGGGAACCTCTGTTTGGACAAGCTCGATCCCGTTGCCGAGTAAGGCCCACTCGGCAACGCGCGAGACCGTTGCCGCAGGCACCAGTTCTTCATACCCGGCAACCGCGGGGATGTCGGTGCTCGCATGCGCGTCATGGGGCAACACCACCCGAAACCCTTGCGCCAGCGCCGTACGGGCCGTAGCGCTGACGCACATCTCGGACATCACGCCAGTGATCGCCATCGAACGCACGCCGTGTTGAGTGAGCAACCCGGCCAGGTCCGTTCCGTCGAAGGCGTCCGCCTTCTTCTTCCGGATCACGATCTCGGTGGGAGCTGCCGCCAGTTGCAGCTCCCACCCCGGCGTACCCGGCTCGTCCACCTTCCCCGCGGGTCCGTCGTTCTGCACGTGAACCACCAAGGCCGCGTTGGCGCGCGCCTTTTCGAGCAAGTCCGTGAGCGTTTCCATCAGTGGACCTGCGCCCGGCAGGCGGCCGGCGCCTTCGATATGGCCTGCCTGTACGTCGATGATCAGCAGCGCCTCAACGGGTTTCACGATCGCCTTCCCAACAGTTGTGCTTTCAGTAGATCGAGAGTCCAGGCCTGCCATTGGTCGTCGGACCAGCCGCGATCCACGGTCATCACCAGGTAGAGCTCGGGACTGAGTAGACCGTAGAGGACATCCGCGGCCTGCTCGGCGTCCACGCCCTTCCGTACGCCCGGCTTGTCGAGCAGCGCCTTCGCCGCATTGAGGTGTACGACGTACCGCGGGTCGTCGGCCGGCCAGAGTGCGACGACTTCCGGATCGGCGGCCGCGGCCGCGTCGAGCACGCGCAGGATCGGCGCGACCCGTTCGAGGATCGGCCGGGTGCCTTCGACGTGAGCCTCGAGCTGCTTCCCAGCGGTCTTCGCGTCGAGCACGGCCTGGAACCACGGCCGCTCGAGCGTCGCCACGGGTGCGTCATCGCCGGCGATCGTGACGTCGACGAGCTCCTTCAAAACCGTGCGTTTGTTGCCGAATCCGAAGTAGATCGTCTGCACGGCAACCCCGGCCTCGTCCGCGATCTCCTGCAGCGAGGTCGCGCCGTACCCCTGCGCGACGAACAGCCGCCGGGCGGCCTCGAGGATGCGCCGCCTCGTCTCGCGGGCCTTCTCGGCACGGACGGAGCCTTTCTTGACAGACGTCATGGTTGTAGCTTACCTCTAGAGTTATTCACTAGAGTTCCACTACAACGAAGGAGTTCTGATGGCCATCATGCGCCTGACCCGATTCACCATCGACGCGGCCGACCGCAAGCCGATGCTGACCAACCGAGCCGCCCTGATCGACGCCGTACAAGCCCGCTATCCCGGCCTGACCGAGACCCGCCAGTGATGGCGGCGGTGGTGGGGTCCGCTGAATAGGGCGAACCAGAAGAACATCCAGAGGAGCCAAGGCGCGCCCAGTGCGATGGTGGCGACGACTAGGCCCACCATCAGGAACTGTGCGAGCAAGAGGAATCGTGGCGGCGGGCCTGCCCGGAACCGCTGGGGATCAGGTCGCCGTAGCGTTGCGGGAGTTGCGGTTTCCGGGTCCGGCAGGTCGGCGAAAAGTGGTGCCACGTCGTCGACGTACCGCGCTCGCGTCGCTTGGTCGCTGCGCTCCTCGAACTCCTCTTGGGTAAGTCGCCCGGCCACGAAGTGCTCACCCAGCAGGGCCACGGCCTCGTCCCGTTCGGCGTCGCCGATCCGGACCACCCGCTCCCGTACGTCGTACGCCGAAGGGGATGGCAGGTGCTGGCTCATGACCGGTCCTGCTCGTCATCGTCGTCGGCGAGGATGCCGAAGAGCGTGCGCCGCAGGTCGGCCAGCGCCTTGCGGGCTCGCACCTGCTGATCGGGAGTGCCGGCGGCGTGGATCTGCCAGAGCGCCGTACCCACCTGTCCGAGCAGCGGCTTCAGTCCGTTGTCGTCATCCTCCGCCGATGCGCTCATCGCCTCCCAGGGCGCCGATACCTCGTCGGCGTGCGCGGCGACGTACGCACGGCCCTCGTCAGTGAGCGTGAACGTCCGGCGTCCGGTCTCGGCATCCGCTGTGACCAGACCTTCGTCCTCCAACTGCTGGAGGGTCGGGTAGATCGAGCCCGGGCTCGGCTTCCACGCGCCGCCGCTGCGCTCGGCGATCTCCTGGATGATCTGGTAGCCATTCGTCGGCTGCTCGGCCAGTACGGCGAGGATCGCGGCCCGTACGTCGCCGCGCCGCGCCTTCGGGCCACGCCAGCCGCGCGGTCCACCGGGTCCACCCGTCGGCCCGAACATCGGCCCACCGAACATCCCCCATTGCGCGCCGAACGGGTGGTGCCCGTGCCCGCGCCGCCCGCTCATGGCGAGCCACTCCTTCTTGACGTCCTCGATGAACGAGCAGTCCCGCGCAATCTGCTGCCAAGGCCACCCAACTGTGTGCGCCGATCCGGTCATGCCGACCACTGTCCCCTCAGAAGAGCTGGTCCGATACATCAACGATATATCGCGACCGATTGCCAACCAAGGCCCACAGCCGGGAAAATCAGGGCGAGGTGGCGGTGCCGAGGGTGAAGGCGCCCAGTGGCTTCGGCGCGCCCGGCTCGTAGAAGATGTCGAGCTCGGTGACCTCGAATCCCGCGTTGGTCACCAGGTCGGCGATCGGCCGGGTGAGATGGCAGCCGCCGGCTAGTCGTTGCTGCAGGGGGTCGACGCGTCGTTGCCAGCGGCGTACCTTTTCGTCCTCCTCCGGCGCCAGCCCGTGCTCGACGAAGTGCAGAGTTCCACCGGGTTTGAGGACGCGCCGGATCTCCCGGAGGGCGGCGTCGGCGTCGGGGATGGTGCAGAGCGTCCAGGTGGATAAGGCGGTGTCGAAGCGGTTGTCGTCGAACGGCAACGACTGGCCGTCCAGCCCAGCTCGCCGTACCGGGATGTCGGTCGCCTCGATGCGCTTGCCGGCCAGCTTCCAGCCGAGGTCGGACGGCTCGACGCCGGTCACACTGGTGACGGTCGCCGGGTAGTACGGAACGTTGTGCCCCGAACCGAATCCGATCTCGACGACCTCGCCCGTCAGCCCGGCGCAGACTCGCTGCCGTACCGGCCGGGCCGTCTTGACCCCGCACGCGACATTGACGATGCGCGGCAGCACTCGCTCTGTATAGAACCCCATCGCGACCTCCGATCAGGGCTGCGGCGAGTCCGGCACGTCGTCGCGCTCGCGTTCGCCGTAGCGCCTACCAACCGGTCAGGCGTTGAAACCAATCGGCAGTAGGTGAAATTGAACCGTAACAGTCGCCTCTCTGGCGACGATAGGACGTGCAGGGGTGACTCGCCGCGCGTCCATGCGCGGCGAGCGCAATTCGAAGGGGGGCCTTAATGGGCCGCAATCGTGGAGTGTTCGCCGTCGTTGCCGCAGTGTCGGCGATCGCAGTGGGAGGCCTGTTCGGCCTGAACGCCGCGCAAGCAGACACCAGCGGGACATCGACCGTGACCACAACCATTCCGACGACCAGCACGCCGCCGACGAGCGAACCGCCGGGCAACTGGTGCTCGCCGGGCTTCTGGAAGAACAACCCGCTCGCCGTGGCCGAGACGGGCGTCGACATGTCGCAGTACTACAACGACGGGTTCGACCCGGACGTCAACGGCACGAAGAAGGGCGGCGTCGCGAACCCGACGCTCCAGCAGGTGCTGAACAGCCCGCAGTACTACGGCGGCGAGGCGTTCAACAACGTCGGTGACCTGCTCAGCAACGCCCACCCGGACGTCAGCTTCACCGGCGACCGCGTCGAAGACAGCTGCCCACTCTCCGCAGACGAAAGCCGCTAACCACCAACACCCGACGGCGAGCGGCGTGGTCCGCTCGCCGCCGAGTGGTCGGCGTTAGATGCAGGTGACCGCGTCCTTGATGACCGTGAATGCCGTCGGGTCGTTGAAGGCTGTGTGGACGCCCTTCTCGGCTACAACGCCCACGATGTCCGGTCGGCCGTTGGACTTGCCCACATAGCCCGCAACCTTGGCTAGTGACTCCTGCACGGCCTGGCGCGGGACGCTGAACTTGAAGAGCCCATGACCCGCTGGATCATTCGTGCCGGCAAACCAGCCCACTAGGTCCTGGGCGGCCTTGCAGTCCTGGACGAAGTACCTGAAGCCGTCAGACGGAATGTTCTTCAACAGGCCGGTCTTCTGGACCTCGGCAACCTCTGCCGGCGTACCGATCTTGTAGAGCGTGATGTAAGCCTCTGTGCTGCCAAGGATCGTGGAACCCGGTGTACCGAACGGGGAAGGTAGGGCCCGGACTGTCGGCGAATTCATCGCCTGCGCGGATCCGGTGCTCTCGACCGTGTTGAACTCGACCACGAACCGTCCACCGCTACTGCATTGGCCGGGCGTCAGCGTCGCATCGAGTTTCAGCGCATCCAGTTGGAAATAGTTGAACATGGTGGTGCCCGGCGCCGGCTCCAGCGTGGTCGACTGAGTTGAGCTGAGGTAGGCCAACGGGGCGGCTCCGCAGGCCCAGGCCCACCGATACTGCAGGGTCGCCTTCTTCGGACTCGGCTGTCCCTGGGCATCGAACTTCGGCCAGGCCGCGAAGTAGGCCGTGACCTTCACCGGCTTGCTGGTATCCACCCACAGCGCCGACAGCTTGTCCGCATCCCACAGGTTGTCGTAGCTGATCGACGCGTACCCACCGCCGAACTGCAACGCCCGCCCCAACGGCACCGGCGCATCCGGATCCGCCGCCGTCCGCTCGACCGGCGCGGCCACCCCTGGCGCGGCTGCCGCATTCACTCCACCAACCAGACCAGCACACCCGACGAGTACGACTACCGCACGAATAACCCGCCGCCGAAAAGCAGACATATAGAACTCCCTCACGAAGCGTCTCACCCAACACTTCGAGGCTATTCACGCCAAGGCCCACCCCCACCCCAAACGCCCTGCAACTTCCTGCAACAGAAGGTCAGGCGTGCACGAGCTGTGCCGCCTCGCTTAGGGGGTCATCGAGGGGTTGGACCACAGAGGCGCTGGTGCTGGCGGCCGGGGCTTGGCGGGGCGACACTTTGGTCGTGGGTCAGCAAGGGGAGCGACCGAGTCCTTCGATACCTGTGCCTCTCACGGCGTTGATCGGCCGCGAGTCGGAGCTGCAGTCGGTCAGCGGCATGCTTCGCAGAGCCAGGCTGGTGACGCTGACCGGCCCGGGTGGGGTGGGTAAGACCCGGACAGCCATCGAGTTCGGACGTCGGCAGGCCCGGAAGCAGGCCGATGGCGTGTGGCTGGTTGATCTCGCGTCGGTGGCGGCAGAAGACGTCGCGGCGGCGACGACACGGGTGCTCGACATTCGGGGCGCCGCGGGGGACTCGAGCACCGAGGTCGTACGGCGGTACCTGGCCGACCGTGATGCGTTGCTTCTCCTCGACAACTGCGAGCACCTCCTCGACGCGTGCGCGGAGTTCAGCACCACGCTGCTCGGCGCCTGCGCGAAGCTCCGGATCTTGGCCACCAGCCGCGAGCCGCTCGGCATCACCGGCGAGGCGGTGTGGCGCCTTGAACCCCTTCGCCCCGACCACGCCTACCGCCTGTTCCTCGAGCGCGCCCGTGAACGCAGCCCCGAGCTGGTTCCGGACGACGACACCGAAGCGGCCATCCTCGAAATTTGCGCACGGGTCGACCACCTCCCGCTCGGGCTCGAGCTGGCGGCCGCCCGAGTGTCGATCATGTCGCCGTCCGAGATTCTCGCCAGTCTCGAAGCCCACCTGGGGGAACTGGGCCGGCCGCGGCGGTCTGCGTCCGCGCGCCATCGCAGCGTTCGAGCCGCGGTCGAGTGGAGCTACAACCTGCTCGATCCCGTCGAGCAGGCCGCGTTCCGGAGCCTCGCCGTATTCGTCGGCGGGTTTGACGCCGACGCCGCGCGCGCGGTCGCCTCCCTATCGCTCGAGATGCTGGCCGGGCTGGTGGACAAGTCGCTGATCACCGTTGTAACGGCGCCGCAGCGCCGTACGCGATATCGGCTCCTGGAGACCATGCGGGAGTACGCCGCGGCGCAGCTTGTCTCGGCCGACGAGGAGGCCGGGGCGCGGGCGCGACATCTGCGGCACTTCGCCACCATCGGCATTCCTGCCGAGGAAGGGTGGTGGTCGCCAGGCGTGGCCGCCTTGCTGGCGGAACGGGCGGACGACTACGGGAACGTGCGCGCCGCTATTGAGTGGGCGCTGGCCACGGAGTCCTGCGTGGCGATGCGAATGCTCGTCACGACGAGGGATCTCTTCTTCATCCTGGGTCAGGCCGACGGGAGGCGGCTGACGGAGGAGGCTCTGCGGCGGTGCCCTGAGCGGAACAGCGATCGGGCCGAATGCACGCTCGCCGCCGGCCAATATGCCTACCTGCTCGTTGACATGCCCGCCGCCTTCGCGCTGACGACAGAGGCGGTCGAGCTGAGCGCCGAATTGGGCGAGCGCGCGGCCGAGGGCAGGGCGCATTGGTTCCTCGGGCTGCAGAAGTTGTTCGGAGCGGGGCCCGACAACGGACGCGAGCACTTTGTCACCGCCCGCGCCATCCAGCAGGAGACCGGCGACCTGCGTGCCGAGGGGCGGACCACCGCCACACTCGGCCTCGTCTTGGCCAAGGAAGGTGAGCCCGCCGCTGCCCGGAAGCTCCTCGAGGAGGCTCTCTCGATAGGCGTGGCTGCCCAGGACCGGGCGAGCCAGGGCCAGGCGAACCTCTACCTCGGCATCCTGGCCGGGTCGTCAGCCGACCCGGATGGCGCGTCGTCGTACTTCCGGGAAGCGGTCGAGTGCTTTCAGTACTACCAAGACTCCACGCTGCTGCCGGCGGCGCTCGTCGGCCAGGCGAGCGTGGTGGTCCGACGCGATCCGCGGACCGCGCTTCTGGTCCTGGCCGCCGCGTGGGAGGTGCGAGCCCGCAACGGCGGCGACTTCCCGCCGTACATCCGGGCGATGGCTGAGCAAACCCGCGCCGCCGCGGCCGAGGGAACCGCCGACGACACGGCCCGGCTGTGGAAAGAGGGCTCACGGCTGGCCGTTGACGAGGCCATCGCGCTGGCGTTCGGCACGACCCGGCCGAGGATCTCGCACGACCTCGGGGTCAGCCGGCGTGAACTCGACGCCATCCGGCTCGTCGCCGACGGCCTGTCGAACAAGGAGATTGCCGCCCGGCTGCACCTCTCGGTCCGGACGGTCGAGACTCATGTACGCCACGCGCTGACCAAGACAGGCCTGGTCAACCGCACGCAACTCGCGACCTGGGCGCGCGAACGGGGCGAGTAAGAGTCAGTGGTGAATCCGCGATCGCACTGATGTGAGCACCCGAGCCCGATTTCTACGGTGAACCAATAGATCCCGCGGCGGTGACATTTCCGCCTTCTCACAGGAGGTTTACCGATGCGATCAGATTCGAAGTCCACGATGGCGACGATGACCGGGGGTGGCTTCGACGACGCAGTCGAGGCGTTCCGGCGCGCTCAGGCCGCGTTCGTGCAGGGCGATCCGAAGCCGGTCACGGAGTTGTTCTCGCGGCGCGACGACGTCACGCTCGCGAATCCGCTCCTTCCGCCTCAGGTCGGACCAGTCGCGGTCGGCAAGGCAGCGGCAGCGGCTGCGGCGCAGATCAGGGACGGCGCCATGCGCGGTTACGACGAGGTTTCCCGCTACAGCACCGCTGACCTTGGCTATGTCGTCCAGATCGAGCGGGCGCAGGCACGCTTCGGGGGAAGCGAGGACATGGCTCTTGTCGCACTGCGGGTCACCTTGATCTTCCGGCGCGAGGGAGACGCCTGGAAGATCGTGCACCGCCACGCCGACCCGATCACGACCCCTCAACCGATCAGCACGCTCCTCGAGACGAACTGACCCCGACGGTGCCCCCGCAGGGCCAGGCCGGTCAGTCGCGGAAGTCGGCGTTAGCGGAGGCTGCGCTCTGGGAACCGGCTCCTGATCGGAGTACACAAGGAGGAAAAGTTGAGCGCTCATGACCAGAATGAGCAAGGGGGGAAAGATGATGCGAAAGCTTCGGGCTGCGCTGGTCGGCGGATCGGCCGCGTTATTGGTGGGCTTGGCGGTCATGCCGGCCGCTGCCACCGTCATCGACCAGGGCACCTATTCGGGGACGGACTCGTTTGTCTACAACGATTGCGGATATCCGGTCGGAGTACAGGCAGAGTTCAGCGGCAGCTACCGCGTGCGTGCAGGCAAGAATGCCGATGAATCCGCATTCTTCCTCAAGGACACGTCCACATATCGCGAGATCCACACGAACCTCGAGACTGGCGAGTGGTTCGTGGTGCGCGGCCGGAGTGTGACGAACGAGATCGGCGCCACGAGAGTGGAGGGCTCCGTCTTCGAGTTCGTCACCGTCCTGGCCGGCCAGCCGTTCGTGGTGGAGGACTCCTCGGGCAATGTCGTGCTGCGGGACCGTGGTGCCGTCCGATACCGGACGCTCTTCGACACCGGTGGTGACGACCAGCCAGGAGGGACCTTCCTCGAGTTCTTGGGCGCCGAGATCAGGGGTCCGCATCCGAGCTTCTTCGTCGATTTCTGCAAGGTCGCGGGAGATCTGATCGGCACCGGATCGTCTCAGCGGCTCACGGCCCGCCCTGCTGGGACGACGGATGCGCCTTCGGGATATTACGAATACCTTCCGCCCGACTACGACGAGGCCGGGCGGAGCCCACTCCTGGTGTTTCTGCACGGGTTCGGTGAGAACGGCGACGGCTCACCTGCCGAGTTGGGCAACCTCCTCGCCACGGGCATCCCTCAGCTCATCAGGAACAGCGGGTGGCCGTCCGAGCGTCCCTTCGTGGTTCTTGCTCCGCAACACGCGAACCCGACGGATGATGCGCCCTATGCCGCCTGTGAGAATGCCGTGCACCCTGGTTCCTGCGTGATGAGGATCCAGCACGACCTGGGCCATCCGGAGAATGGCTCGCCATGCACCACCCCCGCGGAGGTGCGCGAATTCTTGGCGTACGCGATCGCAAACTATGACGTCGACCCGCAGCGGATTTATCTGACCGGGCTGAGCTGCGGCGCCTTCGGCGCGTGGGAGTACGTTGCCGAGCAGGCGGGCCCCCAGGTCGCAGCCATGGTCCCGATCGCCGGTGATGCCCGCCCCGCGTGGGACGCCGCGAAGTGTGGACTTGGTGAGGTCGCCATCTGGGCCTTCCACGGCGACGCGGACGATGTCGTGGCTCCGGCAGGCAGTATCGAGCCGATGACCGATTTGATGGCGTGTCCCGCGCCGCCGCGGCGCGACGCCGAGCTGACGGTCTACCCCGGCGTGGACCATGACTCCTGGACACGTACCTACAACCTCAGTGCCGGCCACGACATCTACAACTGGCTGCTCGGCTTCACGATCCCGTAAAGGTCTGGCCGTCACCCGTGTGATGCATCGAGGGTCTTCGGCCCCTGGGTGCATCACCCGGGATGTCTCTGTTCTCAGCCCTTGACGGCACCCATCGTGAAGCCGGCGATGAACCGGTTCAGGAACAAGTTGAACACGAGTGCGATCGGCACTGCGACGAGAACTGTTGCCGCCTGCAGCGACTGCCAGAAGAACACGTCGCCGCGCACCAGGGCCGTCGGTACGCCGGTGCTGATCGGCTTCTCTGTGGTTGGCGAGACGAAGGCCAGGGCATAGATGAACTCGCTCGCCGTCAGTGTGAACGCGAACACGACGACGGCGACGATGCCGGGGAAGACGAGGGGGAGGACGATGCGGGCGAACGCGCCGAGCCTGCTGTACCCGTCGACCATGGCCTGCTCCTCGATGTCCTTCGGGATCGCGCGGAGGAAGCCCATCAGCAGCCACACCGAGACCGGGATCGTGATGGTCGGGTAGACGAGTATGAGCGCCCAGGTCTTATCCTGCAGGCCTGCGGCCACAACGACGCGCGACAGCGAGAGGAACAGCAAGGTGGGCGGCACCAGGTAGACGAAGAAGATCGCGATCGCCATCGGACCTGACCAGGGCCGGTCGAGTCGCGCCAGGCTGTAGGCCGCGGGCAGGCCGAGGCCGAGGGTGATCGCGGTGACAAGCAGTCCCACCCAGAGCGTGTTCCAGACGAAGGTCGGGAAATCCGTGCTGGTGAAGAGGTAGTCGACGTGCTCGCGCGTGGGGGCCAGATTGAAGATGAATGGGTTGTTGTCGCGGCGGTAGAGGTCCCGGTTCTCCTTGAACGCGGTGATCGCCGCCCACAGGAACGGTCCGGCCGCGAATAGCGCCGCCATGGCCGCGAGCACGTACACGGTCACGCGCGACGCGATGTGTCGCCGGCGCGCCTGCCGCCGCATCCGTTCGACCTCGGCGGCCCTCATGTGACCTCCATCCGGCGTACGGAGCGGAGGATCGCGACGGCGGCGGCGAGCAGCAACGGGAACAGGAACAGCGCGATCGCCGCTCCCTGCCCGACGTCGCCGCCCTCGATGCCGCGGAAGAACGCCCAGCTCGCCAGCACCTGGGTGGAGTTGGTCGGCCCGCCACGGGTCAGCACGTACACCACGGTCATGTCGGTGAAGGTGAGGATCGCGCCGAACAGCGCGGCCACAGCGATGATCGGCATCGTCAGCGGGATCGTGATCTCGAACATCCGCCGCCAGAAGCCGGCGCCGTCGACCTCGGCCGCCTCCTGGACATCTCTTGGGATGGCGACCAGGCCTGCCATCATGATCACGGCCGCGAGCGGAACCAGCCGCCAGACATGGACCAGGATCACCGAGGCGATCGCGAGGTCTGGTTCGCCCAGCCAGTACATGTTGGCGTCGATGACGCCCACCTCGCGCAGCACCCAGTCGATCGGCGAGAACACCGAGTCGAGCAGCCACAGCCAGGCGATCGTGGACAGTGCGACGGGAGTGGTCCAGGGCAGGAGGACGAGGAAGCGGACCAGCCACTTGCCGCGGAAGTCGGCGATCAGGACGTTGGCGAGGATCTTTCCGAGCAGCACGATCAGCAGCATCGAGATTGCGGTGAAGATGACCGTGTTGCGCAGCGACTGCCAGAAGACCGGGTCGTCGAAGACCCGGGCGTAGTTGCGCAGGCCCACCCAGTCGAAGCTCGGGTCGCCCGCGGTCACGTCGCTGAAGCTGAACGCGATGGCGAGGAAGAACGGGATCGCGGCGAGGGCGACGATGTAGATCACCGACGGCAGCAGGAAGACCCACGCGAGCAGCCCGTCGCGGTCGGCGAGCCGGCGGCGCTGGCCGACTTCGACCTCGGGTACGGCGGCCGTGGGTGCCGAGGTCTGCGTCATGGACCGGTCCGTACCGACACCGGCTCGGTGCGCCTGCCGCTACCGGCGTCGAAGAATCGCAGTCGCTCGGCGTGCACCGCGAAGTCATACTCCTCGCCCGGCTCGACCGGCGAGGTGACGGTCGTGGGCAGCCGGGCAATCACCCGGGTCTCCTCACCGAGCCCGCGCACTGTGCCGTACAGATGCCGGTCGCCGGACAGGTACTCCACCCGGTCGACCTGGAACGGCACGACCAACCGGTCGTCGCCTGGCACGATCTGTGCCGGCAGCAGATGCTCGGGGCGGAAGCCGACGAGTACGTCGTCGCGCGCGACCAGGTTCATCGGTGGCGAGCCCAGGAACGTGGCCACGAAGGTGTCGGCGGGATCGTCATACACCTCGACCGGCGGGCCGATTTGACGGATCCGGCCCTGGTACATCACGGCGATCCTGTCACCCAGACCCATCGCCTCGACCTGGTCGTGGGTGACGTAGATCGTCGTCGTCCGGACCCGCCGCTGGAACCGCTTCAGCTCGTCGCGGGCGCTCGCACGCAGCTTAGCGTCGAGGTTGGACAACGGCTCGTCGAGCAGGAAGACGCTCGGATCGCGGACGAGTGCCCGGGCCAGCGCGACCCGCTGCCGCTCGCCGCCGGAGAGCTGGCGTGGTTTGCGGTCGAGTAGCCGCTCGATACCGAGTAGCTCGGCGGCCCACTTGGCTTTCTCGGCCCGCTTCGCCTTGTCGATCTGCGCTGCCTTGAGCGGGAAGACGATGTTGGCGCGCACCGTCTTGTGCGGATAGAGCGCATAGCTCTGGAACACCATCGCAACCCGGCGCGCCCGGGGCGGTAGCTCGTTGACGACGTGCCCGCCGATGCGGATCTCACCCTCAGTCGGCTGCTCGAGCCCCGCGATCGTGCGCAACAACGTCGTCTTGCCACATCCCGACGGCCCCAGCAGCACGAGGTACTCGCCCTCCGAGGTCGCCAGGTCGACGCCGTCGACCGCATGCACCCGCGCCTGGGCACGGCGACGGACCCGCCCGCCGTCGAACAGCTTCTTCAGCCCCCGGACCTCGACGACGGCCACGCGCGCTCCTTACTCAGCGATCAGGCCGCGACGCCGCCACTTGTCGAAGATGGGCTTGATCTGCCGCTCGGCATCGGCGACCGCCTGCTGCGGGTTCAGCTCGCCGCGCGCAGCCTTGGCGTACATGTTGGGGATGATGAAGGTCGCGAAGACCTCACCGACCGCAGTGTTGGCCGGGCCGGGGTGACCGATGTTCGTGCTCCACTCGATCGCGTTCTTGAGCACTGCGAGCTTGTTGGCCGGTTTGGCGCCGAACGGGTCCTTGTCGAGCCAGTCGTTCAGCTGCGGTACTAGCTTCGGGAAGGCTGGCAGGTCGTACAGCCTCGAGTGGTACGTCGCGAGTGCGAAGTTGCCCGTGTAGTGGAGCAGGAACTCCTTCGCTGCGTCGGCATTGCGAGCGTGGCTCGGGACGATCCAGTTGTACATGACGTGTTGCGCGGCGAGCGCGGCCTTCGGGCCCTTGAGCGCGGGGACGAAGAACACGTCGTCGGCGACTTCCGGGGCCGCCTCCTGAGCGGTGCGCCAGGCCGAGATCGAGTTGAGGATGTACGACATCTGACCGGCGATGAGGCCCTGGTTGTTGGATGCTGCGTTCCAGGAGAAGACCTCGTTGGTCATCGTGTCCTTGAACAACCGCTGCATGAACTCCACGGCGGCGATGGTCTCCGGGGAGTTGATCACCACCTGCTCGTTCGTGTCCTGGATCGAACCACCGAAAGACCACAGCAACGCCCGGCCAGCCATGTTGGAGTCGATCTCCTGGGACATGCCCAGCCCCATCTGGACGTTCTTGCTCTTCTTGATCTCGGCCCCGCCGCGCAGCAGTTCGTCCCACGAGGTCGGGCCGTTGGGCAGGCCGACCGACTCCCACAGGCTCTTCCGGAAGTCGCCGGGGTCGGGCGCCCAGCTCGGCGCATACGCGTAGTGCTTGCCGGTCGTCGGGTTCTGACTGGACTTGACGCACAGCGGCAACTGCTCGCCGTATCGCTTCGCCGCCTCGGCGGCGACGTCCTTGAGGTCCAGCACGCTCGGCTCGAACTGCGAGAGCGGCGCGATGTACTGGATCAGGTCGTGCCCCTGCCTGGCCTGGACCTCCGCCGCGATGCGCGCGGGGATCTCGGCGTTGTTGATGTGGTCGACGGTGACGTTGACCCCGACCTGCTCGCCCCAGGCCTTGGCGAACGGGTCGAACCACGTATCGTGCGCGGGCACGAAATGGCTCCACAGCAGGATCCTCAGATCGCCGGAGAGCGCCGCCGTGGGTTCGGCGAACGTCGGGCTCGGCGCGGGCACGGCCGCATCCGGCGGCCCGCTGTCACCCCCGCCCCCGCCACAGGCGGAGACCGCGGCGGCCGCAGCAGCCATCCATAACAGGTCCCGACGCGAGAGAAGCCCAGAATCGTTCATCGCACGCCTCCTCTGAGGCTCCCTGTCACAGTACGACTGTGCAGTGAGCGCCGGGAAGGTCCAGTGGTCTACTGTCGATCATCTGGTCCTCCAGGGCACTGGGCAGCCTCGCGAGATGTCCGCCCATCATGTGCGTGTCACGCCTTGAGCAGGACGGCGATGCCCGCCGAATCCGGCACCGTCTCAGGCGGTCGCGTCCGCCCGTCAGGCGTTCTGGGATCTGGGCGGACGCGTGTGCACAACGCAACCGCCCTGATCCGGTGGGTCGAAGGGTGTTCTGAACAACGCACACTTGGTGGGTGCCCCCGGCAGGATTCGAACCTGCGGCACATGGTTTAGGAAACCATTGCTCTATCCCCTGAGCTACGGGGGCCCGGAGGCAAGCGTAGCGGGTCGGGTGGTCTGTTCAGGCCGGGTGGTGGTGGCTTCAGGCGGATCTGGGGCGGACCGGTTGGCTTGTAGTGTTCTAGGGTGGATCGGGTTGATGGGTTTCTCGCCGGGTTGCCGGGCGGAATGGACGAGTACGGCGTCGAGGCAGCGACCGCCCAGTTCAAACGGATCGCGGGCAGAGTGGCGCCGACGGCCTGGGATAACGGCACGCCCTGCGACATCACCGTTCGCGAGGTTGTCGATCACGTTGTCGCGGGCAACATCTTCGCCGTACGACTGCTGGCGGGCGCATCCGCCGCCGACGCCACCGCGGGGCTGGACATCGACCACCTCGGCGACGACCCGCTCTCGGCGTTGGCGACGTCGTGCCAGAGTCAACTGGACGCGTTCGCGGCTGCCGATCAAACCCGGCTGCTTCACCACCCCAGCAGGGACATCTCCTTCGAGACGTTCGTGCGGTTCCGCATGGGGGAGTTGGTCGTACACGCGTGAGATATCGCGGTCGGAGCGGAGCTGGACTCGTCCCTCGATGCTCGGGTTGTCGAGGCGCTCTGGGCGATGGTGTTGCCACATCTCGACGAGATGCGCGGCATGGGCACGTACGGCGCCGGGGCAAGCGAGCTTCCAGCCGACGCGTCGCTCCAGAGTCGCGTGCTTGACGCTTTCGGGCGGCGTACGTAATGGTCGCCTGCCGGTCGATGCCGGCAGGCGACAGGCCCCCTAACGGTCAGCTGCCCTCTACGACCTCGTAGACGTGGTCTGCGAGCAGGCCGTGCGCCTCCCGGTGCACCGCGATCGCGGCTTCGGCGTCGGGCGCCTCGGCGAGGCAGAACACCTTGTGCTTGGTCTCGTCGACCCAGTAGCGCAGGTACTTCACACCGTAATCGTCCTGTACCTGCATGTCGGCCTTGTGCGCCTCGGCGACGTCCTTGGCCGTCGCGCCCTCGGGCAGTTCCTCGTGTACGTCCATGAACAGCGGCATAGCGGTCCCCTTACGGTTTCGCCGGTCCGGCCTCCCTCGGTTCCGGCTGTGTGATGATCAGTGTTATGTCGGGGCGGCCGATGAGCCATGACCGCGCCCCCGCCGTAGCTGACCGGGAAGCCACGCTGTCGTTGGCGCTGGCCCGGTTACGACTCCAGGGGGCGATCTTCCTGCGCGGGGAGTACTCGGAGTCCTGGGCGTACGAATCGCTGCCGCCGCGGGACGCCTTGGCCGTGCTGGCGCCGGGTGCCGAGCGGATGATCCTCTTCCACGTCGTCGCGTCCGGGCGCGCATGGATCGAGACGCGTGACGGAGAGCGGCATTGGGCGGGGGCGGGCGACGTGATCGTCCTGCCGTACGGCGACAGCCACCGGATGGGCGGGACGGAGCCGGCGGCCTGCGTCGCGGTGTCGGACCTGATCGAGGCGCCGCCATGGAGCCGGATGCCGGTCATTCGCTACGGCAAGGGTGGCGCGGTGACTCACCTGGTCTGTGGCTACCTGGTCAGTGACGATCCGCTTTTCGATCCACGGCTGCGCGCGCTGCCGCCGGTGTTCGTGGTGCGGCCGCCCGAAGGCGCGGCGCGCGAATGGGTGCGCGCGAGTATCGACTATGCGGCGCAGCAGACCGCCTTGGTCGCCGGTGACCGTATGGAGGCGCCGACGCCGGTCCCGCAGTTGCTCCTGCTCGAGATCCTCAAGCTGCACCTGGCGGGAGCCCCGGCGGAGGAGACCGGTTGGATCCGCGCGTTGCGCGACCCTGTGCTGGCCCCGGCGCTCGCCGCGATGCACGGATCCCCCGGGGAGAAGTGGACGCTGCTCGCGCTGGCCCGAGCGGCGAAGGTCTCGGTGTCGTTGCTCGACGAGCGCTTCCGCGAGGTGCTGGGGCTGGCGCCGATCCGGTACCTCACGGGCTGGCGCATGCACGTTGCGAGGGACCTGCTTCGTACGTCGGACCTCGGTGTGGCGTCGATTGCGCGACGGGTCGGCTACGACTCGGAGGAGGCGTTCAGCCGCGCGTTCAAACGCGAGACGGGCCTGGCGCCGGCAGTGTGGCGCGCCGCCTGCCCCGCCGCCTAGATACTTGACGAAGTTAATTTACTGCCCGTACGGTACCCGGGATTGCCTACGAAAGGTGTTCCCGCCATGTCCACCGCTCGTTTCCTTCGCCGCGCACTCGTGCAGGCGACCGCGTTCACCGTCGTACTCACCACGACTCTGATGTCCAGCGCACCCGCCCAAGCGAAAAGCGACTTCAGCGTCAAGCCGTTCATGGGCTGGAGCAGTTGGAGCGTCCAGTCCTCCAGCCATCCCGATTACGGAACGAAGTGGCTGACGGAGGGGCACATCAAGGCGACCACCGACGCGATGGCCTCGAAGCTCAAGCGCGCCGGGTACACCAACATCAACCTCGACGCGGGCTGGAACGCCAACTGGGCCTGGGAATTCCGCACCGACGCCAACGGCATTCCCGAAGCCGATCCGGAGCGTTTCCCGAACGGCATCGCCAGCCTGGCGAAGTACGTCCACGGCAAGGGCCTCAAGATCGGCCTGTACGGCGGTGCCGGTCTGCAGAAGCCGATCTACGAGAAGGCAGCACCGATCGTCGGCACCAACTGCACGACGAAGGACATCGTCGTACTGCCGCTCACGCCGACCAACATGTGGGGCGGCGACTGGAAGATCGACTTCGCCAAGCCTTGCGCGCAGGCGTACATCGACTCGATCGCGGACAAGTTCGCGTCCTGGGGCGTCGACTTCGTCAAGATCGACGGCGTCACCACCGACAACATCCCGGACATCAAGGCCTGGTCGAACGCGATCGACCAGAGCGGCCGCAAGATGTGGCTGACCGCGAGCGCCTGGCCGGTACCGCGGGAGGCCGGCGAGGGCCTGCAGCCCTGGGCGAACAGCGTCCGCGTCGACACCGACATCGAGTGCTACTGCAACACCGTGGCGACCTGGACCTCCTCGGTCGACAACCGGTGGGAGGACCTGCCGAACTGGCTCGACGTGGTCAAGCCCAACTACTGGCCGGACCTCGACTCGATGCCGATCTCCAACAACACCGGCGTCGGCATCCAGGACGGCATCAACGACATCGAACGGCAGAGCGTGATGACGTTCTGGTCGATGGCCTCATCGCCGCTGTACGTCGGGGGAGACCTCGCCAACCTTGACCGCAAGGCCGTCTCGATCCTCACCAATCCCGAGGTGATCGCGGTCGACCAGGCCGGCGTGATCCCGACCCAGGTCAGCGGCGGAACGCTGCAGGTATGGAAGAAGCGGCTGCCCAACGGCAAGCTCGCCGTCGCGGTCTACAACCTCGGAACCGAGACCGCCAGCATCACGGTGCCGTGGAGCCAGCTCGGCATCAGGGGAAACCGGGAGGTCCGCGACCTGGCGAACCGGCGGAATCTCGGCGAATTCAAGAACTCCTGGACCGCCACCAACGTCCCCGCCCACGGCTCCCGCGTCATCACCGTGTCCTGAGCGGCGTCCGGAATCAGCCACCGCGGCCTAGCCGTTCTGCCCTCTTCGGTAGCTAAACTCCTTGCGTCGGTGACGTTACGTGGGGTGACATCAGCCGGAGGGGGCGCGGGGGATGATCGGGTTTTCGAGGGGTGAAGCGCGTCCGGATCCGCCCCGATTCCGGTTGCTCGGCGCGCTCGAGGTCGGCGAGATCGAGCGGCTCGGTGGGCCACGGCAACGGGCGGTGCTGGCCGCGCTGCTGTTGCGGGCCAACGACACCGCCGGCATCGGGTATCTCACCCGCGCAGCCTGGGACGATCCGCCGATGGCCCCCGAGTCGAACCTGCGCACGTACGTCGCGGGCCTGCGCAAGATCCTGCGCGACGAGCGGGCCGACCTGGTCACCCGCAACGGTGGTTACAGCCTCGTGCTGGACCCGGACGAGCTCGACGTGGCGCGGTTCGAGTATCTCGCCGGCGAAGGCGGAAGAGCCTTGCAGGACGAGGATTTCGCCACCGCCGACAAGCATTTCCGGCAGGCCCTGGAGCTCTGGCGAGGAGAACCACTCGAGGGGCAGGCCATCGGTTCGGCCTTGCAGGCGGAGGTCGGCCGGCTGCAGGATCGCCGGTTCGCCGTCATCGAGCAGCATTGCCGGGCCAATCTCGAGCTCGGGAATCACGCCTCGCTGGTGTCCGAACTGCAGAGCCTGGTCGACGAACACCCTTTGCGGGAAGAGCTTTCGGCCCAGTTGATGCTCGCGCTGTACCGCTCGAACCGTCGCGCGGACGCATTGGACGTGTTCCGCCAGACCCGGGAAGTGCTGGTGCGCGAGCTGGGGATCGAGCCCGGGCCGCGGCTGCAGAGCGTCCAGGGTGAGATCCTCGGCTCGCACCGTACGGCGGCTCCGGCGCCTCCGTTGGGCCGGCATCGCCGTCTGCCGATGGATATCGCCGACTTCACCGGTCGGCGCGACGAGTTGTGGCGGCTGCGGCGACTCGTCGACGAGGCGGTCAGCGGTCCGGTCACGGTGTGCGTGATCGAGGGGATGGCAGGCGTCGGCAAGACCCGGCTGGCGATTCACGCGGCGCACCAGCTCGGCTCGTACGAGGACATCCAGCTCTGGGCGGACCTGCGTGGTTTCGACAGCGCGCAGCCGCCGGCCGAGCCCAGCGCCGTACTCGGGGCGTTCCTGCACGCCCTCGGTGTTCCGGCCGAGCAGCTGCCGCACGACCTGGACGAACGGGCCGCGCTCTATCGGGACCGGTTGGCCGGCGCGAGATCCCTTGTGCTGCTGGACAATGCCGTCAGCGAGGAGCAAGTGCGACCGCTGCTGCCCGGCGGTCCCGACAGCCTGGTGCTGGTCACGACGCGGTGCAGTCTGGCCGGGCTGGATGGTGCCGTCATGCTCGGGCTCGACGTGTTCTCCGAGCGGGAGGCGGTCGAGTTGATGGCCCGAATCGTCGGGCCGCAGCGGATCGCGGCCGAGCCCGATGCGGCCGCGCGAATCGCCCGGTTGTGCGGGTTTCTGCCGTTGGCGGTGACGCTGGCCGCCCGGCGATTGCGGGCCCGGCAGAGTTGGCTGCTCGCGGATCTGGCCGACCGGTTGGAGGGTGATCGGCTCGACCAGCTGGATCTGGGCGATCGTGGCGTGCGAGCCGTTTTCGAGTTGTCCTACCTGGCTTTGGCCGATGACCAGCGACGGTTGTTCCGGCTGCTGGGGCTGCATCCGGGGGACGATTTCACGGCGGAATCGGTTGCCGCGCTGTGTGGTCTGACGCCTGCGAGTGCCGAATCGATGCTCGACGCGTTGCTCGATTTCTACCTGCTCGAGCAGATCACGCCCGGGCGCTACCACTTCCACGACCTGGTCCGCGATTTCGCCCGGGATTGCTTGCGCTCTGACGAAAGCCCTGCTGCGCAAGCGGATTCGGTCCAACGCCTGCTCGCGTGGTTCGTCGCCTCGGCGGATGCGGCCGATCGGGCTCTGCAACCGTCGCGCCATCGCGTCGTACTCGATGTCGACGCCTTCCATCGGCAGTTCGACCAGGATCAGGCGATGCGCTGGTTCGAGGCCGAGAATGACAACCTGGTCAGGGCGGTGCAGGTCGCGGCCGATCATGGTTGCCATCGGCATGCATGGCAGCTGCCCTCGTTCCTGTTGAGCTGGTTCTACCGGCGCAGGCTCTGGGCAGACTGGATCAGCACGTACACGGTCGGCCTCGCCTCCGCGCGCCGATTGGCCGATCGCACCGGTGAGGCGATGATGCTGAACGGCCTCGGTGTCGCGCACTCCGACCTCGATCAGTATGTGGAGGCCATCGCCTGTCATCAGCAGGCGCTGGTGATCGAGCGAGCCGCGGGAGACCGATCCGGCCAAGCCTGGAACCTGAACAACCTCGGCGTCGCGTTGGGCGACCTCGGCCGGTTCGACGAAGCGGTCGACTGTTTCCAGCAGGCCTTGGTGCTGCACCAGGACTCCCACGGCAAGGGTCTGGCCCTGAGCAACCTCGGTGATGCCTATCGGGCGCTGGGCCGGCTCGACGAGGCACTTGGCCAGCTCCGTCAGGCTCTGCGGTTGCAGCGGACCAGCGGCGATCGGGCCGCGCAGCGCTACACCCGGAGCTGCCTGGGAGATGTGTACGTCGCGTTGGGTAAACCCGCGCGGGCCATCGAGCACTACCGCCAGGCCCTCGCGATAAGTCGCGAGACCGGCGATCGTTGGCAGGCCGCCATCGTGCTCGCGCGGCTCGCGGACGTCCTGGGCGATGGCGATCAGGCCGAGGCGTGCCGCCAGGAGGCGGGGATGATCCTGGCCGAACTCCGCGGCGGGCCGAAAACGCAGAAGTTGCGCGAGCAGCTCGGCGACCTCGTGTAGTCGTCTGTGCCCGGTCTGTGCGCGTTCTGTGCGCCCGCTGCTGCATCGTCGTTCCGGTGTGGAGGTCCGGACCGCCCGAACCTCCGGAACAGGGAGGCACCACGATGCTGAGAAAGCTCGCCGTCGTTCTGGCCGCGATGGCCGCCGCTGTGGCGTTCGCGCCGGCCGCCAACGCGACCACCGCAGCAGTACCGACCAAGGCCACCGCCATGCTCGCGCCTGAGATCGCCATCCCGGCGCGGGTGGCCGCCTCAACCTGCGACTCGAGCTACCTGTGCTTCTGGGTTGACTCGGACTACAGGGGGGAGCGGGGCAAGTTCTCTGGCAACAACGCACACTGGAGCAACTACGGGCAGCCGGACTGCCAGGACGGCAACTGGAACGACTGCGCCTCGTCGGCCAAGAACCGGGGCACGTCCTGTTCGGTGACTTTGTACGAGCACCACAGCTACAGCGGCGACGCAGAGACGATCGGCCGCGGCGGCGACCGCTCGAACCTGCGCAACCAGGGGATGAACGACAAGACGAGCTCCAACCGCTGGTGCTGAAGTGCTCAAACGGCCCATCGTGCGCACAGGCCTGGTCGCCTGCGCGGTAGCCGTGACGCTGGTGTTCGCCGGGTGCGCCAAGAGCGCCCCGGCGGCCACCGCGCCACCGGCCGATCTCGACACCACGGCTCTCGACCTGTTGACGCAGTCAGGGTCCTTCCATCAGCAGAAGTACCTGCTCACGGCGGCGGAAGAAGTACTGGTCGGCCGGTGTATGCGGGACCAGGGAGTCGCCTACCCGAAGGAGCCACCGAAGGCCGATACCCGTACGGACGAAGAGCGCGCGCTCAACCTGGCCGAACGCCGTCGTCTGGGCTACGGCCTCTCCCGCGCGAACGGCAGCGACGTACCGGCTCTGGATCAGTATGTGAGGGCACTGCCGGCAAGAGCACGGGCTACTTTCACCCGCGCGCTCTTCGGCGCCGAGGAACAGCGCCGCGCGATCGAACTGCCGGGCACGGGGCCGGTCAGCTTTCCAGGCGAAGGCTGTCTGCACGAAGCCCAGGCCACGTTGTACGGCGACATCCTCTCGTGGGCCCGAGTGACGTACGTGCCAGAAGAGCTCAACAACAAGGTCGCAGCCCTCGCAACGGCCTCACCCGAGTACAACCAGGCCATGCGGCGTTGGGCCACTTGTATGAGCCACCACGGCTACGCGTACGCCCTGCCGGCCAAAGTGAGCGAAGACTTCTCAGCCCGCTACAAGGCTCACGGCAAGAGCAAGCGCCTGCTGCAACAAGAGATCAAAGCGGCCGTCGCAGATGCCACCTGCGCGCAGCAAGTCGGTATCCCCAGACTCGTCATCGACCTCAAGAAGTCCAAGTCCGCAACGCTGTCCGTGTCTGAGCTGCACTCGTTGTCCGAGCTCGCCAGCGTCTGGTCACACGCCGCCACGACCGCCGAGGCCGTCCTCACCACAACCCGTTGACCCCGGCGTCCGAAGCCGCCCCTTCGGACGCCGGCCCTGCGTGTGTTAGTTGGCCATCGGCAGTAGGTCTTCGCGTTTGACCAGTCGGGGTTTGTAGAGGGTCTTACCGGTCTCGTCGTCGACGATGGCGACCAGTACGTCGTCCGGCTCGTACTGCAACCGGGGTACGGCGAAGACGGCCAGGCCGGCCCGTTCGCCGTACGCGGCCGTATAGCTGACAAACCGCCAGTCGCCCTTATCCCAGTGGTCGCGGATGTCGGAACGCAAGTACGGCGAGACCTCCCGGTAGGCCGGACTACGCATCAACTGCTGCTGCGTGGCCGCGAGTGGTACGTCGTACGTGCCGGCGGTCTTGGAGAGCGGGTGCGTTAGCCGGACCCGGAGCCGCCGCAACGGCACCAGCCAAAGGTGGTCGAGCTCGGCCGACAGCGCCGCGAACACCAGTCCTTCGACAACCGCCACGCCGATCACTGCTGGGTTGGCGAACACCGTCCACCAACCGGTCGTCGCAGTGAGCGCAAACGCGGCACCGGCCAGCAGGAGGCCGGCCCGGCCGAGCGAACGCCACGACACCGGCGCGGCCTTGGAACCGACGCACCCGCAGGACGAATCGGGCGCGGCGATCTTGGCGTAGACGAGATAACCGACGAACCCGGCCGCGAGCACCGTCGCGGCCGCGGCATCGACCAGCCGCAGCGGCGGCAGTACCAGCGCCAGGCCGACCAGTACCTCGATCATCCCGACCGCGCGGAACGCCGGAACCGCGCGCTCCTTGCCGACCAGCGGGACCAACGCGGTCCGGCGTGCCCTGGCCGGGACCTGGTCGCCGACGAGTTTGCCGTACGACGACCAGAGCAGGATCGCCCCCAGCACGAGTGGTTGCACAGCGGCGAGATCATTCACCATCTGCGGATCTCCTCTCGAAGGTGGCGGTCAGGCCGCCGCGTAGATGGTGGCGATATCGACCTCGTTGGTATCCGGACGCCACGCGCCGAGCACCTGCGCGTGCCGCCCGACGGACAGCATCGACAGGTCGGAGACCGCGGGGGTGCCGTTGTAAACCGCCGCGCTGAGACCCGGTACGACATGGCCGACGACCTTGTGACCGTGGTGGTCCATCGTGATCTGGTTGCGGCCGATGCTGGTGATACCGACCTTGAGGTTGACGATGTTGACCCAGACCGATTCGGCCGCGAGCATGCCGTCGGGCAGCAGCACGCCACGCGCGTACAGGCCGTCGCCGATGCTGACCTGGTCGATCGTTGTCGGGTGCAACTTCCAGACGCTGGTGCCGCCGGTGAGGATGATCCGGTGCAGCCGGCCGTCCGAGCCGCCTGCCGTGACGACCGCGCCGTTGCGGCCGGTGACCCGGCCCTCGGCGAAGTCCGGGTCGGGCGCGCCCGGTTCGGGGGACTTGGCCCGGGTGGCGAATGCGGCCTCCGGGGCGAGGGAGCCGAGCGCGGTCGCACCGACCAGGGAGGCGGTGGTACCGAGTACGGCGCTGGTGAGCAGGGTCCGGCGATCGAAGGTGGTCATGTCCGTTCCTCTCAGCCCACGACGACGTTGCAGGGAATGAGGCCGGCGTTCAGGCTCGCGATCGCGCTGAAGGCCGCCGGGGTGAGGTCGATGATCCGGTTCGTGCCGCAGTTGCCACCGCAGCAGGCCCGCTCACCGCAGAAGAGATCGGTCTGTGGACCACAGTCCGCGATCGTGGTGGTGATCGCCCGGCCGTTGCACAAGTTGGTCGTCCGATGCCGGAAACCGCAAGTACGCAAGGACATTCCGGTGATACCGCACCGGTCGGGCCGGGTGATGTCGTAGCACGCCGCCGAGGTGTTCGGCCAAGCGTGCTGGGAGTTGCCGGAGTGGCAGGTACCGCAGGCGCCGCGGCCGGTACTACTGCAGGGGCCCCAGCTGTTACCGCAACAGAACCACGAGACTTCGCCGTTCAATCCAGCCATTACTTCCTCCTAGGTCATTCGGGCGGATAGACCTACTTGTTCCGTCAGCTACTCACGGAACGTTAAAGGTGTACCACCGGTCGTGACCGTTGGAAAGTTTCCGGCTCAGTTAATTTCTTCGTCCATTAATGCCCTCCCCAGCCTAGAAAGTCCCCTCGGCCCGATGAACGGCGGCGCGCCGCGTCACAAGGGACCGATGAACGGAGGGGTGGGCAGGGGTAGGGCCCGGGTCGATGCTTCCGGGATCGACCCGGGCCCTGAGTGGGGCGCCGGTGGTGGGTGGGCGCGAAGGGGGTTAGCCGGTTAGGGCGTAGATGTTCAGGTGGCCGGCGATGGAGTCGTAGCGTTCGGCGTAGATGGTGGTGCAGCGGGCCGAGACGCAGTTGCCGCCGGCGAAGGCCATGCCGCGGATGGTGGCCGTGGTGCTGCCCGGCTTGGTGTAGACCGGGCCGCCGGAGTCGCCGCCGCGGATGACGGTTTCGCCCGACTTGCTGCCGCGGATGACGTACGTCGTGCAGCCGTCGGGGTCGCAGTACTTCGCGCTCAGCGAGTCCACCCGGATGTTGCAGATGGAGTTGCTGAAGCTTCCCGATTGGCAGACCAATTGGCCAACCGCCGGGTCGGCCGCGCCGCTGACCGTGCGGGTCTCCGCGGAATCGCCCGCGCCGTACGTCCAGATCTTCGGGCCATAGGAGCTGCCGGTGAGCAGGGCCTGGTCGTAGTCGGGGTAGTTCACCCGGCCATTGGTGGTGCCGTAGTAGTTCGAGCCGGAACGCCAGTACGTGCCGTTCACACCGCAGTGGCCGGCGGTGACCGAGGCGCGGGCGTTGATCGCGCGGCGGACCACGCTGAACCCGGCGGTGCAGTACTTCAGGGACGACGCGATCCGGGCACCACCCCAGTGGCCGCCGGTAGCCGTGTCGTTCAGCCGGTCCATGCGCTGGTTCTTCCCGGGCTTCAGGCGCACCACCTCGGGGTCGATCTTGCTCAGACCCGCGAGGGCCTCGGCGCTGGTGCCGTCCGCGTCGTACTCGACGACGATCTGCTCGGTGGCGACGTCGAGGTCGGCGGTGAACGTGATCTTCTTCGCGTCGCTGGACCACTCGCGTTTCCCGAGCTCGGTCCAGGCGGCGGCGATCTGCTTGGCGGAACGGCAACTGCGCTCGGTGCCGAGCATCTGCAGGCCGGCCTCCGGCACGTGTTTGGCCACGGCCGCGTTGTACGTCTTCTGGTCGGTGACGGACTCGTCGAACATCACCTTGTAGCCGGATCCGGGCGAGCCCAGGATGCCGATGATGCCGACGCTCAGGCCATACGGCAGGCCGGAGGTCGGGCGGCCGGTTTCGGTCATCGGTTCGACCGAGCGGATCGCCTGGTTGATGCCTTCACCGATCGCGTCGCCGAGTGGTCTGCGGTCGGTTGAGCTGGTGGGTTGGCTGAGACGCTCCGACTGCGTGCTGTTGGCCGACGGAGGTGTGTGATCACATCTCGATTCGACGGAGCCGGGCGAACCAAAACCATTGGGTGAGGCGTTGGTCGGCAAGGCCGCGAATGTTGCACTGAGAGTGACGGAGCTGAGGACGAGGACCCGGACGGTGGTGGTAAGTCGCACGTTGCCCCTTAGCGCTGGACGTGTTTGCCCTGCATCGTCCGATCAGTGACTGCGGATCGTCAATACCCGGTCACTATACGCGATCAATTAGGCCTACCGTGTCCGCACGTATGACGCAAGTTCGAGCCCGTCGGCGCCCAGGAATCGCAGGCTGATTTTGTCGCCCACAACCTTGCGGGTCTCCATCAGCACGCCGGTGTGCGGCACGTTGTCGCAACCGGCCAGGCGCTGGTCGCCGACGGTCGCGCTGAACTGGCCGCCGGCACCGATCGTGTACGTCCCGCCGAGGCTGTTGCAGCCGTCCGAACCCGTCCAGGTCCCGTCGGCGGCGAAGGTCAGCATCGGCTGCTGCGGCCGGGCCTTCCTCAACCCGGTGAACCCGGTCATCCGGAGCGGGAACCAGGTGCCGCTCACACCGCTGACAGTCGCGGGAGCCGTGGCCGACGCGGTGGTCGTGGCGCTGCTCGTCTGGACCGCGGCCGGCTGCCCGGCGACGGGTGGGCCGTCCGGCTCGCGCTGCATCGCCACACCGACGACGGCGACCGCGGCGACCGCGACCACGGCGGCACCGGCGGCGGCCCAGGTCTTGCGCTCGCGGCGCACCTGGGTCTCCGCCCGGATGACCAGATCGGGCGCGGCCGGCACACTCGCGGCGGCACGCTCGAACGTCTTCCGCAGGTCTTGTTCGAGTTCAGTCTTGCTCACGGCAACCTCTCATCAACGCGGCTGTACTGCCTGGCCGTCCGCAGCGAGGCCAGCGCTCTGCTGGCCGTCGCGCGCACGGACGACGGTTTGATGCCGAGCACATCGGCGATCGTCCGGTCGTCCATGTCCTGGTAGTAGCGCAGGACCAGAACGACCCGTCCCCTGGCCGACAACCGGGCGAGTGCTCGCCAGAGGTCGTCGGAGTTCACGATGTCGATGGCGGGGTCGGGCACCGTGCGTTCGGAGTCGATGTCGGCGGCGGGAGCCTCGGTGAAGGACCGCTTCCGGGTCATCGACAGGTAGGAATTGACGAGGATCCGCCGCACGTAGTTATGTGGATCCTCCGTTCGTTGCACGCGCCGCCAGTTGCGGAACGCCTGCATGAGGGCGATCTGGGCCAGATCTTCCGCACGCTGGTAGTCCCCGGACACGGTGAATCCGAGCCGCACCAGGTCTTGCCCGCGCGCGGACGCGTACTCCTCGAACTCCACTCGCAACTCCCTGGACGGGTTTACAACACCTCACACCTATTAGACGCGGTTGACCACCCAGAGTGCTGCAAAGATTTCAATCAGTTGTATGTCGCCGTCAGTTCAGCAGGAACGAGCGCACCGCGTTCTTGCCCGTCGGGTCGGTCGGACTGCCCTGAATCCCGTGCCCACCACCCGGTACGACGACCAGCCGCCCGCGCGGCGCCTGCCGCTTGGTCCAGACAGCGTCTTCGACCGGGCAGAACAGATCGTTGGTGCCGTGCAGGATGAGCGTGGGCGGCACGAGTCGCGGCAGCTTGGAGTACGTCGACGCGCGAGCCGGTTCCCAGCGCAGGCAACCCTCGACCATCAGCATCGAGCGCGCGGTCCGTACGTCGTACGGGTAAAGCGTGGCCGGGTCCAACCGGCTGACGGCGCGGTCGAGTGCGGCCTGGCGGAGCGCGAGTGGTGTCTCGGACGTACCCCACGGCTGCTTCCGGACATCCGAGCAGAGGGTCGCCATGTGCAGCCCGGCGGAGAGTTGGTCGTACGGGGTGCCGAGGCCGCTCGCCCGCTCGAGGAACTGCTTCAAGGGAGCCATGTTCCCGTTCCGCGCGTCGTTCAGCAGCTTCGGTATGCCCTTGAACGAGGGATTGACCGAACTGACGCTCATGATCGACAGCGATTCCACGAAGTTGACGCCGTTGATCGGTTTGCCGTCGAGCTCGCCGTTCCGTAGCAGCCAGGCGAGGTCCGCGACCGGGTCCGTCGTACAGGCGGGGTCCTGGGCGCAGGCGCGCGCGAGTACGGTTCGGGTGGTGGTGCCCAGCAGATCGACGCCGAATGGGTCGAGACCGCTGAACGGTACGACCGAGTCGAGGATCAGCGCGCTCACTCGGCTCGGGTGGCTCAACGCGTAGTGGGCGCCGGTGAACGTGCCGTACGAGACGCCGTCGATCGTGAGCCGCTGCTGGCCGAGTGCCCGGCGTAGCAAGTCGACGTCCGCCACGGTGTCGGTAGAGCGGTAGAAGTCGCGGTTCTTGCCGAGCTGCCGGGAGCAGGCGTCGACGGCATCTGCGGCCGGGGTGAGCCAGTCGGAGCCGCCTACGGATGTCTGGAGCTCCTGGCAGTTGATGCCCTTCGGGCCTGTCCCACGCTGGTCGAACATCACCAGCCGGTACTGCGCCAGTACGGCCGGGTCGAAGTAGTTGCGGACTCGGTTGACGAGTGAAACGCCGGGTTGGCCTGGACCGCCTGTGAGCAGCAGTAGTACGCCGCGAGGCGCGTCGGCGTTGTCGGCGGCTGCAACGGACAGCTCGAGGGCAGGGCCGGTACGGCGTCCGTGGTCGAGGGGGACGCGCAATGTCGTACAGGTGAAGCCGGGAGTGTTCGGGCAGGGTGCTGGGTTTTCCAGCACCGGGTTCGCCGATACCGGATTCTGCAACGTGGAGGTGGTAGTCGGGCCGGGGGTTGGCGTGGCGGTGGGGGAGATGCAGCTGACGAGCACCGTGGTGACGGCGGTCAGGGCGGCCAGGCGGTTGCGCATTCAAAGCCTCCAGGTAGGTATGCAGCCTCAGGGTGCGACTACCTCGACCGGCTGACAATGACCTTCAACCGTGGCCAAATATGGGCATGCTGCGCATCGAGTTCACTGCCGAGGACTTGGCCAAAACGCGGATCCTGCCGACGCTCGGGCCGTTCGCCGAGACGGTGCTCGGGGTGGGCTCTGTGCGGATGGCGCGCTACCCGACCGCTCCTTGGCTTGCGGCGCTTCGGGGCAGCTCGGTGCACGAGTTGTCGGATCTGGCTCGCTTCTACAGCCCTACCCCTTGGATCCAGTTGGACCTGTTCAGCCGGGTGGGGGCGGCTGCGGACTTTGGTGAGGCCGCCGAGCGCGTGTTGGCCATGCCGGACCACCTGTTCCGGGATGAGGTGGAGGTGGCCCGCTGCCGGTATACGGCGTCCTGGTTGCGGGGGATCGAGCGGGCGGAACTGGCTCCGCGCCGAAGGATGGTCAGCGTGCTGGAGCGGCTGCACGCGGATACGGTCGCTCCGCATTGGTCTGCGATCAGTACGGCCTTGGAGACGGAGAGGGCGCGTCTGTCCCGCATCCTGGCTGACCGGGGCGTTGAGGGCTTGCTGTCATCGCTGCACCCGTCGATCCGCTGGAAGTCTCCGGTGCTGGAACTACCGACTGCGGGTCGTTGGGCCATGGAACCGCTGCTCGGCCGGTTGCAGGGCGAAGGCCTGGTTGTCGTGCCCTCGGTGTTCTGCGCGACCGGTCCAACGCCGTACTTCCCGCACGACGGTCGGCCCGCCGTACTGGTCTATCCGATCGCCAGTGACGAGCTGTGGACTTCAACGTCCTCTAGTACGGCGTTGGCGACGCTGCTCGGTCGGACGCGGGCAGCGATGCTCCAGGCGCTCGCTGCGGGCGGTACGACGACTGAGTTGGCTGAGCGGGTTGGGGTGTCTCTGGCGAGCGCTAGTCAGCACGCGACGGCGCTGCGCGAGGCAGGGCTGGCGGTGAGCGTGCGGGAACGCAACAAAATGCAGCACGGCCTGACCCCGCTAGGCCAGGCCGTGCTCGAACGCGCCCTCAGGTGAGGCAGCGTGCTCTTAGGTGAGACAGCGTGATCCCAGGTGAGGGTCAGCGCATGCCGAGCGACTTGATCAGCTCGGGGGTGACGATGCGCGGCGACGCGAGATCACCGGGCTTGCCCTGGCCCTCGAACGAGGTGGCGACCAGCCGCCGGCAGCCGTACGCCTCGACCGTGTACGTCAGCACACCGCGCTCGTTGTCGGTGAAACGCAAGGCGTACGTCGGGCCGAGCTCCTTGGTGCAGAACTTCGGCTCCTTCGTCGTCGGCTTGGCGGCGTTGACCAGGGCGAAGAGGTCGGTGGCCTGCTTGCCCTGTCGCTTGGTGGTGACGTTGGCGTAGGCCTTGCCGACGGCCTCGGCGTCGTACTGGCAGATCGTCACGCTGACCGGCTCGAACGCCGACTTGGCCGAACCCTTGCCCCAGAGGGCCTTGTCCACCTGGGACCGGACCGTGGCGATCGTCTCCGGGCAGTCCATGCTCGGGGTGCCGCTCGGGTTCGGCGTTGGCGCCGACGGGGTCGGGGTGGGGGTTGCGGGCGAACTGGTGGTCGGGGTCGGGCTGGGCTGGGCGGAGGGGGCGCTCTCGTCGCCGCAGCCAGTGGCTGCCGCGAGAACCATCACGATCATCGAGGCACCGACGAGGCTCCGTGTCCGGGTTACTGCACTCACGACTCGGTCCTTCCGGTTGCTGACACGTCTTGCTGACAGAACTTGGACTTGCTGGGCGGAACTACCTGTGGTTCGAACTACCTGGGGCGGCACAAGGGACCCATGATCGTTGACGCAGATCTCGCGCACTGTGGCGGAAGCGTCACGGCAGCACGTCTATCTGGTCACGGCAATGGCCGTCTGGTCAGCGGACGTTCTGACCCGCCGTCCGGTTGCCCTCACCGGACTACGGTTTCGTGAAAATGGCATGATCATCCCGACTCGGACGACGCCATCAGGAGGCATGCAGTGGGCAAGAGGAAGGACGCGGCCCTTCTCGCCGAACAGCAGGCGGCGGAATGGCAGCTCGGTCAGGACTGGGCCAAGTGGCTCTTGACGGGTAACGAGCCGCAGCCGTTGACCTTGTACGGGATCATCCTCGAGCAGGGCGAGACGGCCTATTTGCAGACCACGGTCAACTACGCGCGGCTGTACGGCGGCACCGGCGTGTACAACCAAAGCGGCGGCATGTATTTCGGCAAGCCCGGCATGGTGCTCGGCCTGATGGCTGCGACCGCCGCGGTGAACGCAAGCCGTCGCTCGGCCGCAAGGCGTGACATGCAGTTGCTGTGGCGCGATTTGCAAGAGGTGTCGCTCATCGCGACTTCCAACCGCCTGATGTGTCATCTGCCGGCTAGAGGCTGGTTGAGCTTCGACTACTCGACGGTGACCGAGTTCTACCCGGATCCGGCGAACTGGACGCTCACCTTCGGCTTCCAGAACTCAGAGCCCTTGCGGCTGGTCGGGCTGCCAGTCCCGACCTTGTCGGTCCTGAGCGCCTGGCGGGTGATGGGCTCGCGTTGGACGACGGAACCGGGTATCGCGGCGCTGGTGCAGCCCGCGCAGCAACAGCAGGTCTCAGGCGGTCAGGGCGAGCAGCGCCAACTGCCCCGAATCCCTGGCCAGGACTAGGCTGGACGCATGAGTACGCCGTACGAGGAAGACGAGCCGGTTCTGCCTGACCAGACCCGCGATGACGACCCACGCTCTTGGGGCGAGTCGACCGAAGAGGACGACGAGCGCTTTCTCCGCGAGGTCCCCCCGCACCACAACTAGTGCGCTGCGAGGGGGCTGGGTCAGCGGGTGCGGAGGGCGTCGCGGATTTCGGTGAGCAGCTCCTGGTCGGTGGTCAGGGTCTCGGCCTCCGGCTCACTCTGGCGCTTCCGGCGCTCGTTCAGGTGGTTGATCGGCACTACGATCACGAAGTAGATCGCCGCGGCGACGAACAGGAAGTTGATGACCTCCTGCAGGATCAGCCCGATCGAGAACTTCGCCTCGTTGATCGTGAACGTGCCGACGTTCGTCACATCGGGTTGACCGAAGATCGCGGCGACCAGCGGGTTGATCAGACCATCGACCAGTGCCGTGATGATCTTGCCGAACGCGGCGCCGATGACGACCGCGACCGCGAGGTCGACGACGTTGCCGCGCATGATGAATTCTTTGAAGCCTTTGAGCATTTCCGCCTCCACCGTCAAAGGGTCCGGCTGACCCTCGGTTCGCTATCCCGATGAAGTTAGTGCTCCCGCCCCACCAGAAGCGAGAGCCCGCGCCGGAACCGTACGTGGCTGTCAGGACGCACAGCGCCACCAAGGAGCCAACTGCGTCAGGTGATTCCGGAGAGGGCGAGAGTCAGCCGACTGCTCGTCGCAGCTTGAGCGATCCGCGCGGCCGCCTGCGATTCGAGCTCCAGCACGACCAAGGCGCCAGACCGCCCGGACGTCGAACCGCCGCCGCCGAGCGATGACCCGATCCCGGTCTCGCCAGAACCAGCGCCAGAACCAGCGCCAGGACCAGCGCCAGGACCAGCGCGGGGGAGTGCCATCACCCGCAGCCCTGTGGCAAGGCGGGCCGCCAGCGCCGAGGTGGTGCTGGTAGCGGCGTACACGTCGATCCGATCGCCGACCCGGAGCAGCGCGACCACCTCGGCATCGTCGAAGCGGACCGGATACGCGACCACGCCCGCGCCGCCAGCTCGCCGTACGAGTGCAGAAGAGACCAACGCAGGGGAGACGAAACGCGCGTCGGTGAGGATCTCGCCGGCCCGGATCGGGGCGGCCAACGTCCGCCGGGCGGCGGACGTCTCGGGTCTGAGCGCGCCCGTCGGTATGAACTCCGGCGGTATCGCGACCACTCGCAGATCGCCGGGCAGTAGGCGCTCGCCACCCGGAAGGTCACGGGCGGCGGCGAGAACGCGCACGGTGGGAGGCGGTGCGGGGGCGAGGGCGGTGAGGGCGAGATACACGCCTGCGGCGGCGGCCACCGCGGCCAGGGACCGCCGATGCCAGCGCACGGCCCGCAGCAAGCGATGCCTCAGAGGTTCGTTTCGGCTCATGCCAGAGAAGTTACGAGCCTGGAAGAGCCGATCCAGCCTTATCCACAGAGCAATTCCAGCGAAAGCGGGACCTCAGGCGGCGGAGGAAGACTTCCCACTGGAGGAACTGCCCGACGAGGACGAGCTGCTCGAGGAGGAAGAACCGGAGTCACCCGAGCTGGACCCCGAGCCGGAGCTCGACGCAGCAGGAGCCGCGGTCTTCGCGCCCGAGTCGGACTTCGACGGCACGGTCGCGGTGCTCTTCGTGTTGCGGCTGTCGTTGCGGTAGAAACCGGAGCCCTTGAAGACGACGCCGACCGCGTTGAACACCTTGCGCAGCACTCCGTCGCACTCCGGGCACACCGTCAGTGCGTCATCGGAGAAGCTCTGGCGCACCTCGAGGTTGGTCCCGCAGTCGGTGCACTGGTACTGGTACGTCGGCACGTCGATCCCTTCAGGCCTGGCACTCCTACTACTCGACTGCTAATAATGCGCTACGCGACCGAACTATTCCAATCAAGCCGCAAAAACAGCCTCGGAAGCAGGTGCCGCCACGCCCGGAAGTGGCAGGACGGACGGCCCCATTTGGGGTGTGAGCGGCGTTGTCTCTACGGTTGGGTCCGTGCGCCGCCTGTTTCGACTCTCCGTCATCAGCGGTATCGCCCTCGCCATCTTGCTGATGGTGATCGCCGGTACCGGCGTCTTCGTTGTCCGCCACTCGTTCCCGTCGTACGACGGCTCCGCCGAGCTGCCCGGGCTCGACGCCGAGGTCGAGGTGGTTCGCGACGCCAACGGCATCCCGCAGATCTATGCGGACAACGCCGGTGACCTGTTCGCCGCGCAGGGTTATGTGCACGCTCAGGACCGGTTCTTCGAGATGGACTTCCGGCGCCACGTCACGGCCGGCCGGCTGTCGGAGTTGTTCGGCGCCGACGCGCTGGAGACCGACAAGTTCGTCCGCACGCTCGGCTGGCGCCGGGTGGCCGAGCGCGAGCTGAAGATGCTCGAGCCGACGACCCGCGCGTACCTGGACGCGTATGCGAAGGGCGTCAACGCCTACCTCGAGAAGAACCAGGGCTCCGGCGTCTCCCTCGAGTACGCCGTGCTGAGCCTCCAGGGCGAGGACTATCGCCCCGAGCAGTGGACCGCGGCCGACTCGCTGGCCTGGTTGAAGGCGATGGCCTGGGACCTGGCCGGCAACATGGACGACGAGATCGCCCGGACCAAGATGGCCACGATCCTGTCGCTCGCCCAGATCAACAAGCTCTACCCGGCCTATCCGTACGACCGGAACGCGCCGATCGTCGAGGCCGGCAACGTCAGCGGCGGCAAGTTCGTCAACGCCAAGCCGACCGGCAAGTTCAACCGCGGTTCGCTCGACCCGGCGCTGCGCAAGTCGCTGGATCAGCCCGAGCTGCGCAAGTCGCTGGACACGATCGAGCGGATCACCAAGGGCCTGCCGGACCTGATGGGCAAGGGCGACGGCATCGGCTCGAACTCGTGGGTCGTTTCGGGCGACCACACCACGACCGGCAAGCCGCTGCTCGCCAACGACCCGCACCTCGGCGCGACGATGCCGGGCGTGTGGTCCCAGGTCGGGCTGCACTGCCGCAAGATCAGCGAGGGCTGCCCGTTCGAGGTGTCCGGGTTCGGCTTCGCGGGTGTGCCCGGGGTGGTGATCGGCCACAACAACGACATCGCTTGGGGCTTCACGAACCTCGACCCCGACGTGACCGACCTGTACCTGGAGAAGATCCGCACCAACGGCACCCAGTACAACGGCAAGATCGTCCCGTTCGAGGAGATCCGCACCGAGACGTTCAAGGTGGCCGGCCGGGACGAACCGGAGAAGCTGACCGTCCGGGTGACCAAGCACGGCCCGCTCATCTCGGACATCTCCGAGGACGCGAAGGAGACCGGCAAACTCTCCACCGAGTACGGCCAGGGCAAGGCACAGCGGTTCGGCACCGAGACGTACGGCGTCGCGATGCGCTGGACCGCGCTCACGCCGGGCCGCACCGCCGACGCGATCTTCGGCTTCAACAAGGCCAAGAACTGGACCGAGTTCCGGGCCGCCGCCAAGGTCTTCGAGGCCCCAGCACAGAACCTGGTGTACGCCGACCGCGAGGGCCACATCGGCTACCAGGCGCCCGGCAAGATCCCGGTCCGCGGCATGGGTGGCGGCAAGTCGGCCGGCGACTGGCCCGCCCTCGGCTGGGACCCGGACTACGACTGGAAGAGCTTCCTGCCGTTCGAGGAGTTGCCGACCGAGTTCGACCCGGCCGACGGCATCATCGTCACCGCGAACCAGGCCGTCGTCCCCGGGGATTACCCGCGCCACCTCGGCAGCAACTGGGACTACGGCTATCGCTCGCAGCAGATCCTCGACCGGATCAAGCGCGCGGGCAAACTCGACGTGAACGCGATGGCCGACATCCAGCTCGACAGCAAGAACGCGAATGCCGAGATGCTGGTACCGCATCTGCTGGACATCGGTATCCCCGACGACTTCGTGCGCCAGGGCCAGGACGTGCTGCGCGGCTGGGACTTCCAGCAGCCGGCCGATTCCGCCGCCGCGGCGTACTTCAACATCGTCTGGCGCAACGTGCTCGCGCTCACCTTCCACGACCAGATGCCCGAGTCGATCTGGCCGGACGGCGGTTCGCGCTGGTTCGAGGCGGTGCGCGATCTGGTCGACGAGCCGAACAACGCCTGGTGGGACGACCTCGGTACGCCGCAGCGCGAGAGCCGGGACGACGTACTGCGCGAGGCGATGATGAAGGCCCGCAGCGACATCACGAAGGCGATGGCCCGCGATCCGGAGAACTGGGAGTGGGGCCGGCTGCACAAGCTGACCCTGACCAACCAGACCCTCGGCAAATCGGGCATCGGCGTGGTCGACCGGCTGTTCAATCGAGGCCCGTACGAGCTCGGCGGCGGCAACTCCCTGGTCAACGCGACCAGCTGGGACGCGGCCAAGGGCTACGCGGTCACCGCCGTGCCGTCGATGCGGATGGTGGTCGACCTGGACAACCTCGACAACTCCCGCTGGATCAACCTGACCGGCGTTTCGGGGCACGCGTTCCACGGCAACTACACCGACCAGACCGAGCTGTGGGTCAAGGGTCAGACGCTGCCGTGGGCCTTCACCCGTGGCGCGGTCGAGGCCCGGCGCGAGCACACCTTCACGCTCACGCCAGGCCCCAAATAACTACAGACCGCCCGCGAGCGGTCCCACTCGCCAAGCGTCGATGACCGGCTGCAGTCCCTCGCCCAGTGCGGGGAACTGCGGCACCAGCGGCAGGCACGCGATGACCTGCAGGTTCCGGGCGGCGCCCATCACCGCGAGCGCGCGCTCGTCCATACCCGGCCGTCCGAGCTTCGCCGCGGCCTCGTTGTAGATGGTCGCGATCTCCGCCGGGAACAACGCGAAGTCCCACTCGATCGGCCCGACCGTCACGTCCTCGAAGTCGGCCCAGAGCGCGCCGTCGCCGACCATGATCATGTTGTACGCCGGTGCGTCGCCGTGGATCGGCTGCACTGACGAGTTCGGGAACTCACGCTCCCACCCGGCACGCGTCCCGACGATAGGCTCGAGCAGCTTCCACTCACGCTGGGCACGCTCGAGGTCTTCCGGCGCAAGCAAGTCGGGCTGACCCTCGAGAGCAGCCAGTCCCTGCGGTACGACGTTGTTGACCGGCGACAGCCACGTCAGTTCGCCCGGGTAATCCGCCAGCGCGTGATGCAGCTCGGCCGAGCGGGCGGCGTTCCCGGCCCAATCCGGCTCACCCGCGACCTCGACGTACTGCCAGAACGTCATGGACAGCCCGTCCCGGCTCACCGGCTCACGTCGTACGAGCGGGCTGGGCGGAACCACCGGGTGGCCCTGACCCTGCAACCAGGCGACGGCGTCGAGCTCGGTCCGCTGGCGGGCGAGCTGGGTGGTCGCGGTGAACTGCGGCGGCAGCACGATCGGGATGCGTGCCACCACGGGCGACGGTTTGAGGTGTACGACCACCGAGAACGCGTCGTACAACGCGGTCGCGTCGGTCACGTCCAGCCCGAGGTCACGGGCGGTCGCGGTGGCGGTGGCGACCGCGCTCGCGGTGCGGGCGGTCAACTGGTCGGCGGTCAGGTGCTCGTTCATCCGCGCATTCTGCACGACTGTGCGGTCACGTCTGGCGAACGTCTGACCGATTGGTCACCCGTAGGCCGGAGGGCGTGAGCGCGGCATCGACGTACTGGTCGTGGGCGTCCCGCGGCAGGGCTTCGACGACTTCGCTGGGATAGACCGCGGCCCAGATCGGTACGTCGGCGGCGCGGGCGAGGGCCCGGTCGTACGAGCCGCCGCCCCGCCCAAGTCGTACGCCGTTGAGGTCGATCGCCAGCGCCGGGCAGATCACGAGCGCCGCCGAGGCGATCGCGTTCGGGCCGAGATCCTCCAGCGGTTCGGTCAGACCGAGGCGGCCCGGATGCAGGCCCGAGTCCGCCGGCCCCCAGCCGAGGTCGTTGTCGTCGTACAGGAGCGGTAGCAGCACCCGCACGTCGTGAGCGCGAAACCAGTCGAGCAGCGGCGTGGTGTCCGGCTCGGTGCCCATCGCGAGGTAGAGCGCGACACATCGCGCGGCCTGAAACTCGGGCCTGACCTGCGCGGATGCGAGCAACCCCGCACCCGCGGCAGCCACCTCGTCCGACGTCAGCGCACGTCGTGCCGCGAGCAGTTCCTTGCGCCGGGAAGCCTTATCGAGGGCGGGAGATTCCACAGGCCTGATGGTAGACGGGTGGGTTGTGTTCGTATGGGTACGCTGTGTAGGCATCGGTGCGAATGCGGATCACTTCGGAGGTTCCTACCTCAAATCCATGCGAAATATGTCAAGAGTTGCCTGGTTCGGCTCCTCAGATCGGGCTCGGATCGGGGAGAGTAAGGGGTGTACGCGTTGACGGGACTGGCGCTCTCCCCGTCACATCTCAGGTGAAAGGGTGTCGTTGGTGCTGCGTCGTGTTCGGGGGATGGCGATGATGGCGGGCCTGTTGCTGCTCGCTGTCGGCTGCGGGTCCGGGCCGAGCAAACAGGACAGCGAGTCCGTCCAGGCGGTCGTGAGCCAGTACCTGAAGGACCGCGCCACCCGGGTGACCGACGAGGGCACCGCGATGAACGGCAAGCCGCTGACGACCGCGCGGCTCGATCCCGATTTCGCCGTCGGGATCGAAACCCACGCCAAGAAGCTGGACGAGCGTCGTGCCGCCGGGACGCATACCCGGGCCGAGGTCGAGGTCACCCTCACTTCGCTCGAGGTCACCGGTGAGCTCGCGAAGGCCGCCGTCACCGACAACACCAAGCTCTACCTGCCGTCCGGTGGCGCGACCGCCGCCAACCGTGGCGCCAAGCAGGACTACAGCCTCAAGCGCGTCTTCACCCTCAAGCGCGAAGGTGGCGAGTGGGCCATCACCGGCACCTGGCTGGAAGAACCACCCGGCAAAAAGCTCCCGATCACCGAGGTCGGTTTCTAACCCTGTCAGGGTGATCTTCGTCGCGCGCTGCGGTTGGACCGTACCCGTTCAGTAGGGTTGCCGCATGAGTCAGGACGGTTTGCGCCAGGCGACGGAGAAGATGCGTTCGGCCGGGGTCGCGGAGGTCGCGATCAAGGTCTTCACGCACTACTACGGACTGCTCGAATCCGGTCAGCAGGGCACCATTCGCGAGGCCGAGATCGACCCGGTCGGCGACCTGCCACATCTGGAACACCTCGACACCGACACCGAGGCGATGCGTGCCGCCCTGGCCGAGACCGTGGTGATCAAACTCAACGGCGGCCTCGGTACGTCGATGGGCGTCACCGGTCCCAAGTCGGCCCTGCCGGTGAAGGACGGCCTGAGCTTTCTCGACATCATCGCCCGCCAGATCCTGCACCTGCGCAAGACGTACGACGTACCCCTGCCGCTCGTCCTGATGAACTCGTTCCGCACCCGGGAGGACTCCCTCGCGGTGCTCAAGGCGTACGACGAGCTGCCGGTCGACGGGATCCCCCTGGATTTCCTGCAGAACGCCGAGCCCAAGTTGCGGGCCGACGACCTCACCCCGGTCGAGTGGCCGGCCGAGCCCGAGCTCGAGTGGTGCCCGCCGGGTCATGGCGATCTCTTCACCGCGTTGGTCGCCTCGGGCATGCTCGACGCCCTCCGCGAGAAGGGCTTCCGGCACGCCTTCGTTTCGAACGCGGACAACCTCGGCGCCACCCCGGACGGCCGGATCGCCGCCTGGATGGCCGAGCACGACGTCCCGTTCGGGATGGAGGTATGCCGCCGGACCAGGTCCGATCGCAAGGGCGGGCATGTCGCGGTGCGCAGGTCCGACGGCCGGCTGATCCTGCGGGACAGCGCCCAGGTGCATGAGGACGACAACGCCTCGTTCCAGGACGTAACCCGGCACAAGACGTTCAACACCAACAACCTGTGGATCGACCTGGACCGGCTGGCCGAGCTGATGGCCGGCCATGACGGCGTGCTCGGGCTGCCGATCATCGTGAACAAGAAGACGGTCGACCCGTCGGATGCCGAATCGCCGCGGGTGATCCAGCTCGAGACCGGGATGGGTACGGCGATCGAGACGTTCGAGGGTTCGCAGGCGGTGATCGTGGACCGGTCCCGGTTCAAGCCGGTGAAGACCACGAACGACCTGCTCGTGCTGCGCTCGGACGTCTACGAGCTGGACGAATCGGGCGAGCTGACCACCACGCATGAGGGCGACGAGCCGTACGTCGATCTCGACCAGGCGTACTTCCGGATCCTGGCCGACTTCGAGCGCCGGTTCGCCGGTGGTGCGCCGTCGCTGGTCCGGGCCGACCGGCTCGAGGTGCGCGGTGATGTTGCCTTCGGCAAGGATGTGACCGTGATCGGTGACGTCGAGGTGGCAGCGGCCGCGGGGGAGCGCCGGGAGATCCCGGACGGAACGGAGCTTCGTGGCTGAGGTCTTCATCCGGCCGCTCGAGCCGGCCGACTGCAACGACGCGGCCGACGCCTGGTGGGCCTCGCGGCTGGGCGGTCTGCCGGCGTTGCCCGCGCCCATCCATACGCAAGACCAGGTACGCGACTGGTTCGCGCACGTGCTGCTGCCCGACGCGCAGACCTGGGTCGCGCTCGAGGCCGATCGGGTGGTGGCCGTGCTCACGCTGGACGGCGATGACCTCGACCAGCTGTACGTCGTACCGGAGTTGGCGGGGCAGGGGATCGGCTCGATGCTGGTCGATCTCGCGAAGGACCTGCGGCCGGGCGGGTTGGCGTTGTGGACCTTCCAGACCAACGTACCCGCACAGCGGTTCTACGCCTCGCACGGCTTCACCGAGGTCCGTCGTACGGATGGGGCCACCAACGAGGAGAAGGCGCCGGACGTTCGAATGGTCTGGGGCGCCCACCCCGAGGCCTAACCGGCCAAGGCGCTAGGGTTCGGCGCATGAGGCGCAGTGTCGACGAACATCTCCAAGCGGTGCTGGAGCGGATCGCGCCGCTGCCCCCGTTCGAGCAGCCGTTGCTGGAAACCCTCGGGCTGGTGTTGTGCGAGGACGTCGACTCGGCCATAAGCCTGCCCGGTTTCGACAACTCCGCGATGGACGGTTATGCCGTGCAGGCCGCGGACCTGGCCGGCGCCTCGGAGGAGAACCCGATCACGTTGCCGGTGATGGGCGACATCGCCGCGGGCCGGAGCCGTCCGCTGGTGGTCACGCAGGGCACGGCCACCCGGATCATGACCGGTGCCCCGATGCCACGCGGCGCCGATGCCGTCGTACCGGTGGAGTGGACCGATGGTGGTGCCGTCTCGGTCCGGATCAACCGGCAGCCGCAGCTCGGCGCCTCGATCCGGCGGGCCGCTGAGGACATCGCGGCCGGCGATCGCGTACTCGACAAGGACACCCTGCTCGGTCCGCGCCAGCTCGCCATCCTCGCGGCGGTCGGCCGGTCCCGGGTGATGGCCCGGCCGCGGCCGCGCGTGGTCGTCATCTCGACCGGTGCCGAACTGCGCGAGCCCGGTTCGAAGCTGGAGCATGGCCAGATCTACGACTCGAACAGCTACACCCTCGCGGCGGCAGCACGGCAGGCCGGGGCGATCGTCTATCGCGTCGGCATCGTGGACGACGACGAGAAGCAGTTCCTGGACACGTTGTCGGATCAGCTCGTGCGGGCCGATCTCGTGATCACCACGGGTGGCGTCAGCAAGGGCGCGTACGACGTGGTGAAGGAGGTGCTGCGCAAGACCGGCACGATCGACTTCCCCGAAGTGGCGATGCAGCCGGGTAAACCGCAGGGCTTCGGCGTCATCGGTGAGGACGCGACGCCGATCTTCACGCTGCCCGGCAACCCGGTATCGGCGTACGTCTCGTTCGAGGTCTTCATCCGGCCGGCGCTGCGCAAGCTGATGGGACGGCTGCCCTACCGGCGGCAGGCGGTCAGCGGCGTACTCCTGGACGACTTCTCGTCTCCGAAGGGCAAGCGCCAGTTCGTCCGTGCGGCTGCCAGTCTCAACGAGGACGGCTGGATGATCCGTACGGTCGGTGGGCACGGCTCGCACCTGCTGGGCGGGATGAGCCGTGCGAACGCGCTGATCGTCGTACCCGAAGAGGTGACCGGGATGCGTGCCGGTGAGAAGGCCGAGATCTGGCTGCTCGACGAGGAGACCTCATGACCGACGACCGCCGCCTTACCCACGTGGACGAGTCCGGTGCGGCCCGAATGGTCGACGTCTCCGGCAAGGACGTGTCGGCGCGGCAGGCCGTTGCCTCCGGCAAGGTTCTCGTCAGTGCCGAGGTGGTCGCCGCGTTGCGTGGCGAGGGCGTGCCCAAAGGTGACGCGTTGGCCGTGGCCCGGATCGCCGGCATCATGGCCGCGAAACGTACGCCGGACCTCGTGCCGTTGTGCCACCCGATCTCGATCAGCGGCGTGAAGGTGGAGTTGGAGGTGTTGGACGACGGCGTCTCGATCGTCGCGACCGTACGGACCAATGACCGGACGGGCGTCGAGATGGAGGCGCTGACCTCCGTGACCGTGGCCGGTCTGACCGTGATCGACATGGTGAAGGCGCTCGACCCGGCCGCCGTCATCACCGACGTACGCGTCGAGACCAAGGACGGCGGCAAGACCGGCCACTGGGAGCGCGGATGACGCGGGCCTTGGTGGTGAGCGTCTCGAACCGCGCGGCCGCCGGCGTTTACGAGGACACCACTGGTCCGTTGATCGCGACGGCCTTGTCCAGTTGGGGTTTCAGCGTCGACGGGCCGCGCATCGTACCCGATGGTGAGCCGGTTGAGCTGGCCCTGCGCGCCGCGGTCGCATCGTCGTACGACGTGGTGGTGACGACGGGCGGGACCGGTATCTCCCCGACGGACGCGACTCCGGAGATGACCGCACGCGTGCTGGATATGGAGATTCCGGGCATTGCCGAGGCGATTCGCGCGTACGGCGTGGCCAAGGGGATCGCGACGGCCTCGCTATCCCGGGGGCTCGCGGGGGTGGCCGGGCGCACGGTGATCGTGAACCTGCCGGGTTCGCGTGGTGGCGTGAAGGACGGACTCACCGTGCTCGAGCCGATCCTGGCGCATGCGGTCGACCAGGTGGGCGGCGGCGATCACGAACGGACGGACCTCGCCTGATGGCCGAATTCCGCTGGCCTGTTGAGCTGCGGCACGGCTCGGTGGGGTTACGGCCTCTGCGTGCGTCCGATGGCGCCGAGTGGAGCGCCGTACGTCAGCGCAACGTCAGTTGGCTGCGCCCGTGGGACGCGACGCAGCCGCCGGGTGGCGATTCGGGTGCGCCGACGTTCCGCGCAATGGCACGCGAGATGAACCGGCAGGCCAGGCAGGGACGGATGTTGCCGTTCACCCTTACTTATGGGGGAGCGGTCGAGGGACGCGGCAAATGGCCGTTGGTCGGGCAGTTGACCGTGTCCGGAATCACCTATGGATCAGCGCGTTGGGCCAACCTGGGTTACTGGATCGACGAGGCGTGGGCCGGCCGGGGTATCGTGCCGACGGCGGTCGCGATGGCCGCCGACCATTGCTGGTTCGTCCTTGACCTGCATCGCATCGAGATCGCGATCCGCCCGGAGAACAAGGCGAGTCTGCGGGTGGTGGAGAAACTGGAGTTCCGCGACGAGGGTTTGCGGCCCGCGTTTCTGCACATCGACGGCAAGTGGCGAGACCATCGGATCTTCGCGTTGAACCGTGAAGAGGTCGGCGCGGGATTGCTGTCCAGACTGGCTTGATCACTGGCCGTGTTAATCACACCAGTCACACGAGTCTTCTTGCGACACACCGCCCGACGTACCGGATGTGAACCGTCCGTGGTCTTAGCGTCATGGCATGGGGACGACCGGGCTGATCTATGTGGCGATCGTCGCTGCCTGGGCTGCCTACCTCGTTCCGATGTGGCTGCGCCGCAGCGACGAGGCTCCGCGCGCGTCCTCTGGTGACCCTTCCCCGGAGCGCCGCGTGCTCGCTCGGCAGACCGATGACCAGGACCGTGCCCGGTACGTCGTCCGGCCGCCGGGCTTCTCCGAGCCCCTGCCTGTCGAGGGCAACCCGCCACCACCTCGGCGTTCGGCTGCATCCAACCGAGCCCGCCGGGTGGCCGCTATGCGGCGCCGGCGGGTCCTTTCCATGCTGACCCTGTCACTGCTTTCCCTCACCGCCCTGGCCTCGTTCGCGATGGTGCCGTGGTGGTCCCTTGGTGTGCCGGGTGGTCTGATCCTGCTCTTCGCGGTCGTCGCTCGCGCGCAGGTGCGCAAGATGCACCGCCTCGACGAGCTCGACCGACTGGACCGCCTCGAGCGCCGCCGCGCGCGCGATCAGCATGAGGCCGGCCCGTCTGCCGCCGCGCCTGCGGCGGACGTCGAGGAGACGATCGAGGTCCGCCTCCCCGAGCCCGAGGCCCCCGCGGCCGAAGGCCTCTGGGACCCGGTCCCCGTCACCCTCCCGACGTACGTCCACAAGGAGAAGGCCCCCGACCGCACGGTCCGCACGGTCAACCTCTCCGGCCCCGAAGTCTTCTCCTCCGCCCGCGCCACCCCGACCCCCGCCGAATCCCACCCCCCGGTGGCGGACCCGGCCCCCGAGGTCGAGGAGTCCACCGAGATCCCCCGCGCCGTCAACGACTAACCGCCCGCACCCCTTCCCCGGGACGCGGCGCGGTCCGGCGTGGTGCAGGACCCCGGTGGTCAGACGGCTTCGGAAATCATGTTAAAGTTCTGCGGTCGCAAGGACGCAGCGACAAGCCTGGGGCTGTGGCGCAGTTGGTAGCGCGCCTCGTTCGCAACGAGGAGGCCAGGGGTTCGAATCCCCTCAGCTCCACCCAGATCAAAGGCCCTTTCCGAGCAATCGGCAAGGGCTTTTTCCATAGGTGCAGCACGGGGGTGGGGGACCCGCAGGCCCCACCCCCGGTGACCGCTCGCTAGCGGAGTAGGTAGTCGATCAGGCGATCCATCAGCTCGTTTCTCGTGGCCTGCCCAGTGACACCTTCGAAGCCGAAGCCCAGGTATGCGGTGTCCGACGTCGAGACTGCAGCGCCCTCCTTGATACCGAGGCCGCCGCGGCGGACCCAGTCGTTGAGGTTCGGGCCCTCGATGCCTTGTGGGTCCTGCGGCGCCCCGAGGACGGCCCAGCCGTCCAACGGGTCGGCATCGTCCTCGAACGAGGTGGTTCCCGCACCGGTGGAGACCTCGATGTCGTCGACGAAGACGCCCGGGAACTGCTGCAGGCCCCAGTCGCTCAGGACGGTGACCGACAACTCGACCTGCCGGCCGGCGTAGCGCGACAGGTCGATCTGCCACTGCTGCCAGCCCGACGAGCTGCCGTTGGCGGCGTGCCACTGCCCGGTCGTTCCAGTGTTCGAGCACGTCCCGGTGGCTGGGTCGAAGGTCTGGTAGTGGGTCAGGAACGGGTGTAGCACGTTGACCTCATCGGCGGGATTACTCCAGCCGTTGGTGCAGGCCATGTCGTTACTCAGATCGCTGGACGTGTGCCCGTTCTGATCTGGCAGCGTGGTCCAGTCGTCCTGGCCGACCGTGTGCGCCTCGACGATCATGTAGTCGAAGTCCAGCTCGAGGTTGTAGCTGGTCCAGAACGACAAGGTCGCGCCACCCGCCGGCACCGTGATGGTCCGGGCAAGCCGCTTGTACGCCTCGTCCGCCCGGTCCGACCACATGAACTTCTGCCCGCTGTGCGGGTCGAAGGGGCCCGCGATCCCGCTCAGGTACTCCGCCGCCGGCCAGCTGTCCAGGTGGGGGAAGCTGCCCGCCGGGTCGGTCACCTCCAGGAAGTCGCCTGTCGCGATGAACGACGAATCGACGGTCTGGTTCTGGGCGCTGTCGGCGCCGTTGCGCTCGAGGGCCAGGCCGGTCAGCGGATTGTCGATCCCGGAGATGGGGAACGGATCACCCGTGGTCGAGTCGAAACCGCCACCCGGCGTGGTGATCGCCGCACCGAAGACGTACTCGATCGGGTCGCCCTGCGAGTTGCCGGAGCCGGACAGGGCGAGGCAGCGTGCCAAGATGGCGGGATCCGCGCGGCACTGCCGGTTCTCGAACGGGTCGTACAGCTGCGTTCCCAGAGCCGGGGTGTACTGCTGGCCGGCGCGCTGGCCGGTGTAGGCCACCCGGCCACCCTCGTTGACGAAGTCGCGCACCTCGAGCAACTCCTGCATCGCCAGCCGCGACGCATTGCCCGGGCCCCAGCCGCTTTCGCGGGTCACGATGTCGTCTCCGGTGTACCAGAGGACGGCGTCGTAGTGGCTGAGCACCCCGAGGTTGTCCGGCGCTGTGCGCCCGCGCGCGTCGACGTCGTACACGTCGTACTCGATTCCCTTGGCGTCCAGCGCGTCCGTGTAGAAGGACAGGTACTGCGGCGCCGTCACTCCCGCCTTCACCGGAGACGCACCGGTGTAGTCCTCGGCCGCGAGGATCAGGACCCGCCGGCCGGTGTCGGATTCGACCCGGTAGGTGAACGAGTCACTGCGCGCGCCGCCGCCTTCGAACCACACGGTCACGTTGTCGCCGACCGACGCGCCTGCCACCTGGCCGCGGACAACGTGGTAGTGGGCGCCGTTTCCAGGCCCGTAGCGCTCACCGCCGGTCCATTCGGACGTCGGCGCCTGTCGTACAGGCCCGCCGGCGATCTGGTACTTCAGCGTCACGGCGCCGATGTTGTGCTGTGCCAGCACCCGGACCTCCTGCGGGTCGCCGTAGGAGACGGCGAACCGGAAATCGAACAGCGACTGCTGTCCGTTCTGTGGGTCGACGTCGTCCTGGTCGAGGTAGAACGGCGCGGGCTGGATGCCGACCGGCGACGCGGGTTTCGTGGGATTGACCGCCGACCGGGCCAAACCAAGGTGGAACGGCAGGGTCTTCTCGAACTCCGCCTGGATCAGCGCCTCGTCGTCGGGGAAGACGAAACCGGACCCGGGGGCCCCTTCGCCCAGCTCGGGGGTGAAGGCGATGGTGCCGGCACTGGTGTCGGCGTAGTCGGTGGTCTCGCCGTTGGTGACGTAGAGCGTGTCAGCCGACTGACCGGGGTTGAAGCCCGGGATCGCCGGCCGCGCGTCCGTGCCGCCGAGCGCGACGTAGAGCGGGTTGTCGGCGTCGGGCGTGCCAACCTGCCAGCCCTGCGGGTACAACAGCCATTCGCCGTACGAGTGAAGGTTCGACTGGAACCTCGGCCTGACGCGGTCGATCAGCCCCTGCATCGCGCGTGTCTCGGGCTCAGACGCCGGGCCTGGACCGCGATAGGTCTCCTCGGCCGGGTTCGGCGAGGAGCCCTCGTTGTCGTAGCCCCAATGCTCGTTGAAATTGCGGTTCGGATCGACCCCGTCGCCGACAGTGATCTGGCCGTCACGGTTGTTGTCGCGCACGTTCTTCCGCCACAACCGCTCGCTGTCGAACGTGTACTCGTACCCGTCGGGGTTCGCCGCGACGACGAACCACAACTCGGTCTGCTTCAGCAGACCCCTGATCTCCCTGTCGTTTGTCCGCCAACGGTCGACGAAATGATGCAGCAGCCGGCGGTTCACCTCGAGACTGATCCACTCGCGAGCGTGCTGCAGCGACGAATACAACACCGCCGGGCGGGATCCGTCGGGCACGTCGCGCGCCCCCTGGGTGAGCTTCAACCCGATCAACTCGCGGCCCTGATGCGACCGGCCGAGGACCACGAGCTTGACCAGCTGCGGATTCCGGCGCGCCACGTCGTACAGCTCGTCCCGGATGCCACCCGGTTCGTCCCACGACCGGTAGACGTTGTAGCCACCCTGCGCTTGGGCGGCAGCCTGCTCCGAGACAGTCTGGCCCTTCTTGTTGCGTTTGACTGTGACCTTCGCGCCGGAGCCGGCCAACTTGTCTCGCTGGCCTTGCGTGAGAACCGCGTCGGCCTTGATGCCTGATGCGGTCTGGCGCAGACCCGCGAGCTCGAGCCCGGGCACGGCTTCAGCGATCCTGTCGGCCGGCCCCTCAAGCGTGTACATCTCGAGCGGCGCATCCGGCTGCCGAGCAACGGCGGGGAACGATACCAAGCTCAATACGAGGGCGGCTACAGATACCACGGCGGCACGTCTCAAGGACATACTGAACACCCCTCCATGCATGGGCGGGCGTCCCCGGCGAGCGCTTCGCGAGAGGCAGCCAACGTGGGGCTTCCGACCAAGGACGCGCGCCAGCCTGGCCGCAACGCTACTCCCGGAGCACTGCGCCAGCAATGCTCAACGACTCGTAACGTGAACGCCCCCAAAGCAGGGCAATCAGGCGCATCACCAGCACGGGTAGGGTGCGGCAAAATGCAGCAGCCGGAGCAACCAGCACAGGCCACGGTGTACCAATTGCGACCCGAGCCAAGCCTGCAACGACTGCTGCTGACCATGCTGCCCCGAGTTCGCAACGAGGATCCAGACCAAGCCCGGGCTGGATTGGGCGACCTGCAACTTCACCGTGAGTGACCTCAGCCAGGCTCGATCGGACTTGGAGGGCCACGGATGCCAACCAACTGCGATCGAAGGGTCGCCTGACATCTGTCGCTTCTTCACCATCAAGGATCCCGACGGCAACACCCTGCTGGTAACCGACCGCTAGGCACAGAACGAGCGACACGGCTTCAAGCTGTGGTCAGCGGCCTTTGGAGCCGCGCTTTTGCGTGGGCGGGCGGGCGCGTCAGCGCAGTGACGGTCCGGTGTCAGGACGGGCGGTGATCTTGGGGCCATGGCTAGTTCAATGAGCGCGGCCGTGGGGTTGCGGAAGACGTATGAGGGTCCGGAAACGACTACTGAGAAGGGCAGGGGGCGGATGCCGCGGGGCATTCGGCGGATGGCGGGCGCGGTGCTGGCTGTTGCGTTGTTGGTTGGGGTGGGGGCGCCTGGGGTGGCGACTGCGGAGGGCAGGCGCGTGCCGTTGGCGGATGGTGGGCAGGGGCGGCCGGAGTTGCAGGAGGCGATTCAGGAGGTTGTGGACTCCGGGTTCGCTGGGGTGCAGATGCGGGTGAACGATGAGCGCGGGGAGTGGGTTGGTAGCGCGGGGGCGCGCAAGTTGGGGGAGGGGGCGAAGCCGTCGACTAGTGGGTGGTTCTGGGTGGGGAGTGTTACCAAGAACTTCGTCGCGACGCTGGTGCTGCAGTTGGTGGCTGAGGGGAAGGTCGGGCTGGATGGCTCGGTGGCGGGTTATCTGCCGGAGTTCAAGTTGGACCGGCGGATTACCGTGCGGATGCTGTTGCAGCACACGAGTGGGTTGTTCAACTACACGGGCGAGTTCTACGACGACGGGACGTACGTGCCGGGGATCCCGGGGGCGGGTAAGGAGTGGGTGGATAACCGGTTCCGTACTTACCGGCCCGAGGAGCTGGTACGGCTGGCGTTGTCCAAGCCGGCGAAGTTCGCGCCGGGGACGAACTGGAGCTATGCCAACACCAACTACACGCTTGCCGTGCTGCTGGTCGAGAAGGTCACCGGCCGCTCGTACGCCGAAGAGATGAAGCGGCGGATCCTGCGGCCGCTCGGGATGAAGGGGACCGTGGTGCCGGGCAACCGGACGCAGCTCCCCGGGCCGCATGCTCACGGCTACTACCGCTACCAGGACGCTGGGCAGTGGAAGACGGTCGATGTCACCCGCCAGAACCTCTCACTACTGGCAGGCGCCGGTGACATGATCTCGACCACCGAGGACCTCCACACGTACTTCTCCGCGCTGAATGGCGGCAAGCTCCTCCCGGCCCAACTGCTGGCCGAGATGCGTAAGCCTCACCCCAAGAGCGGCGACTTCCACTACGGCCTCGGGTTGTTCGTGCAGGACCTGGGCCCGGAGTGTGGCGGCACGACCATCCTCCACCACAACGGCGGCCCTCCCGGCGGCTACGGGGCACTGATGGTCAGCACGCCTGACGGTCGTAAGACCCTGACCGCCTCGATTACCACCGGAGACGCGGCAATCGACCTCGCGACGGAGTTTTGGAAGGCGTTCAACATGCTGGCCAAAGAGGTGTTCTGCGGCGGGAAGGCCGCGGGCTGACCTGACGGGGTCAAGGTGCTCAGGCGACAAGCTGAGCACCTTGGCCCCGTACGCATCCCTTGTGTCAGGGCGTGTCAGGAGGATGGCGGGGGCGTGGCAGGCCGGGTGCCGATAGTCATCGCATGACCAACAACAGGAACCTCGCCGCAATCGCACTCGCGACCGCGCTCGTGGTCGCCGGTACTCCCGCCGCAGTCGCGACCGCCGCGACCGCGAAGCAGACAACCGAAATCTCCGATGGGCTGACGCAGCCCGTCTTCTCCTACAAAGACGCCATCCGCGAGCACGTCCGGGTGCAGTCGCCGGCCGACAGCGACGGCGACGGCAAGAAGGACCTGATCCGGGTAGACATCATCCGGCCGAAAGAGAGCAGCTCCGGGCTCAAGCTCCCGGTGATCATGCACCAGAGTCCGTACTTCGACACCCCCGGCGTCGGCTTCGAGCTGGACCACAAGAAGTACGACGCCAACGGGAACCTCACGAAGTTCCCGCTGTTCTACGACAACTACTTCGTCCCGCGCGGCTACGCGTACGTGTCCGTCGACATGAGCGGCACCAGGTTGTCGGAGGGCTGCCCGACCTCGGGCGGCCCGTCCGACGTACTGGGCGGCAAGGCGGCCATCGACTGGCTGAACGGCCGGACGACCGCGTACGACGCCAAGGGCGATCCGGTCAAAGCCACCTGGACCACCGGCCGTACCGGCATGATCGGCCATTCGTACGAGGGATCCCTCGCCATGGGAGTCGCCGGCACCGGGGTGCGGGGTCTAGAGACGATCGTGCCGCTCGCGGGCCCCAGCAGCTGGTACGAAATGTGGCGCGCCAACGGCACCCTCACGGATTTCAAGGGCGGGCAGGAATGGTTGGCCAAAATGGTCGACGCGGATCCGGACGAGAAGTGCGCGGCGGCGTACCAGCGCATGACCGAGGGCTCGGACGACGAAACCGGCAACTACAACGCCTACTGGCGTGAACTCGACTACCGGACCGGACCCGTGTCGAGTGTGCGCAACGTACGCGCCAGCGTCTTCTCGGTAGTGGGGATGCAAGACCGGAACGTGACGGCCGACCAATTCTCCACCTGGTGGGCCGGGCTGCCCCACGGCGTACAGCGCAAGGTGTGGGTTACGCAGTACGGGCACCTCGATCCGTTCTGGGCCCGCCGCGAGGTGTGGGTCAACACTCTGCACAAGTGGTTCGACCACGAATTGATGGGCGTACCCAACGACGTCATGCGGCAGCCGCGCGCCGACGTACAGCTCGGCCCGGACCGTTGGATCGCCCAAGCCGACTGGCCGGCGCAGACGCGGACGACGACCCTGCGACCGCAGCAGGACGGTTCGCTCGCCAGTAAGCCGTCAGCCGGGACCGGTAGCTACACCGAGACCCGCCAGACCGAGATCGGGATGGCCGGCGACCCCGGCACCACCAACCCGTACCGGCTGGCATTCCTGACGCCTGCCCTGAAGAACGCGACGCGGCTGTCCGGTACGGCTTCGGTGAGCCTACGAGTCAAGCTGGACATGCCGACTGCCAACCTGGGCGTACTGCTCGTCGACTACGGTCAGGACACCCGCATCCACGGCGTCGATCCCGCTGGCGGGCAAGGCCTCAAGCTCATCGAGGGCAAAGACTGCGTCGGCGAGAGCACGGCCGATGACAGCAGCTGCTACCTCAGGGCCGCCGACAACACGGTGACCTCCGGCTTCCAGGTGGTCGCCCGCGGGTTCATGGACGCGCAGAACCACAAGTCACTGAGCCACCCGACACCACTGAAGCCGGGCAAGTCGTACCAGATCACCTGGTCGATGCTGCCGCAGGACTACGAGTTCAAGGCGGGACACCGGCTGGGCCTGGTACTGACCGGCACCAACGCCGACGTCACCGAAGCCGAAACCGGCACCGGGACCAACGTCACCGTCGACCTGTCCGGCACCTCGGTCTCACTGCCCCTGGTCGCAGGCACCGCCAGCGGAGGCTAGCCCCGATCGGACGTCAGACGTACGGTCGCGGCCAACGTGGGTCGCGACCGTACGCACGACGGTCACTCGCTGCATCCTCCTGGCCCTTGGGTTGTCCCGGGAACGTGGCGAGTTGTGGCGGTGTAGACGAGTTGTCCGCTTGTCGGGCGACTAGTTGTGCCAGCTGCTTTAGTTACGGGCCGGGGAGTCCTCATGTATCTGTTCAGGAGCATCGTTCTGTGCGCTTGCGGCGTGGTGATCGCCGGTTGTGCCTCGACGCCGGACCGCGTCAACAGCGCGGACGAGCGACCGACTATCACCAGCAGCACACCGGCCACTGGGGCTGTCGGAACAAGAATCGACGAGCTGCGGGTCGGATCGGTCACTGTGAGGGTCCAACCCAATGAGACCCGCACTTCGGTTTCCGTGCTGGGCGGCGCCAGCCGACAGGTGGAGGTTGACGGGCGGTGGGTGCTGCCGCGCGTCGTGGCGAACGGCCCGTCAGAAGGCGCGACACCTGACGGCGCTCTGGCCGTGCTCGCCGAAGCCGAGGCCGAAGCCGGTAGTCCCCGGGGTCGCGTGAGTCGGTTCATGGTCGTCGATCTGAAGGCGGCGACATCGGAGCTGGTTGAACTGGATGGTGACTTCACGTACGACGCCTGGTCACCGGACGGATCCCTGATCTACTTCATCGAGCACCGAAAGCCGGCCGGCTCGGGCAAGTACGTCGTACGCGCGTATGACCGGGTGGCTGCGGCTCTGCGTCCTGATGCGGTGGCAGACAAGCGGACGCTCGGTGAGGAGATGGCCGGCCTTCCCATCGCGCGCGCGGCGGGGCGAGGCGGACGCAGCGTGGCGACGCTGTACGTCCCCCATCCCAGCGGGGCGCATGGCGCGGGGCACGAGGGGCTCGGGCGTCCGCACGGGCCGTTCGTCCACCTGCTGTTCGCGGATACCGCGTCGGCCCTGTGCGTCGACCTTCCGGCCGAGGTCGGGCGCGGCTGGACCTTTGCCGTTGACGGGAAGGTCCTACGCATCTCGCGGGCCGGCGTTCCGCGCGCGTACGCGATCGACCTGGAGTCCGGTGCGCTCACCAGTAGAGCCAACTGACCTCAACCGTCGAAAGCGGGAGACAGGCGGAGCGCGGCTAGGGTCGGGGTATGAGTGGACACTTCAATCCACCGCGCATGTGGGCGCCCAACGGACGTGCCTTCTCCCAGGGAGTCGTCCAGCCTCCCGGACAGGTCATCCACGTAACCGGTCAGGTTGCTTGGGATGAGGACAGCAACGTGGTCGGCATCAGCGACGCCGGGATGCAGCTGGAAAAGAGCCTGGACAACGTCCGGATCATCCTGGCAGAGGTCGGCGGCACGCTCGCCGACATCGTCAGCATGACCATCTACTTCCTGGATCGCGGCGACCTGCCCGCCATCCAGGAAGTGCGTGCCCGCCACTTCCCAGCGGCTACCGCTCCGGCGAGCATCCTGATCCAGGCCGCGGGGCTGGTCGCGCCCGAGTTGCTGGTCGAAGTCGTGCCGATCGCAGTTGTACCGCTGTCGCGATTCCGCGAACCCCAAGCAGGCGGCCGGCTCTCGTAAGGCATTCGGACGCGCGGACGTCCAGGTCCACGCGGTGACAGCTTTTGGCTTCGTTCGGCCTGTTTCGGCCATCGTGTGGACCTGGCGGTCCGTCCGACATGTCCCTTCACATCGCAGTCTGAGCACGGGATGGTCGGACAAACCTGTGGAGGGGCGGTTCGCCAGTAGCCTGGGGGTATGGGGCTTGATCAGGCGTTGGTCGACTGGTTGCTTGATAGCGATCCGGCGTTGCGATGGCAGGTGGAGCGCGACGTTGTGAGGGCACCGCGGCCGGCGTGGGAGGCGACACGGGCCCGGATCGCGACGGAGGGTTTCGGGGCGAAACTGCTTGCACTGCAGGATCCCGACGGGCAGTGGGCCGGTGGAGCGTACTTCCCAGGTAGTTCCGACGGCCCCGATGCGGCGGAGGCAACTCACGACCCCGAGACGACCGAGGCGACCGAGGCGGCGGGGGAGGAGGGGCAGCCTTGGACGGCGACGACGTGGACGCTGAATACCCTGCGCGACTGGGGCCTCGACGCGACCGCGCTCGCCGGCACGGCCGAGCTGCTAGCGGCGAATAGCCGGTGGGAGTACGACGACCTGCCGTATTGGGATGGCGAGGTCGATTGCTGCATCAACGCGTACACGCTTGCCAACGGCGCCTGGCTCGGAGCGGACGTCTCGGGCATCGCCCAGTGGTTCGTCGACCATCGTCTCCAAGATGGCGGCTGGAATTGCGAATGGGTGGAAGGCTCGACCCGCTCCTCGTTCCATTCCACGCTAAACGCCCTGAAGGGCTTGCTGTACTACGAAAACGCGACCGGCGGAAGCGACGCGTTGCGGGAGGCCCGTAGAGCCGGCGAGGAGTACTTGCTGGAGCGCCGCCTCCTCCACGCCCGGTCGACGGGGGAGCTCGTCGGGCCGTGGGTGACGCGGTTCGTCTACCCGTTCCGCTGGTTCTACAGCGTGCTGAACGCGGCGGACTACTTCCGCGAAGCAGCGCTGTACGACGGCATCACGCCCGATCCCCGCCTGGCGCAAGCGATCGAGGTGATCCGGGCCGCCCGCCTCCCCGACGGCACCTGGCTCCAGGAAGGGCGCCACCCGGGACGCGCCTGGTTCGAGATCGACGTACCGCCGGGCGAGCCTTCCAGGTGGCTCACGTTCTACGGCACGCGCGTGCTCACGTGGTGGGACGGCCAATTGCGCGTTAGTCCCATTCCCAAGTGATGCCGATGACGCCGGGGTCGGTGGAGGGGGCGACGACGTGGACGCGGCCGTCGGGGCTCATCATCAGTTCGCGGTTGACGGTGTCGGGGGCGCTCGTCCTCCGCCAAAGAAGGCGCACCACCTAGCCGGGCGCGAAGAGGCCCTTTCGACGAACCCGGGAAGGGCCTCTCTGTGCGCTATATAAGACGTGTGGCCAGTCATGAGCGCGTGCGGGAACTCGTCTATGGGGCGGTTCGGAGTCCTGATGAGCCAGGCATTCGGGGTGCCACGGCGCGGGAGTTGGTTGAGTTGGAGGCGCGTCTTGGTAGGGCGTTGCCGGCGGAGTTGGTGGAGTTTCTGGGCATTTGCCGGGGTGCCGTGATCGGGCCTGGCGGCGTGTTCGGTCATCGGCCGGATAAGTCGTACGTCGATCTCCCGGCCGTCCGCACGCTCTATCCCGAATGGCAGGCCGGCGACTGGTTGCCCATTGCCGGCGACGGGTGCGGCAACTACTACATGCTGCTCGCGGACGGAGCGGTCGGATTCGTTGACACGATGGCGGACCCGGGCGTGATCGAGGAAGTTGCGGCTCCCGATCTCTTCACGTTCATCGAAGGCCTACTGGCAAACGACCAGGCGCCGGAAGACCCCGCGACACACCCGGGTTAATCTTGACTCATTCCAGAAAACAGGTAAGACTTCGAAGGTGCCCACCACCCCGGAGTTAGAGCAGATGCTGCGCGGGGCCGCCATGCGGGTGACGCGTCCGCGGCTGGCTGTGCTGACCGCGGTGTACGCCAATCCGCACGCCGATACGGACTCCCTCATCGGCGCCGTGCGGACGGAGTTGCCCGCGGTTTCGCATCAGGCCGTGTACGACTGCCTGCACGCGTTGACCGCCGCGGGGTTGGTAAGGCGCATCCAGCCATCCGGTTCCGTGGCCCGCTACGAGTCGCGGGTCGGCGACAACCATCACCACGTCATGTGCCGGTCGTGCGGCGTCATCGCCGATGTCGAC